>CAJFOX010000001.1 GCA_904397845.1 uncultured Oscillospiraceae bacterium
AAGGAGTAGCACACAATGGCTATCGTTCCAGGCAAGGGGATTCCGCTTTGGAAAGCCCTTTTGAGGAAACGCATATTATCGGATGGGATGGTATATTGCCCCCCATCACCAAGGTGGGCCCGATTTCAAGGTATACCACAGGATGTCGTGATTCAAGACACCCTATGCCCTGAAACAGGAGGCTGGGTACGAACTAAAAAAGTGTTCGATGTTGAAGCTTTTTGCTCTCTCATCTATCAAGGGCTACGCTGTTTCACGGTAGCCCCGAGACAATCAGGGTGGAACGATTTGTGCTATCACTGCCAAAGGGGTCGGCGTTTTGGCGTCCCCTTCCAAAGCGTTTGTAGAACGTGCAGCCACAGAATAAAATTCTGCATTCAGTGGGGGCTGGGATATAGTCCCTAACAAGCAAACATGATGAGTGGGCATTAAAGCTCGCATTGCTTGCGATGATCTGCCTGCGTGATTCGGCGCTGAACTAAAGACGGCGCACGCATACAAAAAAGCCGGAGGACCAAGACACATCGTGTCTTGGCCCTCCGGTTCTGTCTTGCCATCACAGCCACACCCTGACGGCAAAGCCGCCTTTGAAAAAGCAGGTGTTCGTGTAATGTCCATCTGGTGGAGGCGAGGAGAATCGAACTCCTGTCCGAAAATTCATTCACATAGGCATCTCCGAGTGCAGTTTGTCCTTTCCATTCCCTTATCCAGTCGCTGACAAACAAGCTAAAGGACTTGGTATCCTCCTATACATCGTCCACGCGGGAGGAACCTTGCGGCGACGTTCACCACTCATCGACGCCCGCATCCGGATCCGTGGTCCTATCCGGCCGGACGGCTGCTTAATTAAGCAGCAAATGCAACGTTATTGTTGTCGTTTAATTTTAAGTGTCAGGTTTTTAAGAGGTCCTGCGCCTCTACTCGCTTCCCATGCTTCAAAATCCCCGTCGAGACCATTACGCCCCCAGATTTTTGATGCAATCTCTTTTCTTTTTTGTTTTTTGATTGTTTAGCGGTTTCTCTCTTTCATCGCCCGCTCCATATCCCGCTTTGCCGCTTTCTTAGCCAAATCATCCCGCTTATCGTACAGTTTTTTGCCCTTGCAAAGTCCCACCTGAACCTTGACCCTCGACCCCTTGAAATACAAAGACACCGGAATGAGAGTAAGTCCTTGTGTCTTTAACTGCCCATAAAGCTTTTGGATTTCCTTCTTATGCATCAAAAGCCGCCGCGGACGAACTGGATCCCGGTTAAAAATATTGCCCTGTTCATAAGGGCTTATATGCATTCCCCGGACAAACAACTCACCATCTTTGATTTCGCACCAGCTGTCTTTTAAATTGGCCCTTCCTGTCCGAAGGGATTTGACTTCCGTGCCAAACAGCTCGATCCCCGCTTCGTAAGATTCCAGGATAAAATAGTCATGCCGTACCTGGCGGTTTTGCACGATGGTTTTGGTACTGGCCTTATCCATTTTATCCCCTCCTTATCCAGCGTGGATCCTTATTGTACCATTTCCTTTTCCTTTCGTCAACAACGGAAATATTTTCTGTTTCAGCAAGTCAAAATTTCTTTGCTACTGTGCAAATCCACGTATTCTTGCAGCAGACAAAAGGCTGTTCAATGCTTTTTGTACTTCAGCGTGCGGAGACGCCATGTTCATCCGGGTAAACCCTTCCCCGCCAGGTCCATATTCTTCTCCCCGGTCCGTCAGAAACAATGCCTGTTCTTCCAAAAAAACATGCAGGCTTTCTGCCGTCAGGCCAAGACCTCGCCAGTCGATCCATAAAACAAACGCCCCTTCGCTTTCAAAAGCCCTGACCTGCGGGAGATGCTCTGAAAAAAAGCGGCGCACCAGCCGGATATTTTCCAGCACATAGTCATTCATCTCCTTCACCCATCGAGCTCCCTCGTTAGTATAGGCCGACAGCAGAGCCGCATGGATCAGCGGTTCGATGCTGCCATAGTGATCTGCATTCCGCTGGGCGATAAACGCTTCTCGCAGCGTTTTGTCAGGGATAATCAGATTGGCATAATTGACCCCTGTGAGACTGAAGGCCTTACCCAGAGAAGTGGAAACAATCGCATGTTCCCAGGCGTCCGGCGCTTCGCTATATGGCTGGACAATATGCCCGTTATACACTGTTTCGGCAAAAATCTCGTCGCTGAACACTGTCACGCCATAGCGGCGCGCCAGCCGTGCCACCTTCGCCAGATGATCTGGGCTCCAGACCTGCCCGATTGGGTTGTGTGGGTTGCACAGGATCATCAACCGGTTTTTCGAATCCTCCATGCAGTGCTCCAGATTCTCAAAATCCATTTCGTACCGCCCGCCAACCATCTTCAGCGGATTATAAATTGTTTTTCGCCCGATACGATCCGCCGCCTGCTTATAGCGGTAATAGACTGGAGGCTGAACAATGATCCCTTCGCCAGGCTGCGTTGTCATTCGAATCGCTGCTGCCACGGAACGGATGGTGCCCCCGGTAGGGACAATCCACTCCGGTTCCACCTGCCATCTCCTCTCTTTTTTCATCCAGTGGCAGATGGCTGAAAAGTATGCTTCATCCGGCACTGTGTATCCCAAAAAGCCGCCTTGTGCCCGCCGGACAATCCCATCTATGATCGCTGGCGCCGTTTTAAAATCCGCCTCCGCTCCGGCAAAGCTGATAAGTCCCGCTTTTCGAACCGCCTCAGGCGTTTCCAAAAGCTTCATACAGCCAACGCCTTCCCGCTCGGCCAGCGTATCAAAATCAAATTTCTGTTTCATTTTCGCTCCTCTCAAAAATGAAATCCGGCAAAAGAGAGATTTTCGCCCTTTGCACCGCTGGACAAAGGGACGTTTAAGGGAATCCGCTACAGCTCGCTGCGGCCCTCCAGTGCACGGTAAAGCGTCACTTCATCGGCATATTCCAAATTGCTTCCCACAGGGATCCCATAAGCCAGCCGCGTCACCTTAACACCCAGCGGTTTAATCAGCCGAGACAGGTACATGGCAGTGGCTTCTCCCTCAACCGTGGGGTTGGTAGCCATAATGACCTCCTTTATTTTTCCCTGTCCAATACGCTGTAAAAGCTCCTTAACATACAGCTGATCCGGCCCGATTCCATCCATTGGTGAAATGAGGCCATGCAAAACATGGTAAAGTCCATTGTATTCCTTCGTCCGCTCAAAAGCCAGTACATCTCTGGGATCCTCCACCACGCAGACCGTACTTTCGTCCCGGGATGGGTCCTGACAGATCGGGCAAAGCTCATGATCGGTTAAATTCTGGCAGACTTTGCAATGCTTGATTTTTTCCTGCGCTTCCACAATGCAGTTGGCAAAATCCAAGGCTTTTTCTTTCGGTAGATTCAGTACATAAAAAGCCAGCCGCTGGGCGGATTTTTTTCCAATGCCAGGCAGCCGTTCAAAATGCTCGATCAGGCGGGTCAGCGGCAAAACATGATATTCCATAGATTCAGAACAGCCCCGGTACGCTCAAGCCACCGGAGATTTTCTCCATTTCTTTTGCAGATTCATCCTCAATTTCCCGGATCACTTCGTTAACAGCAGAAATGACCAGATCCTGCAGCATTTCAATATCTTCCGGATCCACCACCTCCGGCTTGATCGTCAGCGCTTTCAGTTCCTTTTTACCCGTCATGACCACCTGAACCGCACCGCCCCCAACACTTACCGTATGCTCTTTTTCCTCCAGCTCAGCCTGCACCTGCGCAATCTGAGCCTGCATTTTCTGCGCCTGCTTGAGCATTCCCTGCATGTTGCTGGCGCCGCCGCCATAACCCTGTGGTAATCTTGCTTTCATGATAATCTCCATTCCTTTCTTCCAATTGCTTCATCTATCGTAGGCGAAACCACCTGATGGCATTATTGTTCCTCCACCGGGACTCCCGCGTTTTTCGCCGATTCCAGCAACGTTTCCAGCGGGTCTACCTCCGGTTTTGCCGGCGCGCTTCCCTGCGGCCGATATGGACCCAGCCGGTAGCGTCTGCCGGTCTGCGCCAGCAGGGCGGCCCGTAAGGAATCCTTGGCAAACTCATTTTCCCGGATCAACTTAAAAAACAGCTCATTTTTTGCATCGATCAGCATCAAATCCCCTTTTTCATAAGCGTCGGAATTTTTCAGTGCCGCAAACAACGGCGGGTTGGTTTTCAGCAGTCTGCCAAGAACCTCCTGCCACTCGCCAAAAGGATGCGCATCAGACAGATCTGCCAAAATGGGCGCCGATGCTTTCTCTTCTGCCGCTGCCTGTTCTAGCGGGGAAGGCGCTTCTTTTTTCTTCTGCGGTAAATGCTTGGCCGCTTTTTCCCCGCTCTCTGCCGGTTCCGGTAAAGAGGATGGTGCAGCCGGAATCCCCCGGCGTACTGCTGCCTCCAGCGCCTCCAAACGAGTCAATACCGCTTCAGCGGAGCTGTCCATCGCCGGATTGCAAATACGGACAACGGACATTTCCAGCTCTGTGCGCCGGTTTGCAGTGCGGGACATACGATTCTGCGCCTCCTGCAAAACAGAAAGCGTATATAAAATCTGGGACAAAGTCAGAAACTGGGCCAATGGCTTCATTTCTTCCATTTCCTCTGGAAGCGCTACAATGAATCGCTCCGGCTTCTCTACCGTCTTCAAAATCATCAAATCCCGATGAAATGCTACCAAATCGCTGCACAACCGATCCATATCCATGGATTTTTCATGCAGCGCCCCAATTTGCTCCAAAGCAAAAGCAGTATCCTTTTGAGCAAAAGCCTTGGCCAGCGTTAACAGATGGCCGGAACCGGCCATTCCCGCTGCCTGGGCCACTACCTCTGCTGTGACCGCACCTCCATGGGAAATACACAAATCGAAAAGGGAAATCGCATCGCGCATGCCGCCGTCTGCCAGCTTGCCAATTAACAAGCCTGCGCTGTGCTCCAGTATGACTCCCTCATTTAGGGAGATTTTTTCCAGATATTCTGCGATATCTTCACTGCCGATCCGCCTAAAATCAAAACGCTGGCAACGGGAAAGAATCGTTGCCGGTACCTTATGCGCCTCTGTCGTTGCAAGAATAAACAAAACGTGCGGCGGCGGCTCTTCCATAATTTTCAACAGCGCATTAAACGCTCCCGTGCTGAGCATATGCGTTTCATCAATGATATAGACCCGATATTTTGCCTGGCCCGGTGCAAAATAAGCATCCTCCCTCAGCTGGCGGATGTTATCTACCCCGTTGTTGCTGGCCGCATCAATCTCCAGCACATCCATTACCGTGCCATCATCGATCCCCAGGCAGATTTCACATTCCCCGCAGGGATTTCCATCCCGCGTGTGAGGACAGTTCACCGCTTTCGTCAGGATCTTGGAACAGGTCGTCTTGCCGGTTCCCCGTGAACCGGTAAACAAATAGGCATGAGCGATTTTTCCGGTTTTTACCTCGTTTTGCAAGGTGCGAGTAATATGTGCTTGGCCTACAACATCCTCAAAAGTCTTAGGCCGGTATTTTCGATACAGTGCCTGATACATCGTCTCGCTCCTTCCGCGGCAAAGTGCAGATATACAAAACAGACAGGGCACCGATAGTGCTTGCTACCGGTTCTCTCACAAGGGCACACAGGTTGACTGCGGCGCACAAAAACAGCCGCTTAATGCTGCTCGGTTCCCCGCCTGACATGGTTCACAGCGCCTTGTCGCACAGGACCCGCATACCCTCATGACAGAATCGGTACCATCCTGTCTGTTTCATTATTTTGCCGCCGGGCTTTGCAAGTGCTACAGCTAGTTTTTAACGGCGGCACTTTCTTCGAACCGCCGCATATTCATTGTAATATTTTCCCGACAGGTTTCTACTACCGCTGCTCGATCCTTTCCTGCTGCAAAGGCAAATTTCTACCTGCCGCCAAGAGAGAAACGCTTCACCGTCTGCTCTCATACCGTTCAGGGATTTCGCCGGCAGTCTGCGGAAAGCAACATGACAAAGACCATTTTTCGTTATTATATCCTACTTTTTCCGATTTGACAATAGTCTACCTTGGAAAAATTAGATGGGCCTATCCTTCCATTACTTCAAAACCCATGCTGCAGATCCGATCCGCCAGATCTGCCCGTTCCAATTCCATGCCGCAGATCACCAGCTGATTCTTTTCCCGGTTGAAATCCACCGTATCCACCCCGCTGATGCCGTAAAGCTTTTCCCGTATTTTTTCTTCCGCACCCGCCGCTGAAAGGCCGGTTACCGTAAACGCCACGCGATTTTCCACCGCCCATCACCTCCTTTAAAAGGAAGTATGCCTCAAAAACGGTCCTTCATCCGGATGAAAAAATGGAAGAAAAAGCGCAGGATATTTAATCCTGCGCTTTGGAAAGCCTTTACCGACGGCCTACCGTTTTTCCCCCAAGAAAAACAGGGCAACTGTCCCAGGGCCGGAATGCGCGCCGATTGTCGGGCCCACGAAATTGATCAAATGCTTCTGAATGCCAAAACGCTTCTGTACTTCCGCAGCCACAAATTTCGCATCTTCCAGACAATCTCCATGGCTGATAAAGAAAATCTCATTATGGTAAGAACCTATGCGCTCCTCCATCATGTTGACAAGGCCAATCAAGGACTGCTTCCTGCCCCGTACTTTGCTCAATGGGATCAGCTTCCCCTCGTCGTCCACATGCAAAAGCGGCTTAATGTTCAGCACCGTACCCAGCATTGCAGTCGTTTTGGAAACACGGCCACCCCGATACAGATGGTTCAGATCATCCACCGTAAACATGTGGCACAGGTGCAGTTTATTTTCCTCCACCCAGGAAACGATTTCATCCAGCGATTTGCCTGCTTCTTTCATCGTAACGGCATAGTGAGTCAGAAGCCCCTGGCCCAAAGAAGCACAAAGCGTGTCGATCACAGCGACCCGCAGATCAGGATAGCTCTCTTTTAATTCTTCAGCCGCAATGATAGCGCTGTTATAGCTGCCGCTGAGGCCTGAGGAAAATGCCAAATACAGCACTTCAATGCCGTCTTTTAAATATTGTTCAAAATAGCTTTTTGCCTGCTCCGGATTTACCTGCATGGTCTTTACATCGGCTCCAGCACGCATTTGATCGTAGAAAGCGTGTTCATCGATCACATCTTTATCTGCGCAAAAAGTCTTCCCATTCACCGAAAAGCTCAAGCACAGCCGCCCCAACCCGTGATTTTTCAAATACTCATCGGGGAAATCTGCATTCGTATCGGTAACGATCACAAATTTTTTCTCGCTCAATTTATGATCCTCCTTGCTGTCTGAATTTTGATTTTTCGCAAAGCAACCGTTTTCTGCCGCCAAATACCATGACCCAAACAGCCGAACCCGCGCCGCAAACCAGCCTGCTTTACATTGTTATTTTATCATATCCTTTTCGGTTATTCAACCATTATTGTCGTGTTTTCCTCGATCTGCGCCAACTCCAGTCCGGAAAGGCTGTCCGCCACCTGGGCGAACAACGGCGCCGCTACCCGGTTGCCAGACTGCCCGTTTTCCACAAAAACTACAATGGCAAACTGAGGATCCTCAGCCGGGTAAAACCCGCCGAACCACGCATGGACAATTTCCTCCTCGTTTTCATCGTATATACCCGTTTGGGCGGAAGCGGTCTTGCCACCTGCCCCGCCCGTTTGAGGTAGGGCCAGCTGTCCGGAGCCTTCAATGACTACTGTTTCCATGAATCCACATAGAAGGTCGGCCGTTTTTTCCGAAATGACCCGGTTGGGGGAAAAAGAAACTTCCTCTTCCAATTCGCCGCCTGTATAAATCCCTTCTATCAGGCGGGGCGCCAGAAGCTCCCCCCCGTTGGCGATCGCGGCGATCATTTTGCAGATTTGAATTGGGGTTGCCGTTAAAAGCCCCTGCCCAAATCCAAAATTGGCAAGCTCTGCCGGATTCTCCAGTTGTTCAGCGTCCGGCAGATTCCCCTGTGCAGTTTGCAGGGTATCCGCCAACAGGTCGGCCTTGGAGAAACCAAACCGCACTGCCATATCCCTCAGATCCTGGGCGCCGACCTGTTGGGCCAGTTGAATAAAATAGCAGTTGCAGGAATGGGCGATTGCCTGCTCCATATCCATTTCACCATGTCCCGCCAGCTGGTTGCATTTAAAAATCTGTCCATTTACATCCATCCAGCCGTTACAAATATAGGTCTGCTCGGGAGACACTCCTTGTTCTAATGCGGCAGCTGCCACCAAAAGCTTAAAAGTAGAACCTACCGCATAGGCCCCAAATGCCCGATTCACCAGCGGGCTGTCCGGATCATCCATCGATTGGGCCACATTCCGCGGATCAAAGCCAGGTGCGCTGGCCACTACTCTGAGCCCGCCGTCGGCCAGATCCATTACCACAATAGCTCCGTTGACCCCAGCGCCGCTTAAATTTCTTTCACACGCCTGCTGCAAACCTTTATGCAGCGTTAAAACCACGCCGTCGGACTGGTTCCCCTCCTGCAAGATCTCAATACCGTTTCCCGCCAGTGCACGTCCTATGGCGTCGATCTGATAACGAACCCTTATTTTTTCTCCAACGCTCTCCAAAAAATCATTAAAGATCCTCTCAATACCGGTTTGCCCCACACCGTCAGCATCTACGTATCCAACAATATGGGGCGCAGTGTAATCCATCGAATAGCGGTTCGGCACTGAAAAGACTTCCACATTTTCTCCTTGTACTGCATCCGTGTCCACTTCGATCAAAAAGGGAACCCTACCGCTCATTTTCTCCCGCCACAGATCAGCAGAGGCAAATTGGCTTCTCAAAGCAGCAGCGCTTTCGTTAGAAGGCAGTACAGCCGCCAAATAATGAAAACTGTCGTTCACCAAACTTTGGCCCTGACAGTCATAAATCATCCCACGGCTTTGCGAAACCTCCAGCGTATAGGTGCTTTGCTGGTTCGCCGCCTGAGCAAAATCCTCCTTTCGGCTGATCCAGGACAGCCGCCAGATCATCGCACTAAACAAAAAAATCAGGGTGCTGAATAAAGCAACAATCCGTTTTCCCATCTTACTCACGCTCCTTACAGGCTTTATTGTGAGCGGTGAACCGGCTTTCATACACAGGCACTGAGAAAATATTCCCCTGCTTTCACCATTATTTTACGCAAAAAGGCCCCGCAAAGCGGAGCCTTTCAAAAAAACTTTCGATTTCCAAAAAGTTAACGCGTAATATTTCCGTCGGTCATCAGTTCCTTGACCGATGTCGCCAAACCGGCCAAATTCTGAATCTCGCTGGGAATAATAATTTTGGTAGCTTTGCCGTCGGCCGCTTTTCCAAAAGCCTCCAGCCCTTTAAGCGCCAACACTTTGTCGGAAGGGGCCGCCTCGTTTAAAAGGGCGATACTGTCGGCCAACGCCTTCTGTACCATCATAACCGCTTCTGCCTCGCCCTGTGCTTCCCGGATCTTCTGCTCTCTTACCGCATCCGCATGCAGGATGGCAGCCTGCTTTTCCGCTTCTGCCCGCAAAATTTGGGATTCCTTTTCCCCTTCTGCCACCAAGATCTGGCTGCGCTTTTCGCCCTCTGCCCGAAGGATCGCTTCGCGCCGTTCACGCTCTGCCTTCATCTGTTTTTCCATTGCATCCTGGATCTCTCTGGGAGGCAGGATGTTCTTTAACTCCACCCGATTGACCTTAATCCCCCACTTATCGGTGGCCGTATCCAAAGTGGCGGTAATTTTCGTGTTGATGACATCACGCGAGGTCAGGGTGTGATCCAGTTCCATTTCACCGATGATGTTACGCAATGTAGTTGCCGTCAAATTCTCGATAGCGGACATCGGGCGCTCCACGCCATAGGTAAACAGTTTTGAGTCGGTTACCTGGAAAAAGACGACGGTATCAATCTGCATGGTAACATTATCCCGCGTAATCACCGGCTGCGGCTTAAAATCCACAACCTGCTCTTTGAGCGAAACCTTTTTGACAACCCGGTCAAAAAACGGAAGTTTAAAGTGCAGGCCGCTTTCCCAGGTCGCATGATAAACGCCAAGGCGTTCCACAACATAGCAGTTGGACTGCGGAACAACTTTGACGCAGGAAATGACGATGCCCAGGACTAAAAAAAGCAGAATAAACACAATGAAGATCCCAATAATCGGTGGCATAATTCTCTCCTTCTCCGCACAGACTCTATTTTCAACATGGACGGTTTCTCCATGCGGCACAAAACCGTCCATGGGCGAAACCTAAACTACTTTTTCCACAGTCAGGGTTACACCGTGGATCTCCTTGACCTGTACACGGGTCCCCGCCTCCAAAACGGTATTATCAGAAGCTCTTGCCTTCCAGGACAACCCATCCACCATTACGCGGCCGCTTTCCAGCGCATTGTCAATGGTTTCCGTCACCAAGCCGAATTCTCCGACTGTGCGATCCGCATTCGTATTTACTTTTTTGACTGCTAAAACCTTTTTTACAAAGGGCCGGGTAAAAACCAGACAAACAGCGGAGACTACTATAAATACGATCACCTGTACCGCCAGCGACATTTCCAGTATCGCAGGAACCAGCGCAGCCAAAGACCCGACCGCCAGCCAAATGGAAACCAACTGCACGGTAGAGGCCTCCATCACTATGAAGAGAATAATCAGCACCAGCCAAATCAGCGGATAAAGCCACTCCATCAACCCTTCTCCTTTCAACTATTTTCCTGTTTTGCTATTTTATGATTCATGTGCTGTGCCATATCACAATTTCTACAGCGCAAATCCGCCATCGACACAAATCACTTGTCCAGTGATAAACGCTGCCTGCGCCGAGGCCAGGAACAGCGCCAGCGCCGCCACGTCTTCTCCGCTGCCCAGCCGTCCTACTGGCGTTTGTTCCACCAGCTGCTGCAAATCCTCTTGAGAAAAGCCATCCAGCATTGGGGTGTCGATCACTCCCGGCGCAATGCAGTTGACCGTTACGCCCGAAGGCCCTGCCTCTTTTGCAAGCGCTTTTGTCATTCCGGCCACCGCCGCCTTGGAAGCAGAATAATGCACTTCACAGGAAGCGCCGCAAACGCCCCATATAGACGAGATATTGATAATCCGTCCGCTTTTTTGGCGGATCATGGCGGGAAGAAACGAACGTGTCACGTAAAACGCGCCGTCCAGGTTCACCCCCATGACATGCCGCCAATCTGAATCGGTAATGTCCTGAAACAGCTTTTGCTGTGCTACGCCCGCATTGTTGACCAGCACGTCGACATGTCCACCGCAACGGCCCAAAACTTCTTTGGCAAAGGCGTCTGCCTGCCAGGGCGAGGACAAATCCGCCCGGAAGGCCTCCGCCCGACAGCCCTGGGAGCATAGCTGCGCCGTCAAAGCTTCCAGCGATTCCGGATGGGAAAAACAGCCGCAAAACACCCGGTATCCCGCCGCCGCAAACATACGGACCATCGCCTGTCCAATGCCTCCGGACGCGCCGGTAATTACTGCTGTCGGCTCCACAGGCAACCCTCCTTCTCTCTTTTACTATAACAGCACCATCGTAATGCCATGATTTGCTCTGGAATAATCAACATCACGGGAAAGAGACGGACAAACGGCAACCATCGCCCGCGCCCTGCTGTCAAACGGGGAAAAATCTTCTCCCCGCACAAACTCCTGAATCTGCCCCGCCCGTTTTTTTCGGGCCAGCTGGGCCAGAACATCTGCCCGGATGGCACCTCCTCTCCCGCTGGAACCGTACCCGTGAATCAATTTAAGCACCTTGACCCGATTGGCCTTTGCACTGCGCAGCGCCATGTTCAAATGGGTCCGCGCCACATCCACTGTGGGCATTCCCGCTTCTAAATTGACTACTTGGCACTCCACCGGCAGTTTCCTTCCTTTCCCAACGAGGCGTCATCCTGGTTCTTGCGGAGATAGTTATCGATCATATCCTGCAAAGACCGGTTATCGATCACCTGGTCTACCGCAGTTTTGATATCCCGCCAAAGCTCATAAGTTGCGCATTCCCCTGCATTTTGGCAAGGGGCGGGTTCCTCCCCCCGCTCCCGGACGCATTCCACCGGAGACAGGGAGCCTTCCATCACCCGCAGGATCTCCCCCACGGAAATATCCTTTGCCGGACGAGACAATTGATATCCGCCGCCTGCGCCTCGGATGCTTTTTAAAAGCCCGGCCTTGTTGGCCTGGGTTATAATTTGCTCTAAATATTTATCGCTTAACGACTGCCGCCGGGCAATGTCCCGCACCGAAACCGGGCCTTCGTTTTGATTCATGGCAATATCAATCATCATGCGCAGCCCATATCTTCCTTTGGTTGATATTTTCATCGGTTTCACAGCCCTTCATTTTCGATTTCCGAAAAATAGTATACCATAAACTCCCCATTTCTTCAATATCCATCGTAGGATACAAAAGGTGGAAAATAAGCCAAAAGCTCTTTTTCACAGAAAAAAGGCATGGAAATCCGCCAGGGATCTTCTCCTGCGCTTTTTCCATGCCTTTTGTGGCTAAATGCTATTGCAGCGCTTTTACCGCCTGCATCAGCTCATCCGTTCGATCCGTTTTTTCCCACGCCACGGCGAGATCTTCCCGGCCCATATGGCCGTACGCTGCCAACTGCCGGTAGATGGGCCGGCGCAGCCCCATCGTCTGAATAATCGCCGCAGGCCGCAGGTCAAACACCCGTTCCACCGCCTTGGCGAGAATCTCATCGGATACGGCGCCGGTGCCGAAGCTCTCTACCATAATGGATACCGGGTGCGCTACGCCGATGGCGTACGCCAGCTGGATTTCACATTTTCTCGCCAATCCCGCCGCTACAATGTTTTTCGCCACCCAACGGGCCGCGTATGCCGCCGAACGATCCACTTTCGTCGGATCCTTTCCAGAAAAGGCGCCGCCGCCATGCTTACCATACCCACCATAGGTATCCACAATGATTTTGCGCCCGGTCAGGCCGCTGTCCCCCTGAGGGCCTCCGACTACAAAACGGCCGGTAGGATTGATATAATACCGGGTATTCTCATCCAGCAGGTTCTCCGGGATAATCGGACGGATGACCTCCCGGATGATTTCCTCCCGCAGTTTTTCCATCGGTACGTCCGGATCATGCTGGCTGGAAATTACCACTGTATCCACCCGAACCGGACGGTCGTCTTCAAATTCTACTGTCACCTGGGTTTTGCCATCCGGCCGCAGATAGGGCAACGTTCCATCCTTCCGTTTGGCGGTCAGCCGGCGCGCCAGTTTATGGGCCAGCGAAATGGTAATCGGCATCAGCTCCGGCGTTTCGTCACAGGCATAGCCAAACATCATTCCCTGGTCTCCGGCACCCGTACTGAAAGCGTCGTCCTCAGCGCCCTGTTTCGCCTCCAGCGCTTTGTCAACGCCTAAAGCAATATCCGGCGACTGCTCGTCAATCGAGGTAATCACCGAACAGGTATCGGCGTCAAAACCATATTTGGCACGGGTATATCCGATTTCCCGCACCACGCTGCGCGCAATTTTGGGGATATCCACATAGCAGGAAGTTGTAATCTCCCCCATCACCATTATCATGCCGGTAGTCACAGCGCATTCGCAGGCAACGCGTCCCGCAGGATCATGAGCCATAATCTCGTCCAGCACCGCGTCGGAAATCTGGTCACAGATCTTGTCTGGATGGCCCTCGGTTACCGATTCAGATGTAAAAAAGTGTCTCGCCATCAAAAAATCTCCCTTCGTTTTCCTTTCCTTGTCCTTCTCCGGGCAAAACAAAAAGAAAATGCCCGGAAAATCCGAGCATTTACAGAACTCCTCATCTCTCGGAATCTTCCGCAGGATTTGGCACCTTCTACTCAAAAGAGTCCGGTTGCCGGGCTTCACAGGGCCTGTTCCCTCCGCCGCTCTGGATAAGGTGGAATATACAATTTGTGAAGGTAATTATAGCGAACAAGGTCGAGAAAGTCAAGGGTTTGTTGTCTTTTGCCTTTTCTCCTTTCCCCAATCTTCATTGCAAACCATCTGGAAATATCTTAAAATGGAACCGATGAAGCGCTGTTTCACATAGGAGGACAATCCATGTACTTTTCAAACAATATCAATTTTCAGTATTTCTTTTTTGATGCGTATCCGGGATATTTTTTACAAGCTCTCCCTTTCGCACTGATCGGCGGGGCCGTTTATGCGGTATCTCAAAGCAGGAGCAAAACACGGATCTCTGTCCCCAGCATCATTCTGCCCTCCCTGTTTGTCAGCTATATGACAGGGCTTTTGTACCTCGCCCTTTTGGAACCAATTATCAGTGATATTTACTATTTTCTCTTTTACCACATGCCGAGCGGAAAAGGACAACATTGGTTCACCTTCGAATACAACCTGATTCCCGACTTTTTCTATCGCTTCGACGGTGAAAACATTGGTAATATCCTGATGTACCTGCCTTTTGGGTTTCTCCATCCCTCGTTTCGGAAAGACGGACCGTGGAAAACGATTCTTGCCGGGATGTCCGTTTCCATCGGGATCGAACTGCTGCAGCCAGTCTTTGGCCGTCGTTTTGATATAAACGACATCATTCTAAACGGAATCGGCGTGATTGCATCCACCGGTATCTATTATCTTTTTAAACGCATCATTGCGACCGGCTCGCTTTCGTTTGGCAAATAACGGCTGCGCCAAATTTCGGCAACCTCTTTTCCTGTGTGCTGTAAAGCGGTTGCCCTATTCCTTTGCCGTGACCGATTTTCTCTCCTCCGGCGCCATCAGGGAATCTTTCATTAAATGGCTCAGTTTTTTGTAAACCAAAAATGTCAGCGCCGAAATAATCAGGCCTTTGATCAGATTAAAGGGCATCGCGCCGAAAAGAATGTAGGCGTCGATGCTGTCGATCAGGGGATTCACTTCGTTGCAGGCCGACACAATCGAGTCAATCGGCATGAGTTTGGAGTAAAACGGGATGATCAGATACTTGTTGGTAAGCGCGCCTATGACCGTGACGGCCGCCGTTCCGGTTAAACAGGCCGCCAGCGCCCCTTTTTTGCTCTTATGGTACCGGTACAGGAGCCCGGCGCTTAAAGAAAACGCCGCATAAATCAAAAAATCGGATAATTCACCAACGCCGCCGGTCTGGCTGGACAACAAATGGATCAAATCCTTCACCAGAGTGATGAAAATACCGGCTGCCGGGCCGAACATAAAGGTGCCAATCAGAGTAGGCACGCCGCTGATATCCAGCTTTAAAAAAGGCGGCATAAACAAAAATGTCAGCGGCAGTTCCAGATACATCAGCACTGTGGCAACGGCCGCCAGCAGGCCGATATAAACCAGCTTTTTGGTGTTCATTCTGTTTTTCATGAAAAAAGCTCCCTTCATTTTGTCTGTTTTGGCAAACAAAAACGCCCCCAACCAAAGCTGGGGACGCAAAAGGTGCAAATATCAAATTTGCGCCGTTTCTTTCATCCGGACTATACCGTCGGTTCCGGGATCGCACCGGATCAGCTGCTTTCGCAGGTCGCGGACTCATGGCTGAATGCCCATCACCGCCGGTGGGGAGTCACACCCCGCCCCGAAACAGACTTTATATTTCGTTGGTATCATACACGGAATCTCGGCGTTTGTCAATCCCTTCACAAAAAAATGGGGAGGTGGCAAGCAAAATCGCCGCCGAACCGATTTTTTCCCTAGGTCCGTCAGATCATCCCTTTACAGGGCTTGCATACAGAAAAAAACCATTCGATGGGCAAAGGATCTTTTTGAAAATAGCCCATCTTGTCCAGGCGATCTCGCATTTCCCCGGAAATCGCGGAAAAATCCGCCTCTGCTACGCCGGATAACGAGCCGTGGTTCAAAGCCGCCCGCACCAGCCCGTCCAGCAAAAGTGGATCATCGCAGCGGACCGCCAGCATCTGCATGGACTGTCCCATGCAAAACAGGCAATAGCCTGCCAGGGTTCCCCTTTCGGCTATGCCAAACGCCCCGCATCCCTCTCGAAAGGGGATGCCTTCTTTTTGGAACAGTTCTAAAACCAAATCCGGTTCCTGCACCGGTTTCATCTCCAACATCTCTATTCCCGTCCTTTCCTATCCGTGTCCTGGCCGCTGTGTATCGCAGACCGCAGCGCTGACAGTTCCGGCTGGGTCAGCATCCGCCATTTTCCCGGCGGCAGCATGCCAAGCCGAACCGGCCCGATAGAGATCCTCTTCAGCCGTGCTACTTCCAGCCCTACCGCTTCGCACATGCGGCGAATCTGTCGATTTCGCCCTTCGGTAATCACAATCTGGACGACCACGCGTCCCGGCTCCTTGGAAAGCACCGTCACCTGGGCGGGCGCGGTACGCCTGCCGTCCAGTTCCACTCCTTCTGCCAGCCGCATTGCCTGTTCATCGTTCATATCCGGCCGTACTGTCACCCGGTAGCATTTGGGAATATGATAGCGCGGGTGCATCATCTGATTGGCAAAATCGCCGTCATTGGTCATCAGCAAAAGGCCTTCCGAATTTCGGTCCAGCCGCCCGACAGGATAGACCCGGGCAGGCGCATCCTGCACCAGCTGTGCCACACAGCGCCGGTCCAGCTCGTCATCCATCGTCGTCACATATCCCCGAGGCTTATGCAGTGCCAGATAGATTTTCTTCTGGTGCTGGCGGGTATCCACTCGTACCCCCTCCACCGCAATGATGTCTCGAGCCGGGTCAATTTTCTGTCCGATGGACGCTTTGCGGCCGTTGACGGTTACCTTTCCCTTTTCGATATAGTCTTCTGCTTTCCGCCGTGACATAATCCCTGATTCGGAAAGCACTTTTTGAATTCTCACCAATTCCCGTTTATTTTGCATGATCTGCTCCATTCCGCCGTATGGCGCTCCCATTCTGAGACAGGGATTCCTTTCATTGGCCAAACCAGCTTTTCACCCGATCCCAAAACCCTTCTTTTTTCACTGTCTTCGCTTCCACCATCCGCTGGGGATATAGATCCCAAGTTCCCAATTTCTGCTCTCCCAGATAAAACTGCACCTCTCCGACTTTTTGCTCCGGCAAAAGCGGGGCGTAATAAAACGGCTCAATATAAACCTTCGCCGTAATCTGTCTTTCTTCCCCTGATAAAATTGCCGTAACCGGATCGCCGGACAGCTGCGCGCTTACCGAATCCAAAACGCCGCCGACCACCGGAAGGGAAATTCCGGGCAGATAATCCGCCAAATCCACCTGCTGCACACAGGAAAAGCCATAATCGAACAGCTTTTTATGCACATTCCAATCGTCCGCAGCGGAAAGAGTCACACAGATCAGCGTAATTCCGTCCCGCCGCGCCGCCGATACCAGACAGCGACCCGCCTTTTTGGTAAAACCTGTCTTTACGCCAATGCAGCCGTCGTATTCCTCCAGAAGCCGGTTATGGTTTTTTAACCACCGGTCATAAGGAGGGTTTCCAAAGGCGATCTGTGTTTTTGCCGTCGAGCAAATTGCCAGAAAATCCTCGTTGGCCAGTGCATTTTTTGCCAAAACCGCCATGTCGTAAGCGCTGGAATAATGATCATCCGCATCCAGACCGGACGGCGTGGCAAAATGTGTATCAGTAAGCCCCATCTCGGCCGCCCGCTCATTCATCATTGCCACAAATCCTTCTGTGGTCCCGCCGACCTTTACTGCTGCGGCGCCTGCGCTGTCGTTTCCGGAATGCAGCAGCATTCCAATCGCGAGTCCTCGCAGCGTCACCTGATCTCCGGGCAGAAGCCCCATAGATGATCCTTCCACCAAAATCGCTTTCGAATCCACCGTAAAATATTCATCCAGATCCGGCTGCTCCAACGTTAACAGCGCGGTCATAATTTTGGTTGTGCTGGCCATCGCCAGCCTTTCATGAATATCACGACCGGCCAGCACTCGCCCAGTTTCCATTTCCATCAGGATATAAGAACCCGCCGTAATATCAAACGGGGCTGCAGGCTGATCCGCCGTATCCTGAAAAAACTCTTCCGGCAGGACCGCCGCTGTCTCCAACGGCGGAAAAGCCAGGAGAAAAACTGAAAAAATCAAGACAAACAGCCGTTTCATTCCCATCCCCCCGTACAATCTATGCCGGGGCGGCCCTTCTTATACAAAAGAAGGTATTTTTTCTACTGTTCGCCCTTTTCTTTTTTGCTTTTGGAAAAAATATCGGCAAATTTATCAATCAGGTCTGGGACAATTCCCACCGCCCGATCCGCCGTATTATCATAATTCTGCATTTGCAGCAGCCTTACATTTCCCTCCTGGATCACCAGAAAAGCCAAAGGCTGAATAGAAACGCCCGCTCCGGAACCGCCGCCGAACATATCTTTCGGCTTATCCCCGCCAAAATCGCTGCCTCCGGAGCCGTAGCCAAACGCCACTTTTGACACGGGCACGATAATCGTCCCGTCCGGGGCGGTAATCGGCTGGCCGATGATCGTATTGACATCAACCAATCCTTTGAGCTTTTCCAACGAACAATTCAGCAATCCCTCTAAATTTCCCTGACTCATGTCCTATGCTCCTTTTCTGTTTGATTCTTCTGCCCTTAGTTTGGGCAGCTATTTTCCTCTTTATCTCTTTTGCCTTCCCTTTTTCTTTGCTGGCGCCGCTTTTGCGGATGATGTCACAGCGGCATCCCCGGCAGCCCGGCTATTTTTTAGCGTTTTCCACAAAAACCGAGCCACAAACTGAATCCCCGCCGCCAGCAGGAAAAGAACCCGCAGCGTTAACACAAAGGATGCCTGCAGCCGGTCCTGCTGGGACAAATAATCCCCCTGTACCAGTACACGCCCCTTTTTCATCCGGACAAACTGACTGATAGCAGCGTAAGCGCCATGAACCCAGCCATTCATCCGGCCATAGGCGATGGCGGTCTGCGCCGCATCTTCCCTGGCCACTACCAGCCGAAAATCCAGCCGGCGCACCCATAGATGACGGTATAACAGCTTCAGCGGTTTTTTCGCCGCCCTTAACAGATCCAGCACCTGCTCGATGGTAGCCTGCAATGTGCGGGACTCCTGATCCGCCATCCGAACGCCGGCTTTTTTTTCTGTTTCTTTTCCTTTTTGGCTCAGTTCTCCTACGGAATCCTTCGCCGTCCCGGCACCGGTTCTTCCCGGCGTTTTGGGGCTATTCGATTGGCTCTCCTGCTTTTTCCCGTGCGGGTTATGATTGTCCCGTTCGGCCTTCTCTCTCTCCAAAGCGGATCCCTGCCCAGCAGGCGGCCCGTTTGTGCTTTCTTTTTTTTCGTCTCCAGCGCCTTTTTTCTTGCGTTTCTCCGGCTCTGGCAGGATCTGGTACCTTATGAACAACCAGCGAGCCTGCAGGAAAACTTCTCCATTGTCGTACCGGAAAACCAAGCGGACATTGGAAAAAAGGAAAAGCAGAATCAGCGCCAGAACTACTCCTAAAATGATCCGACCTGTCATGGCATCACATCAATTTCTGAATTAAGATTGGGTTTCTTCGATCCGGACCTGGCCTTCCAGCTCCGCTTCTTCGCCGCTTTGGGGTACCAAAGGCAATTCGCCTATGGACGTCAGTCCAAAGCTGCGCAAAAAATGTGGCGTTGTCCCGTAGGAAACCGGGCGACCTGGCAAATCCAGCCTTCCCTTTTCCTCCAGCAGCCCCCGCTCTACCAGAGTATTGACCGTGCTGGACGAATCTACACCTCGGATTTGCTCCACAAAGGACTTGGTCACCGGCTGGTTGTACGCTACAATGGCGAGCACTTCCATGGCCGCCTGAGACAAAGGCTGGCTCTTTTTAATCTCCAGCGCTTTTTTCACTGCTTCCTGGAATTCCTCCCGGGTGGACATTTGGTATTGGTCATCCAGCCGCAACACCTGTAGAGGGCTCTCCTCTTCGTCAAAATAATCCATCACACGGCGCATCATCCAGTGGGCTGCCGCATCGTCGCAGTCAAACACCTGCGCCAGCCTGGAAACCGGGATCGGCTCCCCACTGGCAAATAATACAGCGACCGCCGCTTTTTCCATTTTTGTCAGCCTCATTGGCCTTCCTCCTGCTCATTTTGCGCAAATACCGGCGCCGGCGTCCGATTCTCCCCAAAAGCAATCTGCCCATTTTCGTCCACCACAATCCGTTTTGATTTTACCAGCTCCAGCACCGCCAAAAAGGTCGCAACCATTTCCGACCGATCCTCCGATTGGGCGAACAAGTTTTTATATCCAATGGTCTTCTGCCGGTACAGCATGTGCAGAATCGTAAGAATCCGAGACTGAACCGATACTACCCTGCGCTTTACTATGCCTGAAAAAGCCTCTTTCGGCGGCGGCATCTTTCGCTTGGCCTTTCCCAACACGGAAAGATAGGCGCTTAAAATTTCCACTGGCTCATGCTTACGGCGGTAAAGCATGTCCGGCTCCAGAACGGTAGCAGGGCGGCAGAACAGCCTGTCCCCACGCCATCTTGCAGCCAACAGGAATGCAGCTTCCCGGCAGGCCTGATATTCCAGCAGCTGCCCTGTCAGCTCTCGTTTTAGCTGCTCTCCTTCGTCCTCATATTTAGGCAGCAGCAAAGCAGATTTCATATATACCAGCCGTGACGCCATCTCCAAAAAATCACTGGCCGTCTCCAGATCCGCAAAAGGGATTTGCTCCATCTGCGCCAGATATTGTTCCAACAGAAGGTCGATGGGGATATCGTACAAGTTCAATTTATGCTTGGCAATCAGGTGAAGTAAGAGATCCAAAGGGCCTTCAAACTGTTCCAGCTTAAATGTCAGCTTTTCCATTTCAGCCCCCTATTATCTGAAGCAACAGGTCTACCGGAGCTGTTGCCCAGTTCAGGCCGCTGAACAGCATATCTCCTAAAAAATTAAGCGGGATCTGCAAAAAGCCCAGATACAAAAGCAGGATCAGCGCAATATAAAAATACTTTTCATATTTTCTCATCTTCATCTGAAAAGAAAGCGGCAACACCGCGTCTAAAATCTTCGCACCGTCCAGCGGCGGCACCGGCAGAAGATTAAACACTGCCAAGGTTAAGTTCGTCCAAAGGATGGTATAGATAATTTGCCCAAACATCAGCCCCGCTGTGCTATTCATATTTCCGTAAAACATATACACCTTGAAAACGACCATAAGGATCAGCGCCAACAGGATATTGGAAAGCGGGCCCGCCAGCGCAGTCAGGGCCATATCGCGTTTTGGCTTTTTAAAATGGCTTGGATTGACCGGAACTGGTTTGGCCCAGCCAAAGCCAAACAACAGCAGCGCCAGTGTTCCAAACAGGTCCAGGTGCGCAAACGGATTTAAGGTCAGCCTTCCCTGTTCCCTCGCTGTATGGTCGCCCAACCGGTCTGCTACCAGCCCATGAGCCAGCTCGTGGACTGGTAGCGCAGTCACTACCACCACAGCCATCGTCAAATATCGGATCACGGTTTCAATATTCAATCCAGTCTCTCCGTTTCTTTTCACACATTTCTGTCTTATTATACTAAAAACTGGCCGTCAACACAAGGTTTCACCGTTTTTGGTAAAATAAATCGTCTCTTTTTGTAGAACATCCGAAATTATCGAAAAAAAGCTTGATTTCATTTTCAAAATCTGATAGTATATCAATGTTGACTTTTTATGGGCATTAAAGGAGGTGCAGACCTATGGCAAAATGCGACATCTGCGGAAAAGGTGTCACTTTCGGAATTAAGGTTTCCCATTCTCACAGACGTTCTAACAGAACTTGGAAACCGAATGTAAAGCGTGTAAAGGCAATCGTTGACGGATCTCCTCGCCACATTTATGCCTGCACCCGTTGCTTGCGTTCGAATAAAGTGACCCGCGCGATCTAATCTGTCTTTGTTTTGAAAAGGGCTACCATATGGTAGCCCTTTTTTCGTTCCCGTTTGTGTGCTCTTCCTTTTTAGAGTACGGACTGGTTTCGCTTCATAAAGCTCATGTTTCCAGCTCGGCTGTTGCGACCCCCCGTAAATGCAAAAGAGAACCGCCCTTTTCCGCCTGATTTCATGTATACTACCTTATGTGTAAACTACGGATTTGACATGCAATTTTCGAAATTTTACGGCAGTTTCTTTCCTTTGAAAGGAACCTTCTTCGTTTTTCTCCCTCTATCATCTGCCCGCAAACGCACTGCAGGTCGTTTTCAATGAAAAAAGCCCGGCTTTTGGACCGGGCCAGAAACGTTGCCTGTCAAAGTTTTCGATATTTTTAGTAAATTTTATCATATAAAACAACCAGAACTGGAATTCCTCCCAGCGTGTAAATGAAAACGCAAACTCCCGCAGCCGCAATCGACCAAAAACCGGGAAACCCTATCAGCGCCATGCCAACGCCAAACAAGATCCACATCCGCCCATTTGCCCGATTATATCGGCGGATATCCCGGATTTCTGCTATGCTGACAGTACTGCCCGACCAAAAATGCATCGGTGTTTTCCGGCACAGCGTCCAAACGCCAATAACAACAAAAATTGCCGCGCAAAGCCAAATACAGATATTAAACCACAGGACGCCGATTCCATATTGCATCGCTTTACCTCCCCAATAGCCAAATGACCTCCGACTCATGGCGTTTGGGACGGGTCATCAGATCCCGCAATGCCTGTGCCGGAGGCTTTTTTTGGTACAGCACCCCATAAGCCTGTTCTACAATTGGCATTTCCACCCGCAGCTTCTGGCCAAGCTCATAAGCGGTTTTGGCACAGGGATAGCCTTCTACTGTGCCAACTTCCCGCACCGCCTCTTCAGCACTTTTCCCCTGGCCGATTAAAATACCTGCCCTCCGGTTGCGGGAGTGCATACTCGTGCAGGTAACGATCAGGTCGCCGATACCGGATAACCCCGCAAAGGTTTCGGTTTTCGCGCCCATGGCCACCCCAAGCCGCGCAATCTCCGTGATACCCCGGGTCATTAACGCCGCTTTTGCATTGTCTCCCAGCTGCAGCCCGTCAGCGATCCCCGCGGCCAACGCAATGACATTTTTCAAAGCGCCGCCCAGTTCTACGCCGGTCACATCGTCATTGACATACAGCCGCAGAGCTGGGTTCATCAAAAGATCCTGAACTTCTTCTGCCGCCTCCCGCTCTCTGGATGCAACGGTAATCGTCGTCGGCGCGCCCCGGCCGACCTCCTCCGCATGGGAAGGGCCGGACATGACCACGACCCTCCGCCCTGGCAATTCTTCTTCCAGCACCTGCGAAAGGCGCTTATAGCTGCCATCCTCCAGCCCCTTGGCCACATTGACCACAACTGTATCCTCACGCAGGTAAGGCGCAGCTCGTTGCGCGGTTTGGCGTACTGCAAAAGACGGAACCGCCATAATGCATAAATCACAGCTCGCCAAGCAGGAGATATCGCTGGTCAACACAATCCGATCCGGTACCCGCACCCCCGGCAAAAGCCTTCTCTGCTCCTTATCCCGCCGAATTTCCTCCAGTTCCTGCGGAAACAGCGACCACAGCGTCACCTGGTGGCCGCAGGCATCGGCCGTTACCGCCAACGCGGTACCAAAACCACAGCCCAATATCGCAATTCTCGCCATTGCTACTTTTTCCCCTCGCTATCTGTTTTTTTGCCGCCAAACCGGTTTTCCGTCCCGTTGAGCAGCCTCTTGATATTCGCCCGATGCATCCAAATCACCAGCAGGGCGATAACCACCGAAAAAGAAAAGTCCAGCCAGCTAATGCCGCCTTGGAACGAATCCACCAGTAGCGTCAGGATCGGGTAACAGACCGCACCGGCCAAAGATCCTACCGACACGATTTTGGTCAGAAAAATCAGCGGCAGTCCGATGATCAAAAGCCCCACAAACACCAATGGATTGATTACTGCAATAATGCCGATAGAGGTCAATATCCCCTTTCCACCGCGAAACCCGAAATATACAGGGTATAAATGCCCTAAAATGGCAAACAGGCCGCCCACATAGGCACCATCAAACAGCGTTACCCCCATGGCTGCGAAAATCAGCCGGCCAATCACAACAGCGGCAATTCCTTTCAGAAAATCACCCGCCAGCGTCAGGGCTGCGGCCTTTTTCCCGTATGTACGCAGGATATTGGTCATCCCGGCATTGCCGCTGCCGAACTGCCGCACATCCTGATGATACAAGCCTTTGGAAACCACCACTGCAAAGCTGACGCTGCCCAGAAGATACGCCGCAGCCGCAGCCAGAATTGTTGCCAAAACAGTCTGCATTACACTCTCCTCCCAAAATTCAGCAATGGATTCTGTTTATTTTTCTCCCCGCTCCCGCACGATCATGCGGATGGGTGTACCGTCCAGATGAAAGGTCTCCCGGATCTGGTTTTCTAAATACCGCTGATAGGAAAAATGGAACAGCTCTTTGGAATTGACAAAAACCACAAAGGTCGGCGGCTTGGTCGAAGCCTGGGTCATATAAAAGATCCGCAGCCGTTTCCCTTTGTCTGACGGCGGCTGCACCCTCGCCGTAGCATAGGATAGCATATCGTTGAGCCGCCCTGTGGGGATCCGCATAGCGTTCTGCTCGCCTACATAATGAATCAGCTCATACAACTTTTCCACCCGCTGGCCGGTCTTGGCGGAAATGAATAAAAAAGGCGCATAGGACATAAAACTGAAATCATTCTGCAGCTTTTTGGTAAATTCCTGCATGGTCTTGCCGTCTTTTTCCACCACATCCCACTTATTCACCGCGATAACGCACCCTTTTCCCTGCTCGTGGGCATAGCCCGCCACCTTGGAATCCTGCTCGGTAAACCCCTCGGTGGCGTCAATTACAATAACGCATACATCTGAACGGTCTACCGCCATGTAGGAGCGCAGCACCGAATATTTTTCGATTGCCTCCTCCACCCGGGCCTTGCGCCGGATCCCGGCAGTATCGATGAATACAAACCGACCGAATTCATTTTCCACGAAAGTGTCGGTAGCATCCCGGGTAGTTCCCGCAATGTTGGAGACGATTACCCGCTCTTCGCCCGCCATCCGGTTAATCAGAGACGATTTACCCACGTTAGGCTTTCCGATCACCGCTACCTTAAGATCTTCATCACCGTATTCATCCTCTTTGTCAAAATCCAGATATTCGTAGCAGGCATCCAGCAGGTCTGCCACACCGTGCCCATGCACCGAAGATACCGGATACGGGTCACCAATGCCCAAATTATAAAATTCATACAGCTCTGGCGGCGGAGCGCCCACACTGTCGCACTTATTCACGCACAGCACCACCGGCTTGCCGGAACGCTGGAGCATCGAAGCCACATCTTGATCCGTAGCGGTTATGCCGGTGCGAATGTCCACCACAAAAACAATGACGTCTGCGCTGTCGATAGCCAGCTGGGCCTGGCGGCGCATCTGGGATAAGATTACGTCGTCTGTCTTCGGTTCGATACCGCCTGTATCAACAATATGAAAGGTCTTGCTTCTCCATTCCCCCTCGGCATAAATCCTGTCACGGGTCACACCGGGAGTGTCTTCTACAATAGACAGGCGTTTTCCCACAATTTTATTAAACAGGGTGGATTTTCCCACATTGGGCCTTCCCACCACTGCAATCAGCGGCCTTGCCATAGAATTTCCCTTCTTTCTGCCGGCCCGGGGCCAAGCGTTTTTTACCAATTACTACAGGGGAGCAGTGCCCCAAAAAGGAATCGAAAAGCCAGAGGCTCCTCCTTTACAAAGGGCTTTTGCAGTGATCCCGAACGATTCTTTTGGATCAGCACATAAAATACGGGCACAGCAAGGAAAATCTCTCCGCGCTTCCCCCCAAGAATCCACTGTCCTGCCGGAAAAAAAGCTGGAAAGCAGGCTGAAACAGTGGAGAACAGCAAACCGCTTTCATCCTTCTTCGGCTCCCGGATCCCACGTCTCCTCATTATAAAGCGATCTTCAATCAAACGAACAGTCGCATACGGCCTCGCTTTTATGGATAGTATACCACATTTTTCCCGCCCTACCAAACCGCTGGATCTTCCTCCACGCCCAGCAATGCCAGTAAAAACTGCATGCCGTCGTTATCTACCGTCCGCACGGGAACGCCTAAAGCGTGCTGTACATCCGCAATTGTCCAATCGTCTAAAAATTTATCCTGTTCATGGCGCAGCATCACTCCAGGGATCAGCAGCTCTTCTCCCAAGTCCTTTCCCTTCAACTGCCGGATGAGATCAGTAGCCGTTACCAGCCCGGCCACCGTGATGTTTTCGCCAAAATAATCATTGTGAATCGCATAAACGGTGCAGTCCAATCCCGGGAAGCGCTGTTTTACCTTATGGATCTCCCCGCGCAGGAAATCTGCCGGCGCCTCGCCAGTAGCCAGGCTGATACGGCGGCAGACACCGTCGTCCTCCCATTCTTCCAGCGCGTCGGACAACTCCTGCCGCAGCAGGGATAACAAGCCAACGCCGTTTTCCAGCTGGTTGTATTCGCCATAATACTCGTCGTCCGGAATGGGCAATTCCGCTTTCAGGAAAAACTCATCCGCCGGATAGGCCAGCCGCACTCCCTCCCGTTTTAAGAAATCATCGGAGAAAGCATGGATGGTTTGAATCACTTGCCGCGCCTCCTCTTTCGTATAAGGGCGCAGCGGAAACAGTCCGTCACGATACTTTGTCAGGCCTACCGGCACCGCCGCAATGCTCTCTACACTGGGATACAGCGCCCCCAGCTCCTTCAGGGAACGCACCAGCTCTGCCCCGTCATTCATTCCCGGGCACAGCACCAGCTGCGTGTTGATTTTAATGCCCGCCGCAGCCAGCTGCCGCAGATAATCCAGTGAAGACGCTGCCTTGGGGTTCCGCATCATTTTCTGTCGCAGAGCTGGATTCATTGTGTGCACCGAAATATTGACCGGACTGATGTGCATTTTGACAATCCGGTCAATGTCCTTCTGCTCCATGTTGGTCAGGGTGATATAGTTGCCAAACAAAAAGGATAGCCGGGCGTCATCATCCTTAAAATATAAAGTCTCCCGCATGCCGGGGGGCATCTGATCCACAAAGCAGAAAATACATTTGTTTTTGCAGTGGTGTTGCTTATCCATCAGATAGGATTCAAATTCCAGCCCCAGCTCCTCGTATTCCCCTTTGCACACTACCACATGCCTGGGCGCCCCATCTGTGTCCAGCAAATCGATCTTCAGCTTCTCGTCAGTCATATAAAACTGATAATCCAAAATATCTTCAATCGGGTTTTGATTAATGGCCAGCAGGCTTTCTCCGGACCGGATTCCCGCTCGATCTGCCGGCGAACCGGGAGCTACTGCCATGATCTGTACCGCCAAAGCGGCACCTCCTTTTTTGGGGTAAATCAGGATCGCAGAGCCGCCCTGCAACCTGCTCCGACCCTTTTAGGCTGTATGGGAAAAGCACAAATTGGCCTTTATTAGGTGCTACAGCGCTATCTGTTTTCCCCCATCCTTCTCTTTCAATATACCGAGGATTCCAAAATGGCCAGCACCAGGACATTGTTACTTAAGAAATAGCGCTTTTTTCACCGGCCGATGGAAAAAGGCAGGGGCGGAACTGCATCCTCCCCTGCCTTCAAAGAGACTATTCAGCCTCCATTTTAATGACTTCTTTGCCTTTGTAGTAACCGCAGTTTGCGCAAACCTTATGAGGAGCCTTCAGCTCGCCGCACTGGGAGCATTTGGAGAACCCCGGAACGCTGATTTTCCAAACATTGGAACGTCTTTTGTTTTTTCTCGCTTTAGACGATTTTCTCTTTGGTACCGCCATTTCAGCACCTCCTTAAAGATTATGATTCTTTAAAAAATTCACTGAGAATTTGAAGGCGAGGATCCGGCTGCTTCAGATTACATCCGCAGTCTTTTTCGTTTAAGTTGGCGCCGCATACAGGACACAGGCCCTTGCAGTCCTCCCGGCAGTACACCACAGAAGGCAGTTCCAGAAGAATGTCGGATGTCGCCAGACCATCCAAATCCAGCTGATTGCCGGACACTACAATGAAGTCGCCATTGTCCTCTTCATTCAACTGACGAACCAAGACGTGCTTAAACCGATAAACTTCAGCACGCCGCTGCCGTTCCAGGCATCGCCCGCACATCAAATTATAATCCATCTGTGCTGTATATTCCATAAATACAATTCCAGCCCGGTTATATAACCTGCCGGAGAGACGGATTGGGCGGTCGAAAGGTGCGGTTCCCCACAGCTCGATAGCGGACATATCCAGATCATGAGTGAAAGGAATGACCTGGCCCTCTACCTCAAACAGCTGCTTCATATCAATAAACATCATGATACCTCATAACGCCACGAATTTTATTATATCGACATCAAAAAGGTTTGTCAATACAAGTTTGGCGCAATTTTACTTTTTCATGCATTCGGCCGAAAATCCAGCTTTTAAGCCGGAAAAAAACATAAATTCGGCAAAAGCTCTATCGTTCGCCCCGCTAAAAAGGAGCGGGCACATATTCATGCGCCCGCTCTTCTCATTCTCAGATTAGATAATATAGGGCAAAACCGATTCAGGCAGCTCAGAACGGTCGCAGGATACGGTGAAAACGATCTCAACCTTGTTTTCTGCAGTCAGCTTTTCCAGCTTTTTAATCATCCCGGCAAATGCGTTCAGATCCCTTCCGCCTATTTTCAGCGTTGCGTCAATAAAAACTTCGGTAATATCGTAGTTCCCTGCGCAAATGCCGGCTATAAAGCCATAAAATGCGTCAAATCCCTCTACGCCATAGCTTTCAATGTCGATCAGACGAACCGAATAATCAATATCATAGGTCATTTTCAGGCCTTTTTCAATGCAGACAATGTTACCAGAGGTGGTCTTTGCCGCTTTGTTAATCATATCGATCAATGTTTTGGTTTTTCCGGAGCCTTTGTTACCCACGATAAGTTTTATCATGTTTGTATCCTCCTTAGGTTATAAATTCTTCTATGGATCCGCCCAAAGGCGAAAACAACAAATTTATTTGAGTTTTGCTTCCAGCTGGGCTTTTTTATCTTCGTATCCCGGCTTGCCCAAAAGTGCAAACATATTGTTCTTGTAGCTTTCCACGCCAGGCTGGTTGAACGGATTTACCCCCAGCATATAACCGGACATGGCACAGGCTTTTTCAAAAAAGTAGATCAGATAGCCCAGATGGAACTCGTCCATCTGCGGCATTTCCAAAATGACGTTGGGAACGCCGCCCTCGGTGTGAGCCAGCACCGTCCCTTGGAACGCTTTATCATTTACCACTGACATATTCTGATTGGACAGGAAATTCAACCCGTCAAAATTATCGGGGTCATCTTTCACAAAATAATCCTGCATAGGCTTTTCGGAACGGATCACTGTTTCAAACATGATGCGGGATCCTTCCTGGATGAACTGGCCCAGGCTGTGCAGATCAGTGGAGAACACCGCTGAAGAAGGATACAATCCCTTGTTATCTTTGCCCTCGCTTTCGCCAAACAGCTGCTTAAGCCATTCGTTCATCATGGCAAAGGCCGGATCATAAGTAATAAACATCTCAACGCTCTTACCCTTGCGGTAGAGAATATTTCGCAGTACGGCGTATTTATAACATTCGTTTTGGGAAAGGTCCGGCTGAGTAAACGCTTCCCGTGCTGCTGCCGCGCCATCCATCAGCGCCTTGATGTCAATGCCGGCCACCGCGATAGGCAACAGGCCGACCGCCGTCAAAACCGAAAAACGGCCGCCAACGTCGTCCGGAACGACAAAGGTTTCATAGCCTTCCCGGTCGGAAAGCTCTTTCAATGTCCCCTTCGCCTGATCCGTTGTCGCATAAATGCGGTGCTTGGCTCCTTCCTTTCCGTATTTTTGCTCCAGCAGTTCCCGGAAAATACGAAAAGCCAGCGCCGGCTCAGTGGTGGTACCGGATTTTGAAATTACGTTAACGGAAAGATCCCGCCCCTCACAGATGGAAAGGACTTCATTTAAATAGGTCGGGTTAATGGAATTTCCCACAAAGTAAATATCGGGCGTATCCTTTTTCTTATTGTTATATAACGGGGAGCGAAGCTGCTCAATCACGGCACGGGCGCCCAAATAGGATCCCCCTATTCCAATGACAATTAAAACTTCGCTATCGTTTTTAATTTTTTCGGCTGCTTTTTGAATTCTCGCAAATTCTTCTTTGTCATACGCTACCGGCAGATCCATCCATCCCAGAAAATCATTTCCCAGACCGCTTCTGCCATGCAGCGTTTCATGCGCGGCTTTCATTTGGGGGATCATCGCTTCCCACTCATGATCGCCGACAAAATCGTGCAGATATCCCGTATTACATTTGATTACCATTTCCTCAACGTCCTCCTAGTGATATAAGTTTATTTTACTCTAATTATGCCTTTATTTCAAGAACCTTGCGGCAAGTTTCAAAAAAATAGTTTCCCGGACTGGCTTTCCGGGGAAAACAGACCTATCTTAACGGAATTTTTAAGGAAAAACCACATCGATCGCCGCACTCGGAAAGCTATCCCTACCTGTCAGCATATAACAATCCCAACTGCCCTGCGGCCGGCCCGGGAGATTCAGGATGCCTGGTATCAAAATAACCGGGCCGGATTCATCCGGCCCGGTAAAAATCGTCAAAAAGACTCCTCTTTTCCCAGCAACGTGCCAAAAAGGATCTCCATTCCCTTTTTGAAATCAATTTTCGCCACAGCGTTTTTTGCCCGTATAGGGTATTCGCCCAATACCGTGCCTTCCTTGCTGACCACAACTTTACCAAGCAGCTGCCCTTCTTCTACCGGCGCTTCCACATCCTCTGCCAGCTGAACCTCCTGGGAAAGACTGTTTTCTTCCCCGCGCTTCATGATAAAAGATGGCGGCAAATCATATGCCAGATCTACCTGCCGCTGTACTCCGTGCAGTACGGGCACCGGCGTCAGCTGTTCCTCCAATGACGGTGGCTGCACCGTGACATAATTGGCAAATCCGTAATCCAACAGCGTCCGGCAGCTTGCAAACCGTTGGGCACTGGTATCCGACCCCAGGCTTACTGCGATCAAAGAAAGCTCATCCCGCTGGGCAGATGCCGAAAGACAGCTGCCAGCGCCGTCGGTAGTCCCGGTTTTCAGTCCGGTTGCCCCATTGTAAAACCGCACCAATTTATTAGTGTTAACCAGTTCTGTCGTCCCGCCTCGCAGGCTATCCATCCAAACCGTTGAATACCGAGTTACATCCGGATAGCGCAGCAGTGCCGCCGACATCAACGCAATGTCCCGGGCCGTAGAATAATGCTCCGGCGCGTCAAGGCCGGTAGCATTGGAAAAATGAGTATTTTCCATTCCCAATTCTCTGGCTTTCTCATTCATCATGCTGACAAAAGCGTCTTCGCTCCCCGCTACCGCTTCTGCCAGAACAACGGCCGCGTCGTTCGCTGAAGAAATAAAGGTCGCACGCAGAATTTCATCCACCGTCATCTCTTCTCCCGGCTCCAGCCAAATTTGGGAACCTCCCATGGAGGCCGCGTGTTCGGAACAGCTCAAAACCGTATCATATTGGAATTTCCCCTGTTCCATCGCCTCAAATGTCAAAAGCAGCGTCATAATTTTAGTGATGGAAGCAGGCGGCATTGGATCGTCGGCATTCATCTCATATAGCACCTGTCCGGTTGTTTGCTCCATTAAGATGGCAGATTTACATTCCAATCGAAGACCCGCCGTACCGCCAGACGATTCTTCCTGTACTTCCTCGGCCCAGACCGGTACCATTCCTATGAAAAGGGCAAGCAGACACGCCACCGCTTTTTGCAATGGATGAAAAGTCAATTTTACCACCCCCGCAGATATCTGAATGGTACTAGTCTATGCCACGAAACGCGGCTACATGTCTGCTAATAGGGCGAAAAATCTGTTTTTTTTCATGAAAAAACAGCCAAAAAAGCCGTTTTTTCTCCCGTTTTCCAGCTATTTTCGCTTTCAAAAACGGCTTTTTTGCCGCCTATTGCAAATACTAAACGTGAACTGCTTTTGCAGTTTCAATCGCGCGCGAATAAGAAGGCGGTGCGAAACCATGAAAAAAATCGCATTTCTTGCGGCGGCCCTTTTCTGTTTATGGCAAACGCCCCAAGCCGCCGCCAATGACCAGATGGACTATCTGGCCATTGAAAACAGGATGCAGGACGAATGGGTAGAATACACTTACAGCTATCCTCAGATCACCAGAGGGGAAAGCCGGGTTACTGAGCAGAGGCTGAATGGATTCCTGCGGGAATACAGTCAGAGCACGGCGCTAAACGCCCGGTTGCAGGCGAAAAAAGAATCGCGGCATCTTCAAGGGCGGACAACTTTTGAAATCAAGCGAAACGACATCCACTTTTTCAGCATCGTATTTTCCTCCTACTGCGATGGAAAACAGCTGCAAAAGGGCTTTGTCTTTTTGCCTCAAAACGGCGTGCAATTACGGCTGGAAGACCTGTTTTCCTCCTCAGATTTTACCGAAATCCTAAAAAATATCAGTGCCGGCTGGCGGGAAGAGCAGGGAATTTCCGACGATTTCCCAACCTTGCAGGACTTTTACCTGACGCAGGACGAACTGGTTTTGCTTTTCCCCTCGCCCGATGCGCTACAGACACTGCCCTTCTCCATCCCTTTGGAGGATCTGAGCGACATTCTGTCAGAATCGCTGCTATCCTCTGTATCCTGACCATAAAAAGCAGCCGGGAAGCCGGCTGCTTTTTGTACATACGATATTACGATATCAGTTCCCCCAGGCACAGATCATTTAAAGCCGCCGTAATACGCACCCGCCGAATCTGTCCGCGGATATCCTCTTGAGATTCTACGCACACCGGCGTATAGTTAGGGGTATATCCTTCGACGCCATAGGGTGTCTGAGTGGTCTCGAAAAGGACGTCCTCTTCCCGCCCTACCTGCGCCTGCAAAAACGCCTGTCTTGCCAAATCCGTCACTTTGATCAGGCGGGTACTGCGCGATTCTTTCTCCTGCTGGGTTACCTGATCCGGCATAGCCGCCGCCCGGGTCCCCGGGCGCGCTGAATAAGTAAACACATGGGCCTTGGCCAATCCGATTTCCTGGGCAAAATCCGCCGACTGCTGAAAATCTTCTTCTGTTTCTCCAGGGAAGCCCACCATAATATCAGTGGTAATCGAAGGATTTTCAAACATTTTGCGAATATCCTCTACAATCCGCCGGTACTCAGCGCTGTCATAATGGCGATTCATTGCTTTTAACGTGCGGTCACAGCCGCTTTGCAACGACAGATGAAACTGCGGACAAAATTTAGGCTGGGCTGCCAGCCTTTTCAGATCTTCCGCAGTCAGAAGCTCCGGCTCCAGAGAACCCAGACGGATACGGCGGATTCCTTCCACCCGGCAGGCGGCCTCCACTGCATCGATCAAGCGCAGCCCCAGGTCCTTTCCGTAACAGGGCAGGTTGATGCCCACCAGTACTACTTCCTGATACCCCTGTGCCGCCAGCTGCCCAAGTTCTGCGGCAATATCCGCGACCGGCTTGGAACGTACCGGGCCGCGGGCATATGGAATGATGCAATAAGCGCAGTAACGGTCACAGCCGTCCTGGATTTTGACAAAGGCACGGGTACGCTCTGAAAAACGGCTGGCCGTCATCTTTTCAAAAGCCTCTCCTTTTTGATGCGGAATGATCTGGACAATCCGCTGGTGGTTTTGCAGGTAAGCCTGCACCAGATCCAGCAAACCGCCGCGGTTCGTAGAACCGGTTACAATATCCGCTTCTTCCAGCGCTGCGGCATCCTGCGGAAACGCCTGCGGATAACAGCCGGTCAGAACCATCACCGCATCGGGATTTTGCCGCTTGAGGCGGCGCAGCATTTGCCGGGTCTTTTTATCACCCGACGCTGTTACCGTGCAGGAATTTACGATGCACAAATCGGCTTTTTCCCCTTTTTCTGCCGGCACGATGCCCGCCTGGGCAAAACGCTCCTCCAAAATCCGGGTCTCATACTGGTTGACCTTACAGCCTAAAGTTACGAATACCGCTTTCATCTGTTCCCCCTATTTTTTCATCTAGTGGAAAAATTTTATCTTATTTATACAAAAACACGAAAAAATTAACAAAGATCACGAACAATAAGGTTTTGTTCTTTGGCTTCCCTTCCAATATTCTAACAAAAAGTGTAAATAAATACAATTACGCATTGACAAAAAGAGAAAAATTGTATATGGTTGTAATTGGTAAGAAAGAATAAATAATAAATGAAACTGAGGAGGAGATATTATGACTACAAAAACCATTTCTTTGAACACCATCGTTGACGTGAAAGAGTTTGTCAATATTGTTGCCCGTTATGATTTTGAGGTGGACTTGGTTTCTGGAAGATATCATATTGACGGTAAGTCCATTATGGGTATTTTTAGCTTGGACCTTTCCAAACCAATAAAAATGGAGATTCATTCCGATGATTGCGAGGCGTTTTTAAAAGAAATCCAGCGCTTTATCGTAGAATAATCCATATAAAAACAAAACGTGGAGTTGTCGTTTTACGGCGGCTCCGCTTTTTTGTATCCCCGCTTTTCCTTCTCTTGGCTGGAACTTGCCTGAAACGCTAAAAAATAAAAAAGGCCGCAACAAACATGCGGCCTTTTGACGTTTCAGAAAACCTATTTGAGCTCGACCTTTGCTCCAGCCTCTTCCAGCTTGGTTTTGATTTCCTCGGCATCCGCTTTGGAAACTGCCTCTTTGATGGTTTTGGGAGCGTTGTCGACAACCTCTTTTGCCTCTTTCAGGCCCAGACCGGTGATTTCCTTCACCAGTTTGATAACGCCCATTTTGGAAGCGCCAGCCTCAACCAGAACAACGTCGAATTCCGTTTTTTCCTCTGCAGCGGGAGCAGCGCCGGCAGCCGGTCCAGCAACCATAACGGGTGCAGCAGCAGAAACGCCGAATTCCTCTTCAATCGCTTTTACCAGATCCGCCAGCTCCAGGACGGTAAGGGTTTTGATTTCTTCTACAAATTTTACAATTTTCTCAGAAGCCATTGTAGCTACCTCCTATAATTTGATTTGTTTCATACAGTCATGAAAACGCAATTAGGCGCTTTCTTTTTCGTTCTCTTTCTCAACGATGGCATTCAGCGCAACAGCCAAACCTCTAATGTTGCCGTTGAGCACGCTGAGCAGCTGAACGAGCAGCTGTTCTTTGGAAGGCAGCTTCGCCAGTGCGGTTACACCGGGGACATCCAATACCTTTCCTTCCACAAAGCCCGATTTGATCGCGAAAGCACCTTTGGAATCCTCCGCAAATTTGCACAGGATTTTGGCGGCAGCTACCGGATCTTCATGGCTTACTGCGAACGCGGTTGTATTCTCAAGAACCGAAACCATCTCGCTGTATTCAGTCCCCTCCAGCGCACGACGCAGCAGAGTGTTTTTGACAACAGAATAATCGATTCCAGCTTCTCTGAGTTCACGGCGCAACTTCGTATCGTCCGCAACGGTAATCCCCCTATAATCGACCAGGACGCCCGCTACAGCGCCATCCAGTTTGCTCTTCAGCTGGGCAACAGCCTCCTGTTTTGCTTGTAAAGCTTTCTCGCTAGGCAAGTCTATTCACCTCCTGAAAGTATTTCCTTCATACAAAAAGGGCTCTTTCCAACGACCTTGGAAAGAGCCCAAATGAGGTTCTGATTCATTTTGGCTATATTTCCTCGGCAGGCAAGGGAAACCCTTTTATGCAAAAGCACCTGCTGTCTTTGGAATATGACAGCTTTTATAGTATATGGCATTTAACAAAGCTTGTCAAGGCGTTTACGCAAAAAAGTAAAAAAGGAGCAGCTCTGCATAAAGCAGAGCTGAAAAATCCTTCTTATACTGTAGGAACAAACTTGCCAGGATTGATCTTGATGCCAGGGCCCATCGTTGGGGCAATGACACAGGATCTGACATACTGGCCTTTGGCCGCAGCAGGCTTTGCCTTGACAATAGCATCCATCAAGGTATCAAAGTTTTCCTGCAGCTTCTGCACGCCGAAGGAAGCTTTGCCAATAGGACAATGGATGATATTGGTTTTATCCAGACGGTATTCAATCTTACCGGCCTTGGCTTCGGAAACAGCCTTGGCGACATCGGGGGTAA
>CAJFOX010000002.1 GCA_904397845.1 uncultured Oscillospiraceae bacterium
CCATTTTTCGAGCGGGCAAAAAAGAAATCGGATAAAAAAAGAAGCGGTTCAAACTCCAAACAGATGGGAGAATTTGACCGCTTTTTTTGAAGTTGTGCGCCAAATGTGCGCCACGGGGCAAATAACTTTCATTCGCTAAAGGCATAAAGAAAGCCCGCAAAGCCTTTTGCAATGCGGGTTCCTAGTGGTTGCGGAGGCAGGATTTGAACCTACGACCTTCGGGTTATGAGCCCGACGAGCTACCGAACTGCTCCACTCCGCGATATCTACGCAATCAAGATTGCTTTATTACTATACAATATTTTATGGAATTTGTCAAGCATTATTCCAGTTTCGGAAAAATGCTCCTTTTACTTTCATTTTACCTGCAAATGCTGTTCAAACCTGTCCGGATGGCGTATACTAAGAAAAGAACAAGAAAAAGAGAGGCGCAATATGGCTTATATTACTTTTGAACAGATTAAAAACGATCCAACGGTCGCTACTTATATCCGCCAGGCGGACATTGCTCTCAAGGCTTACGGATACACCGAGCATTCCTTTCCCCATGTAACCCGCGCCGCCAAAATTGCGGCGAAAATTCTGGAGGATTTCGGCTATCCCCAGCGGGAAGTGGAGCTGGCGCAAATTGCCGGGTTCCTGCATGATATCGGGAACTGCATCAATCGGGTGGACCATGCCCAAAGCGGCGCCCTGATGGCTTTTCATATTCTCACTTCAATGGGAATGCCTCCAGAGGAAATCGCCAAAATCATCGCCGCAATCGGCAACCACGACGAATCCTCGGCCGTCCCGGTCAGCGCCGTAGCCGCCGCGTTGATTTTAGCAGACAAAACCGACGTCCGCCGTTCGCGGGTCCGCAACCGCAATATCGCCTCTTTCGATATTCACGACCGGGTCAACTATTCGGTCGAGCACTCTGCTTTTTCACTGGACGCTGCCGAAAAATCCATGACATTGGACCTGACCATTGATACAGCGCTTTGCCCCGTCATGGATTATTTTGAAATTTTTCTGGGCCGGATGATCTTGTGCAAACGTGCGGCGGACTTCTTTGAATCCCGCTTTCGCCTGATTATCAACGGTCTGACCGTGATGTAAAATGCCAAAATACCGCCTGTTTGTTAACCGGCGGTATTTTTTATTCTTTCTGTTATCCATCGGCCAAAATCTTCCTTCCGGCACCGGCGTCCTTTATCGGTCCGGCTCCTTTGCCGGACCGCTTTTTCCAAACAGCGCCCGCAGGCGTTTTGCCGTTTCTTCCCGCCGCTGCCGGGTCAGCTGTTCATCCACCTGCCAGCGGCCATCACCGTCTAAGAACAGGCAGTCTCCTTCCCGCGCACCAGCCGGGAGCCGGGATACCTCCAGCCGGATCACCACATCGTCCGGGCCTTCACAAACAGCCCAGCCTTCTTCGATTCGGTCGATACTCCAACCGCTCATTCTGCCGCTCCCCTTTCGGTGTGCACCGCAATCTCGGTTCCATCGGTTGCAAAGACAACGCTGCCCTGCAAATCCGTGCGGTAAACGGTGGTACCGCGCTCGGACAGCCGGGTCAGCACCTCTTTGTGCGGATGGCCGTAATCGTTATTTTGTCCGCAGGAAACGGCTGCGATTTTCGCGGACACTGTATCCAAAAACGCATCGCACGACGAAGTGTTGCTGCCGTGATGCCCGGCTTTGAGCACATCTGCATGCAGGTTCGCCCCCGCGCTGATCAGGTCCTGTTCCACCTGTTTTTCCGCGTCACCCGTAAACAAAAAGGATGTTTTCCCGCAGTCCAGACGGCACACCACCGAGTAATCGTTCAGGTCATCATAATCCTGCAGCGGCGCCAGCACCGTCAGCTCCGCCCCGCTGCCCAAATCATATACCAGGCCGGGCTGGGCCGCCGTAACCGGAACGTTCTGTTTCTCCACTTCGTCCAGCAGCCGGTTGAATACCGATGTGGTAGGGACCATGTCCTCGGTCATTTCGGGCATTAAAATCTCGTCCGCTGCAAATTGGGACAACACGTCCGCCATGCCGCCGATATGATCGGAATGCGGGTGAGTTGCAATGACCAGATCCAGCTTTTCCACCCCGGCGGACTTCAGATAATCGCAGACCGTTTGCCCCTGATCCCGCTCGCCCGCGTCAATCAGCACCGTCTTTTCCCTGGTCTGGATCAGAATGCTGTCCCCCTGTCCCACATCGATCATGTGGACAGCGGCCGCCTGTTCTTCTTCCAGCTGGGCGACCGGCTCGTAAGGCTCGCTCATGCCCAGCAGATCGCTCCAACCGGGCATTTCAAAGGGCAGCCACCCCATTTCGCTCATGGTCATCAGCGTAAAAAATACCATTACCAGCGCCGCTACTGTTAAAAAAAGCCAGGCAGGCGTCCGGTCGATCAGCCTTTGAACGATACGGGCACTGTTTTTCCTTTTTCTCATTTCGGCTTTCTTCCTCCCGTCTTTCGTTTGCCGTTCGGCGTTTTTGGTCTCTCTTTCCTGTCGCTCACTGCTCTTCCAGGCCTTTTTTGCCCGGAGCGGCTTGTCCTTGCCTTCTGCCGGCCGGAATTGTGTGACGCCGGTTCCGGCGGCACCAGGCAATCAGGACCCGTGCCAATCAGATCGCTGCGGCCCGCCAGTCTCAGCGCCCTGATGACCTGCGAGCGCATCTCTGGACGGTAATACTGCAGCAGCGCCCGCTGCATCGCTTTTTCCTCCGGCTCCCTGGGGACGAAGACCGGTTTGCCGCTGAGCGGGTCAACGCCGGTGTAGAACATGCAGGTAGATACGGTTCCCGGCGTTGGGTAAAAATCCTGCACCTGCTCCGGGCGGATCCGGTTTTTCTTCAGGTATACCGCCAGCTGCACCGCGTCTTGGAGGGTCGAGCCCGGATGGGACGACATCAAATACGGAATCAGATACTGTTCCTTTCCCACTTGCTCTGTCAGCTGGTAAAACCGTTTGGCAAAGCGGTTGAACGTTTCGATATGCGGCTTTCCCATCCGGTCCAGCACGGCTGCGGCGCAGTGCTCCGGCGCCACCTTCAGCTGACCGCTGGTATGATGCTCCACCAGCTCCCGGAAAAAGGATTCATCTTTGTCCTCTAACAGATAATCAAACCGGATGCCGGAGCGGATAAATACCCGCTTGACCCCCGGCAGCGCCCGCAACCGGCGCAGCAGCGCCAAATATTCACTGTGATCCGCCTCCAGATTCTTGCAAGGGGAAGGCACCAGGCATTTTCTGCCCCGGCAAAGCCCATGTTGCAGCTGCCGGGTGCAGGAAGGATTTCTGAAGTTCGCCGTGGGCCCTCCCACATCATGGATGTAGCCTTTGAACCGGGGGTTTTTTGTCATGGCCTCAGCCTCAGCCAGCACCGACTTTTCACTGCGGCAGGTCACCTGCCGCCCCTGATGAGTGGCAATGGAGCAGAAGTTGCACGCGCCAAAGCAGCCCCGGTTGTGCATGATGGAAAATTCCACCTCCCGAATAGCAGGAATCCCTCCTTTTGCCTCATAAGAAGGATGGTAATAACGGGCAAAAGGCAGTGACCATACCCAGTCCAGCTCCTGTTGGGTCAGCGGCGGCATAGGCGGATTCTGCACCAGATACCGCTCGCCGTGCTTTTGGATAATGGCTTTGCCGTAAACCGCATCATGCTCCTCATATTGGATTTTGAACGCCCGGGCATAAGCCGCTTTGTCCTGTGCCACCTTTTCAAACGACGCGCAGGACACTGCGCCTGGAATCGCCGGTGCAATATCGGACAGATAGCAGGTGCCTCGGATATCAGTCAGGGCCGAAACCGGTTCTCCCGCTGCCAGCCGCCGGGCGATCTGAATGGTCTGGTTCTCTCCCATCCCGTAGGATAGAAGATCCGCCCCCGCATCCACCAGCACCGATGGGCGCACCGCATCGTCCCAGTAGTCATAATGGGCAAACCGGCGCAAGGAGGCCTCCAGCCCCCCAATGATGACCGGCACATCCGGAAAAAGCCCCTTCAGCTGCTGGGTATAGACGATGGTAGGCCGGTCGGGACGATACCCCGCTTTGCCGCCGGGACTGTACTCATCCTCGCTGCGGCGGCGTTTGGCCACTGTGTAATGGGCCACCATGGAATCGATGTTCCCGCCGGACACCATAAAAGCCAGCCGCGGCTTCCCCAACGCCAGAAAGCTTTCCTGCCGCCGCCAATCCGGCTGGGCCAGAATCCCCACTCGGAACCCCTGGGACTCCAGCACCCGGGCGATGATTGCCGCCCCAAAGCTGGGATGATCTACATATGCATCGGCTGAAACCAATACAAAATCCAGCTGTTCCCAGCCTCGCTCTTTCATATCTTTTTTACTGACGGGTAAAAACGGATTCATATTCCTTCCTTCCTGCCGGCAGCCGCCGGGAAACAAAAACCGCTTTTGGCCTGCCCGGTCAAAAGCGGCGCTGTTTGCGGTATCATTGTATCATAAAGGCGGCGCTCTTCCTCACCGGCCGCCCGCCCCCTATTCCTTTGCCTGAGGGGCTGTGCCGTCCTCCTGCATCTTCATTTCGATCCACTGCTGGCGGGAGATCAATACCTGGCGCGGTTTGCTTCCCTCAAATGGACCGACAATCCCGCGGGATTCCATCTCATCGATGATCCGTGCCGCTCTGGCGTATCCCAGTTTGAGCTTACGCTGCAAAAGCGAGGTGGATGCCTGCCCGGTCTCCACTACGCATTCGATGGCAGCGGGGAGCATTTCGTCCTGCGCGTCGAACCCTCCCCCGCCGGAACCTCCGCCGGCAGATTTGCCCGCCGCTTCGGCCTGGCGCTCAATCTCCTCCAGGATCTGATCGTCATACTCGGCAGTCTGGGAACCCTTGATAAAGGCCACTACCTTTTCCACTTCTTTATCGCTGACAAAACATCCCTGGATACGGGTAGGCTTGGCCGCTCCCACAGGGAAAAACAGCATATCGCCCTTGCCCAACAGCTTTTCCGCGCCGCCGGAATCCAAAATCGTCCGGGAATCCACCTGAGAGGAAACTGCAAAGGCAATACGGCTGGGAATATTTGCTTTGATAACACCGGTAATCACATCTACTGACGGGCGCTGGGTTGCAATAACCAAATGCATTCCCGCCGCCCGCGCCATCTGGGCCAGCCGGCAAATGGCGTCCTCCACCTCGTTTTGGGCGGCGATCATCAAGTCCGCCAGCTCGTCTATGATAATAACGATCTGCGGCATCTTCGCCAGATTCCGCTCCGGCTGCTCTTCAGCCAGGCGGTTATAGCCATTGATGTCGCGGACGCTGTTGTCAGCGAACAATTTATAACGGCCCAGCATCTCGCTGACTGCCCAGTTCAAAGCGCCGGCCGCTTTACGCGGATCGGTGACTACCGGCACCAGAAGATGTGGGATGCCGTTGTAAACGCCCAATTCCACCACCTTGGGATCCACCATCAAAAGCCGGACCTCCTCGGGAGAGGCTTTATAGAGGATGCTCATAATGATCGAGTTGATGCAGACCGATTTTCCAGAACCGGTCGCACCGGCGATGAGCATGTGCGGCATTTTGGAAATATCTGCCACGCAGACGCTGCCGCCGATATCCTTGCCCAGGCACATGGTCACCTTGCTTTTCGCCTCGCGAAATGCCTGGGAATCGATGATATCCCGGATGGGCACTACACTGGTCTGCCGGTTGGGCACTTCGATGCCCACTGCCGCCTTATTGGGGATCGGCGCTTCGATCCGCACGCCGCTGGTAGCCAGATTCAAAGCGATGTCGTCGGCCAAATTGGTGATCTTGCTGATCTTAACTCCCGCCGACGGCTGCAACTCGTACCGGGTAACCGCCGGCCCCCTTGCAATGTCGATGATACGGGTCTGCACGCCAAAGCTGGCCAGCGCATCTACCAGCAACTGGGCATTTGCTTTCAGTTCCTCGCTCAGATCCTTCCCATCGGGCTTTTCCCCTTCTTTTAACAAATATACCGGTGGGAATATGTAACTTTCCGTGGCCTGCAGCTGCTTGGCCTCATCCAGCTCCACGGCGATCTTGTCGTCGGCGCCGGTTTCTACCGCGGGATTCTCCTTACCGTTTTGCACCGCAGGCGGTGCTTTCTCTCCAGCCAGGCGGTCTTCCGAGCTCTGCCCAGTCGCTTGTTCCGGCTGGGGCGGGGCCATAATGCTCTTGGCAATTTTGCCCACCAGATCATCCAACAGCGGCGTCTCTTTTGCCGCAGCCTTTTCCTGTGCCCTTTCGTCAGCCGGCAGTGGCATTGTTTGCGAGCCTGCCGCCTGCATCAGTTTTTCCTTCGCCCTTTGAACCGTTTCCCTGGCCTCATCCGACTGCTCCTCCACACGCACCGGATGGGCGGGCAGCGCCTCTTCGTCCAGCGGCACATCAATGTTAAACTGGGGCCGGCGGCGCCCCTCCACCCGCTCCACATAGGTTTCCCCAATCTTTTTTACCGGTTTGTAGGCGGAACGGATCAGATCCAGCAGCGTTGCGCCGGTAATCAGCATCAGAAAAGTAAAAATGAAAAGAAGGATCGTCACCGCCGCCGGGGTTTTTCCAAAAGACAGCAGCGGAATGCCGATCAGTCCCGCCGCCAGCCCACCGCCTTTCAGCTTGGTGCCGCTTTCATATAGGTAGGCCGCTTTTTCCACAAAATTTTCGCCTTCTATGGGTGTTTTTGCAAAAATCTGAGCCGCGCCGCAGATCAGGGCCACCAGAACAAAGGTCTGCCAGACCTTATGCCCCAGCGCGCCGATGGGCTTATCCATTGCGGCCATAACTGCAATGTAAATCAGCGCCGGAGCGATCAGATAGGCGCACCAGCCAAACAGCCCAAAACAGAAAGTGTGCAGCCAGTTCCAAAATCCCTGGCCAGGGATCAGCGCTACTGCCAGGAAAAAAATTCCCGCAGCAAACAGTATCACCGCCCACAGCTGCCTGCGGGAACGGGCCTGCTCCTCGGCACGGCGCTTTTGAGCCGCCGTCTGCCGGCCACTTCCCTTTTTTGCGGCGGTGGATTTCTTTTTTGCCGCCGCTCTTTTTTTCTGTTCCGCCACGGATGCCGCCCCCCCCAAAATTCCTGTATTTTCTACATAAAGCTTAATGGATAAACTTTTCCACCACGCCGATGATCACCGTAGCGGCACCCAAAATCGCCGTATACCAGGTGAATACTTTGAAGTTGCCCGACCGGGCCAGCCAGCGTACCAGCTTGATGGCCAGAAATCCGACCACTGCTGCTACCACCATGCCAATCAGCATTGGTAAAAGCTGCATTTCCACCCCCGCTTCCAACGCGTCCTTCACCTCAAAGATATTGGCTCCCAACACCGCAGGAATCCCCAAAATAAAAGAAAAGGACACCGCAAATTCCCGGGTGAGTCCGGCGAAGATCCCCGCCGAAATCGTGGAACCGGAACGGGACAGGCCGGGCAGCGGCGCAATCCCCTGCATGGTTCCGACCAAAAGCGCATCCCTCACCCGCATATTGGACGCCGTTTTTTTACCGGGAACCAGATGGTCCGCCATATACAAAAGGCCCGCAGTAGCCAAAAAGCACAAGCCTTCCACAATGATATCGTTGTCGGCGGAAAGGGAAGTGTACCAGTCCCGCAAAAAGAAAAATACCAAAAGCGGCGCTAACGCCACTATCATCATGAAAATCATCCGCCGGTTGGGATTGGTGGTTCGAAACGTGAATTTCCCTTTCAAAAGATCTCCGATCATGCGGAAAAATTCCACGACCATCCCCCAAATAGTATCCCAAAAAGCGATGCAGACCGCCACCAGCGTGCCTAAATGCAGCAAGATGGAAAACAGCCCCGCCGCCTCGCCGGACTGGCCGGTAAAATGCTGATACAAAGATAAATGCCCAGAGCTGGATACCGGCAAAAACTCGGTCAGCCCCTGGATAATCCCCTGTAAAATGGCATCCCACAAACTCATATTGTCCCCTCCCTGTTTTGTCATGTTCTTTTTTGCACTGTTTTTCCGTTTGTATTTTGTATGTAGAGGCCGGAAAAACCGGCCGAATCTTCCAAAGCCCTAATGCCCTTCCCGAGCCTGCTCCGAAGGATATGCCGCGCCAGGCTGATACCGCGGGTCAAGATACATTGCCGGATCGGTGGAAACCAATCGCGTCACCGTCAGGCCATTCTCTCCGGCAATTCCCTGGATCAATCCGCCCGGCACCTGCTGCCAGACGCTAGGATCCCTTTTTCGCTCCATGATCTCCAACGGATCGATAATCGAATGGATCACCAAGCCGGTTCCCCCTTTTGTTCCGGATTTTTAGCCTCAATCAGTTCCGTCAGCTTTCCCACGGCCTGGGCGAGTCCTCCCAATTCGTCGATCAGCCCTTCCGCCACTGCCTGTTCTCCGTCCAGCACTGTGCCCACATCCATCACCAGCTCGCCGGTGTTCATCATCAACTGCCGAAAACGCTGGGCGCTCACGCCGGAATTATCCGTGACAAAACGGACAATCCTCTCCTGCATTTTATCGAAATAGGACAGAGTCTGCGGCACCCCCAGCACCAATCCGCTCATGCGCACCGGATGGACGGTCATGGTAGCCGAAGGGGCAATAAAGGAATATTTTGCGCTGCAGGCCAGCGGCACTCCGATAGAATGTCCGCCGCCTAAAACCAGCGACACCACCGGCGTCTCCATGGTGGAGATCAGCTCCGCGATGGCAAGCCCGGCCTCTACGTCACCGCCCACTGTATTCAGAATCACGATCAAGCCCTCGATTTCCGGATCCTGTTCGATGGCGACCAGCTGGGGGATCACATGCTCATACTTCGTAGTTTTGTTCTGGGCGGGCAGAATGTAATGCCCTTCGATTTGGCCGATAACGGTCAAACAGTGGATGATATGCTTCCCGTTGGTTTCGGTGGTCACCGAGCCGCTTTGGATAATCTGCTGCTGTTCTTGCTGTTCCTTTGCATCTTTTTCCTCTGGCATAGCTTCTCCTTTCAAACCTTTTTTCTTCTATTATGCCTTTGAAAAAATATGCTATCCCACATACGGATTTATTATAACAAAAACGAACGCATTTCTCAACCGAAAAAAGTCAAAAAAGCGAACCTGTGTTCCTTTGGGAGAAAGCGCTGTCCTCCTCTGTTCTTCGGAACAACGCAGGCATCCGCTTAAAAAGGCAGCGGGTTTTCCATTTTTTCCGCATGGGATTGCTTCCATGTGGGAAAACTCTTGCTTAGGCCAGATGAAAGGAGTGGCAGTTTGGATACACAACAGCGTGTATGGTTTTTAGACGAGGCTCGGGGGCTTTCCGTTTTGCTGATGGTCCTTCACCACGGGGCGTATGACGCCGTTTTCCTGCTGGGATGGCCGCTGCCTTTTCTTTTTTCCGGATGGTTCGGCGTTATTCGCGCCTTTTTTGCCGGTGTTTTTGTGCTGATCTCCGGCTGTGCATGCCGATTGTCCCGCAACAATCTGCGCCGCGGCGCCCGGTGCCTTTTGTTGGCGGCGGGTCTGTCTTTGGTCACTGCCTTGTTGATCCCCTCCCAGCGAATCCGCTTTGGCGTTCTGCATCTGCTGGGCTGCGCCATGCTGCTTTTTGCCTGCCTGCAACCGCTATTGGACCGGATTCCCCCTTTCTTCGGCTCCGTCGCCGGGTTCTTTCTCTTTTTCTTTTGCTTTCATGCCCCTGACGGGTGGCTGGGCTTTGGTCCGGTGCGAATTTCTCTTCCCGGCTTGTTTTATCAAAATGCCTTTACGGCGGCATTGGGGTTTCCCGGGCCAGGTTATGCTTCCGCCGACTATTTTCCGCTGGTGCCCTGGCTGTTTCTTTTCTGGGCGGGCACCTGCCTGGGTGTCTGGCTGCGTCTGAGGCAAGGGCCAGCCTGGCTGTACCGGATCCATATCCCGTTTCTTGCGACGGTAGGGCAAAAGTCCCTTTGGATCTATCTGATCCATCAACCGGTTCTTTATCTTCTTTTTCTGCTGGTCCGATTGTGGTTTTGACTTTACAAATTGCTTTGGGGAGAGTATCTTAAAGAAAGCCACATGCTGCTTTTCCAGATGCTGCGTGTGCCCCATAGATTTCCCAACGCAAAGGAGGAGTCCCATTGGCCGTCCTCACCGCCAACCCCTCTCAAAAAAGCACAAAACGCTACCCTTTTCTGGACGAACTGCGCGGCGCTGCCATTCTCATGATGATCGCTTATCATCTTTTATATGACGGCGTTGTTTTTGCCGGGTGGGATATCCCGTTGTTCTCTCCGCCGCTTTCCATCTGGCAGGACAGCATCGGCGCTTTATTTATCCTTTTGTCCGGCTGTATGTGCCGGTTAAGCCGCAGCAACTGGCGGCGTGGGCTGCGTTGCCTGGCGGCTGCCTGCGTCATCACTGCCGTCACCTTTTTTCTTGTTCCCACAGTGGCTGATTGGTTCGGCGTGCTCCATTTTCTGGGTTGTGCCATGCTTCTATATCCAGTTTTTCGCCCTCTTTTGGACCGGTTCCCACCGCTGCCCGGCGCCGTTGCCTGTTTTTTGCTGTTCTGGGTCACCTATCCTGTCAATCGGGGGAAAATCGGCATGCTCATATGGCAGGTGGATCTTCCTACCTTTCTTTATCGCAATTTCGCCACCGCAATTTTGGGATTTCCACCCTATCACTTTGTGTCCAGCGATTACTACCCTCTGCTGCCCTGGATCTTCCTGTTTTTCTGCGGCAGCCTGCTGGGGCGGATTCTGGTCGGCTGCGGCAACCGGCCGGCCCTGTTTCGCTCTCATTGCCGCCCTTTGGCCTTTCTCGGGCGGCATAGCTTTATAATCTATCTTGTCCATCAGCCGGTGCTGTATGGACTTTTCCTCCTTGCCGGACAAGTCTGACCCTCCTTGCAAGGCTGTAAAAAACGCCATTTTCCGCCGTTTTTTACAGCATTTGGATTTTAAATATGAAAAAATTGAGAATTTTTTATCCTGCGCCTTTTTTTCCATACCAAATCCGATATAATGAATTTGAATTTTATAAAGTCGGCGGCTTTTGATCTGGCATTCTCCAGTAAAGAAACAAAGAGAGGGGGGATTGGATGCCAAACCGCTTTTGCCGTCTCATCGCAGCGTTCTTGCTGCTTGCATCTTTGTTAAGTGGCTGTGTCGATCAGACTGCCGGCCAGGTGTTCCGGTTTGACATCCTTTCGGAACCAACCTCTATTGATCCGCAGACCGCCTCTTCCGACGAGCAGTACCTTGTCCTGCTCAACACCATGGAAGGCCTTCTCAAAATGGACGAAGCCCAAAACCCAATCGAAGCCGCCGCCGAAAGCTATACCGTTTCTGCTGACGGCTTAACCTATACCTTCCTGTTGCGGGAGGGGATGCTCTGGTCTGACGGGGAAACGCCTGTCACCGCCTATGACTTTCAGTTTGCTTTCCAGCGCCTGTTTGACCCACAGACGCAGTCGCCCGCCGCTACCAGTTTCACCTGTATCCGCGGCGCGGCTGCCGCACTGTCCGGGCAGGGAAGCGTTCAATCCATCGGCGTTACCGCCCAGGATGAACGCACATTAATCTTTTCTTTGGAAAGCGCAAACCCCTCCTTCCTTTCCCTGTTGACCACCCCTGCAGCGCTGCCCTGTAATGAAGATTTTTTCCGTGCCGCCCGGGGAAAATACGGCGTGTCTGATGAATTTATGCTCTTTAACGGTCCGTTTTTTATCTACAACTGGTCTGACGGCGAATACATCCATATGCGTAAAAACACCTATTACCATGCGCAGGATTCGGTGATCCCTGCTGCTTTCCGGCTGTATATCAAAGAAGAAAACGACCTGTCCCGCCTGGCGGACGGCGCCGTGGACGCGGCGGCGGTTTCCTTTTCCGATCTGGAGGCGCTGGACGAAACGTATGGAACAGTACAGTTTTCCAACATCCTTTGGGCGATCCTGCCCAACTTGGAAAATCCGGCCCTTGCCAACCTTTCCATCCGCCAGGCGCTGGCTGCCGGGATAGACCGGGAGGATCTTTCCGGTTATCTGGCCCAAAACCAGCAGATTGCTTCCTTGCCGGTTCCCCCTGCCGTAACGCTGGATGGGGCTTCCTATCGGGAGCAGGCAGGAAATTCCACCGGGCTGGACGCGCTGCCGTATACTGCCGCCGAGCTGTTCCAAATCGGCTTGAAGGAATTGGCAATGGATGATTTTCCCTCGCTGACGCTGATCTGTCCCGACTCCGGAGGGATTCCTCTACTGCTCAGCCAACTGCAGCGCCAGTGGAGGGATACGCTGGGCATATTCATTAATATCGAGCCGTTGGAACAGTCCCAGCTGGACGCGCGCATTGCCAGCCGCGATTATGATCTGGCTCTTTGCCCGGTAAAAGCATCCTATGACAGTCCGGAAGCGGTATTATCCCAGCTTTACGGAGGGGAATCGCTCACCGGCTGGCAAAACGACCAAATGTCCGGTTTTATGGACGGAGCCAAAAGCGCCTCCACCATTGCAGAGGTTCTTTCTTCCTATCGCTCCGCCGAGCAACTGCTGACCCAAAACGGCATTGTCCTTCCCATTTTTTACGAAACCTCTTATTATGTTACTGCGCCTTCGGTAACTGGACTTCATTTCTCCCCGTTTGGCTGCCATGTTTATTTTTCCGAAGGACGTAAAAAGGGTTGATTTCCTTCTTTTTTCGCTGACAAAAAAAGCTTCTGAAAAGACTTTTGCCTTTTCAGAAGCTTTTTTAACGATTCTGATGTTTTTTGGAACCATCAAGGCTTATTCTTCTGTGTAGAAAACGCTTCTTTCCTTTGCTTCTCTCTTTTCACATACAGAAACCATCTGACTGTGCCGTAGATCGTATTGACCAGCATGGCGAATTCATCAATCAGCAGCCCATAAGCACCGGCGGCAATATCCATGATGATATACAGTATGGTAGTGATAAACCACGCGTACCACTGCTCGCTGTATCGCATCAGCAGTAAAATTCCATTTACCATCCCCATAGAGGAGGCAAAAGCCTCCAGATAAGAGGATTCGGCGCCAGGGATATTCATGGTAATGGACCCGGCCACAAGGCTGAAAGCGATGACCAGGGCCATGACCAGTATCGCTTTTTTCCATCCCAATGATTTTACCTGCGTTACGTTTTCGTCCTGGGCGTCAGGATACTTGCTCCAGCGGACAAAGCTGATAATGTCAATGGGGATCCAGAAAAAAATACAGGTCATGGCTAGGGTGTACCATCCCAGAGCCAGCGCCAGAGCTACATAGGTCCCCTCGATAAAAACAAGGTCTACGATAAAATTCCACTTGCTCTGCTTGGCAATCAGCAGTTCGCAAACCGGGTTTGCAATCACGTTAATCACCGAACAGGTGATGAGGAATACCCCGCCTGTGCTTTCCAGCATCATTTCGGGGAAAAAAATGGTAACCACTGCGGCCAGCACCAACACCGTCGCCAGATACCCGATCTGATAGGGGGTAAAAGAATGAAAAAAACTTTTGCACTTTTCCAGTTTCGTTTTTCTGTCCATTTTATTTTATGGTTCCTTTCTCGCGGAGGATCTCGGCAAGCCTCGGGAATGCCCGCAGCGGATTGTTCCAGTAAATATCCTCAAACTGATCTGGAGCAAAGATCCTGCGGATGGTCTCGTCATATTCACCAAAGGCAGACAGCGCGATGGGCGGGCAGAAATCGGTCCCGTAAAGAATCTGCCGGTAAGCGCCGGGATACTGGCGGATCGCATGGGCATAAGCGGAGAGAGTCTCCTCTACATTCTCCATGGCGCTGGCTCCCGGCTCAAAAGTACCGCTGAAATCGCTGTACATATTGGGAACACCGTGCATGGCCTGGACGCATTCGTCAAAATGCGGGTCATCCAAATGGGCGGCAATAAAATTGACCTCCGGATATGCCAGCGCCACACTGCGAATATAGGTTGCGCGGGAACCCTCCATGTCATTGTCCGTGGGCAGACGCAGCGAAGGCAGCCCCGTATGATAGGTGACAGAAAGCCCATACTTGCGTGCAAAATCGTAAATGCACATCATTTTTTCGTCATCTGCCCGGCCTTTTTGGTAGGTCAGGAAAATTTTCAGGCCCACCACCTTACATTCCGGCTTTGCCAGCATTTTTTCTTCTATCTCCGCCAACTGAGGCGGAATCCTTTTGTGGATATCAATGCAGGGGGACAAAAAAAGCCGTTCATCCCCCGCCGCCAGCTGCCAGGACTCGTCCTGCATCCCCTCACGGGTAAACTGGGGGAGAAATTCCATGATAACCGCGTACTCCCCGGCGGCATTTTGATAATAGGCGTCCTTGATCTGCCTGTTCACAATATGGGTATGACAATCTATTCTATGCTGCTTGTCCATATTCTTCTCCCGTTTTTCCGTCCCCTACCGTCGCGCGATTTCCCGCCGGCAGCGAAGGGGAGGGTCTGATTTTACTGCACAAATCGGCCTGATCACGGCGCGTTGGTGTTTTCCAGCATCCGCATCATCTCAATCCGCACCTCATGCTTTTCCAAATCCTCGTTCGAATAATGGAACAGATCCATGCCGCCGATGGCAAAGCCTCTGGAAAGATAGAACTCGATGGCCGGCATATTGCAGCTTTGGGTCTCCAGCACCAGCATCCGGGCTCCGGCTTTTTTGGCCACTAAAACAGCGTGCTCCATCAGTGCAGTACCCGCTCCCGTGCCCCGGAAGGGCTCTTCCACAAACAGGTTGGCCACCCGCATCCGATTGTTCCATCGCTCCATGTTCAGTTCCACATATCCTGCGATCTGCTCGTCATCATCCATCGCGGCAAACAGCATCGGCGCATGCATATGGTCTGCCATCCAGGAGACCTCCAGTTCTTTCTCCACTGGGGCGTCAAACATCTTTTTCCGGAATTCGATCCGGCTTACCCCCTGTTCCGTTATGATTTGAATATCCAAATACGAGTCGGTCCAATACCGAAACAGCCGCGTTTTCCCCTTCCAGGAATCGTTCAGCTTTACAATACGATATGCCGCCATGGCAGCTTCCTCCTGTTTTTGCAGCTATTCTCCGATCAGCGATTTTACCGCTCTGGGAATGTCCTCCGCCCGGGCCACCCGGATATCCGCGCCATCCACTTCGTGGGGCAGGTAACCGTATTGGCAGCCCACAAAAGGAAGGCCGTTATCCCGGGCCGCCTGCATATCGTGATGGCGGTCCCCCACCATCACCGCTTTGTCCGGCCGGATCTTGTCCAGCACTATTTTCAACGTGTCGGATTTGGTACAGCCCGGCTCCGCCCCCTGCAGATATGTAAAATAGGGCGCCAGCTCCAGCGCGCTCACAATTTTGCGCACATACCCGTTGGTACCGTTGGTACACACGGCCAGGATGTATCCCTCGTCCGACAGCTGCCGGACCATTTCCGGCACCCCTTCAAAAGTACCGTGATACCGGTCGATGTTGCGGTACTCCGCCTCAGCGGTCATCGCCATAAACTCATCGAACCGCTCCATCGGCGCACCGGGCAGAAGGCCCTGGTAGATTTCCTCATCTACGCAGCCCATCAGCCGTAGCACAGTGTCGTCATCCGCTTCGGTGTTTGCAAACCGGCGCAGCACTTCCTTATAAGTGGGAATGATAAACAGCTCAATGCGGTTGAGCGTGCCGTCCATATCAAATACGACCAGCTTTTTCTCCTTCATTGCAGCACCTCTATTCTCCCAGAATAAACCGTTCGACCACCATCGCCACCCCATCCTCGTCGTTGGATGCGGTCACATGGTCGGCCGCCGATCTGACCGGCTCCTGGGCATTGGCCATGGCTACGCCCAGCCCTGCGAATTCGATCATCGACCGATCATTAAAGCCGTCGCCGCAGGCGACCATCTGTTCACGATCCAGTCCCAGGTGTTCCAGCAGCTTGCCCAGCGAATAAGCTTTATCGATATTTTGAGGCATGACTTCCAGGAAAAATGGCTCCGAGCGCAGTACGCTTAACCTGCCGCCCAGCCGCGCTTTTACTTTTTGTTCCACCTCGGCCAGATAATCTCCATCCCCAACCATCAGGCATTTTGTCACAGGAAAATTCACAAAGCTTTTAAAATTCGCCACCTCCCGCACTTCCATTTTATTAATGCGGGACTCCAGCTCCACATATCGGTCATCTTTTTTGGGGGTGATGACCGTCTCATCTAAATAGGTCATAATATTGGTCCCGTATTCCCGGGACATATCATATAAAAGCGCGGGTGTGTCCAAAGGCAGGGTTTTCTGGCAGATCACTTCTCCAGTTTGGGCGTTGATGATTTGGCCGCCATTAAAAGACAGGATATACCCGCCGTAGCGTTCTAACTCCAGTTCCTTTGCCACCGGCATAATGCCATAGGTTGGCCGCCCGGAGGCCAGGACGATTTTAATTCCTTTCTCCTGAGCCCCTTTCAGCGCCGCCCTGGTGCGGGGCGTAATTTCCTTTTTCGAGTTCGTCAGGGTACCGTCGATGTCCAGCACCAGAATTTTATACTGCATAACGCCTCTTCCCTTTCCCTTTCAAAAATTCCGCAGATCAGTATAGCATATTTCCCCCTGCCCTGTCTATTTTTCAAACGCAAAACTTGACATTTTCCGCCTGTTCGATAGACTAAAGACAGAAGCGGGGTGGGAAATATGGTGGCTCGTGAGGACTTTTTCGAACGGGTGTGGGAGCTGGTGGCGGAAATTCCATGCGGCAGGGTGGCCACTTATGGCCAGCTGGCCGATATGCTGGGGTATCCACGGCATGCCAGGCTGGCTGGAGCCGCCATGCGCCATGCACCGGAAGGTCTGCCATGCCACCGGGTCATCGCTTCCGACGGGAGCTGTGCCCCCTGCTGGCCAGAGCAGAAAATGCTGCTTTTGCGAGAAGGCGTTTCCTTTTTGCCCAACGGCAAGGCAGACCTCGCCCATTATCGCTGGGAAGGATTATAACGATTGGAAAACGCCTTCCAAACGGCAAATGTATCGCGTCGCCCCGTTTTTTACAGGGCGTTTGCCTGCGCAAAAAATCAAGGCAAATCCAGTCAAAATAATCTTTTCCCTTTCAGGCACTGACGGGTGCCTTTTTATCCGCCGCAGCCATTTCTGCAAAAAGAACCGTAAAATCAATTTCTCCACAAAAAGGCGCAGATCCGTATCACTCTGCGCCTTTCCTTTTCCCGCAGCGTTTTGGCGGTGTCGGATCGTCGGTCAGCCCCACCAAATAATCAATACTGACGTTGTAAAGCAGCGCCAGCTTTATCAGCACCTCCACCGGATAATTGAGTACGCCGATTTCGTATTGGGAATAGGTGTTCTGCTTGACATGCAGGTAATCCGCCACCTTCTGCTGGGTCAGATCGTTGTCTACCCTCAAATTTCGAATCCGTTCAAATTTCAGCATCTCCGTTTTCATGATATCACCAACAAAACCATATTCTATCTGAAAATAAGATATTGCTTTTTATCTGATTTTCAGATAAACTGGCAATGAGGAGATGATTCCGTGCGGCTGATCGAAGAAATTTTATATCGAAAAACGCAGAGCCTGCCCATCCAAATCCTTCTGCCCAGCCGCAAAGCCGAGTTCTTGCAGTTGGTGGAATCCCAATGCGCCCAAATGCTCCTGCAGATCCGGGATATTTTGGAGGACAGCCAGATGCAGAAGGATGGGTGCGCCAGACAAATCCGCTATATCCGGTATCTGTTTGCCGATGAGAATATTCCGGTCAAAAAGCGGTAGCCTGATTTTTGGCGCAATGCTTAAGGATTATCAAAAGTAAAAAAATGGATAAAACAGGCGAAGTGCGGCCACTCCGCCTGTTTTATTTTTGGATACGTTTCATTATTAAAATTTTATCCTTTGCCATCCAGTTTCTGATAAAAATCCTTCAGCAGGCTTTTTTCTTCCACGCCCAGCACCCGGCAGAAGCACACCAGCTCATAATCGGTCACAATGCGAAGATTTCGCTCAATCCTGCTGATCATCTGCTGGTCGATATTGACATTCATTGTCTGCATTTTTGCAGCCAGCTGCCCCTGAGACAGTCCCCTCTCCCGCCGAAGCGTTTCCAGCCGGCTGCCAATAATGTTTTTGTTCCCATCGTATTCTATTTTCTTCATTTGCGTCTCCACGTTAATGTAACGTATCTGTTATTGACATTATCACAAAGGAGAGAGTAGAATTACGTTATATAAACGTAATTCTACTTATTATTACATTATTATGGGGTGAAGACGCATGACTTTATACGAAGAAATCCTTTGGGGTTGCCTGCGGGACATACCGGTACAGGTAACTTTTCCCAATCTTACGGTTAATCCCAGCGATCTGGTAGAGATGAAGAGCTTTTTGGCAATTGAACGCATCCGGGATATCTTGGAACAAGAGGAGCTTACCGATCAGGAGTGCGCTATGCAGATCCGGTACGTCATCTATACGCTGGAAGCGGAGGGCATTTCTATAAAACGCAGATAAAAAAAAGGGGCCCCGCGGCCCCTTTTTGTTTTATCCTACTCTTCTTCCGCCCAGTTCCGGGCGCGGTCCACCGCTTTGTGCCAGCCGCGCAGCAGCTTTTGCCGTTGCTGCTGCTCCATTTTGGGCTCATACCGCTCCTGCGGTTTCCAGGTAGCGCGAATCTCGTCCAGATCCCTCCATACGCCAACCGCAAGACCCGCCAGGAACGCCGCACCCATCGCCGTCGTCTCGGCAACGCCGGGACGCAGCACCGCCCGGCCGATCATGTCTGACTGGAACTGCATCAAAAACCGGTTGGCCGAAGCGCCGCCGTCTACCCGCAGATTCTCCAGCGCTATGCCGGTATCCTCCTCCATGGCGTGGAGCACGTCGCAGGTCTGGTAGGCAATAGATTCCAGCGCTGCCCGAATGATATGCTCCCGGCTGGTTCCCCGGGTCACGCCCAATATGGCCCCTCGGGCATACATATCCCAATAAGGCGCCCCCATCCCTGTAAAGGCAGGCACAATATAAACGCCGCCGTTATCCGCTACCTTTTGGGCAAAATACTCGGTATCCGCCGCTTCTGTGACAAATCGCAGCTGATCCCTCACCCACTGGATTACCGCGCCTGCCACAAACACGCTGCCCTCCAGGGCGTAGCTTACTTTTCCGTCTATCCCCATGGCAATCGTGGTCAAGAGCCCGTTTTTGCTCTGTATCATCTGATTTCCGGTGTTCATCAGCAAAAAACAGCCGGTACCATAAGTGTTTTTGGCTTCCCCCTTGGAAAAACATGCCTGTCCGAACAACGCCGCCTGCTGATCCCCGGCGATGCCTGCGATCGGCACCTGCACCCCCTGGATATTGACTGCACCGTACACCTCGCTGGAATTTCTCACCTGCGGCAGCATCGCCATAGGGATATCCAGCTCTCTGCAGATGCGCTCATCCCAGCACAGGTCTTTGATATTGTACAGCATGGTGCGGGAGGCGTTGGTGTAGTCGGTAATATGTACTTTACCTCCGGTGAGCTTCCAGACAAGCCAGCTGTCCACCGTGCCGAACAGCACTTCTCCCCGCTCGGCCTTTTCCCTCGCGCCGGGCACATGATCCAGGATCCACTTCACCTTCGTAGCGGAAAAATACGCATCCACCAAAAGGCCGGTCTTTTCCTTGATATATGCGGTTAATTCCGCATCCTCTTTGATCTTCTCACACAGTTTGGCCGTACGCCTGCACTGCCAGACGATGGCGTTGTACACCGGCCGTCCGGTGGCCTTATCCCATAAAATAGTGGTTTCCCGCTGATTGGTAATGCCCACCGCCGCAATCTCCTCCGGCGTTATGCCAGTCTGGGCCAGCGTCTCCATCAGCACCCCATACTGGGAGGAATAGATCTCCATCGGGTCGTGCTCCACCCAGCCGGGCTGGGGATAAAGCTGGGTGTATTCTTTCTGCGCCATGCCGATTACCTGCTGCTCTTTGTCAAAAACAATACAGCGGGAGCTGGTGGTTCCCTGGTCCAACGCTACGACATATCGCTTCATTTCCCTCACCTCTTTTGTCCAAACAGTTTGCTTTTCCGGGCTTTTCCCGTTTGATACCGCTAGTATAACAGGATGGGCCGGGCGCTGTCCAGCCGCTTTTGTACAAAAGAATCTAAAATTTTCCGCATGATCTTTTTGTATTCTCTCTCCTGCGGCCGCAAAAGAGGGCAAAAGCCTTTTTGCGCAATTTTCCCATTGACATTTTTCACTGCCCATGTTTATAATGGGAAATAGAATAATGCGCTGAAAAGACCAGTGTCCGCCCGTTTTGTCTTTAGAGAGGAAGGCCTTTGGCTGCAAGCCTTCCCAAAGCACGGATACAAGCCATCTTGGAGCAGCGGCGTGAAAAGCGCCGACGGCTGGCCCCGTTACAGGCTGTAAAGTGACATCGCCTTTTGGGGCGGTGTAATACGGGTGGTACCACGGAGTGTTCGCTTCGTCCCAGATTGCTGGGGCGGGGCGTTTTCTTTTGCCGCCTGGAAAAATGAAAATAAAGAAAGCAGGATGAACAAAATGAAATGGACAGGTCTAAACGAGCTGCGCGAGCAGTTTCTCTCTTTTTTCGAGAGTAAGGGCCATACCCGCCTTCCCAGCTATCCGCTGGTCCCCATCGACGATAAGAGCCTGTTGCTCATCAATTCCGGCATGGCGCCCATGAAAAAATTTTTCCTTGGAATGGAGACCCCTCCAAACCGCCGGGTCACTACCTGCCAGAAGTGCATCCGCACGCCGGATATCGACAACATCGGCCACACTGCCCGCCACGGCACCTATTTTGAGATGCTGGGCAACTTCTCTTTCGGCGATTACTTCAAAAAAGAAGCCACTGCCTGGGCCTGGGAGTTTTTGACCCAGGTGCTGGAGATCCCGGTGGACCGCCTGTGGGTATCCATCTATCAGGACGACGATGAGGCGTTCGACATTTGGACCAAAGAAGTGGGCGTGGCGCCGGATCGCATCGTCCGCCTGGGCAAAGAGGATAACTTCTGGGAACACGGCTCCGGCCCCTGCGGCCCCTGCTCCGAGATCTACTTTGACCGCGGCCCCGAATACGGCTGCGGCAAACCCACCTGCGGCGTCGGCTGCGACTGCGACCGCTATATGGAGATCTGGAATCTGGTATTCTCCCAGTACGACAGCGACGGCGAAGGCCATTACGAGCTGTTGAGCCCCCCGAATATTGACACCGGCATGGGACTGGAGCGGCTGGCCTGCGTGATGCAGAACGTGGGCAACCTTTTTGAGGTGGATACCGTCCAGAATATCATGAAGCATATCAGCTCCATCGCCGGCGCCCATTATGGGGAAAACGCCAAGGCGGACATCTCCCTCCGCGTTATCACCGACCACATCCGCAGCACCACCTTTATGGTGGACGACGGCGTCGTCCCCTCCAACGAGGGCCGCGGCTATGTGCTGCGCCGTCTGCTGCGCCGCGCTGCCCGCCATGGCCGGCTTCTGGGAATTCACCATCCGTTTTTGTATCAGGTCTGTGAAACGGTCATTGCGGAAAACGCTTTCGCTTATCCGGAGCTGGTGGAAAAGAAGGACTATATCATCAAGGTGCTCAAGGTGGAAGAAGAGCGCTTCTCCAAAACCATCGATCAGGGCATGGAGATCCTCACCGGCATTATGGATAAAATCAGCGCCGACCAGATCAATCAGGCGGTGTTCTCCGGCGAGGACGCGTTCCGTTTGTACGACACCTTTGGCTTCCCCATCGACCTGACCAAGGAAATCCTGGCCGAGCGGGGCCTTCCGATTGACGAGGAAGGGTTCTTCCGGTTGATGGACGAGCAGAAAAAACGCGCCCGCGACGCCAGAAAAGACGTCAGCGGCTGGGATACCGACGAAATGCTGGCCGTGGAGGGAAAAGCCGAATTCATCGGTTACGAGAAAACCCGCGGCCAGGGCAAAATCCTCGCCCTGCTGGATGAGGACGGCAAGCCTGTGGATTCTTTGACCGAAGGGATGAAAGCCACCGTCGTTCTGGATTCCACTCCCTTCTACGCCGAAAGCGGCGGTCAGGTGGGAGACAGCGGCGCGATAGCCCGGGGCAAATCCATCTTCCGGGTCAAAGACTGCAAAAAGTCCCCCACAGGCCAGTTTTTGCATCTGGGCGTGATGAAAAGCGGCCTGATGAATGTGGGCGACACCGTCAAATCCGTGGTAGACGAAGAACGCCGCATGGCCATCATGCGCAACCACACCGCCTGCCATCTGCTGCAGGCTGCCCTGCGCCAGGTGCTGGGCACCCACGTGCAGCAGGCGGGTTCCATGGTGGACGAGCACCGGTGCCGGTTCGACTTCACCCACTTTTCGGCCATGACCCCCGATGAAATTGCCCGAACGGAACGGCTGGTCAACCAGCTGATTTTCGGCGCATATGATGTAACGGTTACCGAAATGCCTATTGCTGAAGCAAAAAAGCTCGGCGCCATGGCGCTGTTCGGTGAAAAATATGGGGAGATCGTCCGCGTCTGCAACATTTCCGGCAAATCAGTGGAATTGTGCGGCGGCACCCATATTTCCAACACCGCCCGCATCGGGCTGTTTAAAATTGTTTCCGAATCTTCTGTCGCCGCTGGTGTACGCCGTATTGAGGCGGCCACCGGTACCAACGTGCTGGATATCATCCATCAGGACGAGGCGCTGCTGACCCAGACCTGCGAAAGCCTTAAGGCCGGCAGCCCGTCGGAACTGCCTCAGAAGGCGGAAGCTATCACCGCCCAGCTGAAGGAAAAAGAAAAGGAAATCGAAATGCTGCAGCATAAAATCGCCGATATGCGCATCGAAGGACTGTTTCAAAGCGCCATAGAAGTCAAGGGCTGCAAGGTAATCTTCGCCGGATTCACCGGAACTTCTCCGGACGCGGTCAAAGCCATGTGCGATCAGGTGCGCGCCAATGCGCCGAAGATGGTTGCGGTATTCGCCTGCGTCCAAAACAAAAAGGCAACCGTATTTGCCGCCTGCGGGGATGAGGCGGTAAAGAAGGGAGCCCATGCAGGAAATCTGATCCGGCAGCTCACCGCCAAATTGGGCGGTAAGGGCGGCGGCCGGCCTGAACAGGCCCAGGGCGGCGTTGCCGATATCTTTAACATTGATGAGGCGCTGTCCGGCGTTCCGGCCATGCTGGAAGAGATGATCAAAGACTAAAGGAGGTTTTGTAATGGACTGCCTGTTTTGTAAAATTATCGCTGGAGAAATCCCCAGCAAGACGGTTTATGAGGATGCGGAGATCCTCGCGTTCTGCGACATCCAACCGCAGGCGCCGGTCCACGTGCTGGTCATTCCCAAAGAGCATATCCCGTCGGTGGACGGCATCACCGCCGAAAACAGCGACGTGGTGGCCCATATTTTCCAAACCATTCCCAAAATCGCCGCCAGCCTTGGGCTGACTGGCGGTTATCGGGTGATTTCCAACTGCGGCGCGGACGCCGGACAGACGGTGCCCCACCTGCATTTCCACATTCTCGGTGGAAAGCCTTTAAGCCTCACCATGGCTTAATCCGCCTTTCCCCTTCTTTTGAAAGGAGCCTTTTTCATGAACGATGCAAAAACCTATGAGTTACGGGTGGCTGGCCTTACCCGGCAGCTGCCGTTGTGTCCCATCAATGACAAAACCTCCATTGCCGCCTTCATCATGTTTTCCGACGTAGAATTGACCATTGCCTGCGCTACTGAGCTTTTGAAAAAGGTGCCGGAGCATGATGTAATCCTCACCGCCGAATCCAAAGGCATTCCGCTGGCATACGAGATGTCCCGCCAAAGCGGCATCAAGTATATCCTTGCCCGGAAAAGCGCCAAACTCTATATGTATAATCCTATCGGTGTGGATGTTAAATCCATTACGACAGCCCGCCTGCAGACCCTGTATCTGGATCAGCACGATCTGGAGTACCTGAATGGAAAACGGGTGTTGGTAGTCGACGACGTTATCAGCACAGGGGAGTCGCTCAACGCACTGGAGGAGCTGGTTCGCAAGGCTGGCGGCACCATTGCGGGCCGTGCGGCCGTGTTGGCGGAAGGGGATGCTGCTCAGCGGGACGACATCCTCTTTCTCGCCCCATTGCCCATCTTCACCGAAGAATAGCCCGTCATATTCCTTGAAGCGTCCGCTTTTTGGCGGACGCTTCTTTTTTTCAAAAAGGGCGCCAAACCTTTTTTTCCCTTTAAAAATCTGTTATGATCGAAACAGAATATGACAAAATATGCCGAACAAAAGGAGGAGAGATCCGCTATGAAAAGACCGCTGTGCTGGATCGGTCTGGGCTGCTTTGCCGCCGCAGCGGCCTTTTGCTCTTTCTATCCTGCAAAAGAATGGATTTTTCCGGCCACTGCCCTGTTTGGATTGTCCGGCTTATTCTGCCTTCTTTCTACCCGTACTCGTCCGGCCGCGATCTTTTCCTTTTCTGCCGCTTTCATGCTGCTGTTTTGCCTTTTGTACGGGCATCTCTTTGCCAAACCCGCCCTGGACCTGTCCGGTCGTACGCTCTCTTTGTCCGGCACGGTTCTGGAGACTGGCCGCGCCTCTTTTCTGCTCGACGGCGAGACCGAAAGCGGCCAGGCCCTGAACGTGCAGGTTTGGTGCAGCACCGATATGGTCCCGAACCGGTATCAGGAATTTTCCGGCATCGTGGAGTTGTCCGCCATCACCTCCACCGACCGGTTTGACAGCGAAAGCTATTACCGTTCCCGCGGCATCTACCTGCAGGGCCAGCTGCTGTCCGGCAGCTTCCGCGACCCCGAACGGATCTCACTGGAGAGCCTTCCCGGCCGGCTTAACGATCTTGCCTGTCAAAAGATCCGCACCCTGCTGCCAGAAAAATACAGCGGGCTTGTCTGCGCGGTGGCGTTGGGCAACCGAACTTATCAGCTGGATGAGCAGTACGATCTGTTTGTCCAGCTGGGAATTCAGCATCTCTTGGCGGTCAGCGGCATGCATCTGGCGCTTCTCACCGGAATGTTCTCGCTTCTTTTCGGCCGCCTTTTTCGGGACAAACGGGTTAAAATCCTCTTTTGCATGGCTTTCGTGCTGTTTTATATGCTCTTGACCGGCATGAGCCCCAGCGTATCCCGCTCTGGTATCATGCTGCTTTTGTCTTACCTGGCCCAGCTGATTTCACGCCGGGCCGATACGCCTGTCAGCCTTTCTGCAGCAGTGCTGCTCATGCTTCTGTACAACCCTTTTATCGCCAGAAACACTGGTTTTCTGTTTTCCGTCTGCACCACTATCGGCGTGCGGATGCTGGCAGAACCTCTGAGCGAAAAAGTTTTATCCTGGAAAAAGAAAAATCCACCTGGTACCATCGTCACCCGCTTTGTCCAGGCCTGCAGCGTCGCTGTATGCGGCTATGCCTGTGCCGCGCCGCTAACGGTTTTGTATGACGCCACCCTGGTCCCTATGTCCATTCTCGCCAATCTGCTGCTCTCTCCGCTGTTTACACCGGTTCTGGCCGTGTCTGCCGGTTTAGCGGTCTTTTGTGCCGTTCCCGTGTTGGGGCCGTTTTTTGCCTTTCTGGTGCGGCTTTTCGGCGGACTGTTTTTACAGGCGGCCGCTTTCCTCTGCCGCATCGGGCCGGCGCCTGTTTTCTGGAGTGGGCCGGCCCCATTCATCGTTGTCCTTTCGCTGGCTGCCGCGATCGGCTACGGAGCCGTCAGGGCGGATCGAAGGCAGTTTGCCGCCGCATTGTGCCTGGCTACAGTAATTTCCGGCGCTGCCGTCAGTACACAGGCGCTGGCAGAAAACCGGCAGATCCACTGTTATACCGCCGCTTTTGAAAAGAACCTGCTGCAGATTTTTTCCTACGGCGGTCATGCCATCGTCATCGGCCACCTGTCGGGGCAATCCCAGATTGAACAGGCCGCGCTGGAGTTGCAACGGGAAAATGTCCACACAATCGACGCCCTGATCCTGCTTCCGTCTGGCGGAAGCCCGCGGGTTTCCCTCTCGGCACTGACCGGGCAGTTCCTTGTAGTGGCTGCTGCCTGCTCTCCGGAGGACAATCTCTCGACCCAGGCTGCAGAAAGCCTGACGGGGATTCCCACCCATCATTTTGCCGGACTCTCTTTGGCCTTCTGGCAAAACGGCATCATCCACCTGTACGAGGGCGGAATGGCCAGCATTCGCATTGGCTCAAAAAAGCTGTTAATTTTACCTTCGGATTGTGCTATACTGTATGAAAAAGAATCTGTTTGGGATTTGGCCGTCACCTCTTGGGATATTTCCCCACCTGTGACAGCAGAAGCCTTTTTGTGCGCGCGGCATTTCTGGGGAACGGAGAACCAAAATCCCAACGCTTATCTGCTGCCTTATGGGCGGGGTATTCGCTTTCGGATCCCCACCGACTGACACGGGGCGCCTCTCATAGGAGAGAGGACAAGCCTGCGGCGGGCGCGGCCCGGAATGTGAACGGGCAAAGGCCGAGCTCCTATCGACATAAGAATGATAGAACCGGGAAAGGAGGCGTTTTGCCATGCGGTTGGAAAAAGAACAGGATCTGCAGAAGCATTTAAAAGAGGATCCCTGTTTGCCGGTCTACCTTCTATACGGCCAGCAGAGCTACCTGGTGCGCCTGTACGCCAAAAAATTGCGGGAAAAAGCGGTCCCCCCTTCTTTGATGAATTTGAATTTCACCTATTTTGATGCTTCCCGCACTGGGATCGACGAAGTTTCGGATGCGCTGGAAAGCGTCTCCTTTACCGGAGGAACCCGCTGCGTGCAGTTGACCGACCTGGATGCGGACAAGCTTTCCGCCGCCGAGTGGAATAAGCTCAAGGAGCGGCTGGCCGGTTTCCCCCAGGACGCGGTGCTGATTATCAGCCAGCAGAATATCCCGGTGGACGCTAAAAAATCCGCTCGCTGGCGTGCGATTCTCAAAGCGGTAGAGCAAGCCGGCGCGGTCGCGGTGCTGAACGGCCGTTCCAGACGGGAAACCGTGCGTTTTTTAACGTCTCTATGCCAAAAAAACGGCTGCGCCATCTCCCCGGCACTATGTGAATCGCTGATCGACCGGTGCGGCGACGACATGCTGGTGCTGGGGCAGGAGATTCAAAAGTTGTGTGCCTATCAAGGCACGGGAGAAATTCCCACCGAAGCGGTGGAAATGCTCAGCATCCGTCATCTGGACGCCAATGTGTTTGATCTGGCCCGCCGAATTTTGGCCAAAAACCTCTCCGGCGCATTGGAAAATTTACAGGAGCTTTTTGATATGGGCAGCGAGCCGGTGGCGGTCTTAGGCGCGCTGAACACTTCGTTTATCGATTTGTACCGCTGTAAAACCGCCCGGGAACAGGGCCTTTTGGCCGCCGATATCACCGGTGCTTTCCCTTATAAGGGAAAGGAATTCCGGATCCGCAACGCCATGCGGGATGTCGACCGCTTTTCCCGCCGGCGGCTGGCCCGCTGCATTTTTCTGCTGGCCCACACGGACTATCAGCTGAAGAGCAGCCGTACCGATTCTCAGATTTTGATGCAGGAGGCGGTAATCCGCCTGTTTTTGGCGCTGCACCGGCAGGAGGGCGGCCTATGATTCATCTTCGCCAAGCTGTGGTTGTCGAGGGCAAATACGATAAAATGCGCCTTTCCGCATTGGTGGACGGTCCCATTCTAGTGACCAATGGCTTTCGAATTTTTAAAAACCGCGAACAAACGGCGCTCCTTCGCCGTCTTGCCCAGGGGGACGGAATCCTGATCCTCACCGATTCGGACGCAGCGGGTTTTAAAATCCGCAATTACATCAAATCCGTCGTTCCAAATGGTAAAATTTATCATGCCTACATCCCCGAGATTCTGGGCAAAGAACCCCGTAAGGACCGTCCCTCCAAAGAGGGGACGCTGGGCGTGGAGGGAATGCAGCTGCCAATATTGGCCGCTGCGTTGCAAAAAAGCGGCGTGTTGTTTGCCGAAGGGCCGAAAAGGGATCTGATTACCCGGATGGACTTTTACGAAAACGGCCTTTCCGGCGCGCCGGACAGCAGTCAAAAAAGGCTCGCCCTTTTGCAGGAGCTGAGACTGCCGCGCTATCTGTCCACCGCTGCGCTATTGGAGGCGGTCAATGCCCTGATGGGACGGGAAGAATTCCTGCAGTTGCTGGCGGGGCTGAATGCCGCCGGGAGGAGCGATGCATAAGGCGCACAGAAGGGAGGGTATCCATGCAACTTGCTTCTTTTACCTTTTTATATTTATTCCTGCCCGTTTCGCTGGTCGTGTATTACCTGTTCCCCCGGCGGATGCGGTACGGGGTTCTGCTCGGAATTTCCTTCTTGTTCTTTCTGCTGGGCGATCCTGCTTCCCTTTTATTCCTGTCGGTTTCGATCACCGCCGATTATGGGCTTGGCCTTCTGATGGAACGCTTTGAAGAGAAAAACCGCTGGCGGCGGATCATCATGCTCACGATGGTTGCCAAGAACCTGCTTTTCTTTTTCGGCGTCTCCTGCTACTGTCAGCTATGCGGCATTCAAACGCCGCTTGGGCTTGCGGTCTGCACCCTGTTGGGCACGGGCTACGCAGTGGATATTTATAACGGCGAGGCGCTGTACGAACATAACTGGGGCAAATTCATGCTGTCCCACGTTCTGTTTATGAAGCTTCCCACCGGTCCGCTGGTTCGGTACCGCATGCTGCGGGAACAGTTTTCGCCCAAAAAGGTAAGCCCCGCTCAGATGAGCGATTCCATCCCCCTTTTCATCCAGGGGATCGCCAAACAGGTGATCCTGGGCGTGCCGATTCAGCAGCTGTATGCCATTCTATCGGATTTTTCCCAGTCGGAGCATTCGGTTTTTTCTCTGTGGCTGATGCCTCTGTGCGCCGCTATGAGCCTGTATTTCACCCTATCAGGCTATTGTGATATGGCCCGTGGCCTGGGCGGGATGTTCGGCATAACTTTGCCGCGGAACTTCTACTATCCCTATCAGTCCCGTTCGGTAACCGACTTTGTGGGCCGCTTTAATATTTCGGTGACCTCCTATTTAAAAACATACATCTACCATCCCTTGGGCGAGGATTCCGGCAGCTTTGCTTCCTCTGCCCTCAACATCGGCGTGGTCACGCTGCTTTGGGGGCTCTGGTTTGGTTTTCGCATCAATTATCTGTTGTGGGGCCTTTATTTTGTCCTGTTGATTTTGCTGGAACGCTCGGTCTGGGGCAAAATCCTGATCAAGCTGCCGGTATTCCTGCTGCGGGTCTACACCTTTTCACTGGTGCTTTTTTCTTTTGTGATCTTCAACGGAAACGATGTGGAGCAAAGCCTTTTTTTCTTTCGGGGAATGCTGGGGTTGGGCGGGCTTCCATCCGCCACTCCATCTGTCCTGTATTTGGCCAGCCAATATGCCCCTTATCTGATTCTGGCCATTTTGTTCAGCACCAGCCTTCCCCATTCGCTAAAAGGCGCGCTGAAACAAAAATCCCCTGCCGCGGCCGCCGCCGTGGGGGCTGTCTGTTACGGTTTTTTGCTGATCCTGGCGACTGGATTTCTCCTTCATTCATGACCGGCTTTTCAAAAGGAGGATGTTATGCTTTCTCAAAAACTGTTGTCTATCTTTCTTCTTCTGCTGCTCTTTTTACCGGGCGTCTTATTTACCCTGACCGGCGGATGGGAAGGCTTTTCTCTCCCGGATCTCTCCTCGCTCTGGGATGGCACTGCCGTGCAGCCGGTCGAAAACGCCTTTTCCGAATCCTTCGTCGGACGGGATTTCTTGTGCGGCGCCACTGCAACGCTGCAAACCGCTCTGGGCCGCAATCAGCAAAATGGCTGTTTTTACAGTGAGGACGGAATTTTACAGAATCTTCCGGACGCAGATGCGCAGATCACGGAAAATAACCTGCAGGCCCTGCAGACCTATGCTGCCCAGACGCCTACCCCATGCTATTTTCTGTTATCTCCCACTGCCGCCGCCATTGCGCAGAATAAAATTCCCAGCCTTGCGCTGGAATCCCTGTTCAATCAAAAACAGTATATCCAACGCTGTTACAATGCCCTTTCCTCCTCCTTCCGCACCATTGACGGATACAACAGCCTGTTTTCCCATCAATCGGAGTATCTTTTTTACCGCACCGACTCCCGTCCCACCGCACTTGGCTGCTATTATCTGTATGTCGCCGCAGGCGAAAAACTGGGTTATTCCGCCCGCTCCATGGATTACTTCTCCATCTCCCATCCGCTGCACGACTACCGGGGCAATCTGGCGGAACTGGTGCCCTATGCACAGGTGGAGCCGGACCTGGTCTCCCTGTTCCATTACCAAAAGCATAACCGTGTTATCCGCCTGGTCCATGATCCGTTTGGGGAGGCGGCTTCATCTCCGCTGTATGATGTCAGCCTGTTGAAAAGCAGCGACCCCTTGCAGGTCTACCTGGGCCCAGACAGCGGCGTGACTGACCTTCTGGTTAGCGAAACCCCCTATGACGGTCGTCTGCTGGTGTTTACCGACGGTAGCTGCAACGCCCTTTTCCCGGTCATGGCCATCCATTATCAGCAGATCCGGGTCGTCAATCTGCATTCGGCCACAGTGGATCAGCTTGCCCAGATCGACCCTGCCCAATTCGACCAGGTTCTGTTTGCCTTTTCAGTGGAAACGTTCGGTTATGACAGTCTGGCCAGCGACGCGCTGTCACTGGTCACCGGCTGACTTTTTGCAAAAATTTTCGCAAGGCAGCTTTTTTGCACGCCTTGCGATTTTTACCCGTATTTTACCGCATTGAGCCTTGTTTTTTACCTCCTTGCTGTAAGCTGATGGCAAAGGAGGTCAAGAACATGTCCATTCTTTCCAAGCGGGTGGTTACTCTTACCGTTATCCTCGCCGGGTTGCTGGTAGCGGCATTTCCCACATTTTTCCCCGATTCCACCGATGAAACGGTCCGTATTTTCGTGGTGATCGGATGTCTCGTCTCATTCGGCGCGCTTGTCTGGAGCTGGATTGTCCTGCGCTGTCCTCATTGCGGCGCAATGCTTCCTCTGCGCGGATGGGCGGACGTTTATTGTCCCAACTGCGGCAAAAAAGCAGGGAAAAGATAAAAGGCCCCCGCAAAATAGGCGGTGAGATAAGAAATTTTTTGAGGGACGACATGCAGCCGTCCCTCTCTGTTTTCTTAAAACAACGCTCTGAACAAGGCGGGGGCCTTTTTCCTGCCAGTTTAGTTTTTTAAGCTCTGCAGCGGCGCCGGGATCCGACCGCCGCGACGAATAAACTTATCCGGGTTCACCCGGTTCACCGGCATGACCGGGCCGCTGCCCAGCAGGCCGCCGAACTCCAGTTCCTCGCCCTCTTTCTTGCCGATGGCCGGGATGATCCTTACTGCTGTTGTTTTGGCGTTGACCATGCCGATGGCCGCCTCGTCGGCGATGATAGCGGCAATCACTTCAGCCGGAGTATCTCCCGGACAGACGACCATGTCAAGCCCTACCGAGCAAACGGCAGTCATGGCTTCCAGCTTTTCCAGCGTCAAGCAGCCGGTTCGGGCGGCGGCTATCATCCCCGCATCTTCCGAAACCGGGATAAATGCGCCGGAGAGCCCTCCCACATGGGAGGAGGCCATCACGCCTCCCTTTTTCACCGCGTCGTTTAAAAGCGCCAAGGCGGCGGTGGTACCGTAGCAACCGCACTGAGCCAAGCCCATTTCCTCGAGGATATGGGCCACCGAGTCGCCTACCGCCGGCGTCGGCGCCAGCGACAGATCTACAATACCGAAAGGCACCCCCAGCCGCCGGGATGCTTCCGATCCCACCAGCTGGCCCATGCGGGTGATCTTAAACGCCGTCTTTTTAATCACGTCCGCAATTTCGGTCAAATCCCCGTCAGGACACTTGGCCAGTGCCGCCCGCACCACGCCCGGACCGGATACGCCTACGTTGATGACGCATTCCGGTTCGCCCGGGCCGTGAAACGCCCCGGCCATAAAAGGGTTATCCTCCGGCGCATTGCAAAACACCACCAGTTTTGCCGCGCCAATACAGTCCCGGTCAGCGGTCAGCCGCGCCGCCTCGCAGACCACCTTGCCCATCACTCCGACCGCGTCCATATTGATGCCGGTTTTCGTGGATCCGATATTCACCGATGAACAGACGAATTCTGTTTGGGCCAGCGCCCGTGGGATGGATTCGATCAGTTCCTTATCCCCTGCGGCAAAGCCCTTGTGCACCAGCGCCGAATATCCTCCAATAAAGTTGACTCCGACAGCCCTGGCCGCCCGGTCCAAAGCCAGTGCATATTTCACCGGATCCCCGCCGGAGGCCGCCGCCAGCATAGCGATGGGAGTCACCGAAATGCGCTTGTTGATGATCGGAATACCATATTCCGCCTCGATCTGCTCTCCTACCTGCACCAGATCCTTGGCATAAGCGGTGATTTTATCATATACCTTCTGACAGGAACGGTCGATGTCCGGGTCACAGCAGGACAACAATGAAATTCCCATGGTAATTGTACGGATATCCAGGTGCTCTTCTTCGATCATTTGGACCGTTTCCATAATATCCTTCATGTTCAGCATGGCCGTGCCCTCCCTTAAATGCGGTGCATCGAATGAAAGATGTCCTCATGCATCACATGGATCTTGAGGTTCTTCTCTTTTCCCAGCGCATTCATGGACTGGGCCAGGCTATTGATGCCTCCGGACAGATGGTCGATGTTTACCAGCATCACCATGACGAACAGTTCCTCCAGCACCGATTGGGTCACCTCGATCACATTGGCGTTGTGTTCCGCGCAGACCCGGCTGACCGACGCCAGAATGCCCACCGTATCCTGCCCTACTACTGTAATGATTGCTCGCATCTTTGCTTCTTCCCTTTCTTTTTTAATGTCTTTTGGATCAAAGAACGATTTATGAAATGCCCCCGGATAGACGAAAACAGGGGCGAACAAGATGGTTTGCCCCCTTTCTGCCAAGAAATAACGGCAATGTATGGATTTTTCTACCCATGCCGGTCTATTGACAGCTGTTCACCAGCCAGCGGAACAGATTGACAAAATCCTCAAACCGCTGCGCCAGGTTTTCCGGATGGAACTGCACGGCGAGGATCTTTTTGTCCATGCATTCCATGGCCTCCACAATACCGTCCGCCGCCGTTCCGGTAACGGTAAATCCCCTGGCGATGTCTTTCACCGCCTGGTGATGGAACGAGTTGGTCATAATTTTATCCGATCCCATCAGCTGCCGGATAACGCTGTCTTCCTTCAAATCCACCCAGTGGAACGGCTCGTCCCGGTCGTCCATGCTGCCCACATGGGCCTGAACGCTCTGGGTTTGAGAGGCGATATCCTGGATCATATTTCCGCCAAAAGCCACGTTAATCACCTGCATGCCCCGGCAGACGCCGAACACCGGCTTTTTCGCCGCCACGCAGCCCTTGATCATCTGCATTTCAAACACATCCTGATCCATGTTGAAATAGCTCATACCACGCACTGGATCTTCGCCGTACAGGTGGGGCGCAA
>CAJFOX010000003.1 GCA_904397845.1 uncultured Oscillospiraceae bacterium
CCTGATTTGCTGTGAGCGATCTCCCGGGCGGCTTGCCTCTGCAAAGAAAGAACAGCATAATAAAAAGGCGGAAAGCAACGCCTTTTTGTTATGCTGTTCTTTCTAATTTTCGAAACCGGGATTGCCGGCAGGCCGTGAGATTTGGTTCCCTAAGGCCCCCAAATATGAAAAGATAACAGGCAGAATGCCCCGCCGCCCTCGGACAAAGCGCTGGCTGAAAAAATGGGCGAGCGATTTTTCCTCACGGAGCACCGTTATTTGGCAAAACAGCTGAAAAGGTTCTGCTGCGGCATGAAAAGGCCAGGAAAAATCCGCACTCCTTTAGCAATATAAAAGGGTGCGTTGGGAGAGGCCATGTTCCTGATCTGCCGGTGTTTTTATCAGGGAGGATTAAATCCGCCGCCCTACCCAGGACGCAATCCCGTCATATACCTCTCCGCGGTTGGTTTCATTGAGAATTTCATGTCTGCCGCCGGGACACAGCCGCAAGGTCACATCGATATGGCCGGTCTGTTTAAACAGTTCCTCTACTTTGCGGGGGCCTTCCCCGTAGTTTCCCACTGGATCATCTCCGCCGGAAAGAATGAGCAGCGGAAATGTTTTGGGAACAGCCCGAAAGGTCTGCAGTTCATTGGCCAACCCGTAAAGGGTAAACAGATCCCGGAAGCCGGACGCCGTAAAAAGGAAGGTGCAGTAAGGGTCCGCAGCATATTGGTCTACAACCTGCGTACTACGGGTCAGCCAATCGTAGGGGGTTCGCCCCTCGAAGCGGCTGTTATAGCTGCCAAACGCCAGCTTGTGCAGCATTTTGCTGGGCTCTTTGCCCTTCCCGATCCGGCACAGGCCTTCCGCCAGCAGTTTTCCCGCTTTTGCGCCGGGATTAGGCCCGCCGGTTCCCACGATGATCCCGCCGTCCAGCAGTTCGCTGTACTGGGCCAGGTAACAGCGGGCAATGAACGAACCCATGGAGTGCCCCAACAGAAAACGGGGGATATTGGGATATGTTTTTTCCAGTTCCAAAGTATGGGTGTGCAGGTCGTCGATCACTAGCTTCCAGCCGTCTTTTTCTGCAAAACAGCCCAATTCGCTGTTGCTGTTCACACTGGTTTTATGGCCCAGATGGTCATGGCCGGAGACGGCAAAGCCATGACGGGTCATAGCATGTGCAAACTCCTCGTACCGCTCGAAATATTCGGTCATGCCGTGGGATACCTGGATAATCGCCCGGCACGGCTGCTGGGTGGGGTACCAGGTAACGGCCCGGAGAGTATGGATCCGGTCGGCGCTGGGAAAAGAAAATGTCCGTTTTTCATCATGCATCTGGGGCGTGCTCCTTTCCAAAAAACAATCATTGCCAATAAGAAAAAAGCGGCAGGTTGCGATACCTGCCGCCAGGGCTTTACGCGATATGGGACGGCCGGGTGCACTCTCGTTCCGAGAAGGAGCCGTCCTCTGTCACAGTAAAAAAATGCGCGCTGGTGAACTTGCGCCACAGGCTGGGCAGGGGGGAATTCTGCTGGGCGGCTACGCCGGTTACCACATTGACCGCTTTGTTTTCCTTGATAAATTTTGCCAGCTGGCGCATGGGTTCGTCTGAATAGAGCACGGTCATTTCCGCGCCGTTTTCCTTTGACACCTGAAACAGGTACTCCAGGGCCTTTGCGTCGTTTTCGCTTAGATTGGGGCTGGAAACGTTGATGACCAGCAGAGATGTCTTGGAAAGATCAGCGATCAGCCGCCCGGCACGGATCAGCCTTTCGCAGTGAAATTGGTTGGTTACGCAAACGACAGTGTGACGTTTTGTGGGGTGCTGTGTCTGTTCTGACAGCGTTAGACGGTTCATAGTATACCTCCGTTTCGAAACGCCGGGGAAACTGATGTCTCCGGTGTCAATCTCCCATCAGGCTTTTAGGGCCGCTTCTGTTCCGGCAAAGGGGTCTACAATGCCGGCAGGTTTTCTCTCTATCTCCACGATAACATATAAATATGAACAAATTATGCCTAAAACACCGGGGGATTTTAAACTTTTTTGTCAAAATCCCCTTCAAAAATCTGAGATGTCAGGCGGCAAAAATCTTCCAGCGTTAGCTCTTCCGCCCGAGCGGATGGATGAATCCCCGCTTGTTCCAACGCTGCAGCGACCCGATTTTTGGCAAGGCCCAGACCGCTGGAAAGGGAATTCGCCAAGGTCTTGCGCCGCTGGGAAAAACCGGCTCGGATGATCTTGAAAAACAACGCCTCGTCCACGGGTGCCACCGCCGGCTGTGGACGGATCTCCAGCCGGATCACGGCCGAATCCACCTGTGGCGCAGGCATAAAGCTGCCACGGGACACCGAAAACAGTACCCGGGCAGACGCATAATAGCTGACGGCCGCGCTGAGAGCACCGGCATTCCGGCTACCTGGCGCTGCGCAGATACGGTCGGCCGCTTCCTTCTGCACCATCACGGTGATTGCCTTGACCGGAAGCCGCGCCTCCAGCAAGTGCATGACGATGGGGGAAGTAATATAATAAGGAAGGTTGGCGCACACCACGACCTCCATGCCGGGAAATTCCTGCCGGATCAGCTCTCCCAGATCGATTTTCAGCACGTCGCCCTGGATTACCGTGACATTGTCAAATTCCGACAAAGTCTCTTCCAGCACGGGCAAAAGCCTTTCATCCAGCTCGATGGCAACGACCTTTCGGGCACGGGAAGCCAGTTCCCAGGTAAGCACGCCCAAGCCGGGGCCGATTTCCAATACGCCGGTATCCGGCCCGGCGCCTCCCAGCTCTGCGATCCGCGGGCAGACAGAAGGGTTGACAATAAAATTCTGGCCAAGCTTTTTGGAAAAAGAAAAGCCGTGCCGGTTTAAGATTTCCCGCACATTTTTGACGTTGGACAGCTGGGACATATGTCGCCTCCTCCAGAAGGGCGAACCCCTTCGGTTTTCGGGGGACTCTCCTCTCCTTTTTTATTTTTATTTTATCACATTCTCCCTGTGTTTACAAAATGCCCATTGCAAAGGAGGACAAAATCTTTTATGATAAGGATAAATCCTTTTGCCGGGGAGGCGACTGGTACTATGACGAGAAGAGATAAGATCAATTACTATCTGGACATCGCGGAAACCGTATTGACCCGGGGTACCTGCATGCGCCGTTTATATGGGGCGATTATCGTGAAAAACGACCAGATCATTTCCACTGGCTATGTAGGCGCGCCCCGCGGCCGGGCCAACTGCACCGATTTGGGCTATTGCACCCGGGACAGGCTGCAGATTCCCCGCGGGCAGCGGTATGAATTGTGCCGCTCTGTTCATGCTGAGGCAAACGCGATTATCCACGCGGCGCGGGCTGATATGATCGGCGCTACGATGTATCTGGTAGGGCGCGAATGCGCGACCGGCGAGTACGTGCGGAACGCCAACTCCTGCGCCATGTGCAAACGCATGATCATCAACGCTGGGATCGATACGGTAATCGTCCGAGACGACAAGGAACATTTTCGGGTCATCAGCGTCAAGGATGAGTGGATCGAGAAGGACGAGTCGTTAGAAGGTTCCTTCGGGTATTAGCCCTTGAGCTCTTATCAAAAAAATGGTATATTAATACAATCGGCCCCAGTAGGCCGTACGGGAAGATTTTTGACAAAGGATGGATGATGCGTTTTGCCAAACTGGAACCTTTCGAATGAAATGATGCTGGCACTGGGCCTTACGGCAGTGGCGCTGGCGTTTTTGTTGATCCTCTGGCTGATCCGGCGCAGCGCAAACCCCAAGGTCTGCCGGAAAAAGGTTACCGGGATCCTGAAACGCTATGCGGGGATCCGGCAG
>CAJFOX010000004.1 GCA_904397845.1 uncultured Oscillospiraceae bacterium
ATCCTCCCGCTTTGCATAGTCCCGGAGCGCCCGACCCAGGTACTGTTCGCTGGTGCCGCTTTGATAACCGATGGCTGTATCGAAAAAGTTGACTCCCAGTTCCAATCCTCGACGGATGATCTCACGGGAATGCTCTTCATCCAATGTCCAACTGTGCTGGCCGTTTTTTGCATCGCCAAACCCCATACACCCCATGCAGATACGGGAGACCATTAGGTCCGATTTTCCCAATTTTGTGTATTCCATACAGCTTTGGCCTCCTTATTCCAGCCCATTATAGGTTTCGGCGTCCACAGCTTCCAGCCACTCGTTGGAGGTTTCTTCTCCGGGTACTTCTACGGCGATGTGGCTGAACCAACTGTCTTTCTTCGCCCCATGCCAGTGCTTGACATTGGCTGGAATAGTGATGACCATACCAGGAGTAAGGCTGACGGCTTCCTTTCCCTCCTCCTGATACCAGCCTTCTCCAGCGGTGCAAATCAACAGCTGGCCGCCCCCGCTGTTGGCGTGATGAATATGCCAGTTGTTCCGGCAGCCCGGTTCAAAGGTCACATTGGCCAGAAACACAGCGCATTTGCCCGTTTCGGTCAGAGGATTCAGATAGGAATTGCCAATAAAATACTGGGCGTATGCCGTGTTGGCATTGCCAAGGCCAAAAATATTTTCTTTATCAAACGCAGCTTTATCGTTGATACGCATGAAAAAACACTCCTTCATAAAAATTTTGATATGGAATAAAGGATTGATCCTCCTTAATCAGCACAAACGGTTGGATCGTCCGCTATGCCGGTTCTGATTAACCATTCCCGGAGCATGCTCATCAGATCATCTCCGCCGTCATCAACCACACTCAGCGGCTCCCGAACATCCGCCTTCGGGCAGAGCCTTGCAACATCCCGATGAAAATCACACGGAACCCCTCCACAGTGGGAACAGAACGGGAGAACCATTTTCTCGGATAAATCATTTTTATATAACCAAGAAGCCAGAGGCGGCGCAATCGTCCCGCACCAGTTGGGAGATCCGACAAAAATAATGGAATAACGGTTCGGCGTATACCGCACCGGAAGAAGTCTGGGACGGTACTGGGATTTTATTTCTCTTTTTACCTGCCAGAGCAGTTCCGGAAAAGACACGGGATATGGCTGCCAGGGGTGGATCTCACACCAGTCGCCGCCAGTAATCCTCTGAATGCCCTGTGCGATCTGATGGGTATTTCCTGAATAGGAGTAGGAAACGATCAATGGACGGCTTGTTTTAGTTCTTTCGTGGTTTTGCATCGTTTCTTTGTTCATCGTCCTCACCGTCCTGTTTGGATCATTCGGCTGCGCGGAAAAAACAGCTTTCCACTCCGTTCACCGCTTTGGGTGCATCCCATGGAATCTGCCATCTCTAATCCTTCTTTTCTTTCCCAAAGCTCATGCATTTGCCGATAACATCGCCAGTTTTCAGATACTCACAACATAATAATCGTAATTGGCAAAATTGGCGCCTACATAGTTTTCTGTCAGGTTGCTGCCTCCGGTAACCGGCAGCGTCATGGAACCGTTCTCATCCATGATATCCACATCGGCAATGGCGGTATAGCCGTGGTCTTCCGCCACCTGATAATGCATGGCCGTATTGGCCCGCTGCCCGCCGTAGGCCGTATTGCATTCCACAATCGTAGGGCTGTCGAAAGACTGCACCAGATCGCCGATTAAATCCGTCCGCAGATAGTTGCTTCCCGGTTCCCCAGTGGAAAGCTTTACCGCAATGTTTCCAGATGGCGAGGCCCCCAGCGCCTCATAAATGGCCATCAGTCCTTCTGCACTGATGTCAGTCGTCATATACACGGTTGGCGTTCCGGTAGAGGTACCGCCGGACTCTGCCGAGGTCTCTTCTGATACACCGTCGCTTTCTCCCAGTGACTGCGACGGATCCGAGGCCGGCAGGCTGTTCTGGGAGGAACTACTACCCGATGAAGCGGAGAGTCCATCGGATGTGCACCCCGCCAATATACCAATGCATGACAGTATTACGGAACAAAAAACAGATACTTTTTTCACTTGAAACCTCCTTATCCTACGTCTCAACAAAACCCAAAGCAATTCCCATTCGCGGGCCGGATCTTTGATTCCATCCATCGCCTCTTCCCCGGGCAGAGGCCCGGTTCCAGCCCGATTTAAAATTGCGGGAACACAAATATCAAAAGAGGCTGGAATGCCAAGGGGAAAGAATATATAATCCGGATTCACTCAAAACAGGTACATATACGCGTTTCATTCCCGCCAGGACAGGAAGCAAAGCCGCCGTTTTTTTCCAATCATCTTACCCGCTGCATACGAATTTTTAAGATAAAGCTTCTGACAGAAAGTGAATCAAGAGCATAACCCCACGCAGATAGCTCATATACGGCTCCTGCCTGCTGCCCAGCGTACAGCTATGCCCCTTTTTCTAAAACGAATTTTACTGCTCTTATAAAATCCGGGATTCCCTGGCCGTTTAGCATTTCTTCATCTCTTTTTGCGGGCTCTTTTTCCTGACAATTTCCGCAAGCAGCATGGAAATATAGTAGCCCAGAAAAAGAAAGGTCCCTATCATCGCAAAGCTGTCCAGATAAAAAAGCGGAATCGATTCGCCAAAGTCCAGGAATACAAATTGGGTGCGCACCAGCATATAGGTAAGGAAATTTCGCTGGGTAAACACGATCAGTCCATAGATTGCCACCCCGGTTCCAAGAATGGGCAGCAGGATCCTGCGCACACGGGATGTCTGCTTCAGCTTCAGCGCCTTTTTGGCAATCCCCATAAACATCCCCCAATGCATTCCCAGGTGCAGCGCCATCAGCACGAATCCCCAGTGGGAGGCGGCCATATGCAAAAGGCGGGCAAAGGACGTACCGCCATGGATATCAAGAAAGGCAAAGACGTGGTTGGAAAGCATGATGCCGCTGACCATAAGCCCGATCATCGCAAGGAACACCAGCAAATCCACGATAAGCTGAAAGATGCGGGAAGGGGAATACTTCCCATGAAGCAAGCTTTTATACCAGTTCCCGTTGAGGATATGATGAGCGACAAACAAAAGGAACATCCCTGCCCCCGCCCACTCATGCGCCACATCACCCCAGAACTGGTATCCCATTAAAAAAAGCAGGCCAAGCGTCATTAAGATATCCACTGCAATTTTAGCGGCAGCTTTTGGCTTCATGGGTTTTTCCTCCTTTTATTTCGAATCAATCCAGATTCAGCTCAGCGATCCAGGATGCGATTTCTTCCGACGCTCCATCTACACTGCTTCCGGACACATGGAGTCCCTCCACAATTGTAGCTCCCGGCGCACTGTCAGGCAATTTGTCCAAGCTACGCCCAAAACCGCTGCCGCCGCTGGTGCAGAAGGGAACGAGGGTTTTTCCTTCCCAGTCATAGGCTTCCAGAAAGGAGTAGATGAGCATGGGAGCGTCGCTCCACCAGTCGGGATAGCCCACAAACACTACGTCGTATTCTTCCCAGTTTTCTACCTGTAAGGCCAGTTCTGGTCGGGCGTTATCCGCCTGTTCCTGCTGGGCGACATCCAAAATGGTGTTATAGTCATCGGTATACGGAGTGGCCGGTTCGATTTTAAAGAGATCGCCGCCCGTTTCGGTCTGAATGATCTGTGCCATCTTTTCAGTGTTGCCGGACCAGGAGAAATAAGCAATTAATGTACCGCCGATTTCTTCTGTGGGTTCTACCGATTCTTCTGGCGGTTCAGAACTGGAAGGCTCCTCAGAGATGGACGGTTCTTCAGAGGACGGCTCAGAAGAAATGGCTGGCGGTTCAGAATTTTCGTCCTCCCTTGAGGTTGTTCCACCGCTGCATGCAGTAAGGGAAAATACCAGCGTCATGGATAAGAGAATCGATAACCATTTTTTCATGTTGATCATCCTTTCTTTTTCTATCAAAGGGCAGATACATTGCCAATCTGATTGATTTGTTGTTGAAACAGCGGATTGCGTTTGAGAATCCTGCATGGGTTTTGCGGGCAATGGCGTTGCCCCGAACGGATTTATTCCCGCGCTTCTCGCGCCGATGACCGCATTGTCTCTGATAATAACGCCCGGCAAGATGCTTCCTATAAAATCCAGGTACAACTTTCAATATATAAATACCGGCATCTTTACGTTTTAACCGCGCAGTTTCATCTGATTCATACAAAAAGCGTTCCGCTTCGACGAGAGCACCAACGGCAGCGCAGATTTTCTCACCGGCCGGCCATGTGCGCTCCCCAATTACAATCGATACCGTATCCAACCGGGTACAATGTATATTGAGGAAGCTGCCATTTCCAAGATGAATGGCATATCGGTATTATCGCACCGGAATGATCAGTAGGTCCCTGTTACCGGGACAGGGGCTGCCCCTCAGCATATTGGCATGGGAACCTTATCCTATGGTAAGCCCTCTCTCATACATCGCCGGCGCTGTGCTGCGTGGTCCGCCGCCGTGCTGGTGAATGGACGGACATCCTATCCTTCCATCTATTTGCCGTTTTTTACTTCAACCGGTTTCCTAAATAGTACGCCTGCTGCGGAAACTTGGAATGCTGGGTCATAGGGACGGTACCGCAGCCGGTTCCCAGCACCATGCCCATATCCTGCAGATTCAGGTAGCATACCAACGTCTTATAATGAGCTTTCAGCGCCTCAAACGTCCAGCTATCGCTGTTCCAGGCAGCGGCCAGCAGGGCAGACTTCATATGCTTGCGCTGGATGGAGCTGTTGAAAGCGCAGAAACGATCAATCATGGTTTTTAGTTGGGCGGACATCCCATAATAATACAGCGGTGTGACAAATACTATCATATCTGCGTCCAGGATTTTTCTGCGGATTTCCTCTACATCATCTTTTTGGACACAGGGGCCTTCATACCCGCAGTGGATGCAGCCGGTACAGGGGTGAATGTCAGCGTGGGCTGCATCGACGATCTCCACCGTATGGCCCGCTTCCTCCGCCCCCTGGCGAAAGCAGTCCGCCAACAGGTTGGAAGAGCCTTTTTTGTTAGGGCTGCCCTCCAAAACAACAATTTTCATTCTCTATCCCCCTTACTTCATTTTCCCGGTAACGGATGTTAGCGTATCCTGCTTGGGCAACGGCAGTTCGATGATCCAGGCTGCCGATATAACGCACATCGCCAAAGATACAGCTCTGTAAAATCTGTATAAACTCCGGTCGGTCCCTTTATCCCCAGCGGCATGGCGGTGAAACAGTTCCTGCCTTTTTTGTTCTGCTCTTTCTTTATGATTTATGGATGTTCCCTCTTTCTATTCTTAAAAACTCTCTGCCCACTGTTTTAATGCGGCCTCCGCGGAGTTCCCGTTGAACAACCGCCCGTCTTCAATCGCCGCTCCGGGGCAGCTGGATGCCAGCTCTTTCGCAGTCTTGCCCAGCCCGCTGCCACCAGAGGTGGCAAACAAAATAATGGTCTTTCCGGTGAAATCATAACTCTCCAAAAAAGAGCGGACAATAGTAGGGGCAGTATACCACCAAATGGGAAACCCCAGAAAGATTCGGTCATAACCCGCAATATTGGCGTGATAATCCGCCAACTCTGGGCGGGAGGACGGGTCGTTCATCTCTACCGAACTGCGGGAATGCCTGTCCCGCCAGTTCAGGTCGGCGCTGGTATAAGGCACAGCAGGCTTAATCTCATACAAATCGCTATCGATTGCTGCCGCCAGCTTTTCTGCTACGCGCTTTGTATTGCCGCTGGCTGAAAAAAGGCCACTAAAGTCTTGCTCATAAAATGGAACCTCCTTATATAGTTACAAATTCCGTTACTCTACGGCTTCAATCGTGATGGTTCCCGACATCCCGCGAACCAACTCGCCGCCGGAGAGGGCCTGCCCCAGTTCAAACAGGGATGGATTCTCGTTGTAGTCACCGTAAAAGAACACCACATCACCCCATGGCTCATAGTAAGCCAGTGTTCCCGCACCCGCCTGCGCCAGCGGAGAATTGCTGGTATCCAGCGTCTGGGGCGGGTAGAAGATTTTCTCATTGATACTGTAATCCGCCACCTCGATGGTGAGGGGAAGCTGCTCATAGAACGAATCTGCGGCCGTTCCGTCGTTAAGTTCATAAATAACTGTATTTTCCCCAAATTGTACGGAAATCTGCCGGGATGTGCTTTTCGGTTCTCCCCCATCTTCTACTGCGGAAGGGGTTTCTACAGTGGAAGATAATCCAGATGATTCTGCCGGTTCCGATTGCTCCTGCGATGGTGGAGCCATCGCTTCGGAAGAAGAATGTTCTGAGGACACAGGGACAGAGAACTCTTGGTTTTCCGTTCCGCAGGCAGAAAAAGCCAATACCACCAGGCAAAGGAGAACCGCACCAAAAACTTTTTTCATATGAACCCCCTATTTATCAGAAGCCAAGCCCGGCAACCCAACTTTGAATCTCCTCTTGAGAAGAAGAAGCTTCTTCCTCATAGCAATCGAAGATATTTTCAGAGATAATCGCATCAGGAGCCGCCTCGGTAATCAATTCTACGCTGCTCGCAAGGCCGCCGGTACCATGGGAACAGAACAGGTATACCTGCTTGCCGGAAAGGCCGTTCTGCTCCAAAAAGGTAAGCAGCGCCATGGGAACGCCATACCACCAGTTGGGATACCCTAAAAATACGGTATCATACTGATCCAGGCCGTCTACATTTTCGACGAGTTCCGGCCGGGCATTATCGCCTCTCTCCTGATTAGCCCGGGTCAGGCAGTCATCCCAATCACTTGGATACGGATCCACCACACGGATCGAGAACAAGTCGCCTCCGGTTTCCTCCTGAATCCAGCCTGCCAACTGCTGCACATTTCCCGGCGGGATTACGCTGGGAGATGCTACCGCATCCACATCGTCCGCTAAAATAGCGTTGTCCGCCCAGGAAAAGTATGCCACCAGGACATTGCTTTCCTGTTCTTCATCAATTTCTGATGGCTCAGAACCAGACGCTTTCATTTCTGAAGAACTGCTGTCGATGGTTTCTTGCTCAAGCACTGCAGAACTGCTTTCCAAAGCTTCGGAAGACTGATTTTCCTGATTCTCCGTTGCGCTGCATGCCGCAAGCGAAAGAGCCATAGTGATTGCCAAAAAGAAAGAAATGATCTTTTTCACTTATATTCTCCTCCTGTCTATATACCGCGGCAAAATTGCTGTTATTTCGACTATTGATTTTAGAATGAGACCCCTTTGGATTTCTGTTTTTATTATAAGGCGCCTCCATTTCAATGTCTAATGCCTATTCTTCATCTTCTTTAATGCATTTTTTGTATGGATAAAATAAAAAATAAGGGCCCCCAGGTCAGGCGTTTCCTGGAAGCCTTTGTACGCAATCACTTATTCCATTCTTGCCCGAAGCATGTTGATTTCCTGAATAAACAGGGAAGTTGTGGGCGAAAACAGGTGATTTTTCCTCCAGACCAATACACTATGGGTGGTGTGCTCCGGAGTGATGGGAACAAAAAGTAACCGCGGGCTACTGTGGATGGCCAGCGCGCCGTCCAGGCAAAAGGCGCAACCAAGCCCGGCTTCTACCATCAAAGCGGCATTTGATAAGAGCGTATAGCTCAACGGGATCGTTAAATCCTTTTCATCTCGTTTGATCCAATTCAAAATTTCATTGCGCACTCGTTCCCGCAGGGGAAGAATTAATGGGTATGCAGCAATTTCCTCCGGGGTAATCGTTTTCCGCTCTGCCAGTGGATGATCGTCCCTCATGAGGATCCCCCAGGTTTCCTTTTGAGAAAGGCGGACAAAATCATATTTTACCGTATCTACCGGCTCTAATAAAAGCCCGACATCTACCAGTCCTTTATCCAGCCGATCCTTGATATGATCGGCCGTCTCATTATATAAGTGAAACTGAACCAAAGGGTACTTGTCGGAAAACTGCTTAATCAGCTTTGCAAACAACCGGCTTCCTACTGATTCGGAAGCCCCTATGGAAATTAGGCCGCTCGCATCCACATTTCGCTCCGCAAACGATCGTTCCAGGCGATCCGCCAGCTCGACAATTTCCTCGGCCCGCTGCCGGAAAAAAATTCCATCATCCGTCAAAGTCAATCCGTTTTTTCCACGAAGCATCAATGTGGTGCCCAGTTCTTTTTCTAAGTCCATTATCTGGCGGCTTAACGTCGGCTGGGTTACACGCAGAATATCCGCTGCTCTGGTGATATTTTCTTCTTGCGCTGCCGCCAAAAAATACCGCAATGTGCGAAGTTCCATATTTGCCGCCTCCTTTTTGTTATGATTTTATCATATCGATACGAAATTCGCAACGATCAGGCCAATCCATGCGATAATACTATACCACTTAAGCCGCTTTATCGCTCAAAACCGCATTGCTTATGCGGGTTTGCAAAGCTTGGTGCCAACGAGCTTTCCCGGTAACTTTTAGATGTTGATTCAGAAAGTGCACCTACGCATATTAACCAATACGGCAGCTAAGCGTTCCAGCAATCAGGAGGGCGTCTTCATCAGAGAACCGAACGGTCTTACGGGCAACTTTATTGAGTCCCGCCGTCCGGCTATCCGGTAGGGCTGTACAATGAACCATCTGTAGAAATATTCCAGTTCTGAAATGATTTTACAGAAAAGAAGCCGGCAGATTCCGCTTATCGTGGAGGCCAGAACAGGAGAAACGAAAACGGGATCCAAACCGTCATTACACACATGACAGAATGGAAAGATTAAAATCAATATAACAGGAATTCATGGTAAGGCAAAAAACCTCCCGAGATACCTGGGGCAAAATGGAACTTTGATGAGCATTCTGTAAGAGTACGAATATAAGAAGCCGGAAGGAGGATCCTTCCGGCTTTACGTTTTTTCCGCTTTCTTTCAATCTGGATTTGATAAATCCGCCTGATTTATTCATGTTTAATGGCTTCCAACGCACTGATTTTAACCGCCCGATTAGCCGGCGAAAATCCGGAAATCAGGCCGATTAATGTGGAAAAAATCAGCGCCAATCCCACCAGCCAGATGGGGATAACCGATATCCGGGCGGTACCGTCCACCCCGCCATAATAATATCCTCCGCCTATCATGTCGCCAAGTCCGCCGCCTCCCAGCATATTGAGTATCAGGGATATGGCAAAACTCAAAATCACGCCGATCACACCGCCGCCAAAACCGATGAGCCCCGCTTCCATCAAAAACACGGTACGGATATCGCCGACTACGCAGCCCAACACCTTCATAATGCCAATCTCGCGGGTTCGCTCGTAAATCGACATGATCATGGTATTGGTAATACCCATAGCCGCTACCAGCAGTGAAATACCGCCCAGGCTGCCCAGAATCAGCATCATCTTATTAGCCTGCTCCTGCATGGGTTTGCGGACGGTCTCCATGCTATAGGTGTCGTAACCCAGATCCTGGATTTTTGTTTCCACTTCATCCACATACTTCATGTCGGTCACTTTTACATAAACGTGATTATAGTTGATCTTACGGGGATTAAACGCAGCGCTGGAAGAGGAAGAAATCCCATTAAACTCGTCATATTCCTGATACAGCTCGTACAACTGGTCGATGGACAAAAAAGCACCATAAACAGTTTCATAGCCCTTATTCCAATCGCCGACCAGCAGGCCGCTGACTGTTGCCTCATGCTTTTCCGGCTCTTTGGTATTTTCCTCCCCTTCTTGAACCCCTACCGAAACGGTAAACGTGTCGTTAAAAATATCCACCGGCGGATCATCAGTGCTGGGGTCATACCATTCATCCGGGTTGTTCGGATTATGGAAACTGAAGGGGCCATATTCGCCAAACAGAATGGTATACTCTTTTTCCTTTCCAGTAGGGAATTTCCCTTCTTTCAGCTCATATCCCAGTTTTTCCAATGCCTCCGGATATACGCCGTAAACGTTGTCCTGATAAACATAATCCCCGCATTGGATATTTACTTTCCCCCAATCGGCCTGGACCACCGGCGTAATCACATCCACATGATCGTAAGCGGCAATCTGCTCGATGACGCTGTCATCCAGGTTGGGAACGCTGCTTTCCATTCCGCCGCCGCTATAATTGTAAATCTCAATTTTAGTCAGATCGCCCATCTGAGCCAGCATGGCTTCCTGGCTTCTTTGGAGCCCCACGCCCAACGAAATCATAACCACAATAGCGCAGGTACCGATGACCACCCCCATCGTTGTCAGGGCGGTACGGACTTTCCTCCGGGAGAGGTTCTGCAGGCACATTGCGATCTGATCAAATATCTTCATCGTCAGCCTCTTCTCTCTTCAGCTTGGTCTTTAAAAACATCCAGGCGCCAGATACGCCGCCCACGGCCAGGCAGCCGATCCCAAACATGGCCCATTGCCACCAGCGCATTCCAGTATCTTCTTCCACCGGCTCTTCAAAACCCGGATCCAGTCCCGGATCCAAGCCTGGATCGATCAGCTCGCCGCTGTTGTCGTAAACCTCGCAGGTAAAGTCTTTGGTGATGGTTGACACATCTCCATTTTCATTTTCATAGGTGACGGTGATCACGGCGGAAACCATTCCGCCCGCCTCCATGGAAGAAACAGAGAATTTCGCAGTGCCAGAATCGCCCGCTTTGATATTTCCCAGGTTCTGCACCTGGTTTGGATCATCGATATTGCCTTCTATTTTCGCCGTCAGGTTATAAATATCCGCACGGCCCTTGTTAACATAGCTCAACACCACATTCGTATTCTCACCCGGCCAGATCATGGTCGGGATCTCCGTCAGCTCAACCTCGAAACGCTCCACCTGCGCGATAGGGATCGAGATGATTTCCTCTGACGATTTGCTTTGGCGAGTATCGTTGGCCACATATTCATAGCTGAAGGTAATATGTACCGATTCGCTCCCCGGCACAGCGCTGGTCAGACACTTGAGGGGGATGGATTTTGCCATCGCGCCTTTCTTGTCCAGCGTGGGGATATAATAAGTGTTGGATGCTCCCGTAATGGAAAGGCCGGTGGTCGGCTCCACCTTCATAATGATATTTTCCAAAGTAATGTCAGCGCTGGTATTGTAGAAGTTTATGCTCAACGCAAAATCAGAGCCGGCCGCCACATCGGAACCGCCATAGCTGTAATTCTGTACCAGGATATAGGGCGTAGCCGGGTCTGGAACGGTAGGATCAGGTTCCGGGGTGTCAGTAGTCCCATCGTCCGGAGTGGGAGTATAACGGGACAGATCTGCCGTTACAAGATATTCGTAAAAATTTTCTTCTCCATCGGAGGGATACTGATAATACATCCGAAACTTTGCTTCTGTTCCATTTCCGTCGAAACTGACATTTTTAAATTCAACTTTAAAGCGAAGATTTTTTTCGCCCGTTGGAGCTTCAATCCAATCAACCTCTGTAAAGGTACTGGAATCTTTTGCATAAAAATTCCCTGTCAGCAATGCTGCATAAAATTCACCGAACGTATCATTCCCTTTTTGATAGGTCACGTTGGTATCCACCAGTGTCAGCGTCAACGCTCGATTTTTATATAAGTAACTTTCAATTAAAATTCCGTCGCTGGTCAAAATATTAGGGTTTCCACCATTTCCTTGGTTTTCATTATCCCCTTCTTCCGCATATACCGCAGACATCAGAACCCCGGTGAGGGTACCAAGCAAAATCAATGCCGCCAAGCCTAAACTAATGATCCGTTTCATCACTCTGCTCCTTCTGTGCTCATATTCACCGCAGCCTCTTTTGCCGGAATCGGCGCGGAAACTTTGGCTTCCTCGGGGATCTCCTGCCGCTGGGATTTCTGGCCGTTGCCAGCGGCAATCTCTTCCCTTGTCCGGGCAATGGATTCGTTCTTTTCATCCCGGACAATCCTGCCGTCCACAATCGTCACGATGCGGTCCGCATAGCGGGCAATCCCATTATCGTGGGTAACCAGAATAAACGTCTGATTATTTTCCCGGGATTTGTTGACCATCAGCTCCATGACTTCGGTGGTCGTCCTGGAATCCAGGTTCCCGGTAGGTTCGTCCGCAAAAACGATTTTCGGCTTTGTCACAAACGCACGGGCAATGCCAACACGCTGCTGCTGGCCGCCGGACATCTGGGTGGGCTTATGCTTCATGCGGTTGCCCAGCCCCACCTCCCGCAGCATCTCTTTGGCAATGCGGGTCCGCCTGTCTTTGTCCATCCCGCGAAACATCAGCGGCATTGCTACATTTTCGATTCCGGAGAGACCGGCCATCAGGTTATAAGACTGGAATACGAATCCGATGTTTTTCTGACGGAACAAAGCCCAGCGCCGCTCGTCAAACCGGGTAACATCCTTGCCTGAATAGAGCACCTGGCCTTTCGTAGGCCGCTCCAGGCCTGCCATCATGTTCAAAAGCGTAGACTTGCCGGAACCGGAAGTTCCCAGAATACAGCAAATCTCCCCCCGCTCAATGGTCAGGTTAATGTCATCCAGCGCGACAACCCGCTCTTTTCCCAGTTTATATACCTTTCTCAGGCCCCTGATTTCAATAAAGGGCGTTTTTTCCAAAACCTTCCCTCCCTTATCCGGTAGAAACCGCCTTTCGCGGTTCTATCCATCGCCGTCCCGAAGGGATGCGGCGGCAAAGGCGTTCACCTAACCGTCACATTCAATCCTATTAGTTTTAGACTCCGTTCACCGGCAATCTGTTACAGATTTTTCAAAAGTTTTACCGAATTCGCCAAAAGCTTTTTTAGCGCGGGCGTTTATGCTATAATAGTGATTATTTTATGATGCGCCAAATAGTGGCTTTTCCCGTAAAGGATCATGGGAGCATGAAATATCCTATTATGGCTGTCGTTTACCTGGCGGCGCAGGTATCCCTTTCTTTTTCGAATTTTTCGGCAATTCTACAACAAATCAAACATCCGGCTTTTCCATCCTATGCTGGAGAGAGGCGAAAAATATGTTGCAAAAAAACGATTTGATTTCTTTGGTCATCACAGATATCACCAATGAGGCGTCCGGCGTCGGCAGGCATGAGGGGGTCGCCGTTTTTGTCCCGGGTACAGCGGTCGGCGACCGGCTGACAGTACGGATCGTCAAGGTGCTGAAACATTATGCCTACGGCATTGTCGAGCGTATTTTGGAAGCTTCCCCCGACCGGGTTTTAGATACATGTCCGGTTTCCAGGCAGTGCGGCGGCTGTTCTCTGCGGCATATTTCCTACCACGCCGAATGCCAAATCAAACAAAACTGGGTGACGGAACATTTCCGCCGCATTGGCGGAATCGACCTTACGCCTTTGCCTATTCAGCCGTCCCCCTTCCAAAGCGCTTACCGCAACAAAGCACAATATCCCATCCGGCGCGGACCGGACGGAAAAATTCAAATAGGTTTTTTCGCACCCCGCAGCCATCGCGTTATCGCAAATCATTTTTGTGATTTGCAGCCTCATTTCTTCGGTGAGATTCTTGGAATCATACAAATTTTTTTGGAGCAATACCGCATTTCCATTTATAATGAGCAATCCCATCAAGGATTGGTACGGCACCTGTTTCTTCGTTGGGGCGAACAGACCCGGGAGGCCATGGTCTGTCTGGTGATCAACGGGACAGAGCTTCCCCATGCGAATATCCTGGTAGCGCGGCTGACAAAAGCGTTCCCGCAAATTGTATCCATCCAGATTAACTGCAATACGGCAAAAACCAATGTGATTCTGGGGCCTGTATGCCGGGTTTTATATGGGAAACCGGTTATTTCAGATATTCTATGCGGTATAAAGGTGGAATTATCGCCCCTGTCTTTTTACCAGGTTAACCGCAGCGGCGCCGAAAAGCTGTACGGCATCGCCGCCGATTTCGCTGGGCTGACTGGCGGGGAGCTGCTGCTGGATCTTTACTGCGGCGCCGGTACCATCGGGCTTTCCATGGCCCGGAGGGTCCGGGAGGTGATAGGGGTTGAGATTGTAAAAGAGGCGGTGGAGAACGCCAGGGAAAACGCACGGCGAAACGGGATTCACAATGCGCGGTTTTTATGCGACGATGCGGCCGGCGCCGCACAAACACTGGCCGAAGAGGGGCTGCATCCCGACGTCGTTGTACTGGATCCACCGCGTAAAGGCTGTGACGCAGCTCTGCTGAAAACCGTTGGCCAAATGACGCCGGATCGAATTGTCATGATCTCCTGCAACAGCGCTACAGCCGCGCGGGATGCGGCAATCCTGTGCCAAAATGGGTATCGAGTAACCAAATTGCAGGCGGTGGATATGTTCCCTCGTACTGCACACGTCGAGACAATAGTGTTGCTACAAAGAGAAACCTTGTAGAAATCCTTAGATTTAGGCACTTTTCCCGCCATGTGGTGTTTGAC
>CAJFOX010000005.1 GCA_904397845.1 uncultured Oscillospiraceae bacterium
AACCTCTGGAGGAAAACCTCTGGAGGAAAACCTCTGGAGGAAAACCTCTGGAGGAAAACCTCTGAATATGACAGGTTGCTCTTTTCGGAGGAATGAATATTGTGCTGGTATTCCTCCGAAACAATAAGTTAAGGAGGAATTTTTTATGCAAAACATGCGGCACAAAAAGCTTGCGGCAATGCTTTTGACCCTGGTTATGGCATTGTCCCTGCTGACCGTAACGGCTTTCGCGGAAGATCCGGATGTCGCCAGTATCGATGGCACTCCCTATCCTTCTCTTCAAGCGGCTGTGAACGCTGCTAACGAAGGGGACGTCATCAAACTTTTAGGAGATTTCACAGGAGATGGCGTCGTAGTTGAATCGGGGAAGGAAATTACCATTGATTTTGGCGGATATACCTACGATATTGATAAAACCGTAGGTTCTGCTGGAACAGAAACCAATGGAATGCAGTTGTTGCAGGGTTCTGAAGTTACCCTGACCAACGGAACAATAACTTCAAAAACCGCAAAAATTTTAATTCAAAATTACTCCAAGCTGGAGCTGGACAATATTATTCTGGACGGCACGCAAAGCTCTGGCTGCCGTTATACCGTTTCCAACAACTGTGGTTCTATGACAGTGAAAGGCACCACCGAAATTCTTGCTAACGAAGGACGGGTTGCATTTGATCTGTGGCACGGGATGTCCGCCAGTTATGCTGAAGAAGGCATTACCGTAACTTTTGACGACAGTTTCACCGGAAAAGTAGACGGAAAAATCGAATACGGTTCTCAGAGCCCCGATACCGAAGGCTGGGAAACAAAAACTAAATTGAACATCAACGCCGGTAATTTTGATATTGAAATTACCTCGTCCTCACCCAATGCGCTTGAAAACGCAAATATCTCTGTAGGCGGCGGTACATTTACCGCTCCGGTCGACTCCAAATTTATCGACACCAGCAAAACCGCCGCGTCCCTGACCTCCGGCGGAAATACTACTTATTATATCGGCGATGCGGATGCGGTTGCAAAAACGCTGGCTGACAATGCAAAGGCGGGCGACGTCATCACCGTACAGCAGGGCAATGCAGCCTTTACCGGCGTAGCGGCTGGCGTACAGGTGAAAAATGACGGCAATGGAACCGTTACCGCCAACGGCCAGGAAGTAGCGTCGGGAGGCGAGGTTAAAATCCCTGAGCCCGAGCCCAAACCTGAGCCCGAACCCGAACCCGAAAAGCCCGCGTATGACAAAAACGAGGGCAAGGAATTTGCGAAAGTGGAAGTAGGCGAAACGGATTCTTCCTCTCATGCGGATGACGAAAACAAGGACAACCCTTCGACCGGCGACAGCAGCAACCTGGCGATTGCCGTTGCGGCAATGCTGATCTCTGCTGGCGGCGCGGCTGCGGCACTTCTTTCCAAGCAGAAAAAGGCCTAGTATAAAAAGGCTTGCTTTCCAAAAAGGAAAGCAAGCCTTTTTCTTTTTTACGCAAATACGAATGCTCCTGTTTTCGGTTTTCAATCTGAGCCTACCCAAAAATCGTCCATCAGGGGCCGGCGCCAAAAACAAGCGAAACAAGTTTGATCCGAACGATCCATTAAAACGCTGAACCTTAACCAAGCCGGGGGTTTTTCCTATCGCCAAAAAGCAGCAGAACAGAAAAAATCACCGCTTGCGCCAGAAAGATCCCCAAGCCGACAGCGGTAAAGCTGGCAAACAAAATCCAGGACGCCACATTAGCCAGGACGCTTAACACAAGGCAGACCAAAAGGGCCAAACGGGCCTTCGGGGCGAAGATCAAAAGCAAAGCGCAGGCAATACTCAGCAGGACGATTGCCGCAGGGAAAAAATTCCCATATCCTAAAGGCATCATGCTGAAAAAGGGATAAAAGCACTTGACGGTCTCTCCCGGTCCGGGGGCAAACGTCATGGAAACCCCTCCCGGCAGAAGCATTAAAACCAGGGAAAATAGAATGCCTGCCAAGCAGACCCATCTTTTCATCTTCAACCCTCTTTCTTTTTAGATTTTATTTCATCATACCACATTTCTGGCAATCCGGCAAAAAAGAAGCTGGATTCTTTTTTTGCCTTTTTCCTGCAAACCGCCCATTCTTCACCTCCCCGCCCAAAACAAGCGGGAAAGGAGGGCCCTTTAAAAACGAATCACTGCCTGGCGGATAGAATAACCTATCCCATTATTCATAATCAATCCTCTCAATTTTGAAAATGACCGGCCTTGTTCCGTCAGAGCAGCAAGCTATCATTGTATTTTCTTCTTTCATCCAGCCTTTCATAATGGAACCGCCCTGCAACCCCGTATAAAGATAACGGGCAATCGCATCCCAGGCTTCGGAGCAGAAGGGGATTTTGGGGCCACCAGCGACCGTATCCGGGTCTGCGCTTGTTTTGACAAGTGTGTTCAGCCCCATATGCCAGAAATCGTCTTTCCCATCGCCGCGATAGAATATAAATTCATCCCCGACATGATAGCAGGGACAGGCCCCGGCATTCGGATCCGCACAATATTCCCGCTGCAATTCCGGGTACAGCTTTTTATCTATTACGGTAACCTTTACCTTATGTTTCATCTTCTCACCTCTGTAAAATTTTCCCCTTTGGCGATATTTTACCATTTTGCCAAACGATCCGCAACAACGGCTTTGGCGAAACCGACAGGGAAAAGGCGGCAATGTTTATGCCAGAAAAAGAGCCTTGCTCCTCCCTTGACATTTCCACAGGTGTTGTGCTAAAATATCTCTCGCTCATCGGAGGGCAGATCATTCTTGGGAAATGACGAGCCGGATAAGATGGCAGGCTGAAACGCCTGCTTCTTATCCGGCTTTTTGTAAAAATGAAAAAGGGAGGAGAAAAAATGGAAAATAACAATGGCTTTACAGAGGGAAAAGTTCTTTCCCCTCTGATCCGGTTTGCACTGCCGATTCTATTCGCCATTTTTCTTCAGACGATGTACGGCGCAGTTGACATGCTGGTAGTCGGGCAATTCTGCCATGCGGGAGAGGTTTCAGCCGTATCCACCGGCAGTTGGATGATGCAGACGGTCACCTCTTTTATCACCGGGCTGACCATGGGTACCACCGTTTTGCTGGGAAACCGCATCGGCGCGGGAAAAGCGCAGGATGGCGGCCGGGTAGTAGGGATCAGCATCCTGCTGTTTCTGGCCATTGGAACAGTGCTGACCTTAGTGTTGGAACTGTTGGCTGTGCCCTTTGCCCGAATGATGCAGGCACCGCAAGAAGCCTTTGACAGCACCGTGCTGTATATCCGGATCTGTGGCGCGGGAACTCTTTTTATCATCGCCTTCAACGTACTGGGCGGCGTCTTCCGGGGGATTGGCAACGCAAAGCTCCCGCTGATTTCGGTATCCATTGCCTGTGTTACCAACATTGTCGGGGATCTTCTTCTCGTTGGCGTATTTGGATGGGGTGCAGCCGGCGCCGCAGCCGCTACTGTGCTTGCCCAGGCAATAAGCGTAGTCATTTCGATTTTGATTATCCGCCGAATGGAGCTGCCTTTTTCTTTTTCCAAGCAGAATCTTCGCTGGGAAAGGCACACTGCCGGGCAGGTGGTTCGGCTGGGGCTGCCTATTGCAACCCAGGATCTTCTGGTTTGCATTTCCTTTTTGGCGATTACGGCCATTGTCAACGCCCTGGGGGTTATCCCGTCAGCCGGCGTCGGCGTGGCGGAGAAAATTTGTGGTTTTGTTTTGATGGTTCCATCGGCTTATATGCAGGCGATGAGCGCCTTTGTGGCACAGAACATGGGCGCCGGGCGGCCTGACCGAGCGAAAAAAGCGCTGGCTGGCGCCATCGGAACTTCTTTGGCAGTCGGCGTAGTTCTGTCGTATTTCTCGTTTTTTCACGGCGGATTGCTGGCGCAGCTGTTCGCCCGGGACGCAGCCGTTATCGCGGCGGCGGCGGAATACCTCAAAGCCTATGCCATTGACTGTTTGCTCGTGTCTTTCCTGTTTTGCATTATGGGCTACTTTAACGGCTGTGGGCGCACTACTTTTGTCATGATCCAAGGGATCGTAGGCGCATTTTTTGTGCGGATTCCAGTGTCTTGGATCATGAGCCAGGTGCAGCCGGTCTCTTTGTTCGGCGTGGGGTTGGCAACGCCTGCTTCCACTGTTGTACAGCTTTTGCTGTGCGCAGTCTATTTCATATGGCTCCGTCACCGGGAAAAAAAGGTGCCTGCAGTGCCGTTTGTGGTGGAATAATCCCTCTTTGAAAGAACGCCCTGATGGGATCAGGGCGTTCTTTCATTTTTCCGAAGACCGGCCGTCGTCGTAAAACAAAAACAGCGATTCCACCGGCAGGGAAAACACAGCGGCAATATCCACGGTAAGGTTCGGTGGAGGATTGTACTGCCCTTTTCCAACCGGCTGATGGTCTCCCGCCGCGCACCCGCTCGGTTTGCCAGTTCTTGCTGGGTCATTCCTGCTCACGGCGGTAAACGGGGAGAAAGGGTTGCAGTTTCGTCAAGAGGCTCCCTTTTTTCGCAATAATAAAACAAAAGCGCTTCTAGTCCCTGAAGTAAGCCAAAACACAGGTACCCCATCCGATCTGGAAGCGGATGATTCCCTTTTGAGAAAAACGATCAGGAGAAGCAGGGCAGTATAGGCCCCTTCCTATCGGATCCGATTTGGCGTGGCGCTGGTTGTGTACCGCTATTTCGCCTTCTTTCTCTACGCCCTGTTTCTTTTTCACTACGGCCACCCCTAAAAACAGGAGCAGTGGCAGAAAAATCCGATAGTTCATCACAACTGTGCGAGGTCGGATATGCCTTTAATGCCGGAACATTGCCTGCGAAGCCCGACAATGTATCGACTCGGCACTCTGTCAGGTTTGCCTTCAATGCAGGAGCATTACCCGTGAGAGCCGACGGCGGAACTGCTGCGGCTGTTCATCCGGCGGATCGAAATGGGGGAACGGGGGAAGAAATACTCTCGCAGCAGTAGGCAGAGCGTGCGCATCTTCTGCCGGGAGATTGGCGCAGTGGACAGCGGAATGTTGGAGGCGGCAAATACTGCCACAAAGTTGTCCACGCCCTAGCTTCACCCAGAGGCATCCAATACCGGCCAACCGCAAAATACCCCGCATAACGGAAAAGGCGGGCAGCTATGGCTGCCCGCCTCACTGCGCCCCGGGGGCATCGATGGGTCGGTTTTCGTACCTATCGATAAGCACCCGCCTTGCACGTCTTCTTTTCCCGTATCAGCTGTCCCTGCGTGAAACTTCCGCATTCGGCTTTACCGATCCAGCTCCCGCAGAGCATCTATCAACTCGGTTTTCTGGGCGGACTTTTCATCTTTTTTCTTGACGACCCGTGCAGGGACCCCGGCTACGACCATGCCTGGCTCCACATCCTCTATGACCACCGATCCAGCGGCCACAACAGCCCCTTCGCCGATGCGGACGCCCTCGATCACTACTGCATTGGCCCCGATGAGCACATTGTCTTCCACGACCACCGGCGTTGCAGAAGGCGGTTCTACCACGCCGGCCAGCACCGCGCCGGCACCGATGTGGCAACGTTTTCCAACGATGGCCCGGCCGCCCAATACCGCACCCATATCGATCATGGTGCCCGCACCGATAACCGCGCCGATATTGATGATTGCGCCCATCATAATCACTGCGTTATCGCCAATCTGCACCTGCTCGCGGATAATGGCGCCCGGCTCAATGCGTGCATGGATTTCCTTTTTGTCCAAAAGGGGAATCGCAGAATTTCTGGCTTCGTTTTCTACCTGCTGGGCGAGGATCTTCTCCCGGTTTTGCTCCAGCACCGGTCGGATGTCTTCCCAGTCGCCGAACACAACCGAAAACCCGTTGCCGCCCGAAAACTGCTGCGAGCCGGGAAATTCTACCGGCTGTGACGTTTGCAGCCAGACCCGCACCGGCGTTTTTTTGGGTGATGAGCGAATATATTCAATGATTTGGTAAGCGTCCATGCCTAACCCATCCTTTCTGTACTGATTACTGGGGAAAACAGAATATCGTCCAAGGAATAAAATCCCGGGCTCTTGCCTGTCATCAATGCCGCCGCTTTCACCGCACCGGCGGCAAAAATCCGGCGGCTGGCGGCGCTGTGGGTGATCGAAAGGGTCTCGTCTTCGCCGAAGAAGTACAGCGTGTGCTCGCCGGCTACTGTACCGCCCCGCACGGCAAACATGCCCATCTCATCGCGGCCTCTGGCCCCGCAGAGGCCTTCCCTGCCACTGATCCGGCGCAGCTGCTGTTCGGGGTCCAGTGCGTTGGCCAGCATCTTGGCGGTGCCGCTGGGGGCATCCATTTTCTGATTGTGGTGTTTTTCCACAAGCTCTACATCAAAATTTGCCAGCAATGCCGGGCCGAATTTTTCCAAGATCTGCCGAAAGAGAGCAACGCCCAGGCTGTAATTGGCGGAATACAAAATCGCTGCTGATTCGCCCAGCTGCCGCAGGGAATCCATCTGCTCTTCGCTATATCCGGTGGTGCCGCTTACAAGCGGTGTGCCTGTGCGGCGGATGTAGGCCGCCAACGGTTCCAGCATGGCCGGATGGGAAAAATCCACCGCCACATCCGCTTTTTCCAGCGTCTGCAACTCCCCTGCATCCGAGCTGCTCAGCGCGGCCAGAATCTCCCAGCCCTTCTGCCGGGCCATCTCTTCGACCATATGTCCCATTTTTCCATATCCTGTAATCAAGATTTTCACCGGGATCCCTCCTTTGCAACCGTTGGCTTTTATTTTATTTTCAGCCCTGCCTGTCTCATCATTCCGGCCAGTTTTTCTCTATGCTCTGAACTCATAGGGCATAACGGGAGCCGGTATCCGCCCACATCCATCCCCATGAGATTCATCGCTTCCTTGACCGGGATGGGGTTAACCTCCATGAACAGCCCGTTGATGAGATCCAGATATTTTAACTGCGCTTTTCGCGCCTGCTCGCGCCGGCCTTCCAGATAATCCATGACCATCTGATGGCAGGCTGCCGGCATAATATTGGCCCAGACCGAGATAACCCCGCTGGCTCCCAGGGACAAAAGCGGCAAAGTAATGTCGTCGTTGCCACAGAACATCTGGAAATCGTCGGAGAGGTACCGGGCAATCCTTGCCGCATAGGAAATGTCGCCGCTGGCTTCTTTTATCCCGCATATATTGGGGTGGCGGGCCAGGCGGGCCACCGTCTCCTCCGGAATGGCGCAGCCAGTGCGTCCGGGCACATTATATAAGATTACCGGCACGTCTACCGCATCGGCCACATCGGCAAAATGGCGGTACATGCCCTCGGCGTTGGCCTTGATATAGTAGGGGGTAATGCACAAAAGTGCGTCGGCCCCCATCTGGGCGTATTTTTTGCTTTTTTCCAACTGGGTCTCAGTGGAGTTGGAGCCGCTGCCCGCAATCACGGGGACACGGCCTGCTACCCTGTCGATGGCGAAACGGCAGACCTCGTCATCCTCCTCATGGCTCATGGTGGAAGATTCCCCTGTAGTGCCCAGCACCAGAATACCGTCGGTTCCCTGGGCAACATGCCAGTCCAGGATCTCTCCCAGCCGCTCAAAGTTTACTGTTCCATCCGCATGAAACGGCGTTATCAGCGCTACGATAGAACCTTGCAATTTCATATTTCATACGCTCCTTTTATAATCCGTTCTGCAGGGCCGCTCATCCACACGCCGCCATCTCGGTCGATCTGGATGGCGAGGCGGCCCTTGGGCAACAGTATTTCCACTTCGTTTTCGCAGTATCCTCTGCGGTACGCATCCAGCGCCGCCGCACAGGCCCCGGTGCCGCAGGCCAGCGTCATGCCGACGCCCCGCTCCCAGGTGCGCATCAAAAGGGTCCGCCGGTCCAGCACCCGCGCCATATTGACGTTGGTCTTTTCCCGGTACAGCGGGCTTTCGCAGATAAGTCCCGCGATCCGCTGGGTTTCGGGATCCTCCGGATTTTCCACAAACCAGACCGTGTGTACGGTAGACATAAAAAAGCTGTCCACCAGAACGGTTTTCCCTTCCACGGAAACCGGAAAATCCAGCACAGGACCGGATTGTGAGACGCCCACTGCCTCCGGTGAGAAGTCCGCTTGGCCCATAGCCACCTGCGCGAAAAAAGGATCCCGGCTGGTGATAGTCACTGTCTTAATGCCCGCCAAGGTCTCTATGTCGAACTGTTTTGCGTCTATGATGCCTTCGTCCAGGCAGAATTTTGCAAAACAGCGGATGCCATTTCCACACATGGGAGCACGGGATCCATCGCAGTTATAAAAAAGCATGGTCAGCGGCCGGACCCGTACCAAAATCAGCCCGTCGGCGCCAAGGCCGGTATGCCGGTCGCATACAGCGGGGATCAGCGTATTTAAATCATATCCAACGGCGTCTTCCTCCCGCAGGATGATAAAGTCATTGCCGCATCCGTGATATTTGGTCACTGGCAGCATAAAAAATTCCTCCTTACACCGGATTTTGGATATGGCGGCGCTGTTTACTCCGGGCAGATACGCCCCCATTGCCGGCGCTGCCCGCCGCCATCACCTCCCGTGTAAAGAGGAACCCGATTCTGTTCATAAAAGTCTCTCCCCATTCAGATTTTGCCGGCCCTTTTTGTCATTATATGCGCTGGAAAGGGCATATCATCCCCCTTCGGGACAAAACAAAAAGGCCGGCTAAGGGGAGCGCCCCTTCCCGACCTGATACAATAAGACGCCGATTTTCCCCGCGAAAGGGAAGCTGCGCCCGTTTTGCATAAGACGTCAAGATAGCACTCCTGCATTGGATTGCAGACAGTCTTACGGATGTTTTCCGCAAGCCCACCAGCCTGGCATGCCTGCCTTGGGCCAGTTCGGCAAAATTGCTTTTCCGCCTCCTCATCGCCTGCCGGCTCCGGGGCGGATCGTCGTTTTTGCACCTCTATCCATTTATGCCGCATTATACCACGCGTTTTCAAAAAAGCAACCTTTTTTGAAAAAAAGGGATTTTTACACAAAGATCACCAGGGACCTTTTTTCGATTTCGTTTAAATTGCCGTCAGATTTCAAAATCCCAGATGCTTTCCGATCTTTTTGAAAAACACCATCGGCATAGAAAAGAAAAAAGATTTGCATCCTGCGGCGCTCCGGCGTATAATAGCCCTAAAAAACGGGGAGGGGTTTTATGCTGAAACAGCTCATCGCCCATCGCCGGGCGCTGCACCGCATCCCGGAGCTGGATGACCAGCTGCCAAAAACCCAGGCGTACCTGCTTTCCCAGCTGGAGGGGCTGCGCTGCCGGATCATTACGCCGGGGCGCAGCGCTGTACTGGCCTATTTTGATGTGGGGAAACCGGATACCGCCGCTTTTCGCAGCGACATGGATGCTTTGCCTATTGAGGAGCAGACCGGCCTTTCCTTCTGCTCGAAGCACCCGGGCCGGATGCATGCCTGCGGTCACGACGGGCATATGGCCATGCTTTTGTGTCTGGCCCAATGGATCAACGGGCATTTGGATCAGCTGTCCCGCAATGTGCTGCTGGTCTTTCAGCCGGCGGAGGAGACCACCGGAGGCGCTCGGGATATTTGCCAAACCGGTATTTTTGAGCAGTTAAACGTCCGGCATATTTTTGGCATCCACCTTTGGCCGGATTTGCCTGCCGGGACCATTGGCACCCGCAGCGGGCCAATGATGGCCCGTTCCAGCGAGATGACGGTAGAAATCACCGGCAAAAGCGCCCATATTGCCAAATGGCAGGAGGGGGTCGATGCGCTGGCCGCAGGGGTGGAATTCGTGCGGCAGACTTATGCCATGGCCGATTCGGAACTGCCGCCGGAATGGTTCCGGGTGTTCAAATTCGGCCATATGCAAAGCGGAACCGTGCGCAACGCGGTCAGCGCCCATACCCTACTGGAGGGGACGCTTCGCACTTTCCAGGATGAAGCGTTTGACCATATCACCCGCCGTGCCGCCGAGATTGGCCAGGCGCTGCAGGAAAAAACGGGCTGCCAAATCTCGGTACGCTTCAGCGAAGGATATCCGCCGGTTTACAATGACCCTGCACTATATGACCGGGCGGTCCGTCTGCTGGGTCCGGATGGATTTGTCCCGCTTCAAAAGCCCGCCCTCATCGCCGAGGATTTTTCCTTTTACCAGCAGGTACTGCCAGGTTTGTTCTTTTTCCTGGGCGTCGGTGGGGACTACCCGCTTCACTCTGCCCGCTTTCAGTTTGACGAAACGGTGCTGGAACGGGGAGTGGCGCTGTATCAAGCGCTTTTGCAACTTTGATTTTCATCAGCTTTCCACCTGACGTGAAAACAGAAGACCTTTCTTAGAAGGAGGAGCCGCCCATGGTCGAAACCATGAACACCGCGCTGCTGGGCTGCCAGCCCAGCGGGATCCGCAAATTTACCGCCCTGGCCAAAGCGGAGCCGGGCTGCTTGTTCCTCACCATTGGCGAACCGGATTTTTCCACGCCCGATCCGATTAAGGAGGCAGCTAAAACTGCGCTGGATCAGAATTTGACCCATTATCCGCCGAATGCAGGGGAGCCCTATCTGTTAGAGCGGGTCTCGCAGTTTGAACGGGAAAAAAACGGCGTGGAGTATTCGCCGCAGGAAATTATCGTCACTGATGGGGCCACCGAAGGGCTTTGCCTGGCGCTGGGAGGAATTTTAAATCCCGGGGACGAAGTGATTGTCCCCATCCCCGCTTTTGGTTTATACGAGCCGCTGGTCAAGCTGTTCCGCGGGGAATACATTCCCATGGATACCTGTGGTGATGGATTTCAGATCACCGCGCAAAATCTGGCGCGGCATATCACTGCAAAGACCAAAGCGATCCTTCTCAATTCGCCCAACAATCCCACCGGCGCGGTTTATACCCCCGAGTCGCTGGAAGCGGTCTATCAGGCGGCGAAGGAGAAAAACCTCTTTGTCCTTTGTGATGACGTGTACGCACAGCTGGTCTATGGGCCTTATCAAAGTTTTTCCCGGTATCAGGATATCCGGGAAAAAATCATCCTTATCCAGAGCTTTTCCAAGCCGTACGCCATGACGGGATGGCGTATGGGGTATCTGTGCGCCGACCGCCTGATCATTGAGCAGCTGGCAAAACTCCATTCCTACATGGTAGTATCCGCCGTTTCTTTTTTGCAGAAAGGATGCGTCGCCGCGCTGGACTACGACCCGTCCCCGATGGTTGAAGCCTACCGCCGCCGCAGGGACTATATGTATGGCCGCCTGACCGAGATGGGGATGGAGGTACAGAAGCCGCAGGGGGCCTTTTATCTGTTCCCGTCCATCCAAAAGTACGGGATGGATTCCGAGACATTCTGTGTGCGGATGATCAAAGAAGCAAAACTGGCGGCGGTGCCCGGCTCCTGCTTTGGGGCGGACGGATATATCCGTCTGTCTTACTGCTATGCGGATGATGAGCTGCGCCAGTGCTTGGATCGTCTGGAACGGTTTTTGGCAACTCTTTGATCTTTCAAAAAGCGGGTGCGACAGCATCCGCTTTTTTTGCTCGCTTTTTCTCGATCTCTTTTTTGAGATAGTGATATATTGTGCATAAAATAGATCCCTATTGGGAGGATCTCCCCGGAGCTGCAGGCATACGGCTCCGTCCTCACCGAGGTTCTCAACCTGGACCTTGCTCTCTTCCGGCAGGCAGTAGAGCTGTGACCCAGGTGATCGAAAAACGGGACGCTGCCGCCGCTCTCCAGGCGTTCATGGATCTCTACGGGGCAGTGGGGGAACTGCCCCTCTGCCGGCTGTACCGGAAGGATCTACGCTTCTTTGGGAAGATGCAGGTGAGTATGTGCGGAGAAGAAGGAGGACATCGTTCAAAGACGGAGAGAGCAGCTCAACCGCGCTTGAACAGAAACAAAGGCCCGGAGATGTGCTCCGAGTCTCTATTGTGCCGTACCGACCGCCCATGGTTCACTTTTGGGATCTGTGATGAGCACCCACAGCGCGTCCCCTTTTTTGTCCGGGCTATTCGGCAAACTGCTTTTCAGATCGGAATATCTGCCAGCGCAAAGGGCAGAAGGATTATCCGGGAAAAGATTTTCACAGAGAGAAGGGGAGATGGAACAAAAGAAAAAATCCCCACCAGGCGCTGTCAAAATTTGGGGTGAAACTGACATTTTATCAAAAACCATTGTCTTTTTATTGGGATGTTTGCTATAATAACATTAAAATATTGAGGTTACAGCGGTTAGCGTTCTCCATGCCGGAAAGAATAAAAAAGCGGCGTCTTAAGGGCAAAAGGGGCGTTTTCCCCCTGCCGGCCTGCCAAAGACGGATCCCGGCTTTGGTTTTAGAGGGAGTGAGGGGCTTTGAAAGGCAATGAAAATTTCCATTCGGCTTTGGAATCTGTGAAGAAAAAGCAATCCCCCAATCGTTCTTTTAGCAGAGGAAGAAAACGAAAGACAAAAGGGGGATTTCATATGGTGCGCATCAACATGCTGTCCTCAGCGGGAATGACCAAGGGTCACGGTGTGCTTTCTGCTTTTGAAGAACAGACCAAGCTGGTCAGTGAAGGGCTCGGTCCCAATTACACGGTGGTTGTCAACAGCTGGAAAAAAGCGGATATCTTACATTTTCATACCGTAAACCCTAATTATCTGCTGCGCAGCTGGTTTACCTCTGCGGTAAAGGTAGGGTATGTCCATTTCCTGCCCCAGACGCTGGAGGGATCTATCCGCCTGCCGCGGCCGATCCAGAAACTGCTGTATAAATATGTTTTGCTTTTTTATAAATCCATGGACAAGCTCATTGTTGTGAATCCGTCCTTTATCCCTAAGCTGGAGGAATGCGGCATTCCGGCAGAAAAGATTGAATATATCCCGAACTTTGTGGATGACGAACAGTTTTATCCCATGGGGGAAAAAGAGCGGATGGATGCACGGCGGGCATTCGGGCTGGATACGGAAAAGTTTATGGTTTTATGCGCCGGCCAGATGCAGAAGAGAAAGGGCTTTCTGGATTTTCTGGAAACCGCCCGCCGCTGCCCGGACATGCAGTTTGTCTGGGCAGGTGGTTTTTCTTTCGGCAAAATTACCGACGGTTATGATGAAATCCGGCACGCGGCAGAGCATCTTCCGGTTAATGTAACGCTTACCGGGATTGTGCCGCGGGAGAAGATGAACAGTCTTTACAATGCGGCGGATGTGTTTTTCCTTCCCTCCTTTGATGAGCTGTTCCCTATGACGTTGCTGGAGTCCATGTGCTGCCATAAACCGATTCTGGTGCGGGACTTGGACCTGTACCCCTGCATTTTGGAAGGGTATTATACTGCCGCCAGCGATGTGGACGGCTTTGTGCGCCAGCTTCGCGCGCTGACCGACCCGGCCGAGCATGCTGCGGCTTCTGCCCGCTCAGCCAAAGGGCATCAGCGCTATACCAAAGCGGCGGTGCTTTCCTATTGGAAGAACTGCTATGCCTCTTTGCTGCCGCAGACACAGCCGGTGCCGCAGGCGAGGGGGGATTTTCGCCTATGAGTATTCGCGGGGGGAAAATCATCAGCACGGCGGTGACCATTGTCGGGATTCTTTTATCGCTGGTGCTGGTGATCATCGGACTGAAAATGGGAGTGTTCACTTCTCCTGAAACACTGCAAATTTTTTTGCGCGGCGCAGGGCTTTGGGCTCCGCTGATTTTTGTGGGGATTCAGGTAGTACAGGTCGTTTTCCCTATCATTCCCGGCGGGCTGACCTGTGTGGCTGGCGTGCTGCTGTTTGGCCCGGCGTGGGGCTTTCTCTATAACTATGTGGGGATCTGTATCGGTTCCTGCATCAATTTTTCATTGGCAAAACAATATGGCCGCCCTTTTGTAGAGCGGTCTGTTTCCGAAAAAATGTGGGGGAAATACATCAAATGGCTGGATTCTCCCAAATTTGATTTGTATTTTGCGCTGGCAATCTTTTTCCCGGTGGCGCCGGATGATTTTCTCTGTCTGCTGGCAGGGCTGACTCCGATGAAGTTTCGGCGGTTCGTCACGATTATTCTGCTGGGGAAACCCCTTTCCCTGCTGGCATACAGCTGGGGGCTGGCCACCGCACTGAGCTGGTTGGCGCAGTTTTTGGGGCGGTAGCATTCCCATTTGCGGTACGGCCGGGATTTTTTCGATTCTTTCCCGACTTGCTTTGGCAAATTTTCACTTCGCACACCGGGAGAAAAGGAGGACAAGTCATGACCGAACGGGAAAAAATGCTGTCTGGGCAGTTGTACGACCCCTCCGATGAGGAGCTGGCTCAGCTGCGCCGGCGCGCTTTCCGCCTGGTAGAGCAGTTCAACCGGCTGCAGAAGGAGGACACCGCCGACCAACGGGAGATTTTGCTCGCGCTGCTGGGCGGGATAGGGGAAAACGTGACCTTTCGGGCGGCGGTGCGGTTCGACTACGGCTGCAACACCTATATTGGGGACAATTGCTACTTTAACTTCAACTCGGTATTTCTCGACTGTGCCCCTATCCATATCGGTTCCAACGTGATGGCAGGACCGGGCGCGTCCTTTTTTACGGCGCTGCACCCGCTGTTGGCAGAAGAGCGTAACGTCCGCACCGATGAAACCGGACGGCGGTACAATCTGGAATATGCCAAACCCATCACGGTAGAGGACGACGTATGGCTGGGCGGCGGTGTAATCGTCAACGGCGGCGTGACCATTGGACGCGGCGCAGTGATCGGGTCAGGCAGCGTAGTTACCCGGGATATCCCTCCGGGGGTTCTGGCTGCAGGGGTTCCCTGCCGGGCCATTCGGCCGGTTAGCGAGGCGGATCGGATGATGTTCTGAACGAAGGCTGTAAAAAAGAAAAACGACAAATCCCCGGAAAAGGAGTTTCCTTTTCCGGGGATTTTCCGTCTTTTGGCAGCAGATATTTTTACAGGGGAATCCAACAGTCGCGGGCAATTCATTTGGCACACCGGGCGCCGCAGGCCGGAAAATACGACGGATCCATGATTTTGGGCATCTGCCGGCCCGATGGTTTTTCCTGTTCTGCCGTTTGCGGAAAACGGGTCACTTCCGCCGCTCTACCGCTAAAATATAGGGGCAATTGGGCACGTGGATCAGCCGGTGCAACAGCACATCGTAGCGCTTTGGATCAAGGGTGGAAAGCTTTTGCTGCAGGGCTTCCCCCTCAAGCCGCCCCTCTTCATGGCCCGGATAGATCACGATGACCAGCACGCCGCCCACCCGCAGCAGGGACAAAGCTTTTTCTACTGCTTCCAGGGTGGTTTCCCGCCGGGTGGTTATGGTTTTGTCCGCCCAGGGCAGATATCCCAGATTAAACACCCCCGCATCCAGAGGTGTTTGGATATACCGGTCCAGATTGCTGTGGCTATCCAAAATCAGCTGCACGTTATCCCCGGCGCCGTTTTCCGCCAAAAGCGCCCGAGTAGCCTCCAGCGCCGCAGGCTGGATATCAAAGGCCCAGACTTTTCCGCCGGGAAGGGCTCGGCTGAGAAAAAGGGTATCATGACCATTTCCCATGGTAAAATCCGCTGCCGTGCCGCCGGGATGAAGGGCGGGCGCCAGCAGTTCTTTGGCTGTTCCTAGAATACTCTGCATCAAAAGTCCACTTCCTTTTTGCAGGGCGGATCCGGACGGAACCGGATGCCCTGTACGGTGCCGCGCCGTTCCATTTCCCGATCAATGGCGTTGAGCACTTCCCGCTTGCGGACGCTCCACATCGGGCCGATGAGCGACCGGCGGTCGCCGTCCCCGGTGAGACGCTGGATGATCGTTTCCGCAGGCAGCAGTTCCAGCTGATCACAGACAAGCTGGACATATTCCTCCTTTTCCAACAGTGGGAAAGGGGCTGACTGATATTCATCGGCCAGCGGCGTTCCCCGCAGCAGATACAGCAGATGGATTTTGACCGCGTAAGGCCGTAGCGCTGCGACCTGCCGCACCGATTGGAGCATCATCTCCCGGGTCTCCCCTGGGAGCCCGTTGATCAGATGAACGCATACCGGGATGCCGCAATCGGCCAACGCCCGATATCCGCGCAGAAAGGTTTCATAATCATGCCCCCGCCTGATGCGCCGGGCTGTTTCATCGTGGATCGTCTGCAACCCCAGCTCTACTGTCAGATCGGTGCGGCAGGAGAGATCCTCCAGATAGCAGAGTACCGGGTCTGGCAGACAGTCGGCCCGGGTGGCTACCGCCAACCCTACTACGCCGGGAAACGCCAATACCGGTTCAAAGGTTTCCCGCAGAACATCCACCGGGGCATAGGTGTTCGTGCCTGCCTGAAAATAGGCGATATACCGCGATCCGGGCCACTTTTTTTCAAAGACCGCCTTCATCTGATGAAACTGTGATTCCAGGGAAAGGGATGGATCGCCGCCAAAATCCCCGCTTTTCTGCCCAGAGCAATAAGTGCAGCCGCCGGTACCGCAGGTTCCGTCCCGATTAGGGCAGCCAAACCCGGCGTTAAGGGGAATTTTGCAGACTTTTTGGCCATACCGGCGCCGCAATGCGTCATTCCACGTATGGTAACGCTTATTCCCGCCAACAAATGAAAAAGGATCCAACGCTATCCCTCCCACAGCCCGATGAGGTTAATTTCCCAAGCGGGAATATAAGGAAACCGCCGCAAATACAACCGGTACCCGGGCTGGATACGCTGGATCTGCAGCGGCAGTGCGAACAGATCCCCGCTGCGGTGGTAAGCGGAAATCATCAGCTTTGGTTTATGCCGCCGGATGGCATTGGCCGCGCCCAGAACAGCCCGTGCCTCGCTTCCTTCCACGTCCATTTTAAGAAAGGTCACCGGCGCTTTCCCCAGCAGGTTATCCACGGAATCTGCCTTGATTTGGCGGCCGGATGCGGCGACAGCAGAATTTCTCCCGGCGCAAGAAGAAAAATTCAGTTCCGTCCGGTCATCCCAAGCGGCAAGATTGAGCAGCCGTACCCTATCGCCGGGAAAAAGGCCCAAGCTTTCGGACCGCCGACAAAGTTTCTGGTAGTTTTTCGGATCCGGTTCCATGGCACAGACGGCGGAAAACCGACCGCCAGTGTAGCGCAGGAATTCCTCTATCGTGTCGCCGTTATACGCACCCAGGTCCACATAGGATTCCGCCGGTCCCAGCCGCAGCAGAGAGGAAAACACCTCCTGCCGGGAACAAACGGTGGACGCCAGATATTTTATCTTACCGGTAAGCTTGTAGGCAATCAGATCCCGGTAGATCTGCCGCGACCGCTCGTCTGCCCAAAGGCGGTAGGCGGCCTGCGCCTGAGACAGATGCGAAATGAAAAAATCCCGGTCAAACAGATCTTCTCCTGCCACCGGCACGTCCGGGGCATACAGCTCGTATTGCTGATCCAGAAGGAAAATGGTTTCCATGGTAGGCTCATCCCGCACGGCAAAGGCGGTGACGATGACAAAATCCTCGTATTGCGCCTGGATTTCCGAAAACTTTTTGACCCTTTTTCCATGAAAGCTGTGGCCCCGGACAAACCCATCGCTGGCGAAAAATTCCTGCACCGGTACAGCCAGCCGATCCAGGTGACGCAGGATATGGTCGGCACCATTTCCCATTCCATACATGACCACCGGCTTTTTTGTTTTTTGCAGCTGTTCCCAGCAGGTGGGCAGTTCCAGCAACGACGTCAGCATTCCACCGCCTCCTTTTCTGCCCAATAGTGTATCATATCCTCTGGAACGCCGCAACCGGCGTTTTTTATTTTGGGACGCGCACGATTTTTTTACCGGCGCATAAGCTGACAATAGGGCCTTATGCAACCGCAGAGAAGGCTATTTTCGGCGGGCCGCCGGCCGGAACCGGCGCGGCACTGACTTTGTCTTTTACAAGGTCAAGCAAGGAGGAGAAATGTTATCAGTCTGGCTATCCGCCCTGGCGGGCGGCTTTTTGTATTTTGCACTGCATCTGACCGCGTCCGGCTCCTTTCCTCGTCCCCTGACCGCCGCGCAAGAACGGGATTGCCTGCAAAAAATCAAAGAGGGGGATCAGCAGGCACGGGATTATTTTATTGAACATAATCTGCGGCTAGTAGCCCACATTATAAAAAAATATTATGCCTCCTACAAAGAGCAGGAAGATCTGATTTCCATCGGGACGATCGGATTGATTAAAGCGGTGGGAACCTTTGACAGCAGCAAAGGAATCCGGTTTGCAACTTACGCTTCTCGCTGCATTGAAAATGAAATTTTGATGCACTTTCGCGGGCGAAAAAAATATGCGCAGGATTTGTACATACAAGACCCCATTGATGTGGATACAGATGGCAACGCTCTGACGCTGATGGATATTATGGCGCAGGACGGCGATATCCTGGAAGATGTAGATCGTAAGCTGAAAAGCGATCAGTTGCATCGTTATATCAGCCAGTCGCTGGATCCAAGGGAGCAGAAAGTAATCCGCCTGCGCTACGGGCTGGATGGCAGGGCCCCCATGGCACAGAGGGAAGTCGCTGCACTTTTGGGAATTTCCCGCTCCTATGTATCCCGCATTGAAAAAAAGGCCGTTGGCATTTTACGGGGATGCTTTGCCGATGAGCTTCCTCACGGGTTGTAACCGGTTTTTCTTCTGCGATGAAAAACCGACGCGCCTTTTGGAATGACAGTCGGAAAAGTGGGATTAGAAAACCTTTGGCAGAGGTGATGTCTGGAAAAGCGAGAAAAACCGCCTGCTTCCGGTGGTTGCATTTTCTGCCCCATGTATTATAATGAGGCTAAAAGACATGATCTGTGTCGATCAGAAAGGACGGGGTCCCATGAGAAAAAAACATCTGTTCCGTCTTGTGCTGGCGATTTGCCTCCTGTTCGGCGGCTGTGCCCCCAAAGAAGAGCAGCCTGCACCGTCGCTGCCGATCTATGAGAGTACCGGCCGGTCGGAGGCTGTTTCCCGGAACAGCGAGCTGACCAAAGAAGAACAGCCTGCGCCGTCGCTGCCGATTTATGAGAGTACCGACCGGTCGGAGGCTGTTTCCCAGCACGTCGAAACAACGACCCAGTACTTCATCGAGCAGCGGGACGAACCCCGGAACGGCGAGCTGACCGAAGCGGACGTGGCCCGGCTGTGGTATCTGACCAACACCCTCTACGACGCCGATGATATGGCCTTTGTGAAGGAGGTATACGAGCCGGTGGGCGCCCCCTTTGGCAGTGTCTCCAAGTTCCTGGATTTTGAGGAGGCCACCCGGTATCTCTTCACCAGCCACGGCCTGGAGCAGCTGATTTCCGCCCAGGTTGGCGGCGCGCCGTATCTCTACAAGGCAGAAGATGGAGCCGTCTACCATCTTGGGCCGTATAAAACCGGATATTTCTACCAGCAGGCCATGACCGGCTGCCGCATCATCAGCAGCGGCAAGGACAACGCCCAGGTGGAGGTGTCCTACCAGGTGATGGCACCTCTGGACTGGGACGGGGAGCGCCCGGAAGCCTTTGCGACCATGTTTCTCCAAAAGGAGGACGGCCGCTGGAAAGTGGACAGCTATAACTTCCCAGAAGGGATCTACCCGGAGGAATTCACCGTCACCGAGGAGGTGCGTATCCAGCTGATCGCCGGGGAAAAGGAAGTGACCCTCTCGGACACAGCCCGGAAAGATCGGATCACAGAGTGTCTGAGGGGCCTGACAGAGGGGGTACTCGTCCAGGAGGCACCACCCCAAGACAACATCACCGTGAAGGCAGTGGACAACGGCAGGGTATACCATGTATCCGTGGGGCCGGACGGCCGTGCGTGGGATACCCTGTATGCTGAAGGGGAGTGGTTTCTGTATCAGACCGATCCCGAAATCTATCAGGAGCTGCAGGATTCCCTGGCATAAAATAGAAAAACAGCCGGAGAAGGCTCCGGCTGTTTTTTCGCTGTGCTCTCTGGCGGGAACAAGAAAAAAGGCACCTAGTAGGTGCCTTTTGCTGGTTGCGGCGGCGCGCAACATAGTTTACCTGGAATATTATTTGAATATCAATCTGATTTCGGTGGTTTTGAGTATTTCACAATTCCTTGATATATTCTCCATGCCTAAAGCAAAAGGCCTGCCAGTTGCGCATAGATAAATACAAAGCAAATACCAAAAATCGTGGCAGAATCTGTTATTTTTATAATACGCCGCAAAACAGAAAGATCAATCCCTTTTTGTAGGAACGCCCAATATTTTTCAAAGAAAATAACCCCGCCTGCCTTGATTGGCAAGCGGGCCATTTCTATTTCACCATATTCTGCATCTTGCTGATGATCTCCTGGATTCCGGCTTTCAGCGTTTCTACCTTCTGAACCTCCGCTTCATACAAGGCCTTTTGCGCCTCGTACATCGCCTGATAATCGCTCCCGGTGGCCGGATTCTTTTTCCACCCATTCAACCCCGCGTTTTGGATAATGGAGGGGTAATCCTGATAGGCATAGTCCAGATCCACCGCGCCGCTGATCCCCGGCACGCTGCCCGACGCGCTGTACTGCCACATACCATAGTTTCCGCTGTAGGTCGGCGCGGAGGACCATTGCGCCAGCCACACATCATAATTGGAAAGCCGGGATAGATCCAGCAGGCCGGTCAGCCAGTATTTGTTGGCATACAACATGGCGTAATACCCCGCCTTTTCCACCGTGGACAAAAACGCCTTTGCAATGTCGGTCAGCGTGGATTTGCCCAGTTTCTGCTGGCTGCTGTCCTCCAAATCAAAGACAACGGGATATTCCGGCCGGCACCCGTCGATGACGCGCAGGAAAAACCTCGCTTCCTTTTGTGCGTCTTCCGGGGTCTGCGCGTAGCTGTAATGGTACAGGCCATAGGGCATCCCCACGGCCTCGCACCCCTGCACATTGGCGCGGAAATACCGGTCAATCTGGCTGTCGTCGTCCCAGCCGTAGCAGGCCCGGATCATGGCAAACGCCACGCCGGACGCTTTTACCTTTGCCCAGTCAATATTCCCCTGGGCATAGCTCACGTCAATCCCTTGAATCGCCAATGCTCTCATCCTCCCCGCTTTTGTAAGGGGCCTCGTAGCTCATAGCCCTTTGGGAATCCGCCACGCCTGCGGTGGTCGGGTCGTTGACCACCCCGAGAATGGCCAGCACCGCAAACAGGGCGTTGACCACTTCCAGCAGCTTGTTCCCCAGCTCTCCCAAATCCAGTGTAAATCCAAATACCGACGCGACGACCTGCACCAGCAGAAGAACTGCCGGGATCAGGCTCAGCCAAAAGGTTTTGTTTGCCATTCTGACTTTCCAGTTAATTTGATTCATCCTATGTTCCTCTCTTATTTCATCAATACGGCGGCTACCGTGGCCACCAGCCCGCCGCCTATCGCGGTGGCAACGGCGGTCAGCAGGCCTTTGACAACGATGTTCCAGTTGTCGCCGGGCTTTCCCTCCAGCTTGTCCAGCCGCTCCCCCTGCCGCTCCTGCTCTTTGAGCATCCCCTCCATATTGGTCGCCAGCCGTTCCACCGACGACGTGATCCGCCCCAGCCGCTCCACGTTTTCCTCCAGCAGCTCAATGCGCCGGTTCTGTCTGGTGTGCTCCGCTTCCATCCGCTTGGTGAATTCCTCATGCTCCGCCCGCGTGATGCAGCTGTCCATTTACGCCACCTCCGTCCAGCCGTACACCCCCGGCTCCCATACGTTGTTGGCAACGTCCGAAATCCAGTGCTTTTCGTTGTGGCTGACCTTGGCGCCCAGTGCATAAGCGTCCTGCGCCCCCTGCGGCTGCCGCCACTGGGGCCATTCCTCGGCGGGGTCGTCGATGCGCACCCACAGGGACGGCGACACATCCGGCGTCCAGCTTTCCTGCGCCGTGTGCCCCGTCAGGCATTTGTACAAAAGATCCGCGTACTGCACCCGGTCTCCTTCCTGGTAGGATGCCCCAGCGTCCCACAGGGGAAACACGGTGGGAACCAGCGCTGCCTGTTCGTCCGGCAGCGCCGCCGCCTGGAACTGAATTGCCAGCCGAAGCTGTTTGGCCCGTTCTATGTTGGTCATTCTGCGTCCACCCCCAAAAGCGCGTCTACCTGCGATTGCAGCGCCGCCACCTGCGCTTCCAGCTGTTCCTCCCGGCTCGGTTCCGGCTGGGGGAAGGCCGCTTTCTCCGCTTCCTTTTCCTCGCTGGTAGTCTCCCGGATGGTACTGCCGTCCAGCATGTAGTTATGCGTGCCGTCCTCCTCTGTCAGCGGCTTGTCCAGATAGTTTCCCTGGGCGTGGGCGTACCGGTCGCCCTCTCCTTCGTCGATGAGCGTCCAGCCTGACGGGTCTTTTAAAAAGACGCTGCTTCCCAGCTCCTCCACCCGTCCGGCTGCGTCCGCCTTTGCGTATACCTGTATCATTCTCTTCCCTCCTTAATAGATTTCTGCGTCCAGCGCCAGATTGGTAAAAACAAAATCGCCTAATGCCAGCGTAATTCCACTCGGCAAAGAAAAGACGATTTTGCAACGGTATTGGAAATCACCGTAAAACTGGACGGTGTAAAATTCGGCCTGTTGCCGTGCGTACTGTAATAAGTCGGCCTGCTGGCGCCGGATTGTCAATACAAGTGACAGTAAGCGCAACGCGTATCGCAAAAGAAAAGCTGCTCTTTAGAAATTCAGATCCAGCGACATTGGTGTTCTTTTCCAATTGGAAGCCAAGGGAATAAAACGGCTTACAGAAAAACCGTTCATGCGGCCTTTTGTTTTCCCGCGGATTTGCTTTTTGATTCTGGCTGCTTTGTACAATCGGAAGAGGCGCGCCACACCTGTTTTCGCTGGCGGTGTTCTGCCCATCCTATTCTTTCAGCTTTCTTTTCTTTCCCATCCCCACTCCTGGCGGATCTGGAGATCCCGGAATTTTTCATCAGAGCGTGACATGCCCTTCGGTGCACTTGCCCGATGAGGCGCTGGCGATTTAGAGGATTGTCATCAAACTTCCCAAACAGATGCTGTTAACCGGAAAAATGGCCTTTCTTCCTTTTATCGTGTTGCTCCCTATCAGAACGGTCCGTTTCGGGGAAAAGAGCCTTTCCTCGCCTGAGCCCATTTGTTTGGTGCAAATAGCTGTCAGACAACAGGACTCCAAAAGGATCGTGCTGGTATACAGCGTTCTGCCCTGTGTAACCAAATCTGGAAAAACAGGTGTATTGTGCCGGCAAAAGGATTTTTCTTTCCGGTTTTATGCCGGCTTCTATGTTTTTTCCCATTTTTCACCTCCTGACTTATAGTATCTTGTTTTAAAAAATCCTCTCATCAGCAAATTGTCCTCATTTTTCTTGACTTTTACACATTCGTGTAATATATTAAGGATGAAAACAGCACAAATAATACGCGTACGCGTGTGTCACACCTTTATAATACTACTTTAAAGAGTAATAGTCAAGAAAAATCAATATACGTTTGTATATTGATATCCTATAAGAAGAAGGGTTTTAAATGGCGGATTTATACCATATTTTGGCGCATCTTTGTGAAAAAAGGCAGATTACCCCTTATCGTATGTGTAAGGATACCGGCATTCAGCCCAGCGTCATGACTGATTTAAAGATGGGTCGGCGCAAGACCGTAAAAGCAGAAACGGCGGCAAGGCTTGCAAATTACTTTGGCGTCACTGTGGATTATCTGCTTGGGAAAGAGGCGGACGACGCTGAGGACAATAGCAGGAGCCTACAAAAAGAGCTGAAATTTGCCCTGTTCGGCGGAGAAGCGACAGACGAGCAGCTGGAAGAGGTCAAACAATTTGCGAAATTTGTCAAAGACCGGGACGCAGGCAAAATTTAAAATGGTCTCGAAAGCATTTTGCCTTGGGGTGTTGGAGCGATGTATTATACTTACATGGTCCGCTGTGCGGACGATACTCTTTATACCGGTTGGACGACCGACCTGAACCGACGGCTGGCGGCGCATAACAGTGGGAAGGGCGCCAAATATACAAGATCCCGCCGGCCGGTCGTTCTGGTGTATGCCGAACTTTGTGAAACCAGAGAAGCCGCTATGAGCCGGGAGTGGCATATCAAAAAACTTCGCCTGGCAAAAAAAGAGCAGCTGGTGCAAAGCGGAGAAAAAAATCTGGTAAAAGCCTGTAAAAAGGATGGGTTCTAATGGAATATCAAGAAATACTCCGTAAAATTGCTACAGCCTATACCAAAATTCTGCAAGATAATCTGGCAGGGATTTATGTGCACGGATCCATCGCTTTTGGCTGCTTTCACTGGTCAAAAAGCGATATCGACTTTTTGGTGGTCGTCCAAACAGAGCCGGGGCTGGCCGAAAAAAGAGCCTTGATCCAGACACTGCTGGATCTTGACAAAGCCTGCCCGCCCAAAGGCTTTGAAATGAGCGTTGTTCTTATGCGCTACTGTCAAAATTTTGTATATCCCACCCCTTATGTGCTGCATTATTCAAACGCTCATCGTCATCGGGCCCGAACGGATTTAACCGCTTATTGTCAGGAAATGAACGGAACGGATGTAGATCTGGCCGCTCATTTTACCGTCACCCGCGCCGTGGGGATTCCCCTTTGTGGCCTTCCGATAGAAACCGTATTCGGACCCGTACCAAAGAAATACTATTGGGAAAGCATATACGGGGATATTAAAAATGCTGCAGAAGAGATCCTTCGGGATCCAGTCTATATCATCCTGAACCTCTGCCGGGTGCTGGCCTACCAAAAGGAAGCGTCCATTCTTTCGAAAAAAGGGGGAGGCCTGTGGGGAATCAAAACACTTCCTTCCCGATATCGTCCACCGGTAGAATCGGCGCTTTTCTGCTATGAAAACGGTACGCCTTTTTCCTTTGATCCAGCGGCACTGAGCCAGTTTGCCGCGTATATGCTCGCACAGATTAATGCCTGACGGCCGGCTGTTTTCTTCGGGTATAAACAAAAAACGGCGGTTCCGAAGCAGATGCTTCGGAACCGCCGTTTCAGATAATAGGGAGGGTCACGCTCTGCGCATCGGCCAGAGGCACCATTATCTGTCAGGATATCCGGCCATCATCCTGGGCGTTGGCCCAGACGGTATCCCCGAGGGAGGCGTCCTCCATTTTCTCCTTGATTTCCATCCAGCAAATCTTTTCAAAAATGTGTTTATTTAAAAGAAGAACCCCGCCAGATCAGCAATCTAGCGGGGTTTTCTGGTGAACCACCGGGGATTCGAACCCCGGACCCTTTGATTAAAAGTCAAATGCTCTGCCAACTGAGCTAGTGGTTCATATATTTTAAGCGCTCGTTTATTATAACAGGATTAGATTTCCATGTCAACACAAAAATATTCTTTTTTGTCTAAATTAATAAAAGTTCAAAGCTTTCGCAAAAAGGCCGCTTCCTCCCAAACATTGCCCACAGCAGCCTGGAACAGATTTTTATGGTAAAATTTCCAGCAAATTTCGCAGACGTCGGATCTCATAGGTACAGTGGGCGTCCGAAAAATTGGGCAGCGCCTGAGGGTTATACCAGCAACAATCCCATCCCGCATGGTTAGCCCCCAATATATCAGAAGACAGGGAATCTCCAATTACCAGCGCCCGCTGTGGATCAAAGCCGGGAATGGCTGCGGCAACAGCATCGAAATAAGCCTTTTGGGGTTTTTTCACACCCATATCTTCCGAAATAAAAATATTTTGAAACAATGGCGTTAACGGACAGATGGCAAACCGGCCATGCTGAGTAAGGCTGGATCCATTGGTGATAATATACAATTTGTATTTTTTGTAAAGAATATTGCAAATTTCCTCTGCTTCTTCCAACAAGTCGGCATGCCTGCTTAATTGCTCCATATAGTAACGATTCATCAAAGCAGGATCGTCCTGCCGGCCCAACTGTTCACACAGCTGCTCAAACCGGCGGTGCAGCAAATACGGCCGGTCAATTTCTCCTGCATTAAAACGTTCCCATAAGGCGGCATTGATTTGATGATAGGACCGCAACGTTTCCTGGCAATCCGGAATGCCGAAGGAAAGCAACGTATCCCGCAAAGCTTTTTCTTCACACCGATCAAAATCCAGCAAGGTGCCGTCTGCATCAAACAGCAAAAATTGATATTGCTTCATGGATTCTGCCCCCTTGTTTTTGATTATCCCATCTACGATAGGGTTTGTCAACTCTTCGTTTCGCCAAGTGTCCGATGGGCAGCCCTGACTGGAAAGCAGCAAAGAATCCTCCAGTTGACATTAATATTTTAATATGCTACTATGGTAGCATATTAAAATAAAAGAGGAAACTATTTTGAACTTTTATGACAAATTTACGCCGGAAGGCTCCCGCGACATTTTATTCGAAGATTGCGTCGCCCGGCAAAAAACGCAGAATACCATTATGGAAAGCCTGTATACAAGAGGATTTCGCCCGGTCACGACGCCAGCAATGGAATTTTATGATCTGTTTGGCGTTAACCGGTATTTCTCACAGGAAAGCATGTATAAACTGGTTGACGCGCAAGGCCGCATACTGGTTTTACGGCCGGACTCTACCATTCCCATCGCCCGCCTGACAGCAACCAAGCTGCAAAACGAGCCATATCCAATCCGCCTTTGCTACTGCCAAACGGCTTACCGAGCGGCTCCGTCCCTGCGCGGACAGTTGAGTGAGATCGCCCAATGCGGTGCAGAACTGGTAGGCTGCGGCGGCGCCAAAGCAGATCTGGAAATGTTGCTGACGGCAGCGGATTGCCTGCGAGCCTGCAATGCAAAGCCTTTTACCCTGGAAATTGGCCACATCGGCATCTTCAAAGCGCTCATCGATGAACTGGACGCTTCCACTCTGCAAAAAGAAGAGATCCGTCAACTGATCGAGGCCAAAAATGATACGGCGTTGAGCGGCCTGTTGGAAGATTTGCCCATTTCGCCCGCTTCTCGCGCGCTGAATCGGCTGCCCCGCCTGTTCGGTGGCGCCGATGTGTTCGTGCAAGCAGCGGACCTTTCCCAAAGTGCCGCGTTTCAAGCAGCGCTACAGGAGCTGGAACAGCTGTACCACCGGATCATGCAGGCAGATCCGGCGGTACAGGTGCTGGTCGATTTCGGGCTGGTCAATCAGGCGGAGTATTATACTGGCGTCGTGTTCCGCGGTTACCTGCCCGGCGTAGGGCAGCCGGTGCTGTCCGGCGGCCGGTATGACCGGCTTCTCAATGATTTCGGCTTGCAAAAGCCGGCCATCGGTTTTGCCATTCAGCTGGATGCTGTAGCGGGTTATTTACAGCAAACCCAGCCGCAGCGGCCAACCCCTCCAGCCGCACTGGTTTACTGGACGCAGGAGCAGAGCGCCCGGGGCTTTGCCTTTTTAAAACAGCTGCGAAAACAGGGACTGTTCTGCGAAAGCAGCCTGGCGGAATCCAGAGAAGAGGCCGAGGCCTACGCCAGAGCCAGGGGAATCCGGCGGCTTTATGTGGTGGAAGAACAAATAACAGAAGTTCTGATCGGAGGGGAGCCGTTATGATGACAAAGCCGCTGCGGATCGCCCTGACCAAAGGACGGCTGGAAAAAGATACGGTAACACTACTAGAACGGGTTGGGCTGGACTGCCAAAACCTTCATCACAAAGGGCGCAGGCTGATCCTTCCGCTGCCGCAGGCCGGAGCGGAAGTCGTGCTGGCAAAAGCCGCCGACGTGATTACTTATGTGGAAAGCGGCGTTTGCGATATCGGAATTGTCGGGAAAGATACCATCCAAGAATACGCAAGCAGTTTGTACGAACTGCTGGATCTGGGTTTTGGCCGATGCCGGTTCGCCCTGGCTGTAAAGCAGGGAAGCCATTTTTTTGAAGGGTATGCTCCCAAGACCATTGCTACGAAATATCCCAAAATCGCCCGCAGCTATTTTGAAAAACAGCGGATGGACGTATCCGTGGTCAAAATTGAAGGATCCGTGGAGCTGGCCCCGCTGCTTGGATTGGCCGACGGCATTGTAGACATTGTAGAAACCGGCGCGACGCTGCGGGAGAACGGGCTGGAAGTGTCCCGCTGGATTTGTGACATCTCCGCGCGGCTGGTGGTAAACGTCGCCAGTTTAAAACTGCGAAAATTTGAAATTGAGTCGTTCGTCACCCGTCTGGAGCGGGGACTGAACAGGGAATTGTAAAGGAGGAACCACATATGCTTTCGGTTATTCGGGCCGACGGAACCGCTGAGAGGCAGGCGCTGAGATTACTGCGTTCCCGCAGCGGCGAAGTGGATCGGGAAGTAACTGCCGTTGTCACGCAGATCATAGAAACCGTCCGGCAGAAGGGAGATGCGGCGCTGAAGCAATATGCGCAGCAGTTTGACGGCGTCGTGCCGGCGCAAATGGAAGTACCGAAGGAAGAAATTCAAAAAGCTCTTTCCACCGCCGATAAGGACTTCATTGGCGCCCTGCGCCGGGCACAGGAAAATATCGCCGCCTTTCATGCGCGGCAAAAACAGCAGAGCTTTTTGGACGCACAGCCCAACGGGGTCATTCTGGGTCAGCGGGTACGAGGTCTGCGTCGCGTGGGGCTTTATGTTCCCGGCGGCACTGCGGCCTACCCCTCTTCCGTTCTGATGAACGCGGTACCTGCCAGAATCGCCGGCGTTGGCGAGCTCATCATGGTCACCCCGCCGGATAAAAACGGCAAAGCCAATCCGGACATCCTGGCTGCCGCGGCCATCGCGGGGATAGACCGGGTCTTTTTGGCCGGCGGCGCCCAGGCGGTGGCGGCTCTTGCCTACGGTACCGAAACCATTCCCCCGGTGGATAAAATCGTAGGGCCTGGCAATATCTATGTAGCCACGGCCAAAAAGCTCTTATACGGACAGGTAGATATTGATATGATCGCCGGTCCCAGCGAAATTTTGGTGGTAGCGGATGAAACGGCAGATCCTGTGTATCTGGCAGCCGATCTAATGAGCCAGGCGGAGCATGACCGGCTGGCATCGGCCATTCTGCTGTGCACCAGCGAGCCGATTGCCCAAAAAACCATCGAAGAAATGGAACGGCAGTCTTTGGCTCTTTCCCGGCGGGAGATCATTTTGGACTCGCTGGAAAACTTTGGCGCAGTCATTGTCTGCCAGGACTTGGAGCAGATGGTGGAATTGGCCAACGAAATCGCGCCCGAGCATTTGGAAGTTATGATCCAAAACCCGTTGGAAATGGTAGGCCGGTTCGAAAATGCCGGCTCGGTGTTCTTAGGGCGCTTTTCGCCGGAACCGCTGGGAGACTACTTTGCGGGGCCAAACCATGTTCTGCCGACCAGCGGCACGGCGCGGTTTTTTTCGCCCCTGTCGGTGGATAGTTTTGTCAAGCGCTCCAGCTTTATTTACTATACCGAGGAAGCTTTGCGCGCCGCCGCAAAGGATATCGTAACCATCGCGGAGCGAGAAGGCCTGACCGCCCACGCGAACGCTATTACAGTGAGGTTTTAAGATGGCATACACCCTGTGTAAAAAAGTACGAACCCTGGTCCCTTATCAGCCAATCGAAGGAGAGTTTCCCCTCCGGCTGGACGCCAATGAAAGCTGCTTTGATCTGAATTGTGAAAAGAGCTTTCCTCCTGAGGCGCGGCCTCTTCGAAAGCAAACGATGGAACGGGTCCGGGAAAACCTGAATGCAGTTGCCTATAACCGCTATCCGGATCCATTCTGTACCGGTTTACGCGAGGCGTTTTCCGCAAGATTTCACGTGCCGGTTCAGCAGGTAACCGCTGGAAACGGGTCGGACGAGCTGATTTCGCTGATCTGCGGCTGCCTTTTGGAGAAGGGGGCGCGGGTTGTCACAGCGGAACCGGATTTTTCCATGTACCGTTTTTATGGATCCCTTTTCGAGCTAGAAAATCATCCCTGGCAAAAAGCGCCGGATCTATCCATTGATCCAGCGGCCCTGGCGGCATTCGCAAAAGAAAAACAGGCCGGCGCGCTGATTTTTTCCAACCCCTGTAATCCCACCTCCCTCACATTGCCCCGGCAAGAGGTGCAGAGAATCCTACAGGCCCTGCCAGATACCCTGGTGGTTGTAGACGAAGCGTATATGGAATTTTCCCCTGATGAATCGATGCTGGGGCTTGTGGGGGAATATGATAACCTCATTGTGCTAAAAACCTGCTCCAAAGCGCTGGGCCTGGCCGGAATCCGGCTGGGATTTGCCGTATCGGGAGAGCCTGTCACCCGAGCGCTGCAGGCGGTGAAATCTCCTTATAACGTCAACGCTTTGTCCCAAGCTGTGGGAAAAGCAGTGTTGGAAAGTTCCCAGCTGTGCGATTTCTGCGCCAGGGCACTGATTGATTCCCGCCGGTTCCTTCAAAAGGGACTGGAAGATCTCCTTCTCAAAAAGACGCAGATCGAGCGGGTCTGGCCCAGCCAGACGAACTTTATTTTTGTGAAAACACCGGCGGCCGATTCCATCTGCCGCCAGCTGCAAAACGAAGGGATCGCTGTCCGAAAAATGGGCGGCTATCTTCGGCTGACTGCCGGCAGCGAACAGGAAAACAAAGCGCTTCTACAGGCGCTGTGGAAGGTGGTGCGATGATCGATGCGGAAAGCAGAATTCTCCCGCAAAACGAAGGAAACCGATATCTTTGTCCGGCTGAACCTGGATGGCGCCGGCCATGCAGAAATTTCTACCGGTATCGGCTTTTTTGACCACATGCTCACAGCACTGGCTGTCCACTCCGGTATGGATCTGACCATTCAGGCCAAAGGCGATTTGGAGGTGGACTGCCATCATACGGTAGAGGATACAGGGATTGTTCTGGGCCGCACGCTGGCGGAAGCGCTGGGGGACAAAAGCGGCATCGCACGGTACGGTAACGCCTGGATCCCCATGGATGAAGCCCTGGCCTCATCCATACTGGATGTAAGCGGGAGGCCGTTTTTCGTATTTTCGGCCCCGCTGAAAAATGAACGGGTCGGCACTTTTGACACTTGCATGACAGAGGAGTTTTTCCGGGCCGTCTGCATAAACGCGGGAATCACGCTTCATCTGCAGGTGGCCTACGGCGCCAACGACCATCATATGATTGAGGCTGCTTTCAAAGCGTTTGCCCATAGCCTGCAGATGGCGGTAACGCCGTTGGAAAAGGGAACAATTTTATCCTCCAAAGGAGTTTTTTAAAGGAGAAGATCACGATGGTCGCAATTGTGGATTACGGTGCGGGCAATCTGTTCAGCGTCGCAAACGCTTTGGAGCACCTGGCCGTCCCCTGTCAAATTACCCGGGCGCCAAAGGTACTGGAACAGGCGGACGGTATTTTGCTTCCGGGAGTCGGCGCTTTTCCCGACGCAATGGAAATGCTGCAAGAAAGAGGACTCGTCCCGCTTTTACGGCATATGGCTCTGGAAAAGCCTTTTCTCGGTATCTGTTTGGGCATGCAGGTACTGTTTTCACAGGGAGAAGAATTTCGCCTGACACAGGGCCTGAATCTTTTACCCGGACGGGTGGAAAAGCTACGAGCCCCGGGCCTTAAAATTCCCCATATGGGGTGGAACCGTCTGGAATTTGTGCGGGACTGCCCACTCACCCGGGGGCTTCCGGAAGAGGCGTATGTCTATTTTGTCCATTCCTATTGCGCTGTGCCAAAAAAGGAAAATCTGGTAGCCTGGACTGAGTACGGTGGGCAAATCCCTGCCCTGGTCTGGGATGGGGCCTATTGCTATGGCGCCCAGTTCCATCCGGAAAAAAGCGGGGAACCCGGACTGATGATTCTACGGAATTTTGCGGATCTTTGCCAAGACGTGGCACAGCGAAAAACGAGTAAGGAGGGCTTTTCCCATGATACTGCTTCCCGCCATTGACCTGCTGGACGGCAGATGTGTCAGGCTTCGGCGCGGGGATTTCGGCACTGCGCATCAGGTAGCCGCCGATCCTCTGGAAACGGCTCGCCGCTTTCAAAAAGCCGGTGCCGCGTGGATCCATCTGGTCGATCTGGACGGCGCCAAAACCGGCAGCGCCCAAAACCGGGAAATCATCTTTCGTATTGCCCGGGAAACCTCCCTTCAGGTGGAAACCGGCGGTGGGATTCGGGATATGGACACCATCGCATTTTATCTGCAAAATGGGGTATCTCGGGTGATTTTAGGTTCGGCGGCTTTGGAAAATCCACAGCTTGTCCAAAAAGCGGTGGAAAAATACGGCGACCGCATTGCTGTTGGCATTGACGCCAAAGACGGCATGGTTTCCGCTCAAGGGTGGCTGTCCGATACCAATGTAAACTATCTGGCTCTCGCTCAAAAAATGGCAGCGGCAGGCGTCAGCTGGATAATTTTTACAGATATCTCCAAAGACGGCATGATGAGCGGACCTGCCCTTACGCCTCTTGCGCGCCTGCGAAAACACGTTTCCTGCGGCCTTGTGGCCAGCGGCGGGATCCGCTCGCTGGAGGATTTGAAGGTATTGGACAGCCTTTCAGTGGAGGCGGCTATTTTGGGAAAAGCTTTGTACACCGGGGCGATTGACCTGGCCAAAGCGATCCGTTGGGCGGGGCCGCAGCAAAACAAAAAAAACAGCTGAACGGGGAGGAATCGGAAGATGCTGGCGAAACGGATTATTCCCTGCCTGGACGTGCAAGACGGCATGGTGGTCAAGGGGATTCATTTCGAAGGGATCAGGGAAGTAGGGGATCCAGTGGAATGCGCCGTCGCCTATGACCGGCAGGGTGCGGACGAAATCTGCTTTCTGGACATCACCGCCACCCACAAAGGGCGCGGCACTATGGTCGATGTGGTGCGGCGAACCGCCAAAAAAGTATTTGTCCCGCTGACCGTAGGCGGCGGCGTTCGCACGATAGACGACTATCGCCAGATCCTGCGGGCCGGTGCGGATAAAGTTTCGGTCAATTCCGCGGCGATCCGGAATCCGGAACTGATCCGGCGGGCGGCGGACAAATTCGGAAGCCAGTGCGTAGTGGTAGCGGTGGACGCAAAACGCCGGGCTGACGGCGGATGGGGCGTTTTCATCAATGGGGGCCGGATTGATACCGGCCTGGACGCGCTGGATTGGGTTCGCCGCTGCGAGCAGCTGGGCGCGGGCGAAATCCTGCTGACCTCAATGGATGCTGACGGCACCAAGCAGGGGTTTGACCTCCCGTTGACCGAACAGGTGAGCAAATCCATTTCCATCCCGGTGATCGCCTCGGGCGGATGCGGCAAGTTGGAGGATTTTTCTGCCATATTCGAAAAGACCGGTGCGGATGCCGCCCTAGCCGCCAGCCTGTTTCACTACCGGGAGCTGACCGTAGGCCAGGTCAAGGAGCACCTGCGGCAAAAAGGGATTCCGGTGCGCCGGTAAGGAGGAAGAAGATGAATCTGGATTTATTTTTTCAAAAGGGGGATCTGATCCCCGCTATTGTGCAGGAGGCGTCTACCGGCCAGGTGCTGATGCTGGCCTACATGAACCGGGAGAGCCTGGAAAAAACCCTTTCTACCGGGGACACCTGGTTTTACAGCCGCTCGCGCAAAACACTCTGGAATAAGGGCGCGTCCTCCGGCCACCGACAAAAGGTTCAGCGGATGTACTATGACTGTGACGAGGACACCATCCTTGCGGTAGTGGAACAAACCGGAAACGCCTGCCATACCGGAGCGCACAGCTGCTTTTACCGGGCGTTTCCAGGCTATGAAAAATAAGGAGGGGAAAAAGATGGATCAGAATTCTTTGCAAAGCTTATACCAGGTAGTGCTGGACCGCAAGGAGAACCCTATCGAGGAGTCCTACACCTGCTATTTGTTTTCCCAGGGATTGGATAAAATTTTAAAGAAGTGCGGCGAAGAATGCGCCGAAACCATCATCGCCGCAAAAAACGGCGTACAGGCCGATACAGAAAACGAAATCTGCGATCTTTTATATCATTTGATTGTGCTGATGGTGCAAGAGCACATCCCGCTGGAACACATTTTCTCTATTTTAAAGGAGCGCAGCCAAAAGATTGGAAATCTTAAAAAGCCGCACCAATCAGACCATAACAGCTAAAATTTCTTTTTTAACAGCAGATATTCCCACCTTCCAGGTCTGTCCATAAAGGTTGGCTTCTCCTTGCTTTGGAGGGCCTCGCATGATAGAATAAAACCGGCCATCGAATACCAAAGGAGGTCCTGGAAAAAATGAATGTCCCCTGCCTTGAAACAAAAAGGCTGATATTAAGAAGCTTCGAAGAAGGAGATCTCAGGGCTTTCTATTTTCTTTTAAAAGACGAGGAGGTCAATACCTTCCTGCCCTGGTTTCCGGTCAAAAACATGGCGGAAGCAAGGCGGTTTTATGAAGAGCGATTTTCCGTTCATGGAAACAGGAGTCCCTTTTATTGCTACGCGGTTTGCCTGAAGGAAAAGAATGATCCTATCGGTTATATCACGGTAAACCTGTCGAATGACAGTCACGATTTCGGCTATGCGCTTCGAAAAGAGTTTTGGCATAGAGGATTGATGACGGAAGCCGGCAAAGCGGTCATTTCGCAGCTTATGAAAGACGGCATTGCTTATATTACGGCAACGCATGATAAAAATAATCCCTCCAGTGGCGCCGTAATGAGAAGGCTGGGCATGAAATACCAATATTCCTATGAGGAACAGTGGCAACCTAAAAATTTCCTGGTTACCTTTCGCATGTATCAGTTGAACCTTGATGGTCGGGAAGATCGGGTCTATCAAAAATATTGGGAGACCTCCGACGTCCATTGGATAGAAGAAAACATATAAAAGTTCCCTTTACGGCGGTTTTTGACGGATCGTCCGTCCATTTTGGCTTATCAGGCGACGAAAAAAATCTCTTTTCCCTATTTTTCCCAGAAACGAAGGGCCCTGATAAAAGGTTCGGGTCAAAAAAAAACGGATTGTTGACCGCAGGGCGGTCAATCAAGCCAAGCGTATCCCGTTGGTGTTTTTTCGCTTCTGTAGCCGTTGACGGCGCTTTTTCCCCGGATTTCCCCTTCAAAAAACAGCGAAAATATAACAGCCGCCCCGTTTTCTAAAAGGAAACGGGGCGGCTGCTTTTTTGACAAATCCTATTCTTCGATTTCCACCCTGATGTGCAGCTCTTCCAACTGCTTTTCACTTACTGTTCCAGGCGCGCCCATCATGACGTCCTGGGCATTTTTGTTCATGGGGAAGGGGATGATTTCCCGGATGGATTCCTCACCGGCCAAAAGCATCACAATCCGATCCACGCCAGGGGCGATGCCCGCATGGGGCGGTGCTCCGTAGGTAAAGGCATTGTACATGGCCGGAAATTTGGATTTGACATCCTCTTCGCCCAAGCCTACCAGTTCAAAAGCCCGGATCATAATTTCCGGATCATGGTTCCGAACAGCGCCGGAGGAAAGCTCCACCCCATTGACCACCAGATCATATTGGTCGGCGGTAATGGTCAGCGGGTCGATTTCTCCGTTATGGGCTTTCTCCAGGATCTCCAACCCACCGGATGGCATGGAAAAGGGGTTATGGCAGAATTCCAGCTCGCCGCTTTCTTCGCCGATTTCGTACATCGGGAAATCCACAATCCAGCAGAACTCGTATTTTTCCTTATCCATATGATTGGGGCAGAATGCGCCTAATTTATTGCGGAAAACGCCGGCCGTTTTCTGTGCCGCCAGCTTTTTGCCGGCAGTCAGGCCCACAAAACAGCCGGGAACAAGCCCCAGCGCTTCGACAACCTGATCTTTCATAGGGGCAACAAATTTGGCGATGCCGCCGACAATCTCTTTATTTTCGTCATAGCGGAACCAATACCCCTTGTTGCCGGACTGCACTTCTACCTCGGCGCACAGTCCGTCTATCTGCTTGCGGGATCCTGCAAAATCGGTGACTACAATGGCTTTGACCACATTGCCTTCAAATGGGCCGAAGCCACAGCCGGACAACAGCTCGGTGGCATCCTGCACCGTCAGGTCGATCCGCAGGTCCGGCTTATCCGAACCATAGGTTTCCATGGCGTCCTCAAAGGAGATGCGCCGGAACGGTGCCTTCGACGCGGTGTTGTAGGTGCCGTATTTCGCAAAAATCGGAGGGAATACGTCCTCGATGACAGCAAATACATCCTCTTGGCTGGCAAAAGCCATCTCCATGTCCAGCTGGTAAAACTCGCCGGGGGAGCGGTCTCCCCGGGCGTCTTCGTCCCGGAAGCAGGGGGCGATCTGGAAATAGCGGTCAAATCCGGAAGTCATCAAAAGCTGCTTGAACTGCTGCGGCGCCTGGGGCAGCGCGTAAAACATTCCCGGATGCTTGCGGGCAGGAACCAGATAATCCCGGGCGCCCTCTGGGGAGGACGCAGTCAAAATCGGCGTGGTAATCTCCAGAAAATCGTGTTCCATCATCGCTTTGCGCAGTGCGGCCACCACGTTGCAGCGTAGAACAATATTCCGCTTAATCGCCGGATTGCGCAGATCTAGGTAACGGTAGCGAAGCCTCTGGATTTCATCCGCCTCGCGGCTGCGGTTGATTTCAAAAGGCAGCTCATTGTGGAGACAGCGTCCCAGCACCTTGATCTGAGAGGGGACCACCTCGATATCTCCAGTGGGCTGCTTTGGGTTTTTGCTGGAGCGCTCCCGGACAACGCCGGTAACCTGCAGGGTAGTCTCTTTGTTCAGGCTTTTAACCAGCGCCAGCAGTGCAGCATCCTCCACTACCAGCTGAGTGATTCCATAAAAATCGCGCAGCACGACAAAAGCCAGGCTGCCGCTCACTTCCCGGACATTTTCCATAAAGCCTGCCAGCGTCACGGTCTGGCCCGCATGCTCTAGCCGTAGCTGGCCGCAGGTATGGGTTCTTGACTGCATCATAGTATTTTTCCAACTCCTATTCCTGTCTTTTCCCGGAAAACCGGCATATATTTTTTGTTTGCAGCTACAAATAAGGATTGCTCCCTTTTCACAGTACGGTCGGTCATTCCCGAAATGGAACAACATTGCCCGAAATAGGTCCGACCCAATAGATGATGCCGATATGAATGAAAAAGCAAACGATGAGCAGTATAATGGAAACCGCTTTGTTCCCAGTAATTTTACTGACTTTTTTCCAATAATTCCCGAATGTCCATATTTCAGATGCAAAAAATAGGATAAAAAGCGGATTGCTCCGAAACAGCATCGCCATATTGGAAAGTGCATAATTGATGATAATGTAATTGACCGACTCTATTAAAATTTCGAGACATTTGGAACCCATCGCTTTTCCTCTGCGCATCCCCGATTCCCCGCTTTCCCATTATTCGGTTTTCAGCGATCCGGAAACCTCATCCAAACGGCTGTTATAAATCGCCCGCACCAGGCTGTCGGAATCCGACGGATTCGCATCCAGCCGGATCTCGGTAACCGATCCGTCTTCCATCTTTTTCAACTTCAAGACCCCTGTCTCTATCTCGCTGTCCCCAATGATGGCGGAAAAGCGCGCCCCCAGCTTGTTGGCAAACTTCATCTGGGCTTTTACCGACCGGCCCATGGTATCGCATTCAGCCCAGAAACCTTCGGCCCGCAGCTGCTCTACCAGCTGGGCCGCTTTAGCGCCCGCTGCATCGCCCATACTGCCAATGAATGCCGCGCATTCCGGCTGGGGAGGGAAAGGGCTGCCACAGGCTTCCATGGTCATGAGAATCCGTTCCAACCCCATCGCAAACCCAATACCTGGCAATGCCGGCCCCCCCAGCTGCTCAATCAGCCCATCATACCGGCCGCCGGCACAGATGGTACTCTGTGCGCCGATTTTGTCAGTGACAAATTCAAACACAGTTTTGGTATAATAATCCAGTCCGCGAACGATCCTGGGGTTGATGATATAAGGGATCCCCATCGCGTCCAGCCGGGCTTTCACCTGCGCAAAATGGTCGGTACATTCCTCGCACAAAAAGTCCAGCATCATGGGCGCACCTTCGCCGATCTGCTGACAGACCGGGCTTTTGCAGTCTAAAAGCCGCATGGGATTCCGTTCCAGCCGGTCTTTGCAGGTATCGCATAATTCCTCCCGCCGGGTGGCAAAGTGATCACGCAACGCCTTTTGGTATCTAGCCCGGCAGGTAGGACAACCAATGGAATTTAATTCCAGACTCGCTTGGATACCCAGTTCCCGGAACATGTGAAACACCATGGAGATCACTTCCGCGTCGCTGGCGGCAGCAGGGGAGCCAAGCATCTCCACGCCAAACTGATGAAACTCGCGCAGCCGGCCGGCCTGAGGTTTTTCATACCGGAAGGCCGACAGGAGGTAAGCCGCCTTCACTGGCAGCGCATCGCCCAGAAGCCCGTGCTCAATCGCGCTGCGCAGGGTTCCCGCAGTCCCTTCAGGCCGCAGGGTAATGGAGCGGCCGCCCTTGTCTTCAAAGGTATACATTTCCTTCTGCACCACGTCGGTAGTGTCCCCCACCGACCGGTTAAACAGCTCGGTATGTTCAAAAGTAGGGACTCGGATTTCCCGAAACCCATATAGCCCTGCAATTTCCATGACTTTTTTTTCTAAATACTGCCATTTATAACTTTGGGACGGCAGCACATCCTGGGTTCCTCTGGGGCCCTTCGTTAAAATTGCCATTTTTGCTCCTCCTCATTTTTATCCGCCAAAGGCGGCTTGATCCTCACAGCCTTTTTTGTCTCTTCAAAAACAAAAAGCCCCGTTCCTTCCAAACTGGAAGGGACGGAGCGTGTCCGCGGTACCACCCTTGTTGGGAGTAATCGAATACCCCCCGCTTAAAGCCGCTAACGCCGGCTATACGGGCAAAACTACCAGCCCTCTTAAAAAGGGCGTTCCCCCTGCCTGCCGCACGGGCGTCTGTTTTCCCCATACCGTTGGCAGCGCCCTTCCAGCCGTGAGGCGCCTCTCTGTTGCCGGCTCTGGGGAAAATTTCCCGTCGAATCCGCATTTTCCACTGTTTCCGGCACTCTTTTCACTGTCCGGATTGATTTTAGATTATAATACGATTTTCTCCTTTTGGCAAGGGAAAAATCAGAAAAAACTTTTCGCGCAGGGTTTTATCCCGCATGGACAATGTTGCGCCAATCCAAATCGCCGCGTTCCAGCGCATGAATCAGGGCTTCCGCCGTGGCAATGTTAGTCGCTACCGGGATATTGTGTACGTCACACAAGCGCAAAAGCTGCGCCGGATCGCTCTCCGCCTCTTTCTGCGTCAGCGGATCCCGGAAAAATAACAAAAGGTCGACCTCATTGCAGGCAATTCTGGCCGCAATCTGCTGATCACCGCCCTGCTCCCCGCTTAAAAACCGGATGATCTCCAATCCGGTTGCCTCCGATACCATTTTACAGGTCGTACCGGTGCCGCACAAAGAATGATGGCTCAAAATTCCGCAGTAAGCAATGCAGAACTGAACCATCAGTTCTTTTTTGGCATCGTGCGCTGTTAACGCGATCGTCATCGTAGATCATCCTTTCTCTGGTTCCTATACACCCAACTCTACCGTTTGCCCCAAAAGCCGCAAGGCAATATTGCGGCAGGCAGCCCTCGCGCCATTTTGCTGTGGCAAAGCAGTCCCCTCACCCAAACGATAGGGCAGCTCCTGGTCCTCCGGCACAACCCCCAGCAACTGCGCTCCAACCGCATCAATGGCAAAATCCAAATGGGGAATCGGCCGGCGGCGGCAAAACTGCTTTACATCCAGCCGGTTGATCACCAGCCATTGGCGGATCTGCGGACGCTCGTCCAGCCGGTCGGACACGGCACGTCCATCCCTCAGGCAGGGCCGATCAGGCGTAGCGACAATAATCGCTGCGTCCGCCGCACTCTGCGCCGCCTCAAACCACGAACCAAACCCTGGAGGGGTTTCCATCAAGATAAAATCAAAAGATCCAGCCAGCTCGTCCGTTTTTTCTGCAAACACCGGTGGATCATAGAAAAAATCTCTTTCATTTGGCGCGAAAACCGCCCATAAGCCAGGCTCATCCGGCACTGGCACGATGCAGTCTTTCTCCGTACACCGTCCGGACAAAAAATCCGAAAGGCAGCATACGCCCCGTTCCAGATTCATCATCAGGTCAAATGTGCCAAGGCCAAGCTCCATTTCGATCAGCAGGGTTCGATGCCCCAAACGGGCCAGCTCCCGGCCAATTGTAACGGTCAGGCAGGACTTTCCCACCCCGCCTTTTCCGGAGACGACCATTAAAATCGTTCCTTTTTTTTCCATTTTAACTCTTTTTCATCCTCTTTGACGAAATGCACCTATTCAGGTCATATTATAACATGTTTCCTGTCAAAGTGGAATAGAAAAACAAAAATTCCACATCTTTACTTTATTTTTTTATGATTTTTTGGTTAAATACACAACGATTTCACCTTATCCATCTGTCAAAAGGCTGTCATCCAGCTTCTCCGTAAATGCTTAAAGAAGTGCGGTTTGGCATACACACCGCGCTTTGCCCTTCCATAGATAAATACCCCGCATTTTCGCAGATGTGGTCGGGACATGTGACCTGGACAAACCGAATTCTATGGTCTTCGATCTGAAAAGACACCGGTATCCCATAATCCTCCTCCAGGGAAAAGATGCGGTCTGTCTCTTCCAGCAGGTTTAACCGCATGACCTCTTTGCCATCAATCATAATCACTGCCAGGTTTTGCTCCTGGGGCGGCCGATAAGTAAACCGGTAGAAAAGCCAGCAGCCGGCAGCCAGCAGCAGCAGCGCGCCTATGACGACCCAATCTCGTTTTTGGAGTGCAAACGATCCTCTTTTTTTCATAGATTACCTCTTAAAGAAAAAAGATCCTTCAAATCCTGCCGGCATTTCGCAAAGCCTGATATTTCAACAATCCGATCTGCGTTTTTGCGTCGACAATTTCGCCGTCCAGCACCATCTGAAGCGCCTCGTCCAGCGTATAGCGCTCCACCGACAGAAATTCGTTTTCATCCAGATCCTGTTCTCCCCGCGTCAGCTCTGAAGCAAAAAAAAGGTGGATCACCTCCGTGTCGTAGGCGCAGGTAGGGATCAGCTTGCCCATCGGCACAAACCGTCCGGCGGTGCATCCGGTTTCTTCCCGCAGCTCACGGCGTCCGCTGTCTGCCGGATCTTCCCCCGGCTCCAGCTTGCCTGCGGGCAGTTCCAGCAGCATCCTGCCAAAAGGATAGCGGAACTGCCGCACGAAAAATATTTTCCCTTCCTCGTCCATTGCCAGAATACTGACCCCGCCCGGATGATCAATAACCTCCCGGAAGGTTTGTTTTCCGTTTTCCAATTCCACCGTATCCCGGCGCAGGCGGACGACCTTTCCTTCAAAAATGCGGGTAGAATCAATGGTTTTTTCGATATGGGACATGACTTTTGCTCCTCTCCTGCAGAAAAACTGCCCAAAACAGCTTGTTTTTACGGATTTTTTGAAATATCGGGCCTTGTTCGGTTCATATAGTAAAACGAAAATGCTGTGAGGTGATTGTTATGGAACCATCTTTTTATACGATGCCGCCTACCTTTCCCCGCATCCGGGAAAAAATGTGCTCTTACCAGGCTCTTTGCAACAGACGCAGCACTGCCGTTTTTCCCATTGGCCGATCCCTGCTGGGCCGTGGAATTTATGCTGTCCGCCTGGGAAATCCCCGGCGTTTTTCTCTGTTTGTTGGCGGAGTCCACGGTCAGGAATGGCTGACCGTCCTTCTGCTGTTCCGCTTTCTGGATGACCTTTTTTCTAGTATAACACAAAACCGCCCTCTTGCGGATATCCAGATCAAAAAAGCTTTGGATCATCAAGGTCTGGTTGTAGTGCCCGCCCTGAATCCCGACGGTATTTCCATCGCGCTGGAAGGCGCGTCCGGCGCGCCGGGAATAGAGCGGCAGGTCACAAATCTGTGCGGCGGGGATTTTTCCCACTGGCAGGCAAATGCCAGGGGGGTTGACCTTAATCATAACTTTGCTGCGGGCTTTCATCTTTGCAAACAGGCGGAACAGGCAGCAGGCATCCTGGGTCCCGGTCCGGGCAAATATGGCGGAGAGCGACCGGAAAGCGAACCGGAAACGCGGGCCATCTGCCGGTTTATCCGTACCCAGCCGGTGCGCCAGCTGTACGCCTTTCATTCCCAAGGAGAAGAGATTTACTACCAATACGGCGAATATACGCCGCCCCGGGCGCCCCTGATCGCCCAGGTACTGGCCTCCGCCAGCGGATATGCTTTGTCCCAGCCCACTGGAACGGCCAGCCACGGCGGACTGAAAGACTGGTTTATCGAAACATTTCACCGCCCTGGCTTTACGATTGAGATCGGCCGGGGCAAAAACCCACTTCCTATTACCGAGCTCGAGCCGATCTATGCACGGCTGATTGAAATGCTGCTGGCTGCTATGATTCTTTGATTTTCCCCGCTTTTCCACAACTGTGGAAAAGCGGAGCGTGTTTGGCACGTTCCGCTTTTCATTCCGTCAAAAGTCCTATTATTCCTCTTCCTTCGCCGGATCTTCCCGTTTTTGCTGCTCCAATGCAAAATCGGCAAAATCCTGAACGGCCCGGGCCATCTTTTCTTCCAATCCTGAGGGCTCCCGTACGATTCCCGCGTCGGGATTTCCGTTTTCTTCCCCGTCTGGCAAAAGGTCCTCCGATTCCTCAGATTCTTCTTTTGGAACCCGAGCCAGCGTCACAATTCGGCCGCCTTCGGGTACGCGCATCACACGAACGCCACTTCCATAACGGGACTGCTGCGTGACATCGTCCGAATTGATACGGATAATGATTCCGCCATCGGTAATCATAATCACGTCGTCATCCGGCGTTACCGCCTTTACCGCAGCCACAAAGCCCTTTTCTTCGCTGACTTTGTAGTTTCGAATTCCTTTGCCACCTCGGCTTTGCAGCCGGTACTGGTCAAAGCTGGTGCGGCGGCCGGATCCTTTTTCCGTAACGGTCATCAGCATTGCGCCTTCTTTTACGCGCGCCATGCCCACTACCTCGTCATTGTCCTCCAGCTGAATGGATTTTACGCCCCGGGCAGTGCGTCCCAATGGACGGGCGTCCGTCTCTTGAAAGCGGATCGCCATTCCGTTACGGGTAGCGATTAAAAGCTCGCTGTTGCCGGAAGTCTCCCGCACCCAGGCCAATTCGTCGTCTTCATCCAGATGAATGGCGATCAGCCCCGATTTGCGGATATTCCGGTAAGCTGAAAGCTCCGTGCGCTTGATGACGCCCTTCTTGGTCACCATCACCAAAAACCGGTCATCCGTAAAATCGGATACCTTAAGCATGGCGCTGACCCTTTCCTCCTGATCCAGCGGCAACAGGTTTACGATGTTGGTACCGCGCCCTGTCCGGGAACTCTCAGGGATTTCATAGCACTTTAAGCGGAACAGCCTGCCGCGGTTGGTGAAAAAGCAGATGTGATCGTGGGATGAACAGACGAACAGATCCTCCGCCATGTCCTCTTCCCGCCGGTTCATGCCGGAAATACCCCGGCCGCCCCGTTTCTGGGTCTTATAGGCATCTGCCGGCTGCCGCTTGACATAGCCGAAGTGGGTCAGGGTAACCACACATTCCTCTACCGGAATCAGATCCTCAATATCCACTTCGCCTGAAACAGTCTGGATTTCGGTGCGGCGTTCATCGCCGAATTTTGCTTTCAATGAAACCAGTTCTTCCCGTACAATAGCGTATACCCGGCTATCATGGGAGAGGATATCCTCCAGATCTGCTACCTTCGCCAGGATTGCCTCCAGCTCATCCTCAATTTTTGCCCGTTCCAGCCCGGACAGCTGGCCCAAACGCATGGCTACTATGGCAGCCGCCTGCGCATCGGACAGGCCAAACCGTTCGATCAGCGCCGCTTTGGAGGAAGGCTGATCTTTAGACGCCCGGATGATCTTGATGACTTCGTCAATATAATCCAGCGCGATTTTTAACCCTTCCAGAATGTGCTCGCGTTCTTTGGCTTTTTTCAGCTCATACCGGGTACGGCGGGTAATCACCTGGAACTGGAAATCCAGATAGCTGCGCAGAATTTCCTGCAGCGTCATCACCCTGGGCTGTTTTCCGTCGATGGCGAGCATAATCACGCCTACCGTCTCCTGTAACTGGCTGAAGGTATACAGGCGGTTGAGCACTACCTGGGCATTGGCATCCCTCTTTAATTCTATGACAATCCGCATACCATCCCGGTCAGACTCATCCCGCAGGTCGCTGATGCCGTCGATTCTCTTTTCTTTCACCAAACCCGCAATGCTCTCAATCAGCCTTGCCTTGTTGACCATATAGGGGATTTCCGTCACAATAATACGCAAGCGGTTTTTATGTTCCTCTATTTCCGCTTTTGCCCGAAGGGTGATTTTTCCCCGGCCCGTGGCATAGGCGGCACGGATGCCTGAACGCCCCATGATAATGCCGCCTGTAGGAAAATCCGGCCCCTTCAAATAAGCCATCAATTCATCCAGCGTTGCATCCGGATTGTCGATCATACAGCAAACCGCGTCTACCACTTCGCCAAGGTTGTGGGGAGGGATGTTAGTGGACATGCCAACCGCAATGCCGGTAGACCCGTTGACTAGAAGATTTGGAAACCGCGACGGCAGCATCACCGGTTCCTGTAGGTGATCGTCGTAGTTGGGCATGAAATCCACGGTATCCTTGTCGATATCCGTCAACATAGACATGGCGATTTTGCTCATCCTAGCTTCCGTATACCGGTAAGCCGCTGCAGGGTCTCCGTCTACCGAACCAAAATTGCCATGGCCGTCCACAAGCGGGTAACGCATGGAAAAATCCTGTGCCAGGCGTACCATCGCATCATAAACCGAGGCATCTCCGTGGGGATGATACCGGCCCAGCACCGAACCGACGGTATCGGCGGATTTTCGGTATGCCTTATCTGGGGACAATCCGTTTTCATACATGGTATACAAAATACGCCGATGTACCGGCTTCAGACCATCCCTCACATCAGGCAGGGCACGGCTTACGATAACCGACATGGAATAGGCCAGGTAAGACTCCTTCATTTCCTTCTCCAAGTCGACCTGTATGACCCTGTTTAAATCTTCATTCATTTCTAATCACCCTTTGATCCGGAAAATCCTGAACGTTTCCGGTTTCTATTACAGCTTGCTGCATTTTCAAATCAAATGTACTGTCTGAGACTTCTACTTTTTCATCTTTTGCATAAAAAACGCGGTAATTTGCGGGCTCCACTGGTCAATTGGAATCGGCGCCTGAGCGCCGTTTTGAAGCAGTAAAACCGTCAAATACCGGGTACGGTCCATAGAACGGATTTCCTCATAAAGACAGTCAAAGGCTGCCGATGGATAATGGACAGTAAAAAAATCTTCATAAAGGCGGATCTGTGATTTTTGCCCATCCAGCCGTTGCAGGCGATACTGCCGGCGCGCTTTGTTCCTGATGTGAAACAGCCACCCCAGCCTCACAACAAAATAAGCGCCAACACATAAAAAGGAAAGCGTTTGTGCAATCAACGGGAAAAAAGAAAGATACCCCGTCAACTTGCCGGCGCGGAACGCCAAAGATAGAACAGCAGCCAGAACGCCGGCCGCCAAAAATAATTCCGGCACCAGCCATACCGGCCGATGTCCAATACGATTGAGACGATATAAATAATAGTCCCTGTACTGGGAATATCCTATCGAAAAAGACATGGCATGCGCCGGTTGTTTCAATCCAATTCCTCCAAAAAAGCGGTCATTTTCAAAAACAGCCTGTTCTATCAGCTTTTTAAGCTAAATATCCAGATTTTCGACATATTTTGCGTTGGCTTCGATGAATTCCCGGCGCGGTCCTACTTTATCTCCCATCAGAATCGTAAAGGTTTCGTCTGCCCGAACCGCATCCTCCAATTCTACTTTTTTCATAATCCGGGTTTCCGGGTTCATGGTCGTTTCCCACAGCTGTTCAGGATCCATTTCCCCAAGGCCTTTATAGCGCTGTATGTCCTTTTTCACATCGTCGCTGCCATACAGCTCTTGTACCGCCTTATCCCTTTCTTCGTCCGTATAGGCATAGAGAACCTTTTTTCCGCGGGATACCTTGTAAAGCGGAGGCTGGGCCAGATAAACATGCCCTTCTTCGATCAAAGGCCGCATAAACCGGAAGAAGAAGGTCAAAAGCAGCGTTCGGATATGGGAACCGTCCACATCTGCATCCGCCATAATAATGACCTTTCCGTAGCGGATTTTGCTTACGTCAAAATCCTGGCCGATGCCGCAGCCCAAGGCGGTAATGACCGGCATCAGCTTATCGTTGCCATAGACTTTATCAATTCTGGCCTTTTCCACGTTGAGCATCTTGCCCCATAACGGCAATATAGCCTGAAACCTCCGATCCCGGCCCTGCTTGGCGGAACCTCCTGCAGAATCTCCCTCCACAATGTAGATTTCCGTATAGGTATTATCCCGGTCAGAGCAGTCTGCCAGCTTACCAGGCAGCTGGCTGCCTTCCAGCACCGATTTGCGCCGGGTCAGTTCCCGGGCCTTCCGGGCCGCCTCTCGGGCGCGGGCCGCGTTGAGGGATTTTTCAAAAACCATTTTGGCCACTGCCGGATTTTCCTCAAAAAAAGTGCCCAGCTTTTCATAAACAATGCCGTCTACCAACGCCCTTACGTCGGTATTGCCCAATTTTGCCTTCGTCTGGCCTTCGAACTGAGCGTTTTCCAGCTTGACCGAAATAATGGCGGTCAAGCCCTCCCTTACATCTTCTCCCGTAAGGTTTTTATCGCTTTCCCTTAAAAAATTATGGCGGCGGGCATATTCATTGAATACCCTTGTCAAAGCCGATTTAAATCCCTGCTCATGGGTACCGCCCTCCACAGTATGGATATCGTTGGCAAAGGACATTACCAGCTCGTTATAACTTTCATTGTACTGCATGGCAATTTCGGCAGTAGTCGTCCCCTTGGAGCCTGACAGGTAAATCACCTGCGGATGAAGAATTTCCAGGCCTTTCCGCTTATGGATATATTCTACAAAGGAACGGATTCCCCCTTCGTAGCATAGATCGTTTTCTACGATTTCCTCCCCGCGGGTATCACGCAGCAGAATACGCACGCCAGCATTGAGAAAAGCCTGCTCCCGAAGGCGGGCCAAAAGAGTCTCGTAATCATATTCCAGTTCTTCAAAAATTTCCGGGTCAGGGGAGAATACCACTTCCGTACCGGTTTTGTCCGTATCGCCAATAATCTTCAGATCTTCCACCGGAACGCCGCGCTGAAATTTCTGATAATGGACATGCTGCCCGTCTGATACCTTGACTTCCAGCCAGGTAGACAGGGCATTTACCACCGAAGCACCAACCCCATGTAAGCCGCCGGAAACCTTATACCCGGATCCGCCGAATTTTCCGCCGGCATGCAGGATAGTGTAGACCACTGTAACTGCCGGAATCCCCATCTTGGGGTGAATCCCCACCGGGATGCCGCGTCCGTTGTCGGTAACGCGGATGCTGTTTCCCTTCAGGATTTCAACGGTAATCAGGTCACAGTATCCTGCCAGCGCCTCGTCAATGGCATTATCCACAATTTCATATACCAGGTGGTGCAGGCCTCTGGGTCCGGTGGATCCAATATACATTCCCGGCCGCTTGCGGACTGCTTCCAATCCTTCCAGCACCTGAATATCGTTTTCATCATATTTTTGCGTTTGGTTGTTTTGTTCCAAGTCTTTTCCCTCCAAAAGGATTCTTATCCGGTCAAAACGCGCTTCATTCCAAAAGCCGCCGTTACGGGTGAGCAAGCCCTGCCATAAAACCTGTACGCTTACGCAGTGTGGCAGGGGATATCTGAGAAATATAAACTACGGTTTTTCTTCGGTCCTCACAGACAATAAACGATTTTGGCAGCTCCTGCGAAACATTGATGACCCAGCCTTTTTTTTCAGCCTGGGCAAGATAATGCCGGGTCAGCCTGCTCATAGATGTATTTTCAATATCAAAAATACCAATGATCGTGTCCGTGCGGACCACGACGTTCTGTCCCAAATGCAGATACAAGCCGCCGCCTCCTTTATTCTTGTTCCAGCCGTCCATTTTCCATTCGAAATACACGGCCGCCTTCCAAACGGGAAAAATAGCTTTTATCGCAGCAGGTGATGAATATCTGGCTGCCGGTCAGATGATTCAGCAGATATTCCCGGCGGCTTTGATCCAGTTCGCTCATTACATCATCCAGTAAAATAACCGGACGTTCCCCTAAGATATCGCCAATACAGCGGCTTTCCGCCAGTTTTAAGGCCAACACCGAACTACGCTGCTGCCCCTGGGAACCAAAGGCCCGGACGCTCCGCCCGTTGATGGTAATTTCCAAATCATCTCGGTGAGGGCCAATTCCAGACGCTCCGCTGCGCAGATCGTCCGCCCTGTTCCGGCCGGTTTTTTCCCGAAGCAGGGAAGAGATCTCTTTTTGGGTCCATCCCTCCTGTATTTCTTCCAGCCCGAAAGGCCGGTAGGAAAGGGCGAAAGATTCCCGATCCATGGAAATACCGTTATAAATATCAGCCGCCTGCTTTTGAAGCCTGCGGGTATATTCCATCCTCATCCGAATGATCGCCCCGCCCAAAGCCGACAGCTTTTCATCCCAGATATCCAGCGTATCCATCAAGGACGGCGCATAGGAGATATCCTTCAGCAGAGTGTTTCTCTGTAGGAGGATTCTCTGGTACTGGCTGATCATACCAATATAGCGGGGAGTGATCTGGCAGATGGAAGTATCTAAAAATTTCCGCCGCCCGGCCGGCCCATCTTTGACCAGCCCCAAATGGGAAGGGGAAAAGACCACCGCCGTAAAAATCCCGGCAAATGAAGTAACAGAATCCTGCCGGATATCGTTAAGCCAGGCAGACTTTTTTCCTTCAATCCGGATTTTAGATGTCTGCTGCCGCCCTCCGCAAAAAAAAACAGACTCTATCAATGTGTGGCTTTCTCCAAATCGGACCAGATCTGCATCCTTTGCGCCGCGAAAGCTTTTTGCCCCGGATAAGAGCCAGACAGCCTCCAACAGGTTTGTTTTGCCCTGGGCATTATCCCCATAAATGATATTGACGGATTCGCAGGGCAAAACGGATAAAGATTCCATATTCCGGAAATTTTCCAGATCTAGGCGGTCAATTCTCACAAGGACCCACCTCTAGGTCATATTGATCTATCTGTACCCGATCCCCGGGAAAAAGTTTTTTCCCCCGGGCAGTGCAGACTTCTCCATTTACTGAAACCGCCCCTTCCGCCACGATTTCTTTGGCATGGCCACCGGTTTCAGCCAGGCCACAATATTTTAAAAACTGATCCAGCCGGATCCATTCAGTCTGGATTGGAAAAGTACGAAATTCTGCCATTTTCTCCTGCCTTCCGCCCTTTATGGGCAACATAAGTAAAAATTATGCTTCGCTTTTCAGCCGCACCGGCAGGATCAGAAACAAAAAGCTGTCTCCCTCCAGCGGAACTACTTTCATTGGAGCCAAAGGCCCGCTGATTAAAAGGTTTACCTGATCGCAGCCGGTAGCGCGCAGCGCTTCGAGCATGTAGCGGTTATTAAAGCCGATTTCCACTTCGTCTCCTTCCATCCGGCATTCCAGCTGGTCGTATGCCTTACCGATAGCGGTAGAGCAGGACATTTTAATCTGTCCCTCCCCAAAATGGATGCGAAGGGGGCTTTTCAATCTGTCTGATATCAAAAGGGACGTTCTTTCAATGCTGTCTATCAGAGGGCGAACCTCTACCGTGACAGTAGTCTTGCTTCCCTCCGGGATCGCGGCTTTATAATCGAGAAATTCTCCCTCCAGCAGGCGGGATATGACTTTGTACTGGCCGATCTGCACCACCACATGCTTGCGGGACAGGTACAGCCGGGTCTGTTCCTCTTCGTCGTCAGACAGCAGCTTATTCATTTCCGAAAGGGTTTTTCCAGGAATGATAAACTGGGCCGTTCCTTCGGCGGAGACCTTTTCCCGGCGCAGGGCCAGACGGAACCCGTCTACTGAAACTACCCGCAGTTCCCCGGCCTCCAACTGGAATAGGGAGCCGGTGTGTACGGGCTTGGAATCATTGGTTGAGATGGCAAACAGAGTTTGCTCAATCATACTTTTTAAAAGATGCTGCGGTAAACTGATCGATTGTTCTTCCTGCACTACGGGTATCTCGGGAAATTCGTCCGAAGGGATGCCTAGGATCGTGAATTCCGTCGCGCCGCTTTTGATCTCTGTCAGGTATTTTTCATCGGTGCGGACCGTAACCGTATCGCCGTTCATCCTGCGCATCATGTCGACAAAAAGCTTGGCGGAAAGAACAATCTCTCCTTCTTCTTCCACTTGAGCGCCCATCTGAGCGGATATGCCCAAATCCAGATCGTACCCCAAAAAGGAAAGGGTATCGCCTTTGGCGCGGATTAGGATTCCTTCCAGCACTGCCAGAGAGGTTTTCCCAGAAACCGCACGAGAAACGTTGGAAACAATTTCGTAAAGTTCCGGACGGGAACAACTGAATTTCAAATAAATCACACTCCTTTTTCCACGAAACAAAATAGAAAAGAAAAAATAAAAAAAGAAAAAGAATAAAATTTAGTCTTAGTAGTAGAGTTTGTGGATTTGTGAAAATAAGTATACAAATCCGCATAATTCAAGGGTTTTCCAGCCTTTTTTTCCTGTTGGATGAAGCGTTGGAAAAATGTGAAAAGGTGGAAAAAAAGAAAAATCAAATTTTAATTCAACCATGAGAAAGGTGTAACGTTAAGAAATTGTGGAAAACTTGGTTGAAAAAGAGGAAAATTCAGGGTCAGCCAAAATGTTTTCCAAATTCCGTGGATTGTGAAATGGTGGAATTGGTGGAAAATCAGGTATTCTGAATATTTTTAACGATATCCTCTACCATTTCCCGGTAGCGGAAATCCACTTTCATGTTTTTTTCCACCTGCTGGATGGCATAAACAATTGTCGAATGATCCCGGCCGCCGAATTCTTCCCCGATGGCCGCCATGGACATTTGGGTAATTTCCCGCACGATGTAAATGGAGACCTGCCGTGCCGAGGAGATCGTGGCAGACCGTTTATTAGACCGGATATCCTGTGGGCTGACGCCGCAGGTGCGCCCCACTTCCGCAATGATGCGTTCTACTGTTACCGGAACCGGCTGCTGGTCGTTGAGTACCTCCCGAATGGCATTTTGCGCGATGAGCACCGAAGGAGGAGTTCCCGCCAAAAGCTTGTAAGCCTTTAATTTTTTGACCACACCCTCCAGCTGGCGGATGTTGGTTTTTAATTTGTTTGCAATGTATTCGCATACTTCATCCGGCACATGAATATCCAAAAGCTCTGCTTTTCGCTGGATAATGGCGATACGGGTTTCAAAGTCCGGAGGCTGGATATCGGCCAGCAATCCCCACTCAAAGCGGGTACGAAGCCGGTCTTCCAGGGTTTTAATCTCTTTTGGGGGCCGGTCAGAGGTCAAAACAATCTGCTTTTCTGCTTGGTAAAGGGTATTAAAGGTGTGGAAAAATTCTTCCTGAGTCTGATCCTTGCCGCCGATAAACTGGATGTCGTCTACTAAAAGGATATCCGCCTGGCGGTATTTGTTGTGAAAAGCAATCGTCGTTTCCGATTTGATTGCTTCGATCAGCTCATTGGTAAAATCCTCGCCTTTGATATAGATGGCGTTGGTATTGGGATTGTTTTTGGTAATTTCATTGGAAATAGCGTAAAGAAGATGGGTCTTGCCCAGCCCGGAGCCACCGTAGATGAACAGTGGGTTATAAGCCCCGGCAGGATTGGTGGCCACCGCCAGGGAGGCCGCATGGGCAAATTTATTGGACGGGCCTACGATAAATGTGCTGAAAGTATAGTCATAGTCGCCGCCAGCGCTGTTTTTCTCCATTTCTTCAGGGGTATATCTATGGGGAAAGGATTCCGCCGCCGGTTTTGCGGAGGAGGAAGCCGAATCGCTGTATTTATACTGAATCACCACTTCTACCGGAAAGCCGACTACCTCTTCAAAGGAAGTAGCGATCAAATCCAGATACCGGCCTATGATCTGGTCCCGCTTAAACTGGGTTTGTACCTGCAGGTAAACCGTGGACCCTTCCATTTTCAAAGGTTCGATCCCTTTGATCCATGCCGCATAGGCAGTGGGGTTCATACTTTCCTGGAGCTTTTCAAAAACAAGATCCAGAATTTCCTGTAAGGATTCCATCTATTAAGGTCCCTCCTCATCTCAGGTTGAAAAGCTGGGGATTTTTCCGTGGAAAAATTTTTTTTCCACAAAAATTTATGATCCAATTATACCACAGTAAGGACAGGCTTTTCAAGGTTTTCCACCGATGAAAGAATCTATATATTTAATAGTATATTGGGCAGGTTATCCATTGACAAATCAATAGGAAAAAGAAAGGAGGATTTCCATGGCATTTTTTTATTTTTGATATTGACACGGCAAGTCCGGTTAAGATATACTATATTCTTGCAAGGTTAGCCTCGAAAGGAGGGACATTTATGTTCAGAACATATCAGCCTAAAAAGCTGCAGAGAAAAAAAGAGCACGGTTTTCGCAAGAGAATGTCAACCAGAAATGGGCGTAAGGTTTTGGCGCGCAGAAGAGCCAAAGGCAGAGCACGTCTCTCCTACTAAAGAGGGCTGACCACGCCGGTATGTGGTCTTTCTTTTTATGTGCCGTATTTTCCGGTTTAAATGGAAAATGATACCAAAGATGAAACGCCTTTTGAAGGATTTTCAAAAGGCGTTTCTTTTGATGAAAGGGTGGCTGGGATCAGGATGAAGATTGCAAAAATCAATCAAAACCGTGATTTCCGCCGCGCTTACAGCAAGGGAAAATATGCGGCGCATCCATTGATCGTTACCTATGCGGTAAAAAACCGCAGAGGCGAGACCAGAATTGGCATTACCGCATCCAAAAAAGTTGGAAATGCAGTACAGCGAAACAGGGCAAGGCGAGTGATTACAGCGGCGTTTATGCCGGTGCAGGAACAAATCAAAAAAGGCTATGATATCGTTTTGGTCGCACGGGCCAGAACGCCCCTTGCAAAATCGACCCAGATCGCGCCTGTTTTGCAAAAACATCTGCAAAAACTGGGACTTATGGAAAATGATAAAAAAATGGTTGCTTTGGATGATCCGGATGTATCGGAAGTATCTGTCTAGACTCAAAAGAGTACCCACCTGCAGATTCTATCCCACCTGTTCTTCTTATGCGTTGCAGGCGATTGAACGCTTTGGCGCTTTGAAAGGCGGGTTTTTAGCGCTTCGGCGCATCCTGCGCTGTCATCCTTTTCACCCTGGCGGAATGGATCCGGTCCCTGAGACCTTCCATTGGTTTTCCAGCAAAAAAAAGGATTAAGCCGCTCCTCCTCTTCTACTTCAGGCTTTTTCAGTGCAGAAGGACTTCTTAAAATTTGTAAACGGAGGACAAGGAATGAATTTTATTTATACTGTATTCGGCTGGCCACTCGGCTGGATTATGTATGTATGTTATTTGATTGTAGAAAACTATGGACTTGCTCTGATCCTGTTTACCATTATCACCAAAGCATTGCAGCTTCCTCTGGCCATCAAACAGCAAAAGTCCATGATGAAAACGGCAATTTTCAAGCCGCAGATGGAAGCTCTGCAGCGCAAATATAAAAATAACAGGGAAAAGCTCAATGAGGAAATGATGAAACTTTATGAGAAGGAACACTATAATCCCATGAGTGGTTGCCTTCCTTCTTTAATTAGTTTCCCAATTCTGTTCGGTATGATCGACGTTGTTTATAAACCGATCACCCATATTATCCGGCCTGGTTCCGATATCATTGAAAAGGCTACCGAGATCCTCACCAGCCTTGGGATGAACACTGGAAATACGATGGCGTCTCAGATTTCAATCATCAACGCGATCCAAGCGGATCCATCCCCCTGGAGCGAGCTGGGCGCTGATTTTATTGCCAAGGCACAGTCGATGAATTTTTCTTTTTTGGGTGTAAACCTGGCGGCAACGCCGACGATTACCCCTGGTGGGCAGCCGATGTCGGTTTATATTCCGCTTTTACTGGTGCCGATTCTGTCCGGCATTACCTCGCTTTTGATTTCCATTCAGGCCCAGCGCCAGAATAAGGCAACAGTGGGAGATATGGCCGGCGGTGGAATGATGAAAGGCATGATGTATTTCATGCCATTGTTCTCTTTGTGGTTTGCTTTCCAGGTACCTGCGGGCGTTGGCATGTACTGGCTGCTGTCCAACATACTGACGATGGTACAAACCGCTGTCCTTCATAAAAAATTCGACCCTACCGCTGCAATTGAAGCAGCAAAAGCGGCGGAAGAAGCGGAAAAGGAAAGAGAACGGGAAGAGCGGCGTCTGTTAAAGGAAAAGAAGGCCCAGGGAAAACAGCTGGATGAAAAAGAAAGCGAAAAGGCCATGAGCACCAAGGAGCTGAACGCAAAAAAAATCGCCGAGGCCCGCCGCCGGATGGCTGAAAAATATGGCGACGTCTACACCGAGGATGAGGAATAGTGTTTTGCCACTTGGAATGGAGGTTTTATTGTGAATCGTGAAATCATTGCCACTGGCAGAACAGTGGATGAAGCATTGGATAAAGCATATGAGCAGCTGGGCGTGTCCCGTGATGAAGCGCAGTTTGAAATCCTCGATCTGCCTAAAAAAGGATTTTTAGGCTTGGGTTCTTCTCCGGCAAAGGTTCGGGTATTCATCGAGTTTTCCAAAGCCCAGTGCGCAGTGGACTATTTGCAGAGTATTTTTGATCAGATGGGACTGGATCATGTCCAGATAGACGTAACGGAAATGGAAAATTGCGCGAATATTACTTTGAGCGGTGAGGGCCTTGGCGTACTCATTGGCCGCCGTGGTGAAACGCTGGACGCATTGCAGTATTTGGCAGGGCTGGTTGCCAACCGCCTGGAAGGCGATTATTACCGCATTGTGGTGGATAGCGGAAATTACCGGGAAAAACGGGAAAAAACCCTGGAAAACCTGGCGAAAAAATTATCTTCTCAAGTTATTCGCACAGGCCGCAGCGTTACGCTGGAGCCGATGAATCCTTATGAGCGGCGGGTCATCCACGCGACCATTCAGGGGATCGACGGAGTAACTTCTTCTTCTGTTGGAGAAGAGCCTTCCCGCCGAGTAGTCATTTCTTCTACCAATCCGTCGAAAAAAAGCTATAACCGCAATCGGGCGGCGGAAAGCGGCGATCGGAGCCGTGACCGTGGAAGCCGGGTCGGCAGAGGCGGCCGGTCGGGCCGCGGCGGATATGAAAAACGTCCGCCACGCGAAAAATATGTGCCGCAGGACGTGACCCCCAACCGGACAAAAGTTGAGGTCGAAGACGATGATAAGCCGCTGTATTCCAAAATTGAAATCGACTAAAAATAAACTGTCCTTATGTTTGCGGCAGTCTATAAAAAACAGGAGCAGATCTTTATCTGCTCCTGTTTTTTGCTATATAAAAGCACTGAAAATATTCGGGTACCGCACTTTGTATGGACTAAGACAGCTATTGCAAAGCTTTCCCTTATTTGCCGCTATGGTAAGTTTTAAACGCACGGATTTAATGTCAAAAGTCATCCCGCTAATTGGCCGCCGTAACAGCAGTCACATTTTATTTGCGTTTTTTAAACCAATAGACAAATAAACTGACGATTGCCGCAGCTGCAATTCCCACGCCAACCCAGAACCAAACAGAGAGGCTGCCGCTGACAAAAACAGCGGTTGGCCCGTCAGCGCCGCCAATGATCCCGATATTTGAAGCAAAAAATAAATTCATTGCACCGCCCTCTTTACAGATTTGTCTGTTCTTCCAATTCTGGTACCAGTTCCAGAGAATAATCGTCAAATTCCTGCCCCAGCGCCGTATAGATTTCGTCGTACATTTCATGCAGAAGCGTCATGGATACCACATCGCTTTTGGGCTTAAAGTAAATGGAAATCCACATCCGCCGCCCAGTAAGCACCACATCGTAAAAAGTACCTGTGTACTGGAAATCAGCAAGGATACGATGAGAAATATCCTTTACCTTATCGAGGATATCCTCTTTCGGAGCAAACAGGAAAATACTGCGGAAAGCGTCAGAAATCATCTTTACCGGCTGCGGCAGCATAAACAGAGCAATAACGATGGCCACGATCTGGTCGAAATACGGCGCAATTTTTTGAGCCGGCGTTTCAGCCAGAAAAATCTGCGCGAAGAAAGCCAGCGCAATACCGATGCTGCAAAGAAAATCGACCTTCCAGCCGTAAATCTCCGCTTCCACTGTAGGAGAGACGGTTTTTTTATGGAAGTAGCGCATAAAAAGAAGCACCAAAAGGCTGAAAAACGCCAAAATAAACTCAAAAGCGGAAATTTGCCCATAATCAAGATGGCGTCCGCCTTGCAGTAAAATTTGGATATTGTTAGTAATCAGTCCCAATGTGACCGAAATCAGCATGAATCCCTTGACAATGATGAACACCGATTCAAACTGAGAATACCCATAAGGTTTTTTCTCACTGACCGGCTGATAGAAAAGGGGGGTCAAAAACAGGGAAAGGCCAATGACAATCAGTTCCGCCGCATCAAATACCGCATCCATCAAGATGGCTTGGGAGTTGCTCCATAATGACATCAAAAGCTCTACGACTACAAAAGCCATTCCCGCATACAGGGATATTTTCAGAATAATTTTTTCGTATTTTTGTTTTTCATTCACAATTTCACCTTGCTTTGCATTTTTTTGATGAAGAGTAGGCGAATCTCTTTTTTTATAAGGCAAGACGCCCTACAAAGACAGTCGAAAAACGCCCAGAGAATGAAAACGCTACGGATCCTTTTCTCCCGGATAGGTCAAGGCCGGCGGCTTTCAGCCGCCCGCCTGCAAATCTTCCAGCTTCCAGCTGATTCTTGTGCTAACCAGCGCATCCAGCAAAAGACCATCAGGCGTGTACTCCTCTGAAAAAATTTTGCCGCTTTCCCGGATTTCAGCGGCCAGCGCCGCTTTGTCATAGGGCAAAAGCAGCCTCATCCGAAGCTGGCTGGGCGGCAGAGCTTTTGCTATTGCTTCCAGCAGCCGATTCAAACCATAGCCGGTTTTAGCGGAAATCAGCACTGTCCCGCTACCCATAACATCGGGCATGTTTTCCAGCCGGTCGCATTTATTCAGCGCCGTGACTACCGGCGTGCCGGCGCATCCCAGCTCATCCAGCAAACGGCGGGTCACTTCGATCTGATCGTCCACTTCCGGGCTGGAAATGTCGCACACATGCAGCAGAAGATCTGCGTCCGCCGCTTCTTCCAGAGTCGATTGGAACGCTTCTACCAGTTGGTGCGGCAGCCGGCGCACCAACCCTACGGTATCGATGAGCATAACAGTTCTCCCGTCCGGCAACGTCAGCGCACGGGCAGTAGGATCCAAGGTGGCAAACAATTGATCCTCCGCCAAAACGCCCGCATCGGTGAGTGTGTTGAGCAGGGTGGATTTGCCTACATTGGTGTAACCTACAATGGCTACGGTAATGATCCCATCTTTTTTGCGGCGTGCCCGCCGGATACTGCGCTGCCGTTCCAGATTCCGCAGCTGTTCTTCCAGCGATTCAATCCGCCGCCGGATATGCCGCCGGTCGCTTTCCAATTTACTTTCGCCGGGTCCCCGGGTGCCGATTCCTCCGCCTAACCGGGACAAAACGGTTCCCTGTCCCATCAGCCGGGGCAGCCGGTATTTTTGCTGCGCCAGTTCTACCTGCAGCTTGCCTTCCCGGCTGCGGGCCCGCTGGGCAAAAATATCTAAAATCAGGGTGGTGCGGTCCACTACGGCCAGGCCCGTCACATCCTCAATATTGCGCAGCTGGCTGGCAGTTAGTTCATGATCGAAGATCAGGAGGTTGGCTCCCAGCGCCGCCGCCTGAGTTTTGATCTGTTCGAGCATACCGCTGCCGACACAGGTGGCTTTATCTACGGAAGGGCGTTTCTGGCTGATTTTACCCAGCACAACAGCGCCGGCCGTTTGGGCCAGCTCTTCCAATTCATCCAAAGATACCGCTGCGTCGTATTCGCCGGTATCCACCGCTACCAAAATGGCGCGTTCCTGTTCTTCTTTCATTTCGATCATGATTTCACGCCTTTCTAAAGGTAGTATACCACAAATTTCGTTTGTTTGGAAAGGGAGGACAATAAAACGCCTCCCGGCTGACCCGAAAGGCGTTTTTTACAGAGAAAGGAAGGCTATCTTCCACAACAGTGTTTGTATTTCTTGCCGCTGCCGCAAGGGCAGGGATCGTTGCGGCCCACCTTTTTGCCGACCTTGACCGGTTCTTTTTTCACCGTTCCATCGGAAGAACCGCCGGAGGCCGTCACAGGTTTGGCGACCTGCTCACGACGAGGCGCCTCCCGGCTGACCCGCACAGTGAGCATCATCTTTACCGTATCCTCTTTGATGGACTGCACCATTTCGTCGAACATATCGGAACCGACCATCCGGTATTCCACCACAGGGTCGCGCTGGGCATAAGCCTGCAAAGAAATTCCCCGCTTGAGTTCATCCATGGCGTCGATGTGATCCATCCATTTGGTATCCACGTTGCGCAGCAGCACAACCCGTTCCAGTTCACGCATCAGCTCACTGCCGATTTCCTCTTCCCGCTGCTCGTACTTCTCCTTAGCGCGGCTGATCAGTGTATCCCGGATGTCTGATTTGGAGACATCTTCCAGCTGGCGGCCTTCATAATTGAAATCGGCTTCATCGCACAGCCAGCCGCCGAAATGCACTTTCAGGCCTTTGAGGTTCCAGTCCTCCTTATTCTCGTCGTCAGCCAAAAAGAGGTCCACCGCGTCGGAGATAGTGCTCTCCGTCATCTTAAGGATGGTTTCCTTTAAGCTTTCGCCGTTTAAGACACTGGCCCTCTGGCGATAGATGGTTTCCCGCTGTTTGTTCATCACGTCGTCGTATTCCAGCACCCGTTTTCTGGTGGCGAAGTTTCGGCCCTCCACCTTTCTCTGGGCGTTTTCGATAGCATTTGTCAGCATTTTGTTCTCAATCGGAGTTTTTTCATCCAGCCCAATGGAGTCCATCATGTTGAAGATGCGCTCTCCGCCGAACAGCCGCATTAGGTCGTCTTCCAGCGACAGGTAAAAGCGGGTGGCGCCTGGGTCCCCCTGGCGGCCGGAACGGCCGCGCAGCTGGTTGTCGATCCGGCGGGATTCATGCCGCTCAGTGCCGATGATATATAAGCCTCCTGCCTCTTTGACCTTTTCGGCTTGCGGGGCAAATTCCTCTTTGAATTTTGCCAGCAGCTGGGCAAAGCGGGCACGTGCGTCAAGAATCTCCTGGTCGTCAGTTTCACCAAAGCCGGTAGCCTCCAGGATCATTTCCTCACTCATGCCTTCCCGGCGCAGCTGATCCTTGGCGGCGTATTCCGCATTGCCGCCCAGCACGATATCAGTGCCGCGCCCTGCCATGTTGGTGGCAATCGTCACCGCTGCGAAATGACCGGCCTGGGCTACGATCTGGGCTTCTTTTTCATGATATTTGGCATTTAATACTTCGTGGGGAATTCCCCGGCGCTTGAGCAGTTTGGACAGAAGCTCTGATTTTTCGATGGAGACGGTGCCTACCAGCACCGGCTGCCCTTTTTCATGGCAGGCGGCGATGTCATCGATAACGGCGTTAAACTTTCCCTGTTCGGTTTTATATACCACGTCCGGGCGGTCATCCCGCCGCACCGGTTTGTTGGTAGGAATTTCGATGACATCCAATCCATAGATCTCGCGAAATTCACTCTCTTCGGTCATAGCGGTACCGGTCATACCGGCCAGCTTGTCATACATGCGGAAATAGTTTTGGAACGTAATGGTGGCCAGCGTCTGGGATTCTTTTTGAATGCTGACCCCCTCTTTTGCTTCGATGGCCTGATGCAGGCCCTCGTTATAACGCCGGCCCATCATGATGCGGCCGGTGAATTCGTCCACGATCAGCACCTGCCCGTCCTTTACCACATAATCGATGTCCCGGTGCATGATGCCGTAGGCCTTAATCGCCTGGTTGACATGGTGCAGATAGGTGGCGTTTTCCATATCCATCAGGTTATCGATCTGGAAAAAGGCCTCGGCTTTTTTCACGCCCGCCGGGGTCAAAGTAGCGGTGCGGGCTTTTTCATCTACGATGTAGTCTCCATCCACGTCGTCGTGTTCTTCCTTGGCGTCCAGCTCTTTGACCTTTACAAAACGCATTTTGCGCACAAGCTGGTCAGCCAGCTGGTACAGGTCGGTGGATTTGGCGCCGGGGCCGGAGATAATCAAAGGCGTCCGGGCCTCATCAATCAAAATAGAGTCCACTTCGTCTACAATGGCATAATGATGTCCCCGCTGTACTTGGTTTTCCTTACGGACGGCCATGTTATCACGCAGATAGTCGAACCCCATCTCGTTATTGGTTCCGTAGGTGATGTCGGCGGCATAGGCCTGCCGCCGCTGGTCAGAATTGAGGTCGTGGACGATAAGGCCCACCGAAAGGCCTAAAAAGCGATAGACTTTGCCCATCCATTCCGAGTCGCGCTTGGCCAGATAATCGTTCACGGTAACGATGTGAACGCCTTTGCCCTCCAGCGCATTTAAATAGGCGGGCAGGGTGGCGACCAGCGTTTTGCCCTCGCCGGTTTTCATCTCAGCGATGCGGCCCTGGTGCAGCACTACGCCGCCCAGCACCTGCACAGGGAAGGGGCGCATACCCAATACCCGGTCAGCTGCCTCCCGGCAGACGGCGAAGGCGTCGGGCAGAATGTCGTCCAGCGTCTCGCCGGCAGCAAGCCGTGCTTTCAAAGCCGGCGTCTGCTCCTGCAGCTGCCGGTCGGACATCGCTTTATATTTGTCTTCCAGGGAGAGAACCTGATCTACAATCGGACGAATATTTTTCAGTTCTCTCTGGGAATAAGTTCCAAAAATTTTTTCAAAAAGCCCCATGGCGTCAAATCCCTCCTCGCGGCAAAAGCCGCTTTCCAAGCCAAAAACCGGATACTGTTTTATTGTATCTCTTTCTATGCGGATTTGTCAAACAAGCTGGCTCGTTTTTGTGAACTTTTTGTTAACTTCCCCACGGAAAGAGATTTGATTGGCCTTGTCTTAGCAAGCCGCGCTGTGTATACTATGAATCATAGCGGATCGAACAGGACCGTCTGTGGAGGTTTTATATGCGGTTTTTGCCGTGCGAAAAGAAAAGGGGAAATGAGAATGCTGGGAACATGGGTCAATGTGGCGGCGGTGTTAATCGGCGGGTCCATCGGACTGCTGATTCAAAAAGGGTTATCACAGCGGTTGGCCGATACGCTGATGAAGGGGCTTGCGCTGTGTACGATCACCATCGGCATTTCCGGTGCGCTGGGTGGCAGTGACACGCTCAAGTTAATTTTGTCGGTTGTCATCGGGGCGCTGCTGGGTGAGCTTTTGGATCTGGACGGAAAAATCCAAAGACTGGGGGCTTGGGTGGAGCGGCGCTTTTCCAAGGAAGCTGGCGGCGTTTCCATCGCCGAGGGATTCGTTACTGCCAGCCTGATGTTCTGCGTAGGGGCCATGACTATCGTCGGTTCCCTGCAAAGCGGCCTGACAGGCGACCATCAAATGCTGTTCACCAAGTCCATGCTGGATTTTGTTTCATCAATGATTTTTGCCTCTTCTTTAGGGCTGGGGGTGCTGTTCGCGGCGGGTTTTGTACTGGTGTTTCAAGGAGGCGTCACCATGCTGGCGGGGCTGGCGGCCCCGTTTCTGGGCGATGCGGTCATTGCGGAAATGACCTGTGTGGGCTCGGTGCTGATCATCGGGCTGGGGCTTAACATGCTGGGGCTAACCAAACTCAAGGTCATGAACTACCTGCCGGCCATCTTCCTGCCAATTGTGCTCTGCTTGTTGTGGTAGGGAGTGATATATGATGAAAGCTGCCTTGTTTTCCCGGCTGTTTTTGTCCGCCGGGAGAAAGGGGTTTGGATAAACGGATGAAATGCATAAATTGAAAAAAGATCCTGCCCGATTTTTACGGGGCAGGATCTTTTTCTACTGCGGCGACAGGGGGAACAAAACCGCCACGAGGTAAAAGATCCAGATAAAACAGGATGTCAGCCTTTCCCTCTTGGTTGGTCCCATTATAAATCTCTGTGTCAAGTCCGCCGATGCGAAAACCGTTGTTGAGATAAAAAAGGCAGGCAGAAAGATTATTGTCCTGGGCTTGTGTATAAATGCCGAGATAGCCTTTTTTGGCGGCAAGTTCTTTTGCTTTTTCTATCAGCATGGAAGCAGCGCCCTGTCTGCGGTAATCTTGCTTTACTTTTAGATCATAAAGATACCAATATCGGAGAAATCCATCCCGCAGGATAGCGAGGCCGATGCATTTCCCATTATCATATGCCCCGATGAAAGTACTGTTCCTGCTCATACTGTCAAAATCATAATTTTCGTTGGGAAAACACATTTCACCCGTATCCTGTCGGCCAAATTTCACAATGGAATAGCTCCATTTTTCCTTTTCATAAGAAGGAATCATGCGTCCCCAAAGCGGAAACGGTTCATTTTCTAAGAGGATATCCTGCTGATGCATTTTGTCGATCTGTCTGATTCCAAACATGAAAATCCCTCCTGTCCATGCCACTTTGGCGGTTACTTTTTCCCTTTTTCCTCCCAAAGCCCCAGAATTTGTCTGCGATAGGCTGCCGCCGCCTGTTCCGTTTTGTTGTCCTGAAACTGGTAGTATACCCGGTCTCGGATTTCGTCCGGCAGGTACTGCTGCGGATAGTAGTGCCCTGGGTAAGGGTGCGGGTACTGGTAGGTAAGGCCCCGCCCCAGTTTTTTGGCGCCGGAATAGTGGCTGTCCTTGAGATAGGCGGGGATGTCGCCTGTTTTGCCATTTTTCACATCGGCCATAGCCGCGTCGATGGCCAGCACCCCGGCGTTGGATTTGGGCGCGGTGCATAAAAGGATGGTAGCGTCGGCCAAAGGAAGCCGCGCTTCCGGCAGCCCCAGCTGCAAAGCGCTGTCCACGCAGGCTTTCACAATAGGGATGGCCTGGGGCCAGGCCAGGCCGATATCTTCGCAGGCGATGCACAAAAGCCTCCGGCAGGGGGAGAGGAGATCCCCGGCGACCAGGAGCCTGGCCAGATAATGCAGCGCCGCATTCTCGTCTGAGCCGCGCACCGACTTGTGAAAGGCGGAAAGGATATCGTAGTGGGCGTCGCCGTCCCGGTCATAGCGCATGGCGCTGCGCTGGGACACCTGCCGCACCGCGTCCATGCCAATGCTGCGCCGCCCATCCTGCACCGGCGCGGACAATACGCACATCTCCACCGCGTTGATGGATTTGCGTACGTCGCCGCCGCATCCGAGCGCGATGGCCTCCACCACGCCGTCTTCCAGATCCAGCGGCGTTTGCTGTTCCCGTTCCAGAATGGAAAAAGCCCGCCGGACCGCCACCTCGATATCGGCCGCATCCACCGGTTTGAACTCAAAAACGGTGGAACGGCTTAAAATGGCGTTGTAAACATAGAAATACGGGTTCTCCGTAGTGGAGGCGATGAGGGTGATCTGCCCGTTTTCAATAAACTCCAGCAGCGACTGCTGCTGCTTTTTGTTCAGATACTGGATTTCATCCAGGTACAAAAGCACCCCGCCGATGGCCTCAAAGGTGCCCAGCCCATTGATAATTTCTTTGATGTCCGAAACGCTGGCGCTGGTGCCGTTGAGCTTATGCAGGGTCTTGCCGGTTTTTTGAGCGATGATTCTCGCTACTGTCGTTTTTCCCACGCCGGAAGGCCCGTAAAAAATCATATTGGTGATATGCCCCGAATCCACCATCCGCCGCAGGACGGCGCCGGGACCCAGCAGGTGAGCCTGTCCCACCACGTCGTCCAGGCTGTCCGGACGGATTCGATCCGCCAGTGGTGCCGCCATAACAAATCCCCCTTTGCCGCGACTGTCTTGATTTTTTTATTGTAGCAGATTTTTGCCGCAATGAGAAGAACTTTTGTTCCAATTCTAAAACAAATTCTGCCCGCCGGCATGCCGGCGGGCAGAACAAGCAGGTTTAACGCAACCGTTCTTTTTTCCGGAACACAACCCCCAACGCAAACAGCAGGACGGTTCCGAAAAGGTACGTCCCATAAAGAATCCAGGTTCCGGCCAGCGAAAGCCCAAAAGGCGTACCGTGTTCCGGATGATTCAACGCGTACCACACAAATCCCACGGCAAACAGAAAAGCAGCGATTCCACACCACAGAAAGATACGCGAGAATTTTTTTGCTTTCATGCTGTTTCTCCTTTTATTCGTACAGCGGGAATTTGGCACAGACCTCGTTGACTTCAGCCCGAATCTGATCGGCGGCATTTTCAAAGTCGGTGGCTGCCAGATAAATCCAGCGGGCAATTTTCTCCATTTCCTCCCTGCCGAAACCGCGGGAAGTCACATAGGGGGTGCCGACCCGGATGCCGCTGGTAACAAAGGGCTTCTGGGGATCATCGGGGATGGCGTTTTTGTTCACAGTGATATAGACCTCGTCCAGTCGGCGCTCCAGCTCTTTACCGGTGATGTTCATGGAACGAAGATCCAAAAGCAGCAGGTGGTTGTCGGTGCCTCCGCCCACCAGATCAAAACCTTCTTTTGTCAGGCACTGAGCCAGGTACGCCGCATTTTCCACAACCTTTTTTTGATATTCTTTAAATTCCGGCTTCAGCGCCTCGCCAAAGCAGACCGCCTTGCCGGCGATGATATGCTCCAGCGGGCCGCCCTGAGTGCCGGGGAAGATGGCTTTGTCAATCTGCTTGGCCAGCGCTTCCCGGCAGAGGATCAACCCGCCGCGGGGCCCGCGCAGGGTCTTGTGGGTAGTGGTGGTAACCACATCGGCATAAGGCACCGGGGACTGGTGCAGCCCCGCTGCCACCAAGCCGGCGATATGGGCCATATCCACCATCAAATAGGCGCCGCAGGCATCGGCCACTTCGCGGAATTTGGCAAAGTCGATGGCGCGGGCGTAAGCGGAGGCGCCTGCCACGATCAGCTTGGGCTTGTGCTCCATGGCCAGCCGCATCAGTTCGTCATAGTTGATCCTGCCGGTATCGGCGTCCACGCCATAGGGAACAAAATGAAAATAGGTGCCGGACATGTTTACCGGCGAACCATGGGTCAGATGGCCGCCGTGGGCCAGATTCATGCCCAATACGGTGTCGCCGGGCTGGATAAGCGCAAAGTAAACCGCCATGTTGGCCTGTGCACCGGAATGGGGCTGTACATTGACATGCTCCGCGCCAAAAAGCTTTTTTGCCCGCTCAATGGCCAGGGTTTCCACTTTATCCACGCACTGGCAGCCGCCGTAGTAGCGCTTGCCGGGATAACCCTCGGCATATTTGTTGGTCAGAACCGACCCCATGGCGGCCATGACAGCCGGTGAGACCAGATTTTCAGAGGCAATCAATTCAATATTTCTTCTTTGGCGTGCCAGCTCTTCGTTCATCGCTTCCCCCAATTCGGGGTCATATTTCGTTACAAAACCAATCGTATCCAACATATCTGCGTACATGCAAAACCGTCCTTTCTCATTTGAACCAGAGCCGGAGAATAAATTTGTTTTCAGCAGCCCAAAGGTTCGGTTTATATTTATACCGTTCCTTTTATTATAATAACAGAGGGGAAAGAAAGCAATTGTTTCCGCCGTCTGTGCCGTAAAAATAGGGGATTCCCGCAGCGCCGTTTATAAAAGCCGCGCCAGAATGGAGTTGGAGAGCAAAAAACCTTCCGGCGTGAAGAAAAGGCGGCCTTTTTCCAAACGCATATATCCGGCCCGAATCATGATCCGGGCCCTTTGCCAAAGGCCGTCCCAGTCATAATCCGGACAACGGGCGGCGGCTTCTTCCCGGCAGATGCCCTGTGTCAGGCGTAGCCCCAGCATCGCGTATTCCGCCGGGCCACCGCCGGGCCCGTCATCCTGTAAAAGTGAAAGAGGGTCTTTCGCCGACAGGAATCTGCCCAAATCCCGGGGAAAAAAGAAGCGCCGTCCGGCCATCAGGCTGTGGGCCGCCGGGCCAAGACCCAGATACTCGGCGCCCAGCCAGTATTTGCAGTTATGGCGGCTGTGAAAGCCGGGCCGGGCAAAGTTGGAGATCTCATACTGGAAAAAACCATTGTGCTCCAACACATTTACCGCATGCAGATACAATTCCGCCTGGATATCCGGGTCGGGACAGCAATCTGCCGTACCGTCCCGGCCAAAGGGAGTGTCCTCTTCGATTTTAAGCAGGTAGGCAGAAATATGGGAAACGCCGGTTTCCACGTAGAAGGCGATGGATTTTTCCACCGATTGGACCGTCTGCTGTGGAATTCCCAACATCAGATCCAGCGAGATGTTAGTGAATCCCGCCTTTTGGGCATGGGCAACCGCCAGCGCCGCTTCCTGGGCCGTATGCCGGCGGCCTAATCGCTTGAGTTCCATCCCGTCTGCCGACTGCATGCCAAAAGAAAGCCGGTTGATCCCGGCAGCATACAGTTCCTGCAAGGTCTGCTCCAACGTAGAAGCCGGATTGGCCTCCAGTGTAATTTCGGCGTGCTCCAACCCAAAATAACGCCGGGCCACATCCAAAATCTGCCCGATGCGCCGCGCGCCCAACAGAATGGGAGTGCCGCCGCCAAAGTACAACGTGTCCGCCTGGCGGGGCCAGCGCCTGGCGGAATTTTCAAGCGCCCGGCAGATCTGTCCGGTATAGGCGTCCATCAGCACCTCGTCGGCTTTCACCGAATAAAAGTTGCAGTAAGGGCATTTTGCGGCACAGAACGGTACATGAATGTAGATTCCGGCAGTCTGCTCCCGGATGATCGGAAGATCCATGCTCATTTGACCGCCCTCGTGGCAAAGTATTTGGCCGAATACCGGCAGATGAGATCATCGTCCACATCCTCGTAAAAGCCGGTGATGGCAAAGCCCGCCGCTGTCTGCCCACCGATGAGGCTTTCCAGTGTATGGCTGTACTGGATGGTCTGTTTTTCCTGCAGCACCTGCGAGACCTGCTCCGGGCTTAACTCATCCAGCGAGCAGAAAGGCAGATGGTTGGAGACGGTAAAACGGTTCTGATCCCAGTCCGGACCGTCAAAAATGTAGATAAACGGATTGGTGGCGCCGAACAGGAAGCTGCCGCCTTTTCGAAGCACCCGGTAAGCCTCGTCAAAAACCGGCTGCGCTTCGGGGACATAGGTCACCGATACCGGGCAGAATACCAGGTCGAAAGCACCGTCAGCAAAGGCGGACAGATCCCGCATATCTCCCCGGACAATCTTCAAGGGCAGATGTTCCCGCTGGGCGACCAGCCGATCCTGGCTCAGCTGGGCCAGAGAGTTGTCGAATACGGTAACATCCGCTCCGGCTGCCGCCAGAATTGGCGCTTGCTGCCCGCCGCCGCTGGCAAGGCAGAGGATTTTTACACCGGCCAAATTTTTGGGGAACCAGTCCCGAGGTACCGGCTTTTTGGCGGTAAGCAGAATGGAAAAAAGCCCGGCACGCGCCGCTTCAATTTCTTCATGTTCTACTGGCACCGTCCATTGGCTGGCGGTTTTCACCTGATTGTCCCACGCTTGGGCATTGTGGGAGATCACGTCGACAGTGGTCATAAAAAACCTCCTTTACAAGGTCGTCCGACCGGGAAGCCGGGCGAAAACAAAAAGCCGCGGAAAGATGCCGCGGCCCGGATGATCGAAAAAGCTAATCCAGTTTAAGTACCGACATAAACGCTTCCTGCGGCACTTCTACCGAGCCGAGCTGACGCATTCGCTTTTTGCCTTCTTTTTGCTTTTCCAGAAGTTTCTTCTTACGGGTGATATCGCCGCCGTAGCACTTGGCTAGAACGTCCTTACGCATGGCCTTGACAGTCTCCCGGGCGATAATTTTTCCGCCTACCGCCGCCTGGATGGGAACCTCGAACAGCTGGCGCGGGATATGTTCTTTCAGATTTTCAGCCATTTTGCGGGCGCGGGCATAGGCCTTGTCTGCGTGGACAATAAAACTTAAGGCGTCCACCATCTCGCCGTTGAGCAGGATATCCAGCTTGACCAGCTTGGAGGGCTGGTAGCCATCTAATTCGTAGTCGTAGGAGGCATAGCCCTTGGTACGGGATTTGAGCGCGTCGAAAAAGTCATAAACAATTTCGTTTAATGGCAGATCATAATGCAGTTCTACCCGGTCGGTGTCCAGGTACTTGGTGTCTTTGTAAACACCGCGCCGCTCCTGGCACAGTTCCATAATCGAGCCGATGTACTGGGCCGGGGTGAAAATGCTGGCTTTCACGTGGGGCTCCTCTGCCGAAGCGATCAGGGATGGGTCCGGATAGTTGGTGGGGTTGTCGATGGTGACGGTAGTGCCGTCGGTCAGATGGATCTTGTAGATAACGCTGGGCGCGGTAGTAACCAGATCCAGGTTAAATTCCCGCTCCAGCCGCTCCTGGATGATCTCCATGTGCAAAAGACCCAGAAATCCGCAGCGGAAGCCGAACCCCAGCGCAATAGAGGTTTCCGGCTCAAAGGAGAGCGACGCGTCGTTCAGCTGTAATTTTTCCAGCGCGTCCCGCAGGTCGGGATAGCGGGCGCCGTCCGCCGGGTAGATGCCGCAGAATACCATGGGCACCGCCTTGCGGTAGCCGGGCAGCGGTGCGTCGCAAGGGCGGTCGCGCAAGGTTACCGTGTCGCCCACGGTAGTGTCCCGCACGTTTTTGATGCTGGCGGTCAGATAGCCTACCTGTCCTGCCTTCAGCTCACTGCAGGGGGCCAGGGATGTAGCGCCCATGGTGCCCACTTCCACCACTGAGAATTCAGCCCCGGTGGCCATCATTCGGATTGCGTCTCCGGTATGGAGCGTTCCCTCTTTCACGCGGATATAAACGATTACGCCTTTATAGCTGTCATAGTAAGAGTCGAAGATTAATGCTTTAAGAGGTGCATTCGGATCGCCGGACGGGGCTGGGATGTCGGTGACGACCCGCTCTAAAACCTCTTCAATATTGACGCCGTTTTTGGCCGAGATGCGCGGCGCGTCCAGGCAGGGGATGCCGATGACATCCTCCACCTCGTGGGCCACCCGCTCCGGATCGGCGGCAGGCAGGTCGATCTTGTTGATGACCGGCACTACCTCCAGATCGTGCTCAATGGCAAGATAGGTATTGGCCAGTGTCTGGGCTTCGATCCCCTGAGAGGCATCTACTACCAGCAGCGCCCCTTCACAGGCGGCCAGAGAGCGGGAAACCTCGTAGTTGAAATCCACATGTCCGGGGGTGTCGATCAAATTAAAATCATACACCTGCCCGTCTCTGGCGGTATATTGCAGGCGAACGGCCCGGGCTTTGATGGTAATGCCCCGTTCCCGTTCAATGTCCATATTATCCAAAAGCTGGTCTTCCATATCGCGCTTCGCCACCGTACTGGTCAGCTCCAGAATCCGGTCAGCCAGGGTAGACTTGCCATGGTCGATGTGGGCGATAATGCAAAAGTTGCGGGTATGCTCCAAAATAGGGTCGATCTGCGCCAAACTGTTCACCTCTGTACTCTTTTTCACAAATCAACGGATAATTAAAATCAGTATATCATATTTATTGGCTGGGCACAACGGAAAATTGCGCCTGATCCAGTATGCAGAACGCCTTGCCCCTGCTCTTGCTTTTTTCAGCCAACCTGTTATAATGATTATTCATCGCGGCTGGAAAGGAGTGGAGTATGGACCCGATTTTTCAAGAGGAATCCGCCAGGCTTTCCTGGACAAAGGAACAGTATCTGCAGGCGGCGGAGGACGAGCGGCTGATGCTGAGCGCGCTGCCGAGGCTGTATCCAAACGATCCGAACCTTTTAAATGAACTGCTGTTGCATACCCACAACCGCATTGTGAGGCTGGAACAGAGCCGGAGTAAGCCCTATTTTGCCCGCATTGATTTTACCGACGGATCGTCCGCTCAGACCGACCGGTGCTATATCGGCAAAATTGGCGTGTCCGACCAGGACGGGCAGATCATCACCGTGGACTGGCGCGCCCCAGTGGCGAGCTTATATTATGACAGCAATCTGGGGAAAGCCTCCTATCAGGCGCCGGAAGGGATGATTTTCGGGACGCTCTCGCTCAAGCGCCAGTATGAGATCGAAAAAGGGACGCTTTTATCCTATCATGATGTGGATTCGGTCTCTGATGACGAGCTGCTCAAACCTTTTTTAAGCGCCAGCGCCGACAGTCGGCTCAAAAATATTGTCGCTTCCATCCAAACGGAGCAGAACCGGATCATTCGGGAGGATCTGCATAAAAACCTCATTGTGCAGGGAGCGGCGGGCAGCGGCAAGACCACTGTGGCATTGCACCGCATTGCCTATCTGGTTTACCGCTGGCGGGACAGCATCCGCCCCAGCCAGTACATGGTCATTGGCCCCAACCTGTTTTTCATCAGCTATATTTCGGCGGTGCTGCCGGACCTGGACGTGGACAACGTACCGCAGTTTACCTACGAGACGCTGGCGGCCCGGTATTTAGACGAAAATTTTATGGTGCAGAACCCGGCTGAAACGCTGGCCGCCGTTCTGGAACGGGGGGAAGATACGACAGTCCAGAGATATAAAAGCTCCCTTGCTTACCGGGACGCGCTTGACCGTTTTCTCTGCGATTTTGAAGATTCTCTGCTGCCAGAGGGACCTTTCTCCCCCTTTGGCGTTCCCCTGTTGAGCGAACAGCAGATTCAGGCCCAATGGCAAAGCGCAAAAGAGGTGGGCGGCAGCTGCCTGACCCGGGTTAACAAGGCGGTGCTGCTGCTTTCCGCGGCGTTAGCCGCTGAACGGGATCGGGCGTTTTGGATGGTGGACAGCTGGTTTGGCCGGCAGATGGACGGTGCGGGAAAAGAGGAAGCTGCCCGGATTTTCCGCCAGAAGCGGCAGCTGGAGCGGGAGCTGGATTCGGGGTGTAAAAAGTTGCTGCGACGTTTTTTTTCAGGGATTGACGTTAAAATCCTGTCGGTGTACCGCCGCTTTCTGGAACAGGCGGATTGCTATCTGCCACAGGAATTGGCAGCGTCAGTGCGGCGGCATACGCTGGCCCCGCTGCGGAAAAGGAAGGTGGCCCAGGAGGATCTGCCCGCGCTGATCTACCTGAAAACACGGATTTTCGGTGCGGAGGATTATGCCCGTTACCGCCATGTAGTGGTGGATGAAGCGCAGGATTTGGGAGAGTTCGCGTTTTTCGCGCTGCAGAAACTGCTTTCCGGCAGCACCTTTACCGTTGTCGGAGATCTGGCGCAGTCCATCTATGGATTTCACGGGATAGAAAGCTGGGAGCCGGTACAAAAGCGTTCCTTCTCCCAGGGGGCTGAAATTTGCCATATGGAGAAAAGCTATCGCACCACCGTTGAAATTATGGAGGCGGCCAACCTTCTTACCGAGAGTATGGGGCTGCCCGCCGCCCAGCCGGTGATCCGCCATGGCGACCCGGTACGTCTGCACCCAATACTCGGGGACTCGGTTCAAGCGGTAGCCGATTGTATCCGGGCGGATCAGGCGCTGGGATTTGGGTCGATCGCCGTACTGGGGAAAACCGCCGTCGAAACCGCACGGATGCATGCTGCCCTTGTATCGCTGGGGATTCCCATCCAGCTGATAGATGACGAAGCGGACTCATACAGCGGCGGGGTTTGTGCAATGACCGGATATCTATCCAAGGGCCTAGAATTTGACGGGGTCATCCTGTTAGACGCGGGTGAGCCGGTCTATCGGTCAGACAGACGGTTGGACCTGCATCTTTTGTATGTGGCGATGACTCGGCCGCTGCATCGGTTGGATATTTTTTACAGCAAAAAACCCTGCGCGCCCCTTTGCGCATTGTTGGAGCAGGGTGCTTCCGGTCGGTAAAGGGCATTGCTTTTTGCCCGGGTTTGCTTTTTATGGCGATCAGCGCCGCCGTTGTAGCGGCGGCGCTGATCGCTTTTTTCAATGATGGTGGAGAGAAAATCCAGTTGGAAAATTTTAAATTTTTGCTTGACGGATCTTGACAAGTGAAGAAAAATCCTGTATTTCTATATTAGGTTAGCAATTGCTAACCTAATATAGAAGGGGGTGCTTTATGCCGGAAGAACTGTTGGTATCACATTGTGCACCTACGCTGGCAGGGTTAAAGACAGCAAACCTATTCAGTTGCAGCTGCCCCTGTCCGGCACAGTTGGCGCAGGAAGTGACGCGGCTGAACAAACAGTTGAATTCCAAAGGCGTCTGCGTACAGGTATTGTCCAACCGCGGGAAAAGAGCGCTGATTTATGTCTATCGGCCCAAGCGGCTGGAAAAGGACCTGAATCACCCCGATGCCCTGTGCTTTTTAAAACAGTGTGGCTATCAAAATGGCTGTGCGCTGGATCTGGTGCAGCAGCTGCAGGAAAAGCTCTGCGAGAGTCAGGATTTTCCTCATGAAATCGGGCTGTTTCTCGGCTATCCCTTTGAGGATGTGCAGGGGTTTATTCAGAACAGAGGCTGTAACTGCAGGCTTTGCGGGTATTGGAAGGTGTACGCCAACGAGTGTGAGAAAAAGCGCCTGTTTGAAAAGTATAGCCATTGCCGCAATGTCTATTGCCGGAAATGGACAGAAGGGTTGTCCATCCAGCGGCTTACGGTCGCCGGTTAAAGTCTCTATTTTTTTAGAAAGGTCGTGTTCAAGCATGCGTAAAATAGCAGTTGTTTATTGGAGTGGGACAGGAAATACCCAGCAGATGGCCGACGCCGTCGCCAATGGGGCAAAAAATGCCGGCGCGGAACCGACGGTTTTTACCGCCGCCGAATTTTCTGCGGATAAAATGACCGCCTTTGACGCCATTGCGTTAGGCTGCCCGTCCATGGGTGCAGAGGAGCTGGAGGAAACAGAGTTTGCCCCTATGTTTGCCAGCTGTGAGCCGTGTTTGAAGGATAAGAAAATTGGCCTGTTTGGTTCTTACGGCTGGGGAGATGGCGAGTGGATGCGAAAATGGGAACAGACCTGCCGGGATGATGGCGCTATTCTGGTCTGCGACAGCGTTATCTGCAACGAAGCGCCGGATGCCGATGCCGTTGTATCCTGCGAGGCGATGGGCAGCGCGCTGGCAAATGCCTGACATCGCGTCTCCCTTGCGGAAGAGCCTTCTGATCCCCAATCCCTGTCGTTTGGGATTTTGGGGCTGATGGTAAGGAAAGCATGACAAAAGGCGGTGCTGTTTTTAACAGTACCGCCTTTGTAAATAACCCAATCGTTTTTCCATTAGAAGCGATTGCGTTTTTTGTAGCTGGTGTGGAGGATTTCATGGGCCTTGTGGGAACCATAGCTGCCCAGATAGGTCTCATAAACCTCTTTTACCACCGGATTTTCATGGGATTTGCGGATCGGTTTGTTTCTGTCATTTTCGTACAGAGCAGCCGCCCGCCGCGCTTTCAAATCGATAAAGTTGCGCACTGTCGCCGGCTGTACCGGCTGACCGCCGCCGTTGACACAGCCGCCCGGGCAGCCCATGATCTCGATGAAGTGGTAGTTCTTTTCCCCGGATTTGACCGATTCGAGGACTTTCTTGGCGTTCTTTAATCCGGAAGCTACGCAAACATTCAGCTCCAGGTCGCCGATTTTGTAGGTTGCTTCTTTGATGCCCTGAGTGCCGCGCACTTCGTCGAACTCTACCGCCTCACCGCTTTCGCCGGTGATCCACTCTTTGGCGGTACGCAGCGCCGCTTCCATTACGCCGCCGGTGGCGCCGAAGATAACGCCTGCGCCGGTAGAGGTGCCCAAAGGCGCATCGAACTCCTCGTCAGGCAGCTTGGGCAGGTACATGCCCGCGCGCTCGATCATCCGGGCCAGCTCACGGGTAGTCAGAGCAACGTCTACGTCCGGATAACCGGAGGCGGACTCGTCCTCGCGCTTGGTCTCGAACTTCTTGGCGGTACAGGGCATAATGCCGACCACGAAGATGTCTTTGGGATCAATGCCGGTTTTCTCCGCATACCAGGTCTTGGCCAGCGCGCCGAACATCTGCTGCGGCGATTTGCAGGTGGACAGGTTCTCGGTGAATTCCGGATAATAGTGCTCGCAGTATTTGACCCAGCCGGGAGAGCAGGAGGTGATCATCGGCAGCTTGCCGCCGTTTTTGATCCGTTCAACCAGCTCGTTGGCCTCTTCTACGATGGTCATGTCCGCGGCAAAGTCGGTGTCGTAAACGCCGTCAAAGCCCAGCCGGCGCAGCGCCGCGACCATTTTGCCTTCTACGTTGGTGCCGATGTGCATACCGAACGCTTCGCCCAAGGTTACGCGGATAGAAGGGGCGGTCTGAACGATTACGTGTTTGGTCGGGTCGCCCAGGGCACGCCATACATCCTTGGTGTTGTCCTTCTCCGCCAGCGCGCCGGTGGGGCAGACGACAATACACTGGCCGCAGGATACGCAGGCCACGTCGGACAGGTTTTGGTTAAAAGCGGTGCCGATGTGAGTATTAAAGCCCCGGCCGTTAGGTCCGATGACCGCAACATCCTGCCATTTGGCGCAGGCGGCGGCACAGCGGCGGCACAGCACGCACTTGGAATTGTCGCGCACCATATGTACGGCGGAATCATCATAATCGCTGGCGGGTTTCTCGCCGTCGTACAGGGCCTCGTCATAGATGCGGAAGTCCTTACACAGCTTCTGCAACTCGCAGTTGCCGGAGCGCACGCAGGACAGACAGGAACGGTTATGAGTGGAAAGGATCAGCTCCAGGTTGGTCTTGCGGGAGGCGAAAACACGCTTGGAGTTGGTCAGGATCTCCATACCTTCTGCCACCGGATACACGCAGGCGGCGACCAGGTTTCTCATACCGACAACTTCCACTACGCAGATGCGGCAGGCGCCGATTTCGTTGATTTCTCTTAAGTAACACAGGGTGGGAATTTCAATTCCATGCATTCTGGCGGCTTCCAAAATGGTGCTGCCGGCCGGTACGGACAAGGGCATACCGTTGATTTTGATATTTACCATTTCCATTGTGGTACACTCCTTCCTTATTTTTTATAGATGGCGCCGAATTTACATTTTTCAATGCAGGCGCCGCACTTGAGGCATTTTGCGGGATCAATGACATGAGGCTGCTTCACGGTGCCGGAGATCGCGTCCGCGGGGCAGACTCTTGCGCACAAAGTACAGCCTTTGCACTTCTCACGGTCGATGACATAGCTCAACAGCGCTTTACAAACGCCGGCAGGGCATTTCTTGTCAACGATATGGGCCACATATTCATCCCGGAAATACTTCAGGGTAGAGAGTACCGGGTTGGGAGCGGACTGGCCAAGGCCGCACAGGGAGTTGGCTTTGATGTGGTAGCACAGCTCTTCCATTTTGTCCAGGTCTTCCATGGTGCCTTTGCCCTTGGTGATCTTGTCCAGCATCTCCAGAAGGCGCTTGGTGCCGATCCGGCAGGGGGTACACTTGCCGCAGCTTTCATCCACGGTGAATTCCAGGAAAAACTTGGCAATGTCCACCATGCAGGTGTCTTCGTCCATGACGATCAAGCCGCCGGATCCCATCATAGAGCCAATGGAGATCAAATTGTCATAGTCTACAGGGATGTCGATCAGCGAGGCAGGGATACAGCCGCCGGAAGGGCCGCCGGTCTGCGCCGCTTTAAATTTCTTGCCGTTGGGAATGCCGCCGCCGATTTCCTCGACGATTTCCCGCAGGGTGGTGCCCATGGGGACTTCTACCAGGCCGGTATTGTGGATTTTGCCTCCCAGCGCGAACACTTTGGTTCCTTTGGATTTTTCCGTACCCATGGAGGCGAACCAGTCTGCGCCCTTGAGGATAATCTGGGGGATGTTGGCATAAGTTTCTACGTTGTTCAAAACAGTGGGGCGTTCAAAAAGGCCTTTGACTGCCGGGAATGGGGGACGGGGTCTGGGCTCGCCGCGATGGCCTTCGATAGAGGTCATCAGCGCGGTTTCCTCGCCGCAGACGAACGCGCCGGCGCCCAAACGCAGCTCAATATCAAAATCAAATCCGGTGCCCAGGATGTTTTTGCCCAGCAAGCCATTTTCCCGCGCCTGTCCGATAGCAATTTCCAGCCGCTTTACTGCGATGGGGTATTCGGCGCGGACATAAATGTAACCCTGGTTTGCGCCGATAGCATAGCCGGCGATAGCCATTGCCTCCAGCACCACATGGGGGTCGCCTTCCAGAACGGAACGATCCATGAACGCTCCGGGGTCGCCTTCGTCAGCGTTGCAGCAGACGTATTTCTGGCCCGCAGGCTGCGCCGCCGCAAAGCTCCATTTTACCCCGGTGGGGAAGCCGCCGCCGCCCCGTCCGCGCAGGCCGGAGTCCTTGATGGTCTGGATCACCTGGTCGGGGGTCATTTCGGTCAGCACTTTGCCCAGCGCCATGTAGCCGTCCATGCCGATGTATTCGTTGATGTTTTCCGGGTCAATGACGCCGCAGTTTTTCAGCGCCACACGTTTCTGTTTCGCATAAAACTGGGTGTGGTTCAAAGATTTTACCGTGTCTTCCTGTACGGTTTCCTGATACAGAAGGCGGGTAACGATCCGTCCTTTGAGCAGATGCTCGGAAACGATTTCGGGGATGTCTTCGGGTTTGACCATGCTGTAAAAGGCGCCCTCAGGGTAAACAATCATGATGGGGCCTAATGCGCAAAGGCCGAAGCAGCCGGTTTTGATGACCTTGACCTCTTCGGACAGGCCATTGTCCTGGATCTCATGCTCCAAAGCGGAGATGATCCGTTCGCTGCCGGAGGAGGTACAGCCTGTACCACCGCAGACCAGCACATGGGAACGATACATGTTGGTTTCCTCCTTATTTCGTTTTTGCGCCGATGGTGTATTCGGTTACGACGTTGCCGTTGACCAGATGGTCATTGACAACCTTGACCGCCATTTCAGGGGTCATTTTTACATAGGTGACCTTTTCTTTACCAGGTTCGTAGACCTCAACCACGGGCTCATATTGGCAGATGCCGATACAGCCGGTCTGGGCGATGGTTACATTTTGCAGGTTTCTCTTGGAAACCTCCTCGGTAAAGGCGGTCAGCACCGGCCGTGCGCCGGCTGCGATTCCGCAGGTAGCCATACCCACAACCACGCGGATATTCCCTTCCGCGTCGTCGCGTACGCCGATTTTGCCCTTCATGGAATCGCGAAGAGCCTGAAGCTCTGCTAAACTTTTCATATTATGATGCACCTCCGCTAAGCAAATCCATATTTTCTTTGATGTACCCCCGGATAAAATCCATCACCTGGGGGGTATTCAGGGGAACGCCGTCCAAAATCTCCTGCAGCTGCGCCGTGCTGACGGTAAAGGCCTTTTCCCCCACCCGATAGGTAAAGGAGAAGTTGATCTGCTCATTACATCCCATCAAAATGCACATGGTGTCAGCCATATTTCCCAGCGGCATCCGGTCAATGTGGGTCAGGCCAAAAACGGCCCGGACCTCGGTGCCTTCGCCCGGCTGCGAACAGATGGAAAAGTCCCCGCCGGTCATCAGTGCGGCCATTTTGAAAAAAGGGACGCCCAACCCCACCTTGCGGGTGGTACGGGTGGTGTAGAACGGGTCCTCCACATGGGCGACCTGTTCGGGGGTCATGCCGCAACCGTTGTCAGTGATGGTAATGACCAGCCGGTCTTCGGCCGGCAGCTCCGCCACGGTAATATCCACACGGGTGGCGTTTGCCCGCACCGAATTTTGCGCAATGTCCAGGATGTTTAACGACAGTTCTTCCATTGCTTAATCCGCGTATTTGGCCAGGATGCCGGGAATGTCATCGGCAACCAGACGGCCGTAAACATCGTCGTTGATGGTCATAACCGGCGCCAGGCCGCACGCGCCGATGCAGCGGCAGGCCTCCAGGGAAAATTTGCCGTCGTTGGTGCATTCTCCACCCTGGATCCCCAGGCATTCGCCCAGCTTGGCGAATACATCGCCGGAACCTTTGACATAGCAGGCGGTACCCAGGCAAACAGAAATTTTATATTTGCCCTTGGGATTTAAAGTAAACTGAGAGTAGAAGGTAGAAACGCCGTAAACCTCCTCCAATGGGATGTCCAGATGCTGCGCGACCAGCTTCTGCACCTCGATGGGAAGGTAGCCGTAAATTTCCTGCGCACCTTGCAGAACCGGCATTAAAGCGCCTCTTTGCCCTTTGTGAGCAGCAATCAGCTCAATCAGCTTCTGCTCCTGCTCTTTGGTTCCGTTAAAGGGAACTGCTGAAATTGTAGTAGCCATGAAAACCTCCGTTCTGCCGTAAAACGGCAAAAATTATTGTTTCCGGACTCCCCCGGAGCCCTCCTCTATCTGCATAAGGCACGAGATGAAACCACCGATGGCTATTGCCCCTTTTTAACCGTTTTTTGATCCCAATCGTTTTTTGGGCGCAAAAAGCCTTATGCTTCTAGACTGGTTAAAATTATAACAGGAGTGAACAACAAAATCCACCATGTTTCGGTGAATCTTACGAAATTTGTTGATATTCCAACAAAACACAATAGAAATTTTAGTATATTTTCCAGCATGGCCGGAAAAAGCAGGAAAGAGCCGGTACGACGCCTTGTTCCCATCAATGGAATATGGTATAATATCCAAAAAACGGGGGAAAAGGCAGGCCTTTTTGATTGGGCTGGCCGCCGGGATTGTCCGTTTCCCGGCCTTGCGGTGAAAAGCCGGCCCCAATACTTATTATAATGGGAGCAGGAGGGCAAATATGACGATTCAAGATATCAAGGATATTCTGCATGCAGAAATTCTCTGGGCCGATGAAGATATGCTTTCCCACGAGGTGCATACGGCCTGCGGCAGCGATATGATGAGCGATGTGCTGGCTTTTGTCAAAGACCAGGCGGTGCTTTTGACCGGACTGGTCAACCCGCAGGTGATCCGTACCGCTGAAATGATGGACATTGTCTGTATTGTGTTTGTCCGGGGAAAAATGCCCGACCCTTCGATGATCGGGCTGGCCGAGGAGCGGGGGATTGCGCTGCTTTCCTGCGGACAGCGGATGTTTACCGCCTGCGGGCTTTTATACGAAAACGGGCTGAGGGGAGGCTGTGAGTGATCATGAGCCAGACCATTTCTTTTCATTACGATGTGCCCGGCGATGACTTCACCCGCGCGGGCGAGGCCTCCAGCAGCATCAAAAAGGCGCTGAAACAGGTGGGATTGGCGCCGGATATCATCCGAAATGTAGCGATTGCCATGTACGAAGGCGAGATCAATATGGTCATCCACGCCGGCGGAGGAGAAATTGATGTGGATATCGCGCCGGATGCGGTCCATATGGTTCTCAGGGATCAGGGGCCCGGCATTCAGGATATCTCCCTTGCCATGCAGGAGGGGTGGTCCACCGCGCCGGACGACGTGCGTTCTTTGGGCTTTGGCGCTGGGATGGGCCTGCCCAATATGAAGAAATACACCGATGAAATGAAGGTCGAAAGCACCGCCGGGGTTGGAACCACCGTCACTATGACCGTGTTCATCCATCCACAGGAGGAGGCTGTATCGTGAGCGAATTCTTCCATTCGGTGACCCTGGATCGGGATCTGTGCCGCGGCTGCATCAACTGCGTCAAACGCTGCCCTACCGAGGCGATCCGGGTGCGGGACGGTAAGGCAAAGATCCTGTCTGACCGATGCATCGACTGCGGGGAGTGTATCCGCATCTGCCCCTATCACGCCAAAAAGCCGATTGTTGACCCTCTTTCGGTGATGGACCAATACGAATATACGGTGGCTCTGCCTGCGCCCAGCCTGTATGGGCAGTTTAATAACCTCGACGATGTGGAGATCATCCTGCGGGCGCTGATTGACATGGGCTTTGACGATATTTTTGAAGTATCCCGGGCGGCTGAACTGGTCAGCGACGCCACCCGCAAAATGCTTAGCGAAGGGCAGCTGCCCCGGCCGGTCATCAGTTCCGCCTGCCCGGCGGTGGTACGGCTGATTCGGGTGCGTTTTCCCGATCTGATCCGGCACATCCTGCCGCTACAGGCCCCGGTAGAGGTGGCCGCACGGCTGGCGAAAAAAGAGGCGATGGAACGTACCGGCCTTCCCGCCGAAAAGATCGGATGTATCTTTATCTCTCCCTGTGCCGCCAAAGTCACGGCGGTTAAAATGCCGCTGGGCACCAGGAAAAGCGCCATCGATGCAGTGGTCGCCATCCGGGACGTGTATCCGAAAATGCTGAGCCTGATGAAAGAAGAAACCGACAGGACGGAGGAATATTTAAGCTCTGGGCGCATGGGAATCGGCTGGGGTTCCTCGGGCGGGGAGTCGGCTGCGCTCCTCAACGACCGGTACCTGGCGGCGGACGGCATCGAAAATGTCATCCGCGTGCTGGAGGATCTGGAGGACGAGAAGCTGAGTTCGGTGGATTTTGTGGAGCTTAACGCCTGTGCCGGCGGCTGTGTCGGAGGGGTGTTGACAGTGGAAAATCCTTATATTGCCAGGGCAAAGCTCAAACGGGTGCGGAAATATCTGCCCGTATCCTGCAACCGGGTGGGGGACGGGATCCCCCGCCAGATGAAGTTTGATACGGAAATCCAGTATGAGCCGGTGCTCCAGCTGGACGAAGATATTACGGTAGCATTGAAAAAGCTGGGACAGATCGAGGAAATCTCCCACCTGTTCAGCGGACTGGACTGCGCCGCCTGCGGCGCGCCCAGCTGCAAGGCCCTGGCCGAGGACATCGTACGGGGCTATAATACGCCGGATGCCTGCGTATTTCTGCTCAAGGATAAAATGAAATCCCTGGCCAGCTCAATTGCAGAGCTGGAGGGGAAGGTCCCCGATACCTTTAAAGAAGGCGGCCGGGATTGACCGCTGAAACGATTATCGGAGGGAAGTTGAATGAAAAAAATCACCGTCCGCCGGATGGCGGAAGAATGTGGATTTTCGGTGCTGGCCGGGGCGGACGCGTTGGATCGCGAAGCGGACAGGGTGTTCTGTTGCGACCTATTGAGCTTTGTTATGGGCCGCGCCCCGGCAGACTCGGCCTGGGTCACTGTCATGGGGAACGTCAATGCGGTGGCGGTCGCCGTTCTGGCGGATACTGCCTGTATCGTTCTGGCGGAAAACGCACCCTTGGACGGGGAAGCCCGTTCCCGGGCTGACGGGCAGGGAGTGCCTGTACTGGGATCCCCTCATCCAGTTTTCGATACCGGGCTTTTGATCCAGCGGTTGCTGGAGGGCTGACAGGCTGCCATACGCCGCCGGGAAGAATCTCCTCCGGCGGCGTATGTTTTTTGGATTGGAAAGGAGGGAATGGTGTGAAGAAAGTGGTTTACGATCTGCATACCCATTCGGCTCTCTCCCCTTGCGGGGACAATGACATGACCGTTAACAACATGCTCCATATGGCGGTGCTGAACGGTATCCAGGTGATGGCGATCACCGATCACAACAGCTGCAAAAACTGCCCTGCGGCTATGGAGGTGGCAAAGGGGCTGCCTATTGATCTGATTCCGGGGATGGAACTGTGTACCAGTGAAGAGGTGCATATTATCTGCCTGTTTCCGGCGTTGGAATCGGCCATGGCGTTCGACGACTATGTGCACGACCATCTGCCGCCGGTAAAAAACCGACCGGAAATTTTCGGCGAGCAGAGGATTTTAAATGCGGCGGATGAAATCGTCGGCTATGAGCCGTACCTTTTAATTAACGCTACGACTATTTCCATTGAGGAAACGGTGCCTCTGGTACGCCGGTTCGGCGGTATCTGCTATCCGGCCCATATTGATAAAAGCTCCACCAGCGTTTTTTCCAATTTGGGGTATTTTTCTGCCGATTGGGGCTTCTCAGCGGTAGAAATTGTATGCCGGGAAAACATCCCAAAGCTGGCCCCGCAGATCCCGGGTTTTGCGGATCTTTTGGTGTTACACAGCTCTGATGCCCATTATCTTTGGGATATTTCCCAAGGGGAAAATTTTCTGTTTTGTAACGATTTCCGGCATATGCTGGGGTTATACTAACAAAGAGGCGCCGCCCAGAAAACAAGCGGAGGCGGCGCGCGGGAGGATTACAAAATGACCGATTCGTTTGCTCAGGCCATGGTCTTTTTCCTGGTGGTGCTGTTTGTATTGGGATTGATTTTTCCCATTATCGCCCATTATAAAGGGAACCCTAAATTAAAAAAGCTGGGTTATCTGTTCATGATTCTTTTTTCCCTGCTGCTGGTGTTCTGCCTGCTGGCCTGGTTTGCGTCTGTTTGATTTGCAGCTGCCCCGGGAAACGGTGGCCTGCATTTGAAAGAGGCTGCCTTTTGGGCGGCATTTTTGCCGTACGAATCAAAAGGCAGGGTCGATGGGCTTATTTGTCAAATTCTTCACAATTTGGCAGAAATCTCTTGATAATCCTTGTCCGATTCGTTATAATATGGGCAGGTATGAGCAAACTGCATACAGAATATAGAAACCCGAAAGGAGAACCGCAATGAACTATTCTCATGAAGTAGAGAGAATGTGCCCTGTTACCAAAGGCCCCAACCACGGCCCCGCGCCCATTCCGGAAGAAGGCAGATGGGTAAAAGCCTATCAGATTTCTGATATTTCCGGTCTGACCCACGGTGTTGGCTGGTGTGCGCCCCAGCAGGGTACCTGCAAACTGACCCTGAACGTGAAAAATGGTATTATTGAAGAAGCCTTGGTTGAGACCATCGGCTGCTCCGGGATGACCCACTCCGCTGCGATGGCTGCGGAGATTCTCCCAAAGAAAACCCTGCTGGAAGCGTTGAACACCGACCTGGTGTGCGACGCGATCAACGTAGCCATGAGAGAGCTGTTCCTGCAGATCGTTTACGGCAGAAGCCAGACCGCTTTTTCCGAGGATGGACTGCCCATCGGTGCCGGGCTGGAAGATCTTGGCAAAGGCCTGCGCTCTCAGGTGGGAACGATCTTCTCTACTGCTGAAAAAGGCGTTCGTTACATGGAAATGACCGAGGGCTATATCCTGTCCTTGGCGCTGGACGCCAACAGCGAAGTGATCGGCTATAAATTTGTCCGTGTAGGCAAAATGCTGGAGGATATCCGCCACGGTGTAGATCCCAAGACGGCGTATGATAAGAACATTGGCACCTACGGCCGTTATGAAGGCGCCGCCAAATATATCGACCCGCGTGAAGAATAATCGGGATCATAAGAAAAGGAGGTAAACTCACATGGCAAAATTTGAAGGTCAGGAAAGAAGAATGCCGAAAATTGAGGCATGTCTTGCTGAATATGGTTGGAAAACCCTTGAGGATGCTGATGCGCTTTGCAAAGAGCATGGCATCAACGTAGAAGAAATCGTCAAAGGCGTACAGCCCATCGCGTTTGAGAACGCCTGCTGGGCCTACACTCTGGGCACTGCCATCGCGCTGAAAAAAGGCTGCAAAGTTGCGGCCGACGCTTCTGAGGCCATCGGCCTGGGCTTGCAGGCATTCTGCATTCCCGGTTCCGTTGCGGAGCAAAGGGCGGTTGGTTTGGGCCACGGCAATCTGGGCGCCATGCTGTTAAGAGAAGAGACCGACTGCTTCTGCTTTTTGGCGGGGCATGAGTCCTTTGCCGCTGCGGAAGGTGCCATTGGTATCGCCAGAACCGCAAATAAAGCCAGAAAGAAACCCCTGCGGGTAATCCTCAACGGCCTTGGAAAAGATGCGGCGTATATTATTTCCAGAATCAACGGCTTCACCTATGTGGAGACGGACTTTGACTTTGGGACCGGAGAACTGAAAGTCGTCCGCGAGGTTCCTTTCTCCGAAGGAGATAAAGCGAAGGTCCGCTGCTATGGCGCCAACGATGTGTTGGAAGGCGTGGCCATTATGAAAAAAGAGAAAGTCGACGTTTCCATCACCGGCAACTCGACCAATCCCACCCGCTTCCAGCACCTGGTTGCTGGTACCTATAAGAAGTGGGCTGGTGAGAACGGCGTAAAATATTTCTCGGTTGCTTCCGGCGGCGGTACCGGGCGCACGCTGCATCCGGACAACGTGGCTGCCGGCCCCGCCTCTTATGGCCTGACTGACTCCATGGGCCGTATGCATGGCGACGCGCAGTTTGCCGGTTCTTCCTCCGTTCCCGCTCACGTAGAAATGATGGGCCTGATCGGCATGGGCAACAACCCGATGGTTGGCGCGACTGTCGCTTGTGCAGTTGCGGTGGAAGAGGCTCTCAAATAAGGGAAAACCATCTGTGCAGAATTTTAAAAGCAGGGCTTTTCGATGAAAAGATCGGAAAGCCCTGCTTTTTTTGTGAGGAAAATGGATTTTTACTGCAATTTTGCTCGATTTACGGAAAGGAAAGGAAAAACAGATGGGTGCTCAGGTATTGAAACGGCAAACGGTTTTCCCCTCCCAAGTTTGTAAAAGGCGGGAATGGCTCCCTGCCATTTTACCGGTTAGATGCAAACGATAAGCGTCGTAGGAACTTCGGACCTCTTCTGTACCCGCGCCGGACGATACTTGCAGGATGGATGCTCCGGCGCGCAGTCCGGAAAGAATGGAGGTTTTTCCTATAGGGCTTTTAAGACGGCGGAGGATAGCGTCCTTTGGAGGGGAAGCCTCCAAGTGAACCCTTTTTTGTGCTATCTTCCTTTTAGTCTAAATGAAGCCATTGGAGCACCGGCTCCATAGCCTGGCAGAAGGGATCCATAATCTGCTGGGCAAAACGATATAGCGGCGGCTGAGGCGTATATCCGGAGCGGGAAGTATTGTACTCTGCTACCATAAACAGGGCAGCGGCGGAAAACAGCAGTAAAACAAAGAAAAAGCTGAACCAAAAAATTTGTTTTTGCGTCTTCTTTTGCATTTTTTCTCCTTAAAAACAATTTCAAAAATAGGATATCTTGCATTATTGGAAGGCCAACGGGCGGAGTTCCAGTTTTCAAAAGGAATCCAGCAAAGGGTGGCAGAGCCGAAAATGACCAAACGGGAAAAAGCAGGCAAGCCTGCTGAGAAAAGGGGATGTTCTCCTTGCAACCCGGAAAAGATGGATGTTGCCGGTGTGCTGCAGCGTTGAGGACGGGGTAATTCTGCTGGCCGTTTCGCAGACAGGGCGCAGATGTTATTCTGGTAAGGTGCCCAACAGCGTTTGAGCCATAGCCTTGCCCATGTATTCGGCCGCGCGGGCGGTTTCCTCCAGGGTATTGCCATGAGAGCCAAACTCGATCAGCAAAGAGCCGCCGGTCAGATCCATGTTGTACTTACGGTAGCAGAAAAAGACCGGCCGGGTCAATCCGGGATACATCGTCTCTGCAGTAGACTGCAAAGCTGCGGCCCAACGCAGATTCCGGTCCCAATCCGGCATATTCATAGTGCCGTCGTCGCAGCCGGCGATAATCATGACCTGCGCGGTTTTTTCCCCATTGATCATCGCCACCGGCTTAATCAAATTGCCGGCGGGACTCTCTATGGCGTCCCGGTGTACGTCGATAACCGCTTTGATGGAAGGATACTGCTCCAGCCATTTGCGGATGGTCTCGGCACTGCGTTCATAAGAGCCGTTGTAGGAAGGGTAATCATGCTGTGTGGTATCGTGGATCGCGCCGATGCCTGCCTGCTCCAGCTGGTTGGCGATGATATCTCCCAGGAAAACCACATTTTGGGTATTATCGGTGCTCCGCCAGGTATAAGAGGTGTCGCAGAAATCCCGGTCGAAAGGCTCAAAGCTTTCCGTGGCGTGGGTATGCACAATCAGCACCTGAGGCTGATCGGTATCTTCCAAGGCAAGTTCCATGGGCTGAGCCAGCAGGGACAAAACCTGTTGATTGGATAGGTTGGTCGAATTCTTAATATACCCTGCGGAAAGCGGAATATACAAGGAACTTCGATCGGCGGTAAAAGTCTTTTCCGTGATCGTTCCCCGGTTTTCCGGCGCGATGGTCTCAATGGATGGAGATTCGGGCGTCTGCGGGATGGAAATCGTACTTTGGCTTTGGGATTCTGCCTGGCTTTCGGCCGGTATGCTTGGTTCCTGCACGCTTTCGGCGGCGCTTTGGACCGGCTTTTCAGCCTGCGGTTGGGAGGAGGATACGGGCTCGTCCTGTACCAGATCGTCCTGAAAGCGGTTTTGCAGGTAAGCCATGCCGCCTTCGGGCATCTGCAGCATAGCGGAAGCGGCGGCGGCTTTCCCCAAAAATGTGCCCAGCGTTGTGCTCAGGGCAGGGAAGGCTGCTAACGAGCCTGCCAATACAGCAATTGCTGCCGCTCCTCCCAGCAGCCGCCGGGATCTGCCGGAATGTCTCACCCCATTCCCTCCTTGCTTCATATGCCGACGATGCGGTCTCTTTTGCCCGTTTTTCAGTCTGCCGTTGTGAAGATATCCGACAGAAGGCTATCAAAGCATATGAATTTTTGGCGGTAGATATGCGCAAAAAGGGAGCCGAGCTGATTTTCCATTAAAGTACGTGATATGATACAAAACCGGGCCGCATATTCATAAAAACTTATAATAATAAACAAAATGCGTCAATGAATGAATAATATTTCAAAAAAATAGTTGATTTTATGCGAAATATATGTATAATTATAAATATAAAATTCCGGTAAGCACCAGAAGAGCAAAATGGGCAAAAGGAGAATGCAGCATGAAACAGTATCAGAAAATCGTATTGGCTTATTCCGGCGGATTGGATACGTCGGTCATCATTCCCTGGCTGAAAGAGCATTACAAAGACTGCGAGGTCATCGCCGTAGCTGCGGACGTTGGACAGGGAGCGGAACTTTCCGGCTTAGAGGAAAAGGCGCTGAAAACCGGCGCCTCCAAGCTATATATTCTGGATATGAAAGAAGAATTTGTGGACGACTACATCATCCCTACCATGCAGGCCGGTGCCGTTTATGAGAACAAATATCTGCTGGGAACCTCCTTTGCGCGGCCGATTATCGCCAAGAAGATTGTGGAAATCGCAAAGAAGGAAGGAGCGGACGCCATTGCCCACGGCTGCACCGGCAAAGGAAACGATCAGGTGCGCTTTGAGCTGGCTATTAAAGCTTTCGCGCCGAACATGGGCATTATCGCTCCCTGGAGGACCTGGGAGATGAAAAGCCGGGACGACGAAATAGATTACGCGGAAAAAAAGGGGATCCCGCTGAATGTCAGCAGAGAGACCAGCTATTCCAAGGACAAAAATTTGTGGCACCTGTCCCATGAGGGGCTGGATCTGGAGGATCCCGCCAACGAGCCGGATTACGACAAGATTTTGGAAATGGGTGTTTCTCCCGAGAAGGCGCCCGACAAGCCCACCTATGTAACGCTGCACTTTGAAAAAGGCGTTCCCACAGCGCTGAATGGGAAAGAAATGAAGGCGCTGGACATCATCACCGAACTGAATCAGGTCGGCGGCGCCAACGGGATCGGCCTTGTGGATATGGTGGAGAATCGGCTGGTTGGCATGAAGTCCAGAGGGGTATACGAAACGCCCGGCGGCGCCATTCTTTACGCGGCCCACGAACTGCTGGAAACCCTCTGTCTGGACCGGGATACCCAGCATTACAAACAGCAAATCGCGCTGAAGTTTGCGGAGCTGGTTTATTATGGACAGTGGTTTACTCCCCTGCGGGAAGCGCTAAGCGCTTTTGTCAGCACCACCCAGCAGACGGTCACCGGCGATGTAAAGCTCAAGCTGTATAAGGGCAACATCATCCCCGCCGGCACTACCAGTCCTTATTCTCTGTATTCAGAGGAGATTGCCACCTTCGGTGAGGACGAGGTCTATGATCAGATGGATTCCCAGGGCTTTATCAACCTGTTCGGCCTGCCGATCAAGGTGAAAGCGTTGCTGGATGAAAAGCTGGGCAAATAATCCTGCTTATGGTACAATGAAAGCATTGGCCCGGTATTGTTGCGGGCCGGCCTTTCCCAAAGGGGAAAGGAATCTGTTTTCATTTTTGGAGGGAGCGCTATGGTACTTTGGGCAGGAAGATTTTCCAAAGAGATCGACAAACATGTAAACGATTTTAATTCATCCATTTCCTTTGACAACCGAATGTATGCGCAGGATATCAGGGGCAGCATCGCCCATGCCACTATGCTGGCCAGGCAAGGGATCATTTCCGATGAGGATAAAGAGGCAATCACAGCGGGGCTTACCGGCATTTTAAAGGATATCGAAAGCGGCGATCTGGCTTTCGACCCCAACGCTGAGGATATCCATATGTTTATTGAGGCGGAGTTGACCGAGCGGATCGGCGACGCGGGGAAAAGGCTGCATACCGCCAGAAGCCGCAATGATCAGGTGGCGCTGGACATGAAGCTGTATTTCCACGACGAAATCGGCCAGATTCTGCCGCTGTGCCGCGAACTGATTGAAGTTCTTTTGGAAAAGGCGGCGGCGCATACCGAAACGGTGATGCCGGGCTACACCCATCTGCAGAGGGGCCAGCCCATTACCTTTGCCCACCATCTGATGGCTTATGTTCAGATGTTTTTACGGGATATCCAGCGACTGCTCGACTGCGACAAGCGCATTTTGGACACCATGCCGTTAGGCTGCGGCGCGGCCTTCGGCACCACCTATCCCATTGACCGGGAGATGACGGCCGAGCTGCTGGGATTTACCGGGATTTCCCAAAACAGCATCGACGGTGTATCCGACCGGGATTATGCGCTGGAACTGGCAGGCGCGCTGTCTATTTTTATGATGCACCTGTCCCGTTTCTCCGAGGAGGTCATTCTCTGGTGCAGCTGGGAGTTTAAGTTTGTGGAGCTGGATGACGCGTTTTCCACCGGTTCTTCCATCATGCCGCAGAAAAAGAACCCGGATATCACCGAACTCATCCGCGGCAAGACCGGCCGGGTCTACGGCGACTTGATGACCCTTTTGACCATGATGAAAGGTCTGCCGCTGGCCTATAACAAGGATATGCAGGAGGATAAGGAGGCGCTGTTCGATGCGGTGGATACAGTGAAAATGTGCGTTTCTACCTTTATCCCCATGCTCAAAAGCGCCAGGATTTTAAGCGAAAATATGCGGAATGCCGCAGCAAGGGGCTTTATTAATGCCACCGACCTGGCGGATTATCTGGTCAAAAAGGGGCTGCCCTTCCGCGACGCACACCATGTTTCCGGCCGGCTGGTGGCCTACTGCATTGAAAAAGATACTGTACTGGAACAGCTGAGTATGGAAGAATTAAAAAAGCATTGTGATTTATTTGAAGAAGACGTGTACCATGCCATTTCACTGGATACCTGTGTAAAAGAACGCAGGTCTGCGGGGGGGCCTGCCCCGGAGGAGGTCAAAAAGCAGATTGCCTGCGCCAAAGAAACGCTGGCCGCGCTGTTGTAATCTTTATGCTGTGCCGCCGGCCTGAAAGGAGACGCCTGAATTGAAGCATCTGTTAAAATGATCCGATCTGACCGGCGAAGAAATCACGGAGATTCTTGATCTGGCAGATCAGCTGAAAGCGGAGAAGAAAAAGGGAATCCCTCACGAAAGGCTGAAAGGGAAAACGCTGGGGATGATTTTTGAAAAGTCTTCTACCCGAACCCGCGTTTCCTTTGAGGCAGGGATGTTCCAGCTGGGCGGGCATGCCCTGTTCCTGTCCAGCCGGGATATTCAGCTGGGGCGGGGGGAATCCATCAAGGCCACCGCCCGGGTGCTCAGCCGCTATGTGGACGGCATCATGATCCGCACCTTTGCCCAGTCGGATGTGGAACAGCTGGCCGAGTTTGCCTCGGTGCCGGTCATCAATGGCCTGACCGACTACAGTCATCCCTGCCAGGTGCTGGCGGATCTGATGACGGTGCGGGAGCGAAAGGGCAAGCTGGAAGGCCTTAAAATGTGTTATATCGGTGACGGCAACAATATGGCCAACAGTCTGCTGGTAGGCGGGTTGCGAACCGGCATGACGGTGGCGGCTGCTACGCCGGACGGTTACCAGCCCGATCCACAGGCGCTGGCGGTAGCTGTGGAATATGGCGATCACTTCACCTTGACCAACGACCGGTTTGCTGCGGCGAAAGACGCAGATGTGATTTTTACCGACGTATGGACTTCCATGGGGCAGGAATTGGAGGCCGCCGAACGGTGCAGGGATTTTGCAGGATGGCAGGTCAACCGGGAGCTAATGTCTTATGCCAGGCCAGACGTAATGCTCCAGCATTGCCTGCCCGCTCATATGAACGAGGGGATCGCTGAAGATGTGTTCGAAGAGCATGTGGGCGAAATTTATGATGAAGCGGAGAACCGCCTTCATGTACAAAAAGCGGTGTTGCTTTTGTGTATGGAGGACAAATAATTTTTGCCATACATCTTTTGGATAGAACATTCCCTATTTGCCCAAAGAAAAAAAGAGCCCTTTGGCTCTTTTTTTCTTTGGGCTTTTGGAGAGCTGAGGAACGTTTTATTCCCGGTTTTGCTCCCCCCATACGCAAAGCTGATCCAATACCGCCATAAGAGACAGGCCCTTTTGAGAGAGGGAATATTCGACTTTTGGAGGAATTTGCGGATATACAATGCGTCTAATCAGCCCGTCTCGCTCCAGCTCTTTGAGGTTTTGGCTTAAGGTTTTGTCCGAGATTTTTTTCAGATACCGCTGCATTTCGTTAAACCGGACCACTTTAAATTCCATCAGGCAATATAAAATAATCATCTTATATTTTCCGGAAATCAGTGAAAGGGCATAGCTAAACCCCGTTTCTTCAAAATTTGCATTTTCAATGTAGTTTTGGATCATAGAGTTTATGCTTCCTTTTAAGAAAGTACCTAACTTAAAAGATGGTACTTGTTTTTCTGTTTACCTTTATTATAATAAAATTAAGAGGTTTGTAAAGGGCCTTTAGATTTTATTTTTAACGGAGGCGTTTTTTATGAAAAAAGATCTCGGTGTAAAGCCCTATGTATTTCCGATGCCGGTGCTGATGATTTCCACCTATGGGGAAGACGGAAAAGTAGACGTGATGAACATGGCCTGGGGAGGGATCTGTGCAAGCAATATGGTTTCTCTCAATATTGGCGAGGATCATAAAACCTCGGAAAACATTAAAAAGCGGGGCGCGTTTACGCTTAGCATTGCGGACATCCCGCATATAGAAGCAGCGGATTTTTTTGGGATCGCTTCGGGAAACAGCATGGCGGACAAATTTGAAAGAACCGGTCTGACCGCAGTAAAAAGCGAAAAGGTCGATGCGCCGGTTGTAGAAGAATTTCCCCTTACCCTGGAATGCAAAGTGGTAGAAGCCAAAAACGAACGGTACGGATTCCATGTAATAGGGGAAATTGTCGGCGTTCTTGCGGAAGAATCCGTCCTGGATGAAAAGGGCAAGGTTGACCCGACAAAACTCAATGCTTTTGTGTTCGACCAGTTCCAGAGCGGGTATTATGCCATTGGCGAAAAAGTGGGCCAGGCATGGAGTACGGGCGCTCCGTTGATGAAATAATCTTGGAAACATGAGCGGCCCACATCCAGGTTGTCATAAGAAATCACATTTTTCGGCTGGTTTTACTTTTGGGTATTTTCAATTTATCTTTGGCAGCAACTCCTTGAATATTTTCGAAACTCGGCCTTAAAAAACGGTGTAACGATTTATAACCGGGTATGATATTCTTCCTTGTGACAATCAGCTCCCCCTTCTCGTTGCAAGCATACAAAATATATACGATAAAATCATTGTTTTACCGAGGGTTTAGACTGCTAAATAAAAGGAATGGTTTTATACAAAATTAAAATGGGCAAAGAATCGTTCTCTGCCCATTTTTTGTGTTTGGATTTTCTGTAGTATACCCGTATGGGTTTTTTTGCCTCTTGTTCGCAAATCTTTTGTTACGGAACCGCATTATTTGAAATCGCACAGTGCTTTTTACTGATCTTTTTGAAAGGCGATCCGCTCATCGCCGTTCTCCAGATAGATCGTACCGCAGACCCGGTAGCCGTTTTTTTCCAGCGTTTTCTGCATGGGGATATTGTTCCGATGGGTATCGATGCGGATATTGCCGCACTGGGCAAAGCACCACGCAAGGCAAAAACTGGCGACGCCATGGGTTCCAGGGGCGGAAGTAATGCGGTGGACAACACCGTAAGGCCGGTCGTTGAGCCAGTTGCCGCCGGTGATCCGATGATAGTTGGGCTCGTCGCCGACAGCGAAGTAAAAGGTGCCTACGATCTTTCCTTCCCTTACACAGACGTAACTACCGCCCGCCGCCATATCCGCTTCCAACTGATCGGCGCCGGGGTAGCCGTTGACCCATTGGTTGGGGTTCCCATTTTCTGCCATAAAGCGGCGGGCCGCTTCATAAAGGGCAAGGACCTCTTCTTTATCTGCCGGGGTTGTGCGCCGGATTTCCATTTCGACCCCTCCTTATTTTCTTATCCTACATTCAGATGGCCTTCAGGCATAACTTGTTTCCGATTGACTTTGCCTGCGCCGGCCGCCAAAGACAACAGGAGAGAGACGGGGCCGACACGGCCCAGAAACATCGTGGCGGTTAAAATCAATTTAGAAGGCAGGTTGGCGACAGCAGAGATACCGGAGGTCAGGCCTACGGTGGCGAACGCCGAGGTGGACTCTATCAGCGCGTCTACCGAAGAAAAGGTTGCGCCGCCATCGTGGGTAGTATAAATAATAACACCGGTGGCCAGCATTACCGCAAGAAATCCGATAAACGTTACGGTCAGCGCTTTATTGACGGTTTGCCGCTTAATTTTATGCTTCATAATAATGGTATCATCGTATCCCCGTGCCACCGAGACCGCCGTCATAATCAGAACCACAATGGTAGTTACTTTAATGCCGCCGCCGGTGGAGCCGGGTGCAGCACCAATGAACATCAAGCCGATAGTAAGAACTTTGCTGAGTTCGTTCATGGAAGCGATATCAATACTGTTGAAGCCGGCGGTTCGGGTAGTGACCGACTGGAAGAAAGAAGCGTTGAGCTTTTGCCATACAGGAAGATCTCCCATGGTGGCGGGGTTGTTCCACTCCAGCAGGGCAAATCCAACGGTACCGATTAAAAGGAGAAAAGCAGTGGCAGTCAATACCACCCGGCTGTGTAGACGCAGCCTTTTATTTTTGTGGTAATGCAGCAGGTCAAACAGCACCATAAAGCCCAGACCGCCGATAATGATAAGAGCGGAAATAACCAGAAGCACATAGCTGCCGTTGTAATGGATCAGGGAAGAGTAGGCCCCTTCCCGGCCCAGCAGGTCAAAACCCGCATTGCAAAACGCGGAGATGGAAGTAAAAACGGAAATAAAAATGCCTTCTGCCCCGTATCGCGGCACAAAAGCGGGAAGCAGCAATAGTGCACCGACAGTCTCCACCGCCAATGTGATCCCAACAATCCCCTTGAGCAGCATGGGCGTATCCTCAAAATTAGTGGCGCTGGTAGATTCCTGGGCCAGCTGCAAGGTACGCAACCCTAATTTTCGCCGGATCAGCAGGTTGAAAAACAGCGTCAGCGTTACCAGGCTCAGTCCGCCTACCTGGATCAGGGCCAGAATAACGCCCTGGCCGAAAAAGGTCCAGTGGGTGTAAGTGTCCACTACGACCAGACCGGTTACGCAGGTAGCGGAAGTGGCGGTAAACAGCGCGTCAAAAAAATTGGTGACCGATCCGTTTTTAGCAGACAGGGGCAGCATTAAAAGCAATGTGCCAGTGATGATAACCCCCAGAAAACTTCCGGCAATCACCCGGGCGGGGTTGGCGGACAGGGAAAAATGTTTTTTTGGCATAGATAATGACGTCCTTTCTTGGAAAAAGCTATTCCGGCATTAGAATCTTTTTGGCTTTGCGAATCAGGTTTTTGTCATTGCGGAAGGTGACCCAGGCGAGAGCCTGCTCAAGGGGGATCCAGCGCGTTTCGCCAATCTCTTCTTCTTGGCGGACCACATGGTCGTTTCTGGCATGCCCCAGAAAATAGACCACCTGTTTTTTAACATTGGGCTTTGGGTAGTACTCGACGCTTTGGCGGAAGTCATCCTCCAGGTCGATATCCAAGCCAGTTTCTTCCTTGACTTCCCGCAGCGCGGTCTGCACTTCGCTTTCCCCTTCCTCCATATGTCCTTTGGGAAAAGACCAATGAGTGCCGTGCCGGTGTTTGATAAACAAAAGCTCTTTCTGGCCGCTTTGAGTGATGCGGTAGACCAGCGCACCGCAGGATTTTTCCCGCTTCACAGGAGAACCTCCTTTTTGCTCTTTGTTCCGCCTGCTGTAAACGGAAACAACGAGATTCCAAAAATGCAGCATACAGAAGTTAATATAGCACATTTTGTTCAGAAAGGAAAGAGAAAAGAGACAAAAGAGGGATTTTTTCAAAGGGCGATTCCTATGAAAGGAAAACTGTGGTATAATGACCTCACGCCGCCAGAGAAAAGCGAAGATTTCCAGCGGCAGAAAGGCTCATGAAATCCTCGCAGGCAAGACCGCCAGATACGGCGGAACGGATCTTTGCCACTGCGAAAACAAAAACTTCCATGACCTTTGTGGCCGCCCTCTTTTGGGCGCCTGATGACTATGTTGTTCCTGCTGCCTTGAAAGCAGCCTTAATGATGGACAGAAGGAGGAATCGATTTATGACCCCGTATCAAAATGTACCGCCTATGGGTTCGCAGCCTGGGTATCGCCCGCCGGAAATGCCGCGCCCGCAGCCGAATCCGGCCTACATGGCGGAAAGGCGGCTCCTGCGGCAGTCGGCCAATTATTTCGGCATTGCGGCGATTTTATATTTTGTGGTGAATATTTCCGCCAGCCTGCTTCTGAGCTTTTTGATTCAGCTGTCATACCAGTTTACCGGCCGGCAGCTGTTTGGCAATTCGGAAGTCTCCTACTATCTTCTGAACATGGGCGTCTATATTCTGTCCTTTACGGTCGCCTTTGGGTGCTATCTGCTCTTTTTGAAAATGCCATGGAGGGTTGCGGTTCCGTTTCGGCCGGTGGATTTTGGAACAATGCTGCTCAGTATTCCCGCCAGCTTTGCTCTTTCCGTGATAGGTTCTATTTTGACCTCTATTTTATCTTTGCTGTTCGCGGTTACCGGCTATCAGCCGGTAACCAGTGATATCACCACACCGGTGACGCTGCCGGGGTTGGTGCTGTATTTTATCCTGCTTGCGGTGCTTCCACCGGTTTTTGAGGAGATTGCGTTCCGTGGGATCCTCATGCAGTCGCTGCGCCGTTTTGGCGACGGGTTCGCGCTGTTGATATCGGCGCTGCTGTTCGGCCTGTTTCATCTGAACATGGTACAGGCCCCTTACGCGTTCCTGCTGGGGCTTTGGTTTGGCTATCTGGTGCTGCGTACCGGATCGTTGCGGATTTCCATGGTGCTGCATGCCTGCATCAATCTGTCTGCCGGTGTTATGAGTATCCTGATGAACGGGATGGGAGAGGATATGCTTGTCCTGGTCAATCTGATTTATATTGTATTCTGGATCACCACAGGGGTAGCGTCGGTGCTGTTTTTGATTTTGCGTACCCGCGGCCCCTTGGGGCTGTATCCTGCTCAGACTTGGATGCGCACCGGCCAGAAAGTGGGGGTGTATTTCTCATCGGTGGCGATGATTGTTGCGCTGCTGGCCATTTTCTTCTTTATGATCCAGAACTTTGTGAGGGTGGCATGAGCGGAGAAACCATGCACGAGCGGTATATGCGTTTGGCTTTGGAAGAGGCCAGAGAAGCGGAGCGGTTGGGGGAAATCCCCGTAGGCGCAGTGGTGGTCTGGCGCGGGGAGGTGCTGGGCCGCGGCCATAATCTGCGCCAAACTAGACATAGTGCTTTGGCCCACGCGGAGGTGCTGGCCATTGAAGCGGCCTGCCGCCGCATCGGCGATTGGCGGCTGGATGGATGCGATCTGTATGTGACGCTGGAACCCTGCGTGATGTGTGCAGGAGCAATTCTCAACAGCCGGATCAGCCGGGTGTTCTATGGCGCGGCGGATCCACGGGAGGGGGCGGTGTGCGGTATGTTGCGCCTGTTTGACTTGCCCTACGGCAACCGCCCCGATTACGAAGGCGGCGTGCTGGCCCAGGAATGTGCAGGGCTGATATCCGCTTTTTTTGCCGGGAAGCGAAAAAAATAAATGGAAATCCTTTTCTTTTTCCTGTTGGATGGCTTCAGTAGTTTTTGTTAAAAGAATATTTTGGAAAATAATTTTCATTTTTATTCTAAAACAAGATGTTGTTCACAATTTGTTCACCAATTTATAACCTCTTATGATATAATAAAGGACAGGAAACTGTATTGTACTGTTTCCGGTCAATCCCCCCTCCTTTATCATTATTTCTTCTTTTTTCATTTGCCCGCAGGCCCGTTGCCTGCGATTTTTTTTGCTCAGATTTCCACTTTCTCCACTGAAATTTCCACAAAGAATTTTTGGCTTTTATGGGAAAAATCAGAGATTTTTTGTTTTTAATCGTATTTTATGTGGAAAAGTATTTCTTCTTATTTTTAAATCGTTGAAAGATTTGTGGAAAATGTGGAAATACAAAATCATTTGCAAAAGTATTACGAAATGTAAAAAACCGCCTCTTCCAGCTGGAAAAAGGCGGTTTTTTCTCGATCAATTAAAAATAACAACAGAATTCACCGGCAAAAGGAGAGGGGGACTGGGAATCTGGATAGAAAAAAACAGTCGAATATTGTTCACAGTTTTGTAAATATTCCAAAAAGGAAAGCAAAGCCTGCGCGGAATCGGTGGAAACAGAAAAACTGACAGCGTTATAGGAAAACCAGATCTTTTCGATTTGCATATCGCGGGGCAAATGCTGGATCAATCCCCACAATCCGTCGATATCGTAAGTGGGCAGAAAATCAAAGGCGATCGCGCTGTCCAAAAAGGCGATGGAATAATCGTAGATGATCTGATAGGTTTTTTTCTCAAATAAAAGCTGATTGGCAGAGCGGATTTCTTCTCCGGTCTGCAAAAGGATTTCCTTGGCCTTGGGTCCGCCGTGGCTATCCAGCAGGGCATTTGCGCAGAGGCTTCCGCTCCAAAGCAATACCAGCGCCAAAACCGGCGGCAGCAGAATACGCAGCCAAAAAGGCAATTTTCTTTTTTCAGCCATAGGCGCCCCCCTTCCCTGCCCGGCGGCAACATTAAAAATTATCGGTTTCGTATAGGATTGCGGACAAAGCGGCCAGCGGCGCCGTTTCACACCGCAAAATCCGGTTCCCCAGACTGACGCAGACCGCTCCGGACTCTTGGGCCAAGCGCGCTTCTTCCGGGGAAAAGCCGCCTTCGGCACCCACAAAAATCCCGATCTGTTTTGCCGGAGCGCGCAGGGACTCTTTTAATGGCAGGCCGCCCTTTTCGTAAAAAAATAACCCCTTTTCCATCTTCCCCAATGCACGTGCTGCTTCGGAAAAGCGCATCAGCGGGCATACAGCGGGGATCCGGCCCCGGCCGCACTGCTTAGAAGCTTCAACGGCGATTTTTTGCCAGCGGGCCAGCTTTTTGTCCATGGATTTTTCGTCGGGGCGGGAAATACACCGCTCGGTGAGCACCGGCACAATCTCGCTTGCACCCAGTTCTACGGCTTTTTGCAGGATCCATTCCATTTTATCCCCTTTGGGCAGCGCTTGGAACAGCCGGATAAAAACCGACGGCTCCGTTTGGGATGGATGCCGGGAGAGGATTTCTACTGTAGCTGTCTGACCATCGGCCTGCCGCAGTACCCCGTTGTAGTCGTTGCCGGCCCCATCGCAGAGAACGAGCGTTTCACCCGCCGACATCCGCAGCGAGCGGCAAATATGCCGGGCGTCCTCCCCAGTGAGAGTGATGAAATCCCCGGCAGGCGGGTCGATGTAAAATCTCGGCATAGCTATTCCTCCGCAAATTGGCAACGAAGCGCCACCCATCCGTCTTCCTCCCGGCGGTCGATAATGTACATGCCGCAGTCCCGGATGGCTTTTTCTACCTCTACTGAACGCTCGTCGATAATACCGGAGGCCAGGAAATATCCGCCCGGCTGGAGAAACCGCCGAAGGGACGGGCACAGGCGAATGATCACATCTGCTACGATGTTGGCGCAGATCACGTCGTACTGGCCGCTGATCTTATCGGTCAGGTCGCCCTGCACAAAATGGGTGCGATCCGCCGCCTGATTGAGGGCAGCATTTTCCCCGGCGATTTTGACCGCAAGCTCGTCAATATCCACCCCATCGGCGTGGGAAGCTCCCAGCAGCACGCTGCAAACGGCTAGGATGCCGCTGCCACAGCCCACATCCAAAACAGTGCAGCCTGGAGTGATGGACTGCTCCAAAAGCTCCATGCACAGGCGTGTAGTGGCATGGGTGCCGGTGCCGAAGGCCATGCCCGGATCCAGCCGCAGGATGATATCGTCTGCCTGTTTTTCATAATCCTCCCAAGAGGGGACGACGACTAATCGGCGGCCTACCCGCAGCGGCTTATAATATTGTTTCCAGTTGTTTTCCCAATCTTCTTCCAGCAGGTTTTCGCAGGAAATCTCCAGACGGCCCATGCGGCCCTGGGAATCAGCGGATTTGAGCGTGCGCACCATGGAGGATACCGCAGCCAGTGTTTGGGCGCCCTGGGCATTTTTCGGCAGATAGACGATGACCCGGGTCTCTGCGTCCTTCAGGCCCATCAGGCTATCGTCCACATAATCCCAATGAGGGGTTGTTTCCTCCAGAAATTCCTGAAAGTCCAGAGCGTCCTCCACGGCAAATCCGTTAATCCCTATTTCCAAAAGTTTTCCGCATAAAAGCTCTACTCCTTCCGTGGAGGTGTAGATAGAAACTTCGGTCCACTCCATTTTAAGATCCCGCCTTTCCCTTTTCCAATACCTGTTTATTATACACGCAAAGCGGCACCGGGTAAAGGGGAGGATTTGGATGCGGTTTTCAATTGTGACAGGAAAGAAAAGATGCTAAAATAGGAAAAAGAAGGGGGAGAAGCAATGCTTTCTTTTGTCAACGATTATTCACAAGGCGCTCATGAACAGATTCTGCGCCGATTGGCGGAAACCAATTTGGAGCCTCTGCCAGGATATGGCGCCGACCGCTACTGCCAGAGCGCAAAAGAAAAGATCCGCCTGGCCTGTAAAAGCCCGGCGGCAGATGTATTTTTCCTGACTGGCGGGACACAGGCCAACGCGGTAGTCATCGCCGCACTGCTGGATGCTTTCGAAGGGGTTATCGCAGCGGATACCGGCCATATCAGCGTCCATGAAGCCGGCGCTATTGAACGGACCGGGCACAAAGTGCTGACTTTGCCTCACCATGAGGGGAAGATCTGTGCTGCCGGGCTGGAAACGTTCCTATGCAGGTTCTGGAAAGATGGCAACCGCGAGCATATGGTTTTTCCAGGGATGGTTTATCTGTCCCATCCAACGGAGTACGGTACTTTATACAGCAAAGAGGAACTGGAGGCGATCTCCACTGTTTGCCGGGCATATCAGATCCCTCTTTATCTGGATGGAGCAAGGCTGGGTTATGGCCTGGCCAGCCCTCAAACGGATGTAACACTGCCAGATATTGCCGCCTATTGCGACGCATTTTACATCGGCGGCACAAAGGTTGGAGCGTTATGCGGGGAAGCAGTGGTCTTTCCCCGCGGCAATGCGCCCAAGCATTTTGTGACGATTGTGAAACAGCAGGGAGCACTGCTGGCCAAAGGCCGGCTGCTGGGGATTCAGTTCGATACGCTGTTTACCGACCGGCTGTACTGGCGCATTGGGGAGCAGGGAATCGAAATGGCCCGAAAGCTGGTAAAGGCGCTGGAGGATACGGGCTACCCATTCTATCTCAAATCGCCGACCAACCAGCAGTTTGTGATCCTGGAAAACCGGCAGATGGAGCGGCTGGCCCGGCAGGTGTCTTTCAGTTTTTGGGAAACGCTGGATGAAAATCATACCGTGGTGCGGTTTGCCACCAGCTGGGCTACCCGCCCAGAGGAAATAGAAGCGCTGCGGGAGATTTTGGCGAAGGAAGCATAGCGGCGATACGGGGAACAAGCAAATCTTTTGGGAAGAAAGAATAACGCAGAGATTCCGCCAGATTGGCAGCGACCGCTTTTTCCTCTTGCATTCACTGCCGCAAATGGTTACAATGGAAAGGCCGCGTTTGGCCGCCTTTTTAAGGGTGCGCCAAAATCTACCCGGGCAGTCAGTCGCAAGAACCTGACTATAAATAAAAACTACGAGAGGAAAAAGAAAATATGAAAAAATTAAACGGAAGAGCCATCGCCGTCTCGGCGATGATCGCCGCTGTCTACACCGCTGTAAGCCTGGCTTTGTCGCTGGCCTCCTTCGGCGTGGTGCAGATTCGAGTGGCGGAATGTCTGACCCTGTTACCGGTGTTATCCCCGCTGGGAATTTACGGCGTCACTGTCGGGTGCCTGCTGACCAACCTCGTGGGTGCTGTCATGGGGCTTACCATGCCGGTGGATATTCTGTTCGGTACGCTGGCTACCGCCATTGCGGCGGCACTGAGCTATTTTTTGCGAAACGTTCGGATCAAAAAACTGGCAGTTCCCGCTGCCTTACCTCCAATTTTCGTCAATGGGCTGATAATCGGCTTGGAATTGACCTGGCTGTCCGGTAGCTTTCAGTGGGATGTATTCTGGACTTGTGCTGCCTCGGTGACGCTGGGACAGGTGATCCCCTGCTTGGTGTTGGGCGTACTGCTGATCTGGATACTGGAGAAAAAAGGACTGGATCAAAGGCTCTTTGGAAAACAATAGGCTGTGTTGCTGGAAAACGGGTGGCCTTTCGTGAGGGAGGAAAAAGAAGCGCGGCCAAGATCAATACAAAAAAAGGCTTTGGGATTCTCCCAAAGCCTTTTCTGACGCTTGAAAAGAGTGAATTACGATTAAAAAATCAAGTCACAGCCAATCATATCCTTTTATTTTATATACAAAAAGGATATAAAATTTTATTTATTATAATTTGTAAAATACTATTCGCCCATAACGGTGATGTAAACCTTACGGCGCTGAATGCCGTCAAACTCGCCAAAGTAAACATCCTGCGC
>CAJFOX010000006.1 GCA_904397845.1 uncultured Oscillospiraceae bacterium
ATTTTCATATCTCTCGAAATAAACAAATAATCCGAACCCGTCCCCCACAGGGAAGAACTGGTTCGGATTATATTGGTTTGGTGCGGCAGATGGGACTTGAACCCACACGCTCACGCACACGCCCCTCAAACGTGCCTGTCTGCCGATTCCAGCACTGCCGCATCTATAATGGAACAAAACGTTCTCCGAGGGAAAATTGTCAACCACTATCCTATTTTGACCGCGAAAAACATTATATCATTCTAAAATGGTTATGTCAACCAAAACATAAAAACTCCCGCCGCTATTCTATGTAAAAGGACATGCGCCAACCTCGTTTTTCCAGCATAAAATGAAAAGAGTCCAAAGGAAAGGAGGTGCTATTATGGCGTGCTGCTCTGATTACAATGGATATTCTTATTCGAATAACACTGCGCAGCAGTGGTTGATTTGGATTGTTCTGATTTTGGCCGCACTGTATTTCTATCGTTATACCATGTGCCAGTAAAAAAGCCGCAAAAGAGCCGGTTGGAAATTCCAACCGGCTCTTTTTTCATCGATTAATCTTTTTGGCCAGAACGAACCAGATCGGCATATTTTCCATTTTTCTGCATCAATGCCTCATGATTTCCCTGTTCAATAATCCGGCCCTTTTCCAGTACAAAAATACAATCACAGGACTGGATGGTGGATAGACGGTGCGCAATAAAAATTGAAGTCCGATCTTTCGAAATTTTTGCAATGGAATCCTGGATAATCTGCTCCGTATCGGTGTCGATATGTGCGGTGGCTTCATCCAGCACTAAAATCGCCGGATCCCGCGCAATGGCTCTTGCAAAGGAAAGCAGCTGCCTTTGCCCTGTAGAAAAATTCATACCGGCTTCGGTCACTTCTCCCTTCAGCCCACCGCACTCTTCAACAAATTCACTGGCGCAGGACACTCCCAGCGCCTGGCGAATCTGCTCTTCATTTAATTCGCTGTGGATACTGATATTGTCTGCAATAGACCCAACAAACAAAAACACATCCTGCAATACCACCGATATCCCGCTGCGCAACGCTTTCAACTGCCAGCGCTCCAGCGGCACGTCGTCAATCAGAATCGTACCCTTCTGCGGAATATAGTAACGCCCAATCAGGTTGATAATTGTAGTTTTACCCGCTCCGGTACTGCCGACAAAAGCAACTTTTTCTCCCGGTTCTACCGTAAAGCTTACCCCTTTTAATACCCAATTCTCTTCGTCATAAGCGAACCATACATCCCGGAATTCAACCTTTCCAGTAATCGGTTGATTCCAGTCCCCTTCAAACGGATCTTCCTGATTTTCCTCATCTAACAACGAAAAAATCCGGTCCGCAGATACCAAAGCTGATTGGATAGTGGTATATGTTTCTGCCAGCTCATTGATCGGTTCGAAAAATTGCTTCACATAATCGGTAAAGGCATAAAGGACACCCAGCTCCAACACTGCGCTGCCGCCAAAATTCCCGACAATCCGATTATATCCAAACCAAATCAGCAACGCAATAATCATGGAGTTGACCACCTCCATTGCAGGCCGCAACATGCTATGCAGCTTTAACTGGATCATAGTAGTCGTCAAGTACGATTCGTTCAGCTCCTGAAATTCCTGAAGCTTATTTTTTTGCCGGTTGAAGGCCTGCACGATCCTCATACCCGCAATATTTTCCGCAAAAAAGCCATTAATTCTTCCGATAATCGCTTTCATCAGCTCAAAATTGCGTTTCAGCACTTTTCGTATGGATATAGTAATCAGCGCAATGATTGGAATACCGATAAACGCCACCAACGCCAACTGCCAATCCATTTGGATCATCATAAATACCAGGCTGATTAAAAGCAAGATATCCTGGAACAAGGTGACCAAAATATCAGAATAAAATTCGTTCAGCGTTTCGACATCGTTCGTCGCACGGGTAATCAGCCGCCCGCTTCCATATCGATCTAAGGTTTTAATCGGCATATGCAGAATATGATCCATTACATCGGCACGCAGCTTATGCAAAATCGCCTGTCCAAATCGGGCTAGTGTGCGGCGCTGCGCCGTGGTAAACCCGGCGCTAATGAGCACTACCAGAAAATAGGAAATTCCCAATCCCGTTATGGAGTAAATGCCATTTTGCGGCAAGCCTTTGGTCAAAAAATCATCGATGATAATTTTGACAAGATATGGCTTGACCAGCACGCCCAAATTGGAAACTAAAACGCAGAAAAAGACAAAGTACAAGTATTTCATGTATGGCTTCATCATCTTGGCCAAACGAATCAGGCTGGAAGGATTATTTTTTTTCATCACAGTCTCCCCCCTCCTCCTGCTGGCGGTACATATGCGCATACAACCCATCTTGAGCCATCAGCTGTTCATGGGTGCCTCTTTCCGCAATCTGCCCATCCTTAATAAAAATAATTTCCTGCGCATGCTTCACTGCACTGAGGCGATGGGAAACAATGACAGTAGTTTTTCCATCGTAGTAATCCGAAAGCCTTGCTAAAATCTGCCGTTCCGTATGGTTATCCACTGCGCTAAGCGTATCATCTAGAATCAGAAGCTGCGGATTGCGGATCAGCGCCCGAGCCAGCGCAATTCTCTGTTTTTGCCCGCCGGACAGATGGGTTCCCCGTTCGCCTACCTGAGTGTCATATCCATCTGGAAATGCCATAATATCATCGTGTACGCTGGCCAGTTTTGCTGCACGAACCATATCTTCGTCGGTTGCTCCCGGCTGGTAAAATTTAATGTTGTCACGAATAGACGCCGAGAATAAAAATCCGTCCTGCGGCACAAATCCAGCTTGCTCGCGCACTGCTTTAGCAGGGATTTCTGTGATATCCGTGCCGCCAATATAGATACTATGCTCTGGCACAGGATAAATTTTCAACAGCAAATGCATCAGCGTCGTTTTGCCGCCTCCGGTCGGCCCCACCACACCCAGCGTAGCTCCGCGGGGCAGATGTAGGGAAATATCGCTCAAAGCATTGTTCTCTGTTTCCGGATAACGAAACGTCAGATTTTTGATTTCCACATCTCCACCAACCGGTTCCTTGGCATCTTCCATTTCCTTTTCCGGAATCCCCGGCTGCTCCAGAATGACCTGAAGCCGTTTATAAGAGGCAAGACCCCTTTGCAGCATATTGATGATACGCCCTAAAGACATAACCGGCTGCTGGACCAGCAGCAGAGAGCCATTGAAGGTAACCAGAGCACCCAATGACAGATTCCCGCTTAACACCATATGGCCGCCTACAATCAAGCCAATGGCGTAGCATAAACCGAATATCACCGAAATAGACGGCCAGATCAAAGACGAAGTATCCGCAAGATTCACATTGGCATCATACATCGTCTTGCTAATATCCGAAAATTCGTCCAAGCGCTCCTCCTCTTTTGCAAAACTTTTGATCACCTGCACGCCCATAATCGTCTCATTGACCTCACCGGATAGTTCAGAAAACAGCGATTGGACATAACGAAATTTCCGCCGGACGATTCCGCCTAGCCGAACAATGATGAAAACCGCCGCCGGTACCGGCAAAAGAGCCAGCACTGTTAATTGGGGATCCACCTCAGTCACCATACTGTAAATGGCCATTACCGCAGTGGAAACCCCGCTTACTGACATAGAGACCACCTGCCCAAAGGTCATCCGCACTGCGCCTACGTCGTTCACCGCATATGCCATCAGATCCCCTGAACGCTGCTTGGACAGATAAGATACCGGAAGGTTTTCCAGCTTGACAAACAGCTCTTCCCGTAAAAAATTCTCCAAAAATCGTGAATTGCCGATGATAAAATACCGCCATATATAGCGGGTGATGAAAACGCCCACCGCGATCAAAATGATATAAAAGGCCTGCCTGTATACTTTGCTTTGATCAATCAGTGCTACATCCATATCCATATAGTCGATTGCATGCCCTAAAGCAATCGGCGCCAATGTCGTAATGTACGAGCTGATCAGCAGAAACAGAAAGCCCGGGATATACCGCCATCCATGTTTTTTCAAAAACCGTGTCAGCATAAATTACCCTTTTCCCTCCCATAAAAATTTTTCCGAAACGCCAAACAGGCTTTTTCCTCCGCCCCCTTTTACTTTTAAATGACAGGTTTTTCACCCGATAGCTCTTCTTCGCTTGGTTTTTCCAGTTCCGAGATCAATTTGGACAAAAGTATTTCCAACTGTTCTTGCTCCTGTGCGTTTAACACGCCGAATACAGTATTTACCATATCCCGCCGTGCCTCAATCATCTGTTGGGAAATCCCCAGGCCATCCTCAGTCAGAAAAATATTAATCTTCCGCCGATCCTTCTCGTTGACCCGGCGCTGGATCCAACCGCTTTTCTGCATTTTATCCAGTAATTCGCTTAGAGAAGCGGCACGTATTTGCAACCGTTCGGCCAGCTCTTTTTGGCCAATTCCATCCTCCCGGCGCAGGATCGACAGGATTTTTCCCTGCCCATGCCGGGTACCCACCTTGCCGTGCACCGTCTGATGATACCTCCGGCGCATTAAGTTAAAACAATATCGGAATGAATGCATCAGCTCCTCGCCGGAAATGTCGGCCACAATACCCCTCCTTTTTTATTAGGCACCTAATTATTTACATTTATTTTACATCGTTTCCCAATCCTTGTCAATCTCATTAGGCACCTTACAAAAAAAATTCAGTCATCTTATATCATTCTATCTTCTACAATCAAAAAGGCCAAAGGTTTTCCTTCGGCCTTTTGTTTTTCGATTTTTGATTGACTGTTTTTAAAAGCTTTTTCTTTCCTTTTGGCAAAAACCGGATATCGCTTCTGTTTAACACGCGACGCCCCGTTTTATATCCCTGCCTCCCCTTTGGTTTCGGACTGCAAACACTTTTCTGGAAATCATCATGCGTTCTGCTCATCTTTGAGCAACTTGTACTCCATCGAATCCACCAACGCTTTCCAGCTGGCCTCGATGATATCCGGTGATGCGCCGACAGTTGTCCAAACATTTTCCCCATCGGTGCTTTCAATCAAAACCCGGACCGTCGCCGCAGTTGCGTCTTCGGGCGTCATCACCCGTACCTTGTAGTCAATCAGCCGCACTTTTGCCAGCGAAGGATAAAATACTTCCAGCGCTTTGCGCAGTGCCCGATCCAATGCATGAACCGGACCGGCCCCTTCCGCCGCAGTGATTTCTTCCCGATCGCCTACCCGTATTTTGACCAAAGCAGACGCCAGCCGATCGATGCCATCCTCGTTCTGCTCTCCGATAATTTTAAAATGGCGCAGCGTAAAATATTCTTTCATCCGTCCTAGTTCTTTTTGGATCAGCACATCCACGCTGGCAAGCGCTGATTCAAACTGATAACCATGATATTCCATTTCCTTAATTTGGGAAATAATTTTCTCCGTCACAGGAGAAAATTTCGTCACCGATGGATCAATGCGCGTGATTCGGTTCAAAATAGCAGTCCGGCCCGCCATCTCGGAAACAAGCAGATTCCGGCGGTTCCCGACCGTTTCCGGATCAATATGCTCAAAAGAGCGCTGGAGCTTTTGTACGCCATCCACGTGCATTCCTCCTTTGTGGGAAAAAGCACTTTTTCCCACATAGGGCGAAGCTGGTGGAATCATATAATTAGCAACTTCCGCAATGTATCGGGCCGTATGGGTCAGCTCCGGCAAAAGCGTGCTGGGAATGCACTGGTATTTCTTTTTTAGCTGCAGCGTTGGAATAATGGCCGACAGATTGGCATTTCCGCAGCGCTCCCCATATCCCAAAAAAGTTCCCTGCACCTGTTCGCAACCAGCCTCAACCGCCATGATGCTCGCCGCCACCGCACAGTCCATATCGTTGTGGCAATGAATCCCCAACGGCACATGGCAGGCCTTTTTGACCGCCTCTACCACCGCGGCGATTTCCTGTGGAAAACTTCCGCCATTGGTATCGCATAAAATAATCCGCACTGCGCCGGCCTGTTCTGCCGCCAAAACCGTCTGTATGGCATAAGAGGGGTTATTCCGATAGCCGTCGAAAAAATGCTCCGCATCAAAAAAAACTTTTTTCCCCGCATCTGAAAAATAGGATATCGTTTCCCGTATCATTTGTAAATTTTCAGCCAGAGAAGTTTTCAGTACTTGTGCGACATGTAAATCCCAACTCTTTCCAAAAATCGACACATACTCTGTTCCGGCTCCCATCAATGCGGCACATCCTGCATCCTCCTGCACCTGGACACCGGGCTTTCGGGTTGCGCCAAACGCCACCAAATTTGCCTGCTGCAACGGATGCTCTGCAATCCGTCGAAACAGCTCCATGTCTTTTGGGTTGGAGGCAGGATTCCCTGCTTCAATATATCTGATGCCAATATGATCCAATGCATAGGCAATCCGCAGCTTATCTTCCAGCGAATAGAAAATCCCCTCGGCCTGCGCACCATCCCGGAGGGAAGAGTCCAATATTTCGATCTGCCGCATGTCCTGCACCCTCTTTGCCGTTTTTACTTTTATGATAGAAGATTCCCTTTTCTTTGTCAACAAAGGTGTTATCCAGAAATTCACTGGGATAAAATGCGGTTTTATCGCAAAAATATACCCATAAACGGCAGAAAAGAGGTCTTTTTATGGTCAAAAAAGGGGAATTATTATCGGTTTTTTCCATCGGTGCAGCAGGGTACAGCCTATTGGAAATTTTGTGGAGGGGCAATACCCACTGGACGATGACGCTGGCCGGCGGCATCTGTTTTATGGGAATCCATTTGGCCAATATTTACGCCAAAGCCTTATCGGTCTGGAAAAAATGTTTTCTGGGATCTGCGCTGATTACAATTGTTGAGCTGTTCACCGGTATTGTCGTCAATCTGTGGATGCACTGGCACGTATGGGATTACAGCGGCCAGTGGATGAACTTCTTAGGCCAGGTGTGCCCATTATTCTCCTTTTTCTGGTTTGTTCTGACCTTCCCTCTCCTTTTTCTTAGCAACCAAATCAATCATTTTTTCCAATCTCGTTCTCTGGCATAAAAACTCAATAAAAAGCACTTGAAAATGACAAAAGCCGTGGATCTTTTCCCACGGCTTTTGTCCATTTTTATATTTTAATGTCAGTCTTCAAAAATACTCTCATCCTTTTGTTGCTCTCCCTGTTTTTCATAGTAAGGATCAATAGCGTATTTTTTCACTACCGGATACGCATTGAACGTAATGATGAATAACGGCAACGTCATTCCGATAAAGGGAAAGATGAACATGGAAAGCGGAAAAAATTTATATTCCAGCCATAAAAAACCCACTGCAAACAATAAACTGCAAAAATTCCGAACCAGATTTAAAATGGAAAATAGAAAGCAGTTTTTTAAAATATCCCGAAGGTTCAGATCAACCGTTACGATCATCAAAAACACGTGGAACGTTTCAAATGCCACTAACAGAGCCATGATCAGAACCATCGCTTTGAACAAATAGTTCATAAAACCCATATTCAGGTGCTCGCCATAGAACAGGTAAGAAGCATAACATGCGAACAGGGCAAGGGAATTGAACAAAAAAGCCAACGCCGACTGCTTGTAGTTTGCCTTAAACTGCTCGAAAAAGTCCGATAGCAAAAACACCGGCGTTTGCGTGGTAAAATTTCGGAGAATATAAACTGCGCCTGCCGTAGCTGGGCCCGCTGTGAAAGTTCCCACCAGGAAAAAGGCTAAATAAGCCAGCGTTGCATTGTAGGGGGTCAACAACGTCCCGGCAATCAACGGGGGAATCCAGAAAAGAAGATATAACAGGTTTAGCTGAATTAACTTCCAAAATTTCCTAAAAAACAATTCAAAAAATAGAAAAAAGCGCCGTTTTTGCTGTTCTTCTTTTTCCACACCCGGCCCTGGTTTGGAATAATTGAACATATTTGAAATAAGTCCCATCGGAATGATCTCTCCTGATTTTTCACATTACGGATAATCCGTTTTATTTATTGTACCATAAATCCAAAAAATTTCATATCTTTTCTGTGAACAATATTCCGTCACATGGAAAAGAACAGCCCGTCTAATAAATAACTGCAAATACTGTCAATGAGCGCCGCTACCAGCAGGCATGCAGCCAAAACAGAAAACTCCAAACAGTAAGGGCGGGCGGTCATTTTCCCCGATCCTTTCATCGCCCCGTACAGGCCGGTAGAAAACCGGAAGGCGCTTTGCCCCGCCCGCAGCAGAATCATTGCAGTCAAAATACAGTTTGGCAGCAAGAGCAACGCCACATAGCCCATTCCGCTGATCCCATATACGCTGTAAACACCGCCGGCAGTCAAGCCGTATCCCATGCCTCGGAATAACAAAATCAAGCAAACCAGGGGCTGCCCTATCGCACAAAAACCGCACAGAAAAACAGCCAGCAAAAAAACTGACGACCCGGTTAGAGACTGTAAAAACGTTTCCGCAATCGTCTGTGTACTGCGTCCGTCGGAAAATCCCGCTACCATCTGGCGGATGAATTCTTTCCAACTGTCTCCGTTCGCCCGAATTAGGCAGGCGCCAAGTAAAACGCCGATTAAAAACAGCACTGCCAGCAAAAAAAATATCTCATTGCGATAAAAAAGCTTTCGAATGCCTCGTTTAAATTGCTGTCCCCTTCCGGCTCTTTTTAACATCCCCATCCCCCTTTTCACCTATTTCAAAACATCTTTATAAAGAGTATATGGACAAGGAAGAAAAAAAAGACCGCGAAACAGGGCAGATAATCCGCCTATCAAAATATGCATCCTTTTCAGACGGCAACCCTTCTGGTCCGGCAAATAGAAAAATTGTACTCTCACCGAAAAAACCGCGCACTTTTGCCTTTTCCCAAAAGCTTCACATACGTTTTGCAATTATTTCTATTTTTGTTTATAGGAAGGTAACAATCTGCTGGTAAGATATAGTCATTCCAAGGAATCATTACTGCCGAGGCCGTTGGGTATGGACGGAATACCGAACCAACGGTCAGGCGGACAACCAATTCTCCCTGTATATAGGGTTTTCATACAGTATCTCGCCAAAAAACCGGCAGGTTCTTCTTTTGAACCTCCGGTTTTTTGGCTCTAATGGCTAAAATTGATTAAAAATAGGAGCTGCCTTGGCATCTCCCCATATGGAAAAATCCAGAGATTTTACCGCACATGCCCATTTCCATGAATCACATATTTATAAGAGCACAATGCCTCCAGCCCAAAAGGGCCCCTCGCATGGAGCTTTTGCGTCGAAATCCCCATTTCACAGCCCAGCCCGAATTCTTCTCCGTCGGTGAACCGCGTAGACGCATTGACATAGACGGCAGCACTGTCCACACGCGCAATAAAATACTTTGCCGCATCGGGATCCGCCGTGATAATCGCCTCACTGTGTCCGGTAGAATGAGCGGAGATATGAGAAATCGCTTCGTCGATATGATCTACCACTTTAACTGCAAGGATATAATCCAGAAATTCTGTATCAAAATCCTGTTCTCCCGCCGGAACACCGGGGATAATCTTCTGCGCTCGCCTATCCAGCCGCAGTTCTACCGGATGACCGCCCCGCCGCTCATCAACCAGCCTTTGCTTCAATGCGGGCAGGAAACGGTCGGCAATTCCAGCATGAACCAGACAAACCTCTTCTGCATTGCAGACAGACGGGCGGCTGGCTTTCGCATTTTCGACGATATCCAGCGCCATCTCCTGATCGGCCGCCTTGTCTACATAAACATGGCAGATACCGGTACCGGTCTGAATACAGGGTACTTTGGCGTTGGCCATGCAGGCCGAAATAAGCCCCTTGCCGCCGCGTGGGATTAAAAGGTCCACCAGCCCCACAGCTGTCATCAGTTCCATTGCAGAAGCACGGGAAGTATCTTCAATCAAAGTAACGGCGGTCTCCGGCAACCCGGCCAAGACAAGTCCGCGGCGAAGCGCTTTTGTGATTTGGAACGCTGTCCGGTGCGCTTCCTTTCCACACCGCAAAATGCAAACGTTGCCGCTTTTCACCGCCAGTGCCGCTGCGTCGCTGGTCACATTCGGTCGGCTTTCATAAATAATTGCTACCACTCCCATGGGAACCTGAGTCCGACATATAACCAGGCCATTCGGCCGGATCGTTTCCGAAAGGATCTTTCCCACCGGATCCGGAAGGGCTGCCACCGCTCGGATTCCCCGTGCCATGTCCTGGATACGCGCAGGAGACAGTGCCAAACGATCCAGCATAACCTCACTGATAAGGCTCCGCGCCGCCGTTAAATCCTCCCGATTGGCGTCTAAAATACGCTCCTGCGCCTTTTCCAGCGCATCTGCCATGGCTAAAAGCGCATCATTTTTCTGTTCTGTGCCGGCTGATGCCAGCGCACTTTTGGCGCCCTGCGCGTTTTGTAACTGCCCCAAAGTCGTCATAAAAATTCCTTTCTTATCTGGAAGTGCCTAATTTCCAAAAGCAGACCGCCTGCCGCTTTTAAAAAGCGTCCCCACAGGGGTCCCCGCTATGATATCATAAAGCTTCTCCGGCTGCTGCCCGTTGGAAATGACCATGTCAAACCCGTTCTCCATCGCTGTTTTTGCCGCTTTTAGCTTGGTCTCCATACCGCCGCAGGCCAGATCGCTGCCTTTTCCTCCCGCCAGAGCATAAATCTCCGGCGTTAATTCTTCTACCAGGGGGATCAGACGGGCATCGGAATCTTTTCGGGGATCGGCAGTGAACAGCCCGTCTATATCGCTTAATAGCACCAACAGATCCGCACTGGCACATTTTGCCACAATGGCAGCCAGGGTATCGTTATCCCCCACCGCAATTTCTTCCGTGGCAACAGTATCGTTTTCATTGACAATCGGTAATGCCCCCAGCTCCAGCAGGCGGTAAAGGGTATTTTGAAAATTTGTCCGCCGCTCGCCGTTTTCCAGATCCTCACCAGTCAGCAGCATTTGGGCAACCGTGTGGTTATATTCTGTAAAAAGCTTATCGTAAACGTACATCAATTCACACTGGCCCACCGCGGCAGCAGCCTGTTTGGTCGGCATATCGTTTGGGCGCTGCGAAAGAGACAGCTTGCCCACGCCCATCCCAATGGCGCCAGAGGAAACCAGGATTATCTGATGTCCTGCATTTTTCAAATCGCTTAGCACCCGGCACAGTTGTTCTACCCGCCGGATGTTAAGCCTCCCGGTCGCATGAGCCAGCGTAGATGTGCCGACTTTGACAACTACCCGCATAAAAACACTCCCTGTCATTTTTGCAGCTGGCCTAAGCTGCTGGCCTTCAGGTAGGCATTGATAAACCCATCCAAGTCCCCGTCCATCACGGCACTGATATTGCCATTTTCAAATCCAGTGCGGTGGTCTTTTACTAACGTATAGGGCATAAACACATAAGAACGGATCTGATTGCCCCAGCCAATATCCTTCTGGTCACCCTTGATGTCCTCGATCTTTTCCAGATGTTCCCGCTCCTTAATTTCAACCAGCTTGGAACGCAGCATTTTCATTGCGACTTCCCGGTTCTGGTGCTGGCTACGCTCGTTCTGACAGGACACGATCACGCCGGTGGGAAGGTGGGTGATCCGGATTGCAGATTCCGTTTTATTCACATGCTGGCCGCCGGCGCCGCTGGAACGATAGGTATCGACCTTCAAATCCTCTTCTCGTATCTCTACGGCTGTATCGTCGTCGATCTCCGGCATAACTTCTAAAGAAGCAAAGGAAGTGTGCCTTCGACCGGAAGCATCAAAGGGAGATACCCGGACCAGCCGGTGGACGCCAGTCTCCGACTTGAGATAGCCGTAAGCGTTCAACCCCTCCACCAATACCGAAGCGCTTTTTATGCCCGCTTCCTCTCCGTCGAGGATATCCAGGACCTTTACTTTGAAGCCATGCCGCTCAGCCCAACGGGTATACATCCGCAACAGCATCTGCACCCAATCCTGGGATTCGGTGCCCCCCGCGCCTGCATGAAAGGTCAAGATGGCATTTTTGCCGTCATATTCTCCGGACAGAAGAGTTAAAAGCTTCTGCTCCTCATAATAAGACGCCAGAGCTTGGTAAAGCGTCTGTATTTCCGCATAGGAGGATTCATCCTGTTCCTCCATGGCAATTTCAATCAGCGTGGCCAAGTCTTCGTAGTCGCTTTCCATCTTTGTATAGGTGGCGACCTTTGCTTTGATCTGGCTGATTTGTTGCAGAACTCTGGAGGAATTTTCTAAATCATTCCAGAAATCGGGATCCGCTGTTTTCTCCTCCAGCTCCTGTTGCTTTTTCACCAGGTCATCCATTCCAATCGCGGACCGATAATCGTCAATCTGCGGTTTTAATTCCAACAGCTTGCTTTTCAGTTCTTCTAATTGAATCATAATATCTCCTTATGCCCATAAATTGATTACATTTAAAGCAACGCAAAAACTCCACAAGCCCACGCATACAAACACTCATAGAGGTCGCCTCTTTATATAACGTTTAAAACAGCCCAATGTGTTTCTCCAAGGTACAAAATCGCTGCCATACAACCATACCGAACAGCTGATACAAACATTTTTATTATAAGAAATATTCTCTCAAATGTAAAGCTTTCGCCGTGTCACGGCAAATGTTTTCAAAGTGTTCAAAAATAGGTGCTTTTTCTCTGCTTTTTTTCAGTTGGATTTTGTTGTAAAATAATAATAATCTTTTTACATTAAATCTGTTTTTCAATGTCCGCAACGCTGAAATGCTCGGCAATTGTAAAAATAGGTTTTCTCTTTTCTCATTTTTTGAAAATCCACAAAGGAGTGGCTCTTGCTTGAATAAATATTCCAATGCAATCTGTCCTGTCTGCGGAAAGCCCTTTTCCGAAAACGACGATATTGTCATCTGCCCCGACTGTGGCGCTCCCCATCATCGGGAGTGTTATCGCCGTTTGGGCCATTGTGCGCTGATTGAAAATCACAAATTGGGGAAAAATTGGGAACCTCCTGCCGGGTCCAAATCAGAATCCGGCACACCGGTCAAATGTCCCCGCTGTGGAGCAGAAAACCCAGAGGACGGGATCTTTTGCAGCAGCTGCGGCGCACGCCTGGCCGGCCAAGCACAAACCGGTAACGGGAATCCCCCTCCTTTTCAGCAGCGCCCTCCTTTTGGCGGTGGAATTCCCCCATATGGCATCCCCTATGGGGATTCTTATGGAGGTGCGAATCCTGATGAAGAAATGGACGGCATAAAGGTGCGGGATCTCTCCCAATTTATTGGTAACAACTCAGCTTATTTTTTGTCTAATTTTTTGAGGATCAAACGATCTGGGCGGCCCATTTCCTTTAATTTTTCCGCTTTGTTTTTTGGTTGGCAATATTTTTTATATCGAAAAATGTACGGGCTCTCGTTCCTAATTTTTGCCGTCACTACCCTTTTGAATATCCCTTCTGCTATCTGCTTATATGAAGACCTGGCGGTTTCTTCCGGCTTGATGACCGGGTATTCCACCTCATTCGAGTCCATGCTGCTGGCCGCGCAAATCTGCAGTATCATTTCTACGGTCCTTTCCATGGCACTATGCCTGTTCTGTAACTGGCTATATTATCGCCATTGCATCCGAAAAATCCAAAAGATTCAGAATAAGGTTTTCGTTTCGCAGCAGGAATATTCTGCCACACTGGCGAAAAAAGGGCGCACCAATCTGTTTGCCATCGGTTTTTTAATGATGGTATATGTCGTGTTCTGCATGATTTTAATGCCACACCTGATCATTTGAGCAGAATTCCGCTTTTGTAACAGAATCCGGAATTGGAGGGTTTATATTAAAAGCAGTTATTGAAAACTGTTTTTTTACTGGCATCACCCTATCATTTAGAGGAGGAAATCGTATGAAAGTCACTAAGGCGATCATCCCTGCCGCGGGCCTCGGAACGCGTGTTCTGCCTGCTTCCAAGTCTATTCCAAAAGAGATGCTGCCTATTGTGGACAAGCCCGCTATCCAATACATTGTGGAAGAAGCGGTGCAATCAGGAATTACTGATATTCTCATTATTACCAACCGTGGTAAAAGCCCTATGGAAGACCATTTTGACCGTGCACCGGAACTGGAAGAACGCCTTTTGGCCTCTGGCAAAACAGAGTTGTATGACGAGATTGTATCTATTACTGAGATGGCAAACATTCAATACATTCGCCAAAAGGAAACCAAAGGTTTGGGACATGCAGTCTGGTGCGCCAAATCCTTTGTTGGCGACGACCCATTTGCAGTGATGTATGGCGACGATGTCATTATCAGCGATCTTCCCGCCTGCGGACAGCTTTGCCGTGCATACGAGGAATTTGGCCTTGCCACTGTAGGAATGAAGGAAGTAACTGCCGAGCAGATTTTAAAATATTCTTCGCTCAAAACCGAGCCTATCCGGGACAATTTGTTCCGGGTCACCGATATGATTGAAAAACCCAGGCCAGATCAGGTATTGTCTTTGTATTCTATTTTGGGGCGTTGTGTGCTTCCCCCGAAAATTTTTGACATTTTGGAAAATACTGCCCCCGGTGCGGGTGGAGAAATCCAACTGACCGACGCGATGCTGCAGCTGGCTCGTACCGAAGGCATGATCGGCGTCGATTATATCGGCACCCGTTATGATATGGGAAATAAGCTGGGAATCCTGCAGGCTTCAGTCGAAGTTGGACTGAAGCACCCAGAAATCGGCGCGGAATTGCGGGAATATCTGAAAAAGTTGGCCAAAACGCTTTGATCCGGGTATTTTTGCATTGACTTTACCTGGCAAAGCTGATAAAATAGTTTCGTTATGCGGCTGTATTAGCCTCTAACATCCTTGCTCTGCTCGAGAGGCAGGGCCTAATGTCCAAAAGGAGGTGTAACAAATGGCAAAAACTATTCAACAGTATGAGACCACGATGATCCTGAACACCAAAATCGGTGAGGACGGCATCAATGCGTTGGTTGAAAAGTTCAAAAACCTCATCAGTGAGAACGGTACAATCGACAATGTGGACGTTTGGGGAAAACGCAGACTTGCTTATGAGATTGAGGACGAGCAGGAAGGTTATTATGTGATGATTACCTTTACTTCCAAGCCTGAATTTCCCGCTGAACTGGATCGTATCTACAACATTACCGACGGCGTTCTCCGTTCCCTGACCGTAGCAGTGGAAGAATAGTCAAAAAGAAAGGACGGGTTTTGCGATGTATAATAAAGTCATCATTATGGGACGCCTGACTGCTGACCCTGAACTGCGGCAAACCCCCAATAACATTTCCGTCACTTCTTTTACCGTCGCCTGTGACCGTGCCTACTCTAAGAGTGCCGAGCGGCAGACAGATTTTATTGACTGCGTCGCCTGGAGAAGCACTGCTGAATTTGTTTGCCGGTATTTTCAAAAAGGCAAACCGATTTTAGTAGAAGGCCGCCTTCAGGTAACCAACTATACGGATAAAAACGGCGAAAAACGCAGACGTTATGAGGTTGTAACGGACAACGTGCATTTCGTTGATGGCAGCAGAAACAACAATTCCGGCGATTCCAGCAATCCTTTCTCTACTCCCGCTACGAACGGCGCTAACACTGGTGTGGCCTATTCCAGCGGAAATACAGAGGATTTTGAAGAAATCAGCGGTTTGGACGATCTGCCCTTCTAGTTCTCATTATTTATAAAAGGAGGTTTTATTTATGGAAAGACCTGAGAGAGGTAACCGCAGCGGCAGAAAAGGCCGTAAAAAGGTTTGTGCTTTCTGCGCTGATAAAATCGATCATATCAGCTATTACAGAGATATTCCGAAAATCAGAAGATGCCTGTCCGAAAGGGCGAAGATTATTCCTCGCAGAGTTACCGGCACCTGCGCAAAACACCAGCGGCAGCTGACTGTTGCGATCAAGCGTGCAAGACATCTGGCTCTTCTCCCCTATACCAGCAATTAAATTCAAGCCCCCTGTCCTAAATTGGACAGGGGGCTTATATTTTCTTTATCGTTAAGCTCTTTTTCCATAAAGCCTGTAAAGAGTCTGCCCAAAATGGGAATTTCCATAAAAATAGTAACGAATAAGGTGAAAAACTTGGTTGTTTTTCTATTTATTACTCTTTTTATTCGGAAAATGAGATCTTTCACGTCATGTGTCTCAATAAAAAGTCCACGGCAACTTATTTACCGTGGACTTTTTATTTTCCTTGCGAGCACATTCAAGTATTCAGGCAAATTTTAATCCAGTTGGTTTAAAAGATAACGCATATAGGTGGCAAAATGAGCAAAGACAATTCCCGGTTCTTGAAGGTCAGGACACCAACGTTTCACCCATTCCAGCGAAATATAACCATCATATCCGCCTTCATGCAGAATTTTCAGCGTATCAAACACCGGCACGTCGCCATAGCCCATCATCCGATACTCGACCTGCCCGTCCTTCATAACCGAATCTTTGACATGCAGATAACAGATCCAGTCTTTCAGATTTTCATAGGTTTCCTTTGGTGTCTCCTGGTAAAAACGGTATGGATGGTGGATATCCCACAAAACGCCGGCGCTGGGAGAATCAATCGTTCGCATCATTTCTGCCAACACTTGGGAATTTGCCAATGCGCCGTTGGTTTCGATGAGAACCTTAACCTCTTTTCCCTCCGCATAAGCACAAAGCTGCGCATACAGATCCCGTGTTTGGGAGAGATTTTCCTCGCCTGTCGGCTGTGGAACCGAAGACACCATTACCCGTACATACGGAGATTTTACGATCTTTGCAAAATCAATATAGGCTTTTGCCTCCTGCATATATTTCTCTGGATCAGCCCCACCCAGGCAGGCGCCAGAAGTCAACATGGAAAGCTGCATGCCGGACTTTTCAATTCGTTCCAGCGTCTCCATACGCTTGCCCTGATTGAACACCGGTATCGCCGGCGCAAACATTTCATTGGCCACACCCCGTACTTCAATCCCGTTCATGCCAAGATCCTTGGCCGTCGCGAAAATCTCATTCCAGGACCAACCGGGGCATCCCAGCGTTGACAAGGAAAGCTTCATACTGCATCATCCTTTCATCGTTTATGAGAACAGCCTCTATTCATCGTCATCATCATCTGGCCTCACGCCCACCGGGCCTCCGCTGAAGCTGCCGGAAGACGAAGAGGAGGACACTGTCCCTTCCTCTTTAATATACAGATAGATCGTACTGGTCTTTTTGCTGACCATCTCGCCCTCCGTCGGATAGGTACGGATAATCAAACCCGATTCGGCCGAGGCATCCACGATATATACCACTTCATATTTCAGTTCATTTTCGGTTAAAGTCTTAGTTGCAAATTCCAGGGTACTTCCCGTCAGGCCCGGCATGGAAACCATTTCAGAGCCTTTGCTTACATACAACGTCACATATCCTTTATTCGGCATTGGCGTACCCTGTGCCGGTTCCTGATCGTATACGATATTTTTGGAATATTCTTCGTTATAATCCTCTTTCTCGATAAACTCAAAACGGTCTGCATAGGCTGGATCGTTTTTGATGACATCAATATCTTTTCCAACAAAATCCGGTACGCCGTCTGCCGATACAGCGGAATCCACTTCGGACGGCTGATCGTCCAGATAAGAGATCGTCTGAGACGGTCTGGACGGCTCTTCCTGGTCGAAAATTCCCAATGCATATAGCGCCCAGAACATCAGCCCCAACAAAATGAGCATGGTCACAAGCATAGCCCAAACTGCTACCCGTACTTTCCGATTCTTTGGCTTTTTCTTTTTGATCTCCAGATTCACCTTGGAAGATTCAAAAATCGCAGTATGGGTGTCCCCTTCTTCCAGTAAGAGGCCGGTGAACTCGTCAATATTTTGAACGCGTTTTTCGCTGGAAACACTCATCCCAGCAAAAATAGCATCAGAAATATTGGCTGGAATCTTCCCGTTCAGTTCGCGGGGAGGACATAGGTCATCGCTGATGCGGCGGCTGTTGCCATCCGCAGGGCGGGTGCCCGTAAGCGTTCGATACAGCACCGCAGAAATCCCATATACATCCGTCCAGCTCCCCTGCCAACCACTCAGGGAATACTGCTCTGGCGCTGCATAGCCTTCAAAAAGCGCCGCGCCTACATCGCCGCCTTCAGTCCGGGTATCCGCAATGCAGAAGCCGGTCAGCCAAAGTTTGTTGTCCTGATCTACCAAAATGGTTTCCGGGCTGATGCCTCGGTGTACAATTCCCTTCTTATGTAACTGGGACAGTGTATTCAACAGTGGGAGGAACATCTTTTTGGCCTGTCCCCAGGTTAGTTCCCCGCTGTTACGCTGCAAAAAAGCGGAAAAGTTCAGCGCACGAATATAACGATATACTACATAAACCGTGTTGTTATCCACAAAGCGATCTATTACCGGTACTACGCCGCTAATCTTATCCAAAGCCAGCAGTTGGCGAGAAAGCTCTACAAAGTCCGACAGCGCTGTTTTAAATTGGCGCTCATATCCCGTTTTAGGCCGGACGTACTGATTCGATTCATTTCTTTCTGCGATTTGATCCGGCATAAATTCCCGAATCAAAACTTTTTTATCCTCTGTCTGGTCATAAGAAATATAGGTAGCACCTTCGCTGTTTTTATCCATCACCTTGCCGACCAAATACCGTTCCTTTAAAACGGTTCCCGGCCGCAGATAACTTAGACTGTACGGTACTCCCTCCTGGTAGCCGCAATGCGGGCATTCACTTGCCCCCTCCGGCAATGGATTCATGCAACCCATACAAAGCTTAACATTATTTGGGGTCATTCATTACACGCTCCCGAAAGCATTTTATGCAGTTTCAATCGAGGCCGCTTCCTGGAGATTTAAATATTCAACTGCCCATTCCCTCAGCTTGAACTTCTGTATCTTCCCTGCCGCATTCATAGGGAAAGCTTCTACAAAAGCTACAAAGCTGGGAACCTTATGCCGCGCCATACTGGAACGGACAAAGTCTTTTACTTCCTCTTCCGTCAGCGTGCAATCCTTTTTTAAAATAATGCACGCCATAATTTCTTCTCCGTACCGCTTGCTGGGTACGCCGATCACCTGGACGTCGCTAATGGACGGGTGGGTATATAAAAACTCCTCAATCTCCTTCGGATAGATATTTTCACCGCCGCGAATAATCATATCCTTGATTCGGCCTGTAATCTTATAATACCCTTTTTCGTCCACAGTTGCAAGGTCTCCAGAGTGCAGCCAGCCATCTTTATCGATCACCTGACGGGTGGCTTCCTCCATTTTGTAATAACCTTTCATTGTATTGTAACCGCGGGAACAAAATTCGCCGGTCTGTCCCGGCCCCAGCGTTTCACCGGTTTCCGGGTCGACAATCTTCGTTTCCACATGTGGCATCGACCGGCCGACAGTGCTGACCCGAAGCTCCAGGCTGTCATCTGTCGTGGTCATCGTCGTTGCCGGGGAGGCTTCTGTCTGGCCATAAGTAATTGTAATTTCCCGCATGTTCATCTTTTCCACCACCTGCTCCATTACTTTGATGGGACAGGGTGAACCAGCCATGATGCCAGTACGCATGTGGGAAAAATCATATTTCTCAAAATCCGGATGCTCCAGCATACCGATGAACATTGTAGGCACGCCGTGGAACGCCGTACATTTTTCATTTTGCAGCGCATCCATTACCTTAACCGGACTGTAAACATCTACCGGCACCATCGCGGTGGCATGAGTCAAGCAAGCCATCATGGCCAGCACCATTCCAAAGCAGTGGAAAAAAGGGACTACAATGCACAGCTTATCATCGTGGGTAAACTTCATGCAGTCGCCGATTGCCTTGCCATTGTTTACAATATTGTAATGAGTCAGCATAACTCCCTTGGGGAAACCGGTTGTTCCGGAGGTATACTGCATATTGCAGATATCTTGCGGATTGATACTGTCATAAATCTCGCGGAACGTTTTATCATCAATTTTTTCCGCCTTTTGATACAGCTCTTTCCAATGGACCATGCCGGCAGGCGCTGTTTCCTGATTGCCGGCATAAACAACCGTTTTCAGATATGGCAGCATCGGGTTGTCGTACTCCCCCGGTTTGCAGTCCTTCAGGGTCGGGCACAGCTCATTGACAACCTGGACATAATCATTCTTCTTAAAGTTGTCAATCATAACCAGCATTTTTGAATCTGACTGACGAAGCAGGTATTCCAGCTCAAACACTTTATACGCGGTATTGACAGTGACCAGCACCGCACCGATTTTGGTACAGGCGAAAAAGGTCAGCATCCATTCCGGCACATTGGTTGCCCAAATTGCCACATGGTCGCCTTTTCGGATCCCCATTTCCAAAAAGCCCTTGGCAATGGTTTCTGCCTCTTCATTGAATTCCTTCCAGGTGCGGCGGTAATCCCGGTCGGTAAACTTAACCGCTTCGTCGTCCGGATACTTCTCCGCCACCTGTTCCAGGAGCTTGCCCACCGTAACGTTCATCATGTCATCCATTGCTCATTCTCCTCCCGTTACTTTTTCATTTTTGCCTAATAAAAAGCCTTCGTCTTCTTACATAGAAGACGAAGGCGAAACCTCCGCGGTACCACTTCTGTTGACATAAAATATGCCCGCTTTAACGCGTCAATTAACACGCTTTCCGATATCGGTGGAAAAAACCGTTCGAGCCTACTGGTTGACCGTTCAGCCGACCGCTCAAGGGTGAGTTCAGAAACCCCGCAACAACCGCCTTTCAGCTAACAGCGGCTCTCTGCGTATTGCAGCAGCTCTTACTAATCCCTATCAACGCGTTGACTTTATGAAGTTGCAATTATCTTAACAACTTTCAAAAAAAAAGTCAACAGCATTTTATAAATTTAACGAATTCCCATGAAAAAATATAAAAATTGAAATCAAAATTAGGCAAATCTTTGAAATCCAGATGGGTTTTTTGATTTTGCGGTATAAACGTTTGTTCTTTGCATAGAAGTACAACGCCGCAATTCCTGACTGCGACGGGTGCGACGCAACCGAATTTCCTCCAAACGGCAAAGCAACATACCGAGCATGCCGGAAAACAGAAAACCAATAGATGCCAATCCCTGCATGCAGGCCCTTCCAACAGTAATATTACAAACGTCACTAGCCCCGGCTGTACCAAACAACATGACTACCCCAATGGTAATTAATATCATAAAGACCTTTTTCATGATAATCTCTCCCCCAATTTTAGAACATGTGTTCTTTATCATTATTATAACGTATGTTCTTTTTAAAGTCAAGAAAAAACGAACAAATATTCTAAATTTGAGGCAAAAATTTTTGAAATACAGTTTTCCACACAAAACCCCGCCTGGAAACCAAGCGGGGTTATCTAAATCTAACCTTCGTAATCTTCTTCGTTATCCCAATTATGCCACACGTTCTGGATGTCGTCGTTGTCCTCCATCACTTCCAGCATTTTTCCCATTTTAACAATTAAATCCGGATCCTCAATCGCCGTCATTGTATTGGGGATATATTCCACCTCCGCAGAAGCCAGCGCATATCCTTTTCCTTCCAATGCCTCCCGCACATCCCGCAAATCGGCCGGATCGGTAAAAATTTCAATAGAATCCTCTTCGTATTTAAAGTCGGCAGCACCGGCCTCCATACAGTCTTCCATGATCTTCTCTTCATCAATGCCGGTATTCTCAATGACAATGAGGCCTTTCTGCTCAAACATAAAGGAAACACAGCCATTCTGCCCCAAGTTCCCGCCAAACTTGTCAAAGTAATGTCGTAAGTCGCCCGCCGTGCGGTTCCGGTTATCAGTCAAAGCCTCAACAATAACTGCAACACCGCAGGGGCCGTACCCCTCATAGAAAATAGTTTCATAGTCATTTTTATCGCCCTCGGAACTGGCCTTTTTTATAATACGGTCAATATTGTCGTTCGGCACATTATTCGCTTTTGCTTTCGAAATCAAATCGCGCAATTTTCCGTTTACAGCAGGATCCGGACCACCTTCCTTTACCGCCACGCTGATCTCTCTGCCAATTTTGGTAAAAACCTTCGCGCGCTGGCTGTCTGTTTTTTCTTTTTTCCGTTTAATTGTGCTCCACTTTGAATGTCCGGACATAAGTCAAACCGCCTTTCATCTCTCGCTTTAACTTTATTATTTTATCATGGCCTTTTTTAGATTGCAAGCTTTACGCTCCATTTGCGCAATACAAAAAGGCCGGGTGAAAATACCGGCCTTTTTGCATGCGGTAAAGATTACTCTGGGCGAACGTTTACCGCCCGGGTTTTTCCGCTATTCTTAGGATCTGCCTCGATATCAAAGGTCACTTTCTGCCCCTCGTTCAAAGTTTTAAAACCATCGATCAGGATCGCAGAGAAATGGACAAATACATCCTCACCGCCATCATCGTTGGAAATAAAGCCAAACCCCTTGTCTGCGTTAAACCATTTTACTGTACCGTGATTCATATTGGTACCTCCAAAAATATTTATTATATTCCGGGCAAAAGAAAAACTCACATGCTTGTGTAAACCATTCGACGAACAATGACTTACACAAACATGTGAGTTCAATCGTGCTTTAGAATACAAATATATTATAATAGATTTTCAATAAATTGTCAAGCAGCATATCCACAGAAAAGGAGGGCCTGTACCGTCTTTACTAACCCTATTTTCAGCCTATTTGCTCATTTTCCGAGACTTTTCCATACAGGCATCCATTGCGGCAAATACTGCGCCGCGCAACCCGTTTTGCTCTAACGCTTCCACTGCCTCTATCGTAGTGCCACCGGGAGAACAAACCATATCCTTGAGAGCCCCAGGGTGCATTCCGGTTTCTAACACCATCTTGGCGGCTCCTAGCACAGCCTGGGCGGCAAATCGATACGCTTGTTCCCGGGGCATTCCCCCTTTTACAGCTGCATCCGCCATTGCTTCAATAAACAAATACACATAAGCTGGAGACGACCCGCTGACCGCACCAACTACGTCGATCAGCCGCTCTTCCATCACTTCTGCCCGGCCCAGAGCGGCAAATATTGCCCGGATTTCTTCTGTCTCTTCCGGCGTGACCCATCTTCCAGGAAGCACTGCGGACATCCCTTCTCCCACTAAGCAAGGGGTATTGGGCATTACCCGAACCAAATGGACAGGACCGTCAAAGCTTTCATCCATCATCGACAGCGTCACTCCTGCCGCGATGGACACAACGATCACTCCCGGCTTAATCTGATTCTTGATCTGCTCTATAATGGCCGTGATCAAATAGGGCTTGACCGCCAAAACTAATATATCCGATTGGGCGGCAACCTCCTGGTTATCCTCCGTTATATGGATTTGGTAATCCCGTTGTAGTAAAGACAGGTGCGTCATGCTGGGTGCAGAAGCCCAAACCTGCTGCGGCGAAAAAACCCCAGCCCGCAGAATCCCGCCGATAATAGCGCCTGCCATATTTCCTGCACCGATAAATCCAATGCTTTTTTCCACACAAATTCCTCCCTTTCTTCTTGTAGCACAGGATAAAGAAAAAAGGAGGGGTGTATTTCCCCCTCCTTTTAGAAGCTATGTAAAAGCCCTTATATACTAATTTTCAATTAGTATTCCAGTTTCCACATATATCTTCTGACGGTTAACGGATGCTTTCTCTCCTCAGACAGCTTCTGAGCAAAAACGCGGATCGCATGAACGAGCAGCAACGGGTTAAAGAACTCAACAACTTTATCGTCAATGGTGTTGATGCCCAGCTCTTTTACGTCTACAATCATCAGTTTCTCAGCATACTGTTTCAGGAAGTCCAGAGCTCTCTGATCCAGCGGACGGGTACGGCCCTCGCTCATGAATACGATAAAGGGAGTCTCACGGTCAGTAATCTCAAACGGGCCATGGAAATACTCGCCGGAGTGGATCGCAGAAGAGTTGATCCACTGCATCTCCATCAGCAGGCAGATCGCGAAGGAATAAGCAACGCTGTGTGCAGAACCGGAACCCATGGTGTAAATGAGTTTCTCGTCTTTGTACATCTTCGCCCATTTCTCAGCTCTGGGAGCAATGAACTTAGTAGCATTGCCAACGATTTTGTCAATTCTATCAAAGCCGTTGTACATCTCATCGTAGTTCTCGTAGCCCTCGGTCTGATTCAGGATCTCGACAGCCAGCTGCAAAGAATAGCCCTGTCCGCTGTTAGCAGTAGAACCCTTCTCAGGAACCAGGACATAATCGCCATTCTGAGCCAGAGGGGACTCGGGTTTATTGGTAATAACAATGGAAGCTGCACCGGCTTTTTGAGCGATCTCAGCAGCTTTTACGGTCTCAGGAGTATTACCGGAAGAAGACTGTGTGATAACGATAGAATGTTCGCCCAGAGATTTCGGGGTGGCATGGCAGAACTCGTTGGAGCTGTAATGATCTACTTTCAGCTCTTTGCTCTCGCTCTCCAGGAAATATTTACCCGGATGCAGACCGGCATAAGAACCGCCGCAAGCAACAAAGTACACGCTCTTGATCGTGCCTTTGGCTTTCAGGATTTCAGCAATAACGGATTTCGGACAACAAGCCATTGGAAATTCCTCCTTATAAATAATAGGCAATTTTCCGGCACAGCGAAAGCCGCGCCATATTCATAGGAGCCACGGAAAAACACAGAAAAATCCCATGGTTATCCTATAACGTCATATTATCATAACCATCCGCATTTGTAAACACAAAAAACAAAAATCGTGAATTTGGTCAAAATTTCATAGAGATATGTGTATATTTTTTCGATTGTCCACGGAGACCGGAAAAACTTCTTTGCACCATTCTAAAAGCTGAATCGATAAGTCACACCATCCATATAAACAATATTATGATGAACGGGGTGATCTTCTTCGTCATATACAACCGTTCGCATCAAAAAAAGCGCCGCCCCTTTGTTGATTCCAAGCAACTGAGCCTGCTCTGCCGTTGCGTAGGCAATCTCCACGCTTTTTTCCGAGCGAACCGGAACCAGCCCCAATTCTTCTTTCAAAATGGCGTAGATCGATCCGCTGAGATTATGATGCAACAAAAATTCATACTTTGGATAGGGATAATAGGAATGCTCAATCAAAAGCGGCACATCGTCCCGAAAACGCAGGCGCGTGATGTGAATCACCTTATCCTCCGCCGAAACGCCCAAGCGGCTGATATCATGTTTGTTTGCCTTATCCACCGTTACAGACAAGACTTGGGATTTGGCCACCTGATGATTGTCTTCGCAATCTTCTGTAAAGCTTTTTAGCTTTACCAACTCTCTACTGGGACGCGTCTGGCTGACAAAAGTCCCTTTTCCCTGGCTTTTAATCAGGTACTTTTCATTGATTAATTCCTGGATGGCACGGCGGACGGTAATACGGCTGACATTATACTGCTTCATCAGCTCCTGTTCGGTGGGAATCTGCTGTCCCGGCGCATATTCCCCATTCACCACTGCAGTCCGAAGGATTTTCTTCAGCTGGAGGTATAGGGGTTCATTGTGATCCTGCAACAGCTCCACGATTCTTCACCATCTTTCTTTGCCAGTCTAAGCGATTCAAAACACAAAATATGCTATGATGTTATATCACATCATAGCATATTTTTAGCCACTTGTAAACAGGTTTATTTCACTTTTGTCGATAAAGCCCCGGAAAGATCACCCGGCATCTCAAATGCATCCAATCCGTGCCGGTCGAAGTATTCCCATAGGCGAATGCTCCACACCTGCAAAACCGGAAGAAATTCTGCAAAATCCAAAAGTCCGTTTTGCGCGCTGTAAATCGTCAGGCTATCCCTAGTAAAACCGGGCATTCCCGCCTGAGTGATCTGATAAGAGGGTGCATTCTTTTCCTGCAGGAAGCTATGAATACGGGAAAGCTTCTCATGATCCATGCTCACCGAATCCAGCTGGAGCACTGCTGCTTCTTTCCGTGAAAGAAGCAGGTGCGGCCCATGCAGGTATTCTTCTACTTCAAAGGAATCAGAAGGAAGGAAGACGCTCTCCATCACCTTAAGGGCAATTTCCAGTGTCGTACCGGTAGAATCAATGTTGCTGATCAGCGAAAAAGAGCGGAAATGGCTCCACTCTTCTACATTGGAGGCGCACCAATCCTTAGCCAGATCCAGATTCTGCTGCATATGGGTGGCGATAAAATCAAAATCCGCCATGATTTTATCATAACCCTTCGGTGACAGGCGTCCGCTGGCCAAACCGTATTCCAAGCCGATCACCGCCATCATCATAGCAGTAGCCAGCACTCCTTTGGTCATCACACTGGATTTTTCCTCGCCGCAATGGATATCCACCGCCGCAGACGATTCCATTGCCAACGGAGATGCCAGATTCCCAGTCAGTCCTACCACAAATGCGCCTTTTTCCTTCAGTTCCTTGACCACGTCGATAGTCGCAGCGCTTTTACCCGACTGGCTGGCCGCAATCAACAGCGCATTGCCAAAACTTTGGCCATTACGGCACATTTGCTCGTACATGGCGGGAGATGCCACCAGCACATCCAGCTGCAGGGCCGACTCCAGAAGCGGTTTGACCATCAGCCCCGCATTATAGGAACTGCCAATGCCAAACAGCAAGATCTTGTTAAACTCTTTTCCCTGCACATTCTTTAAAAATTCAGCGCAAACTACTTTGCGGTCAGCCAAAATGGATTGGGTGACCGGTACATTTTCTTCCACATAGCCCATAACCCGCTGGATATATTCTGCATTCTTTCCCATATGTTTCCCCTTTCTGACTTGTTCGCGTATCCGAAAAACTTTGGAAACAGTATACCAAATCCTGCGTCGGGTTGGCAAGACTACTTCCATATGCCATCTTGTTTCATCAAATAAGCGTAGCCCAAAAATCGGGGAGACTTTTCGCGGATATCTTTCTCGCTGATCCCGCGGTATCGTGTCAGATCATCGGACAGCGCACCGCCGCCCTTTCCGTCGATTGCCATATACTCATGAGTTCTTTCCAGCACGACGGTCAGCGGATCAATCTCTTCTACCGGTTCCGGCTGCCCGCCGCGCCACCAGCCAGCCCAGCTCTCAACCAAGCGGGCCAACCGCTTTTTACGGACCGGCGGCCTGCTTTGCCGCTCCCGTTCCCGCAGGATCCGAGCGTTTTCCACCGGGATCCGGTACCCCTCAATCAGAAGGCCCAGCGCGTCTTCCGGATAGGCCAACGCCTGCTCAAAAGAAGTATCCTGCCGGCTCCATTCCTGTAACTGTGCCTTGGTAGGATTCTTAGGAAACGGCTGCCTGTCCACCAGTTCCGGGTGCAGGTTTAAAATGATATTGACTTTCGCGCTCTGCCACTGCCCTTTCGAAAGCTCGCAAGGCTGCGCGCCATAAACTTCACGCAGATACGTGACGGTTTCGGAAAAGCTTTTCGCACAGGGCCGGGCCAGTTTCTGAGCCCGATCCAAAAAAGCTTCCTGCTCAATCCGCCGTTTTTCTATTTTCTTTTTCGAAACAACAAAAACCGCCGTTGCGCCGCCAATCACTCCAACAGAACTGGCCCGTCCAAATTTTTTCTTCATTTCATTCTCCTTAAAATTCCAGCGTCAATTCCACTGGGCAATGATCGCTCCCCATCACCTCGTTATGGATTTTGGCATCTTTCATAAACGGCTCCAGTTTTTGGGACACGAGAAAATAATCGATCCGCCATCCAGCATTGTTTTCCCGCGCATGAAACATATAGCTCCACCAAGAATAAGCACCGGTCGCATCCGGATAAAAGTAGCGGAAGCTGTCCAAATAGCCTGCCTGCTGCAGCGCCGTCATTTTTTCCCGCTCCTGAGGAGTGAATCCCGCATTGGCCACGTTTGTTTTTGGATTTTTCAAATCAATTTCCCGATGGGCCACATTCATATCGCCGCAGATGATTACCGGCTTTTTTTCCTCCAGCTGTCGGACATATGACAAAAACGCATCCTCCCACTCCATACGGTAATCCAGGCGGGTCAGGCCCCGCTGGGAATTGGGCGTATAGACGTTTACCAAATAAAAGCGCTTAAACTCCGCCGTGATGACTCTTCCCTCTCCAGCGTGAACCGGCTGCGGCAGTTCATATGCCACAGACAGCGGCTCTTCTTTACAAAACAGCGCCGTACCGGAATATCCTTTCTTTTGCGCGCTGCACCAGTATTGATGATAACCTTCCAGCTCCAGTTCCAGCTGGCCGGGCTGCATTTTTGTCTCCTGAATGCAGAACATGTCCGCATCGGCTTTATTGAAAAAATCCAAAAAACCTTTTCCCATACAGGCACGCAGGCCGTTGACATTCCATGAAATCAGCTTCATCTTTCCACTCCTTTTTTCCGGCCAGCCGTTTGGCCGTATGATAAAAAGGGCCGGAGCGTTCTGCTCCGGCCCGCAAAAATGAGACAGAGATTGTTCCATCCCTAGCCTATCATTCCTTTTTCAGGCTGTCAATAAGAAGCTGGGTTGCTTTCGCTGCATCTGCACGGCCCCGCGTCTCCCGCATCACCGCGCCCACCAGCGCTTTAAGCGCCGTCTCCTTACCGCCCAGATAACTGTGCACCACGCTGGCGTTTTCCGCAATGACCTTTTGGCAAATCTCGCGTAGTCTACCTTCGTCAATCCCGGCAAGATCGTCTGCAGAAAGAAATTCGTGAGCACTCTTTCCGGTATCCATCATCTTCTCAAAGGTGGTTTTCGCCAGATTGCGGTTACATTTTCCGGATTCCACCAGCAAGCATAGCTCATGCAGCTGCGCCGGGGTGACTGGCGTCTCCCACGCATCCCGCTGGGCCTCGGTAGAATAGCGGTTAAACATCTGCCCTACGATAAACGCTGCGGCCGTTTTTGGCATTTTGAGCCCTTCGGCCGCTTCATCAAAGAATTCCGCCACTTTGCGTGACCGGATCAGCGCCGCTGCGTCTCCTTCGTTGATTCCCATGGCCAGATAGCGGGCCTTTTTGCGATCTGGCAACTCCGGTAAAAGCGCGCGCAACGCCTCGATTTCCTCCTGGCTGGTACGGATAGTGACCAGATCCGGTTCTTTGAAATAACGGTAATCGTGAGCATCCTCTTTGGAGCGCATACTCTCGGTCTCTCCAGTAACGTCGTTATACCGCAAGGTTTCCTGCACTACCGGCTCACCGCTTTCCAGCAGGTCCACCTGGCGCTCAAACTCATATTCCAACGCCTTGGCCATAAAAGCAAAGGAGTTCATGTTTTTAATTTCCGTGCGGGTGCCAAGCGCTTGGCTGCCTTTGGGGCGCACCGAAATATTCACGTCGCAGCGCAAAGAGCCTTCCTGCATTTTGCAGTCGGAAACGCCGATGTACTTCATTAAAAGCTGTAGTTTTTCCACATACTCACGTACTTCATCCACTGAACGGAAATCCGGTTCTGTGACAACCTCGATCAGAGGAACTCCACCACGATTGTAGTCCACAAAGGTATCTCCCCGCTCGTGAACGAGCTTTCCCGCATCTTCTTCAATGTGAATTCGGGTCAGACGGATTTTTTTCCCGCTGTCTAACGTAATATAACCGTCCAGGCACAATGGCTTATCGTACTGGGAAACCTGGTATGCCTTCGGCAGATCCGGGTAAACATAGTTTTTTCGATCCATTTTAGACACCGGGTTAATCCGGCAGTTCGTCGCAAGTCCGGCTAAAATCCCGTAACGCACCACCTGACGGTTGAGCTTCGGCAAAACGCCGGGCAGCCCAATACAAATCGGACAGCAATGGGTGTTTGGCTCGCCGCCGAATGCAGTAGTACAGCCGCAAAAAATCTTTGTTTTGGTGGAAAGCTCCACATGGGTCTCCAGCCCGGCAACCAGTTCATATTCACGCATACTGACGGCACCCCCATTCGGTCTTCCGGTAAATTTCCCCGGCCATTTCCTGTTCAAACCAATATGCTGTCTGAAGCAGTTTCGTTTCCTCAAATCGGTTTGCAATCAGCTGCATTCCAATCGGCAGACTTTTTTGATCATAGCCGCAAGGCATGCTCAAGGCAGGAATGCCTGCAATATTCACCGGCACCGTGCAAACGTCCGTCTGGTAGGTCTGCACCTGATCCTGGACGGCAAACCCTTTTGGAAAAGCCGTCATGGGAACGGTAGGAGCCAAAATAACATCACATCGCGCAAACGCTTCATTAAAGCCTTTGATAACCGCACCCCGCAGATTCTGCGCCTTTTTATAATAAGCGTCGTAATACCCGGCGCTCAACACATAAGAACCCAGCAGGATTCGTCTTTGAACTTCCGGGCCAAAGCCTTCGCTGCGGGTTTTGCAGATCATCTCATGGACGCTGCCATAATGCGCAGCCCGATACCCATATCGGATGCCGTCGTACCGGCCCAGGTTGGAGGATGCCTCCGCACAGGCCAGGATATAATATACCGGTAATGCGTAAGAGACTGATGGTACAGACAGATCCACAATCCTGGCACCCATCTTTTCATAGGTGCGTATGGCGCTTTGCAATGCCTCCTCTACCTGTGCATCTACCCCTTGGAAATATTCCTTCACCACACCAATGGTAAGATTTTCCGGCCTTTTGGCCAATTGCGGCGCCACCGGTTCTTTTTGTCCGACACTGGTAGAATCCATTGGATCCCGCCCGCTGATAGCGTCATAGACCAGCGCGGCATCGGACACGCTTTTGCAAATTGGTCCGATCTGATCCAAGCTGGAAGCATAGGCAATCAGGCCGAACCGGGAGACTGTGCCATAGGTGGGCTTCAGTCCCACCAATCCGCAAAAGCCCGCCGGCTGGCGGATAGAGCCGCCGGTATCAGAACCCAAGGCGTATACCGCCAAATTACCCGCAACTGCCGAAGCGCCGCCACCGGAGCTTCCTCCCGCCACATACCCTGTGCCAAAAGGATTTACCGCGCCGCCATGACAGGAGGTTTCACAAGAAGATCCCATAGCAAACTCATCCATATTGGTTTTTCCCAGCAGCACTGCATTTTGCTGTTTCAGCGTTTGCCAAACGGTCGCATCGTAGATAGGCGTATACCCCTGCAAAATTTTGGAGCAGCAGGTGGTTTCGATACCGCGGGTAGATATATTATCCTTGATGGTCATGGGAATCCCTTCCAGCGGGGAGAGAAGTTCCCCTGCCGCAATTTTGCGGTCTACCGTTTCCGCCGTTTCCAGCGCCTGCTCTTTGGTGGTTCGAACATAGGCGTTGAGAACACTGTTATCTCGGGCGATTCCGTCCAGATACGCCTGTGTCAGCTCCCTGCAGCTGACCTTTTTCTCTCGCAAAAGGCCGCTTAATCTTTCAATCGTACCTGTCATGATCTTCTCTCCTATTTGCGCTTTCGGACTGGAAAATATCCGTTCTCTCCTCCGCCGACATTCTGAAGGATTTCCTGTACTGGATAGGACGGTACCACTTCATCCTCCCGAAATACGTTGGACAATCCCTCCGCATTCTCATATTCTTCTGCCTGGGCGCCGGCGGCATTGATGGAATCCGCGAAAGCCAGGATGCTGTCCATATCTTTTGTCAGCGCATCCAACTGCTCTTCAGGGACATACAGCTTGCTCAAAAGGGCAATATCCAAAACCTCTTCTTTTGTTATCATGTTCTTTTCCTCCTAGCGCAGTTTGATATGCGCTTCCCGCAACTGCTGCAATGTTACCGGAGCGGGCGCGCCCATTAAAAGATCCTGCCCGCTGCTGTTCATCGGGAAAGCAATGACCTCCCGGATATTCTCTTCGCCGGTCAAAAGCATCACCATCCGGTCAATGCCAGGCGCCATGCCCGCATGGGGCGGGGCACCGTATTGGAACGCACGGTACAAAGCGCCAAACTTCTCTTTCAGAACGGCTTCGTCATATCCGGCGATCAAAAATGCTTTTCGCATGATATCCAGATCATGGTTGCGCACGGCACCGGAGGACAGCTCCACTCCGTTACAGACGATATCGTACTGATAAGCCAGTATTTCCAATGGATTTTTTTCTTCCAGCGCTTTCAATCCGCCCTGGGGCATGGAAAAGGGATTGTGAGTAAAGCTTACCGCGCCGGTTTCATCCTCTATTTCGTACATAGGGAAATCTACGATAAAACAAAAGCGGAATGCGTCTTTTTCCAGCAAATCCAGCCGTCGCCCCAGCTCAGAGCGGATCTGCCCTGCCAATTTAGGCGCAGTGCCGCGGCTGTCGGCAATAAAATAAAGGATATCCCCTTCTCCGACAGCGGTGCGTTCTACCAGCTGCCTACGCTGTCCATCATTTAAGAACTTATCAATCGGCCCGGAAAAGGAAAGCCCACCTTCCCCTTTGAGATAGCCCAGCCCCTTCATACCGATCCCCAAAGCATATTCCAGCATGGATTCAAAAAACTTTTTAGACTGGCTTGCTGCGCTTTTGACGCAAATACCCCGTACCGTCTGCCCGCGGAAAGGCTTAAATTCACTTTCTACAAACAGATCACTCAACTCTACAATTTCCAGCGGGTTGCGAAGATCCGGCTTGTCGGTGCCGTATTTCAGCATGGCATCTTCATAACGGATCCGAGGAAAAGGCCCTTCTGTCACCTTCCAATCTGAAAAGGCGCGAAAGGTATCTCCAATCACCTTTTCCGCTACTTTCAGTACTTCTTCCTGCGTGGAAAACGCCATTTCAAAATCCAATTGATAAAACTCACCGGGAGAACGATCCGCCCGGGCATCCTCATCCCGAAAGCATGGTGCAATCTGAAAATACCGGTCAAAGCCGGATACCATTAAAAGCTGTTTAAAAATCTGAGGAGCCTGCGGCAGTGCATAAAACTGGCCGGGATGCTTCCGGCTTGGCACCAGATAATCCCGTGCGCCTTCCGGTGAGGACGCGGACAGGATCGGCGTTTGAATCTCCAAAAAGCCCAAATTGGTCATCTTCTGGCGCAGATAAGCAATAATCTGGGAGCGCAGGACGATATTTTGATGCACTTTGGGGTTACGCAGATCCAAAAAACGATAGGACAGGCGCAACTCTTCCTTTGTTTCCTTTGACTGGTCGATTTCAAACGGAAGCCCTGCGATCGCACGGCTTAATACTGTTAACGACTCGGCTGCCACCTCCACATAACCGGTCGGGATCTTGGGATTCACCGTCTCAGGAGCCCGCAGAACTACCGTGCCGCCGATCGACACGACCGACTCTTTTGTTACACCTTTTAAAAGGGTTTCATCATGGAAAACCGTCTGAACAACGCCGTACTGATCCCGGATATCCACAAATAAAACGCCGCCATGATCCCGGATTGTCTGAACCCAACCACATACTCGAACGGACGATCCGATGTTATTCTGTCTCAGCTCCCCGCATGTATTGGTCCGGTATTGGTTTTCAAATAACATCGTAACACCCTTTCTCATTTTTGGATTGATTTCACCGGCCACGGTCCTTATTCAAAAGGAAAGCCGGTTTTTCAGAAAACTTTTGTTAAGACGTATGTATGTATACAAACATACATGTTATTGAATAATAATATTCTTTTCCGAAAGGAATTGCAATACACAAAAATGTAAAAAAGTTTTTCAAATTGCCTCCCCGTTTCAGAAAAAAACGCCAACTTATGAATAAATTTTAAAAATATCCTGATTTTTCTCGAATATATTGAATTTTTATAATATATATTGTATAATTATTCAAAATGCAACTGGAGGAATTTTCATGTTTACCCACGCCATCGTAAAAAAGCCCTGCCATACCATGATCTATGGGATCACCACTGCAAATCTGGGACAACCAGATTATGATTTGGCGATGAAACAGCATGCCGCCTACATCGATGCCCTGCAGCAATGTGGTGTTCAAGTCACCATACTAGAAGCGGAAGAGGCGTTTCCCGATTCCTGCTTCGTCGAAGACACCGCTGTTTTGACACGAAAATTCGCGCTTATCACAAATCCCGGCGCACCTTCCCGCAAAGGGGAAATCGCGTCAATGATTCCCGTCATCAAGCAGTTCTATCCAGAAAATAACATCGAATATATCAAAACACCAGGCACTTTGGAAGGCGGAGATGTCATGATGGTAGGAGACCATTTTTATATCGGTATTTCCGCCCGTACCAATCGGGAAGGCGCCCAACAGTTTATCAACGCGCTGAAAAAATATGGCATGAGCGGTGAAATGGTTCCATTATCCACTGTTCTGCATCTCAAAACCGGCCTTTCCTATATCGAAAACAATAACCTGCTAATCGGCGGAGAATTTTTGGAAAATCCCGCTTTTTCCCATTTTCATCACATTGAGGTAGCCGCCGAAGAGGAATACAGCGCCAACTGCATCTGGGTGAACGGGAAAGTGCTGGTACCTGCCGGATTTTTGCAAACGCAGAAAGCCATTGAAAGCCTGGGGTATGAAGTATTAACGGTAGATACCTCCGAATATCGAAAAATCGACGGCGGGCTGAGTTGTCTCTCTCTGCGGTTTTAATGCCGTCTGGTCAGGGTCAATAAAAAAGTCTCTCCCATTAAAAGCGTAGCTTTAAGAAAACAAACAGGGGGACGGCTGTACGCCATCCCCCATAAAAAGTTTCTTACCTCGCCGCCCCATTTCGGGAGAGACTTTTTTGCAAAAGCAGTACTTCCATTAGGCCGGCCGGCAAGAACGTTTATTGCCTAAAGAGGCTGTCGCGCCTATCACCAGCAGCACCCATCCCAAACGGGACAAAGGCTGTGCCATACCCATCAAATTGGACAACAACGAATAACTGGCCAGCATCTGTGCGCCCTGTGCCGCATATCCCATATTCGTCAATACGGACAGGGAGATTGGACTTCCCGCCAAAATCAGGCCTCCAATGATAATAGAAAGAATTTCTCCCAATTTGAAGGATCGATTTTCCGCCTGGCTCCAAAGCAAAATAAACAGGCCGGTATGCAATGCCAGCATGAAAATTATCCACGCAATATCCATGATGGGAAATAAGTTCTGTTCAAATACTTCCCATGCTCCAGTGCTCAACAGGCTTTTCAGTGGACGCTGCAGAACCAGAATGATCGCTTCCACTACTACATACAAAACCTGCAGCAAAAGCGAAATTCCCAAAATAGTTGCAGAAGTCTTGCAGCGAGCTGTTTTTTCCATATAAATCCTCCCCTATTTTACCGCTTCAACAGCGGTTCGGATGCGATCATACGCAATTTCGGTGGGAAGCGTACAGTCCGCGCCCAAAAGGAATCGGTGGCCTTCCATTATATGCAGCACCTGGCGCACCTCCTTTTGAATCTGCTCTTTTGTTCCATCTACCAGCACGCCGGCACGGTCGTCCAGCCCTCCCAGAATCGCTTTATCTGGAAACATTGCCACTCCCTCCAGCAAAGATGGGTTTCGTTCGTAAACGCCCCAATTGACCACCGCACAGGGATACCCTTGGTACCGCTTCAAATTCAACCGATCTTTACAGATATGAAGCACATTATAACAGGATTTTTCCGCCGCCTTTAAAATTTTCAGGTCATGAGGCTTAATATAGGTTTCAAATTCTTCGTCGGTGAAAAGATAGCTTTCACCGCCCAAAGCCGCATAATAAATGCCGTCCGCTCCCGCTTCCAGGCAAGCCTGCGTCAGGATCTCCAACCCGTCGGAGATAATCTCCCAACCATAGGATACAGCTGACGGATTTTCCCGCAGGTGCTCGGCTAATAGGCCGCTGCCAGTCTCATATCCGGCAGATCCTCCTCTGGCATGCCATGCGGAAGCAACGATACCGTGGATAGTCGCCAGCGTCAGCCCTTCGCCGCCAGTGCGATCCAGAATTCGTTTGATCATATCCACCTGGTTCACAATGAAAGGCGACTGGCGGTTAAAAGGCCTCAGGTTTTTCCAGTCCCCAGCCTTTCGAATCGGAATATCACAGGGAACCAGATTTTCGTTCATGATCTTTTGAATGTCCGTTCCGGTTTCGCGAAAAAAGTCCAGATGCGCCTGTACTGCCGCATCGCCATAAAAGCAGGATTCAGGAAAATGCAGCCAAAAGCCGGAAGGGATGTGATCGACCGGCCGACCTTCGATTGCCGCAATTGCGCGTTCTTTTTTTGTCATCGGAAAACACACTCCTTTTTGCCGTCAAAGTCCGGGCGTTTGGAAAAAACAGTATGTTTTTTCCAAACGGAAACAAAATTTTCTGAAATGATTGTACTATATCCATCGCTTTTTTTCAATCATTTCCCTTTTCAGGACGTCCGCCATACCTTCCAAAGCATCGCTTCTGCAAACCTCTTCAGGAACAGAGCCGCAGCCTCATATCTCTCCACCCCACATCGGATAAATGGATGATCCATTCTTAAGACACTCAAAGGCAAATCAAAAATTTTCAAAAATTTTGCTGTGATAAAAACGGTTTTCCCGCTCATACTACTATTGCAATCTGCAAAGGAGGTTTTTGATTATGTCTGAGTACAAAGCAAACAAATCCATCGGTTGCACTGTGCAGCAGTGCGTGCATCACTGCGGGAATGAAAACTACTGTTCGCTCGACAGCATCAAAGTCGGCACCCATGAGACACATCCGACTATGGTCGAGTGCACAGACTGCGAGTCTTTCCGCGTTAAAAGCTCCTGCTGCTAGCGGGTTGCAAGCGAAAAAGCCATCCAAATGGATGGCTTTTTCTTATTGGCAGATCTCGATGATGGCCTGTGCGAAAATTTTCGCGCTTAAAATCAACTGATCCATTACCGCAAATTCGTCGGCGCCGTGCATATGATTGTCCACCAGCGGGTCGGGGTCGGCACAGCCAAATGCAACGCCATTTTTCAAATTATGAGTATAAGTTCCGCCGCCAATGGCAACACATTCGCCTTTTTTACCGGTGTATCGTTCATAACAGCGCAGCAATGTCTGAATAAACGGGCTTTCGGCCGGTACATAGTGTCCCGGGCGCATATTGAGATTTCCCAGGCGAATCCCCTCTTTATCAAATGCCGCCGCCAGCACATCGCGCATATTCTGTTCATTTGCGCATAAAGGCACCCGGCTGTCGAATATACCAGTCAGGCCAGTCAAATGATACTCAAACACGGAAAAAGCAATCGTCAGCGGACCGGATACCTCATCAGACATTTTAACGCCTGCCGCTTCACCCGCCCAGTCTCCGTGGGGGAAAATCCGGCTGACAGCGCATAATTTGGAAAACCCTTCCGAAGCCGCCATTGGAAGCTGGGACAGAAATTCCACCATCGCTGTCACCGCATTTGCTCCAACCTCCGGCGTAGAGGCGTGGGCGGCCCGGCCCGTAGCCTTTACAAAAACCCTGCCGGATTCTTCTGTTGCCTCAAAGCTAACGCCGCTTTTGGAGCCATAACTTCTGCAGGCGGCGCAAACTTCTTCTAACCGAATGCCCTCCAGCACCGCCTCGGCCTTATCCGGAATGACATTCCGGCGAAAACCGCCTTTGACAGACAAAATCCGAGGTAATTTTTCCTCTTCTGCCCACCGAGCGGTAAAATCACTACTGTAACTTCCCTTTTCCACATTGATAACTGGAAAAGATGCATCCGGAGAAAAGGTAGCGGGGGCTTCCTCCTCCTTTTGGTAATAGTAAGCGATGTCGCTGCTGCCGCTCTCCTCATCGGTACCCAGAATCACCCGGCAGTTTTTAGACAGCGGAATCTTCAAATCTTTGACCGCTTTAGCAGCCCAAAGGCCCGCCATCGCAGGCCCTTTATCGTCGGCAGAGCCCCGGCCGTATAATCTTCCATCTACCATTTTCGGTTCAAACGGCTTGGTTACTGTCCAATCGTCTCCCGCAGGCACTACGTCCAAATGAGCCAGGATATCCAACCCGCGTTCTTTTTCATTCAGGTCAAAGGTTGCCACATAATGGTCGTAATCTGTTACATTCATCCCCATCCGACAGCCGATTTTCATGGCCGCTTCCAGCACTTTGGCCGGGCCTTCGCCAAAAGGCATTCCGTCTCTGGGCTCTTGCCTGGTACTGGGAATTCGGATCAGCGTACAGATATCTTCTACCATTTCGTCTCGATGAGCTTCAAAATACTCTTCTAATTGCTTTTGGTACATGGGAAAACTTCCTTTCTGGCAAGCTGAAACAAACACTACAATACCTTCATTATAATTTCCGAAAAAAAGAATGTCAATCGATCCTAAAAAGCGCGGCCCGATATGGCCGCGCCTATCTTTTTTATGCCTGCCGTGCAAGGATTTTTTCTTTGGGTTCCACAAAGCTCTTATTTTTCCACGCTCCACTTTTCCACCGTAGCAGAAAAACTACTGCACGGATACATTCGTCGCAGGCCATAGCAGCCCAGATTCCCACCAAACCCAGACCGGCTACTACGCCTGTCAGGTAACCTCCCAGCACTGCTACTATCCAAGCTGACAGAATGCCCAATGTCACGGGGAAACGGATGTCACCCGCTGCCTGAAGGCAGCGTACCATGACAATATTGACGCTTCTGCCCCATTCCAGGAAAATTTCAATCAACATAATCGTCGCGCCCAGTTGGATTACCTCCGGATCAGAGGTAAAAATCCCAAAAATTGGTCTACTCAGTACGCACAAAACCGTGGCCACTGCCAGCGATACCAGCATGGACAGCTTACAGGTATACCAAACCTGCCGATCAGTGTTTTTCAAGTCGCCCGCCCCCACCAGGTAACCAACAATCACCTGACTGGCCTGTCCAATGGCGGACGAAAAAAGATAAGAACACATGGCAAACATGCTGGCATATACTTTTGTATTGATGGATACGGCGCCGAACAGATTCACAAAGGTCATAATGAACACCTGCGTCATATTGTAAGACAGCGACTCTCCCCCTGAGGGCAGACCAATATGCAGCAGCTGCCGCAACATGTTTTTGGGGAACGGGCGCAGATGCTGCAAAGAAAAGCGGGCTCCCAGCTTTTTGTAGAACAGCCAAAACATAATTGCCAGGCCCACCACACGGCTGAGGTTGCTGGAAATCGCCGCACCGACAACACCCATGGCCGGAAATCCGAACATGCCGTTGATTAAAACCATATTACCGCCGATATTGACAATATTGATAACCACTGAAACGATCATGGATTCTTTCATCATGGCATGGCTGCGAAAAAAGGCGGAGAGCGTCAGTTGCATTGCCTGTAAAAACATGCAGCTTCCGATAATGCTGATATATTGCCGGGATTCTTGCATCAGTTCGGCTGGCACCTTCATCAACTGAAAAATTGGGCGGTTGCACAGCAGCAAAACCGCACCGATCACCAGGCTTAAAGCTGTGTTGACTACAAAAGACAGGGTATACAGCTGATGGACCTTCTGCTGTTCATTCGCGCCAAGGTATTGGGAAATCAGGATCATTGCAGCAGTACTGATGACACTGAACGTAATAATCAGCACATTGAGGATCTGATTCGCATTGCCAATCGCTCCTACTGACAGCTGAGAATACCTTCCTACCATAAACTGATCCATATTGCCGACAAGCATTTGAAGAATCAGCTCTATAAAGACAGGCCAGGTCAGCTTTAACAGGTAAGAAGGCTGAAGATTTTTCGACGTTTCTTTCATCCTATTTCCCCCCTTGTTTTTGCTTCAAGTACGGTCTTATTATAGTGAAACCCATCCGCTTGTCAATTATCTTCTGTAAAAATAGGTGTTTTGTTTATAAAACTTTGATTTTCTCTCTAAAAATTGATGATATTGAAAACTAAAACGTATCTTTCACCATCCATGACGTAGATTTTCCGGTAAGAAAATTTCTGCAACCCTCTTGATTTTTTGTAAAAAATCAATTATACTTATAAGCGTTGTCATTAAAAAAAGAAGATACTTGGGGGCGTAGCTCAGTTGGTAGAGCGTTCGGTTCGCATCCGAGAGGTCATGAGTTCGAATCTCACCGTCTCCACCACCAGACAAAGGCTTGAAGCTGTTTTGCGCTTCAGGCCTTTTTTACTCCAGAAAAGCAGCATTCACGGTCCCGAGAAATCCAGAACGTTTACTCCTGCGTAATGAAGGGCTTGATTACCGGCTTTTTGCCTGAAAAAATACAAATTCCTTTTGAATTTTTCGGAATGGAGGTAAGCGAAATGAAAAATCCAACAAAATCCGCTTTTATTCTGATCGATATGGAACAGGGCTTTATCGATCCTGCTTCTGCCCACTGCATCAAAGGGGCTGCCGCTACGGTTCCCACCTGCGAAAAAGCCATTCAAATGTCGCGCCAAAAGGGCATTCCCATCTTTTTTGTCAAACGCGTTTACCGGGAAAACGGCAGCGATGTAGAGTGTACCCGCTATCAAAGCTGGATTGCCGGAGGACGCAGCATGGCACCAGGCAGCTACGGCGCGCAGGAGCCGGAAAGCCTTCGTCCCCAACCCGGAGACTATACAATTATCAAACCCCGTTGGAGCGCCTTTTTCCAAACCGAACTGGATCTTATCCTGCGCCGCTTGGGCATTCGGACTGTCATTTTGGCCGGTACGACTACTCCAAATTGCATCCGCACAACCTGTTATGACGCCAATGCGCTGGATTACAACGTTGTGATTTTATCTGACTGCACTTCTTCCCAAACGGAAGAAATTCAGCAGGCAAATCTGGCTGACATGGAGCGGATGGGTGCTTTGGTGATAAATACCTGCGAATTTGAGCATTACGGGGAAAAAACTGTTTTGGATCTGGCAGCCAGCATTCGCAGCGATATCGAAAAAAGATGATATTCCTCTTGTTTTGCCCTGTGTTCAGAAGAATCCTCTCCTAAAAGACCCGCCGTCCCGCTACTGGACGTCGGGTCTTTCATCATCTCTTCCCGGCTTAAAAAACCAAAATCTTCAGGAAGATCCGCTATTTTATCTTTTGCTGTGGCATCATTCCCTTTTTTCAAAGGGAAGTCGGGAAATTTGCATGGCTGTCTCTTGTTTTTGGAAAATGGCGTGTTATACTATAATTTGATAATGAATATCAAATTGGAGGCATAAAAATGAAAGAAGCACGTTCCTACCGCACCAAACAAAGGGAAATGGTTCTGCAATTTTTTTCTGCTCACCCAGGCAAATGCTTCTGTGCCAAAGAACTGATCGCACAAAAAAGCATACCGGTTGGATCCGCAACCTTATACCGAACCCTTGCGCTACTGTGCCAGGAAGGAAAGCTGAAAAAGTATACTGACGTCAGCAGCAACAGCGCTTTTTACCAGTACAACGAATCGGATTCCTGTCATTACCATTTTCATTTAAAGTGCCTGCGCTGCGGCCGGTTAATCCATATGGACTGCAACTTTATGAAGGACATGCAGGAACATATCAAAACAAACCACGGTTTTCTGGTCGACAGTGGGAAAAGCGTTCTGTACGGTTTTTGCCAGAAATGCCGTTAACCGGCCGGGCGTTTCAGTCACCCTTTTGCCTCATCAATGATTGATCATATTTGGGAGGATATTATGAAAAATCTAATCAAAATTCTGCTATGCGCAATTTTGTCCGCATCTCTTTTCGCCGGATGCAGCGAAAGATCCCCTTCTTCGCAAAGCGATGGTCGTCTGCAGATTGTCTCCACCATCTTTCCATCCTATGATTTTGCCCGTGCCATTGCGGGGGAAAACGCGGACGTTTCCATCCTGCTTGCCCCAGGGGTAGAAAGCCACTCATATGAGCCAACGCCCCAGGATATTATACGGATTCAGAACTGCGACCTGTTTTTATATACAGGAGGAGAGTCCGATACATGGGTAGACGATCTTCTCGCCTCCTTTGATGAGCCGGTAAACACGGTGAAAATGATGGACTGCGTCGAGGTCTATGAAGAGGAACTCCTGGAAGGGATGCAGACGGAAGAGTCAACCGGAACGCAGGAAACGGAATATGACGAGCATGTTTGGACATCCCCCAAAAATGCGGTCTTAATTTCCCGGGCAATCGAAAAGAATTTGTGTGATATCGACCCGGAGAACGCCGCGTCCTATCAAGAAAATGCCAGCGCATACATTGCCCAGTTGGAGATGCTGGACCAAAACTTCCGTGATTTCTTCGCCGGTGTTTCCAACAAAACAATGGTCTTTGGCGATCGTTTTCCTTTCCGCTATTTTGCGGAAGAATACGGGTTGGACTGCTTTGCCGCCTTTCCCGGATGCAGCAGTGAAACAGAACCCAGCGTCGCAACCATCGCCTTTTTGACTGACAAGGTCAAATCGGAAAACATCACAACTGTATTTTATATCGAATTTTCTAATCACCAAGTGGCAGACAGTATTGCAGAAGCCGCTGGCGCCAAAACTGCACTGTTCCACTCCTGCCATAACGTATCCGAGCAGGAGCAAAGAGATGGCGCCACCTATCTGTCTTTGATGGAGCAAAATTTGAATACACTCAAGGAGGCCCTGCACTGACATGGCTCTGATCACCTGTGAAAACATCAGCTTGGCATATGAAAACAATGTTGTCCTGTCCGACCTGTCCTTTTCCGTTCACACCGGGGATTATCTGTGCATTGTAGGGGAAAACGGCTCTGGCAAAAGCACTTTAATCAAAGCCCTGCTCTCTTTCAAGCGTCCATTGTGCGGTTCGATCCGGTTTGGAGACGGTCTGAGGCAAAATGAGATCGGATATCTGCCCCAGCAGACCGGCGCACAAAAAGATTTTCCCGCCAGTGTATGGGAGGTAGTACAATCCGGCTGCATGAATCAAAGCGGGTTCTTCCCTTTTTATTCCGCTGCCCAGCGTCGCCTAGCCCGGGAAAGTCTGGAAAAGCTGGATCTGTGGGATCTGCGCCGCCGCTCTTATCGGGAGCTTTCCGGCGGCCAGCAGCAGAGGGCTTTGCTGGCGCGGGCACTATGCGCCACACGTAAACTGCTTCTGCTGGACGAACCGGTAGCCGGACTGGATCCGATAGCCACCCATGAAATGTATCGGCTGATCCAGCAGCTTAATCAGCAGGGTATTACCGTTATTATGGTCTCGCACGATATTCAAAGCGCAGTACAATATGCAAGCCATATTCTCCACCTGCACAACCGTCCGCTTTTTTTCGGAAAAACCGCGGACTATCTGAAGAGCAGTGTTGCCAAACAGTTTTTAGGGGGTGAAGCACATGATTGATCTGTTTCTGCAGATGCTTTCCTACCCTTTCCTGAACCGGGCGATTGTTGTCGGCACACTGGTATCGCTGTGTGCTTCCCTGCTGGGGGTCAGCCTGGTGCTCAAGCGTTACTCCATGATCGGCGACGGCCTATCCCACGTAGGATTCGGCGCACTGGCCATCGCCACCGCAGCGAATGCCGCCCCGCTGGCAGTGGCGATTCCGATCGTTGTAGCGGCAGCCTTTTTGCTGCTGCGGCTTTCGGAAAACAGCAAAATAAAAGGTGACGCCGCTATCGCCCTGATCTCTACCGGTGCACTGGCCATCGGCGTGATGGCCATATCCCTTTCCAACGGCACAAACATAGACGTTTATAACTACATGTTCGGCAGCATCCTGGCCATGAGCCGGGGCGATGTCCGGCTCAGCGTCGTGCTGGCGGCAGCGGTTTTGACTTTGTATGTAATATTTTATCATAAGATTTTCGCTATTACCTTTGACGAAAATTTTGCCCGGGCCACCGGAGTCAAGGCCGGCTGGTACAATATGCTAATTGCGCTGCTGACCGCGATAACAATTGTACTGGGCATGCGGTTGATGGGTACTTTGCTCATTTCCAGTCTGGTCATTTTCCCTGCGCTGACCAGTATGCGGATTTTGAAAAGCTTCCGTTCCGTGGTCATCTGCTCGGCGGTTTTATCCGTTTTATGCTTTTTGATCGGCATTTTCTTTTCCTATATCTGGTCTACTCCCACAGGCGCCAGCATTGTCTGTGTAAATATCGCCGCTTTCTTTGTTTTTTGGGCTGCCTCTTTTCTTCTTTGCCGTCAGAGAAATAGATAAAAGCGGCTTCAAGCAAAAATGCCCGGATGATCATCCGGGCATTTTTGCTCCAAACGCTGTGTGAAATGCCTTTTCAGCTAATACCGATTGTCAAAAATCCGGGTAGACTTTTTCTCACTGCGGGGCAGCTCACCGATCGCTACCGGCTTTACCGAAATAGAGATTCCAATTTTGGACTTAAACGTCATCCCAATGTTGGCGCCCAGTATCTTTCGATCCATGCCCGGCTCTGCCTCCACAAACAGGGTCATAATATCCTTTCCGTTGAGATGGTCGATCATCACCTGGTATTCACTGGAAGCACCCGGAATATCCCGCAGCAATTCGTCAATCTGGCTGGGGAAAATATTAACCCCTTTGACTTTGGTCATATCATCCGTCCGCCCAATCAGCGTATCAATCCGTGGATACGGAGAACCGCAGGGACAATCTCCCAGCTTAAAGCGCGTCAAATCATGCGTCCGGTAACGGATCAGGGGCGCGCCTTCTTTCCGCAGGGTTGTGATAACCAGTTCGCCGATTTCTCCGTCCGGTACCAACTCCCCGGTTTTGGGATTGATGATTTCACAATAAATGTAATCATCCCAATAGTGCATGCCGCACTCATGCTCGCAGCTCATGCCGATGCCGGGGCCATATACCTCGGTCAATCCGTAAATGTCGTACAACTGCACTCCAAGTTCTGACGCGATGCGGCGGCGCATTTTTTCCCCCCACCGCTCAGAACCAATAATTCCCTTTTTCAAGTGGATTTGCTCTCCAATGCCGCGGCGGGCAATTTCTTCCGCTAAAAGCAGCGCATAGGAAGAGGTCGCCGTCAGGACGGTGGTTTTTAAATCCATCATCATCCGCAGTTGCTTGTCGGTATTCCCCGGCCCCATGGGGACCGCCATTGCTCCCAACAGCTCTGCACCGGCTTGAAATCCAATACCCGCCGTCCACAGGCCATAGCCGGGCGTAATCTGGATCCGATCGCGCGCCGTAACGCCCGCCATTTCATAACAGCGCTTGAACATCAAAGCCCAGTCGTCGACATCCTTTTTCGTGTATGGGATGATCACCGGCGTACCGGTAGTACCAGAGGAAGAATGGATGCGTACCACCTCTTCATCCGGTACTGCCTGCAGCCCCAGCGGATAAGCATCCCGCAGATCTCCCTTCCAGGTAAAGGGCAGCTTTTCGAAATCCTCCTGGCTTTGCAGGGAATCCGGGTCAATTCCCGCAAACTTTTTACTGTAAAATCCACCCTGCCCCATCAGCTTTTTTATTTGTGCTTTGATCAGGCAAAACTGCTCTTCTTTCATTCTCATGTCGCAACTCTCCATTTTTCAAAAATAGCCAAAACAGGAGACTGTGGCGATTTTGGCAGTACCGCTTTTGTTCCGCCGCAAAGCCAAACCAGCTGCCAGGCAACAAAAAACACCTGCCTTTTGCAAGGACAGGTGTCAAGCCTGCGGTACCACCTTGTTTGCGCAGAAAATCCGCGCCCGCTCATCAGGATGCGCCATCACGCCCCCAGCCCTTAACGCGGGCAGACGTTGCGGGATACTAAGCGCTATCCAGCGCTTTTCATCGCACCCTCAGGAGTCCATTTATCTGCCGCGCTTTTCCTCCGGGTTCTCAGCCTTCCCGAATCTCTGTGGGCGCTGTCGGCAGTTTTACTTCTCCGTCAACGGTTTCTTTCATTAAAGCACGTTTGCAGGAAATTGTCAACCCGGCAAAGCAAATATGTATTCCCCTTTCAAAATAAGTAGTGATGATCTATATTCCGTCAGTTTCACGAAACACGGCAAACGAAGGCACTGGATTTATAGGCAGCGTGTAGAATACTGTATCATAAAAATGAACAGATTTCAGCAAAACACATATTACAGTCTATCAAAGAAAAAGCTGACTACAGGCTGAAATGTTATGGCTTTGTTGGCAGCTCCATGGTATAATCGTCTCAAAATTACATGAACAAAGCGACATCAGAATTGGAGAGGATCATTTTATGAAGCAATTTGGTGTTCAAATGATAGATCATTCTATTTCATCACAATGGTGGAAAAAAATAATGGAACATTTTGTGAGAGTTGGAGATGCGTTTGAAATTCGCTGTTGGAGAGAGGAAGTTGCCGAGATTAGGGAAGCTTCTCTATATGGTACTGCCGTTGGTGATAAATATGAAGTGTCTATCAAAGGAACCATAACAAAAGAACTACTTGAAAAATTGCTGATAGAAGAACCTGCAGATAAAAGCATCTATAACAAAATGACAAAATATTTTGCAATTCATGTGGAAAATGATTTATGCGATATTTGGAGCGAGCATTACGGGACGGAGATGATAATAGATATCATAGCCGATGCGGATATAGAATTTTTTGAGCAAGCAATGAGGCAATATCCCGAAAGTTTTAGCACCAAGATAAGCTAACAACAACTTTCCATTTATCGGGGAGTTTACTACTAAATGAAACAATTGCATACCATAAACCGAGGGCGGCCGTTTTCAAATAAAAAATGGCCGCCCTTTTATCGTATCTACAGGCAGGTATTCCGTTAAAATGACGGAAATTTTCAAAATCCCTTAAAATTACTACTTTCTTTTAAAAGGGAGAATATGTGCTACATTTACCAGGTTCTGATCTTTCAGCTCATTCTCTGCTCCCGGCTATAAAAGTCAGACCTCTTTTTCCATTTGTTCCCGGGCCGCCTGCTCACCGAGCTGCAGCGCTTTGCGATTCATATCGTGAAACCTAACCGGAATCCTGCGCCGGATCGTTTGCTGCATCTGCTCCAGCGAAAATGGCAGCGCCCCGCTGCCGATGGCGGCCCCAAGCAGCGCCACATTCAGTACCTTGGGAGAGCCGCACTGCCCGCAAATCAGATCCGTATCCACAGCAATAACCCTGCCGGCATGATGATGTAAAAATTCCAGCATCGATTCACTTTCGTAGTCAAAACCGGACAAGGAAGCCGTTACCGGCTTGATCGCCTTTTTCGCCGCAACAACAGTCCCTGTGCATTTTAAATATGGCAGGCAGCGTACTGCTTCTGCCGGTTCAAAGCCCAAAATCACATCTGCTGTACCATAGGGGATCAACGGAGAATATACCCTATCGCCAATCCGGACATGACTGACCACACAGCCGCCGCGCTGCGCCATGCCGATCGTCTCAGCGGTGCGGGCCTTCCACCCCTGCTCCATTGCCGCCTGCGCCAGCAGTTTGGAAGCCAGTACCGTACCTTGTCCGCCAACTCCCGCAAGCAAAATGTTCATCAAGCCTCTTCTCCTCCCTTCCGGATAGCGCCAACCGGGCAGACCTGTGCGCAAAGTGTACACCCATAACACATGTCTGGCTCAATCTTCGCTTTCTTATTTTCCATCACCAGCGCCGGGCAACCCAATTCCCGAACGCACCTGCCACAGCCGATGCAGGTTTTGGAGTCTACCATATGTACGGCATCCGGTTTTCCCAACGCCACGCAGGGAGACTCGAAGATTACTGCGGAAACGCCGCGAAATGCCGCGGCCTCCTGCACTGTTTGTATTGCCGTCCTCAAATCCAGCGGATTCACACGGCGGACAAAAGATACCCCTGCCGCCTCCAGCATTTTCGAAATACTGATCTTCTGTGTAAATTCTCCCATCACCGTCTTCCCCGTGCCCGGATGAGGCTGATGACCGGTCATTGCCGTAGTGGAATTATCCAGAACAATCAGTACAATATCCGCATCGTTATAAACGGCATTCACCACTCCTGTCAGCCCGGAAGCAAAAAAGGTAGAATCTCCAATAAAGGAAAAATTTACCGCATCAGGTTCCACTCGATGCAATCCCTGGGCAACGGTGATTCCTGCCCCCATGCACAAGCAGGTATCTACCATATCCAGCGGGGCGGCGTTACCAAGCGTATAGCAGCCGATATCACCGGAAAAAACAGCCTTTTTCCCCTTCATAGCCTGCTTGACCGCATAAAATGAGGCGCGGTGCGGACAACCGGCACAAAGCACCGGCGGCCGAACCGGAAGGGTCGGGAGGTCTTTCAAAGAAGGAACCGAAGATTCTGGCAGATCCAGATAATGGCCTATCCGATCTCTGGCGATTTCTACCGATAACTCCCCTGCATTTGGCATATCCCCGGTCAACTTCCCCTTTATGGTTACATTCAAATGATGTTTTCCACACAGATAGGTCAATTCCCGTTCTATCACAGGATCCAGTTCTTCCAGAACCAATACTTCCTCCAACCCATCTAAAAAGGAAAGCGCCAGCGCCTCGGGGAAGGGATGCGGCGTGCCCACCTTTAAAAGCTTCGGCTCCTGTCCCAACAATTGCAGCGCTTCCTTCGTATAAACGTAGCTGATACCGCCGGTGGCGATCCCTTTTCTTCCCGCCCCTTCCAGGAAGTTAAACCGGTATGTGGAAAAAGTCTCCCGCAGTTTTTCGTTTCGTGCCTCTATTTTCTGATGATTTTGATAGGTTAACCTGGGGAAAATGACCCAGCGGGAAGCATCCTTTATAAATCCTTCCGGTGTAATTCTTTTAGAGCAATCTTCCATTTGCAGAGAAACGCATCCATGGCAAACCCGAGTAGTCGGCCGGAATAAAACCGGCGTGCCCAGCTGTTCGGACAATGCAAAAGCATCGCCAATCATCTGATAGGCCTCTTCCGGCGAAGAAGGGTCAAATACCGGCAGTTTGGCAAATTCGGCAAAATGCCGGGTATCCTGCTCCGTTTGGGAAGAGATTGGGCCCGGATCATCTGCCACTACCACTACCATGCCACCCTTGACCCCCACATAGGTCAAGCTCATCAGCGGGTCGGATGCCACATTAAGCCCTACCTGCTTCATAGTGACCATCGAGCGAGCTCCAGCATAAGCGGCACCAGCCGCAGCTTCCATTGCCGCCTTTTCATTAACCGACCACTCAACGTAAACCCCTTCGCCTTTGTTTTTCGCCACTGTCTCCAAGATTTCGGTAGACGGCGTTCCGGGATATCCGAAAACAAACCCCACCCCAGCGTGAAGTGCTCCCAAGCCGATAGCTTCATTGCCCATCAGCAATTTTTCTTTCACCATTTAGACCTCCTTGCTTTTCATCCCGCTACAATATGAGTCATCAAGTAAAAAATTGTCCATGACGACCTCTAAAACCGACTGGTTTTTGTTGCGGCAGGGAAAGGGCCATTGGAACAAAAACAGCTTAAAAACCCATTTTTTGCCCTGAATAAAAACTTATCTCATACCACTGCTACTCTCGCCCTTCCAGATGCAACCGCACCGGATCTCCCAATAAATATTTGCCGTTTCACTGTGGTTATTTTTTATTATACGCTGATCCTTTGTTTTTTGCAATGAAGGCCTGTTACCTCCAAAGTCATCGCTATTTTTTCCAGAATTTTTACCAAATCTACGGTTTTATTTTTGTGACCCCTCCTGATAAAATACCATTTCAGTCTCATCCAATAGAAAAGCCTCCTGCGTTCAGGAGGCTTTTCTCTACTCTTACAATCTGTCAATTCCACAAAACCAAGTGAATTATTTCCTCTGTTTGGATATATGCTCCTTTAATTTTTCAAAGGTTTCACTACTGATATCATGCTCAATCCGGCAGGCGTCTTTCGTAGCGATTTTCTCCGGAACCCCCAGCGCCATTAACCACTCGCTGAGCAGACGGTGCCGCTCATAAATCCGTTCGGCAATCTCACGGCCTGCATCGGTCAGTTCGATCCATCCTTCCTTCTCCATGTGGATGTATCCATTTTCCCGCAGAAGGCCCATCGCCCTGCTGACACTTGGCTTGGAAAATTCCATATACCGTACAATGTCAATCGACCGTACCGCGCCCTTTGTCTGCTTTAAAATAAGAATGGTTTCCAAATAATCTTCCGCAGACTCTTGTATCTTCATAAAAGCGCCTCCTCTCTGTTTATCTCCAATCATCTCTTCGAAAATCCAAAAATTCCCAAATCATTTTGTATATCTGTTTTATTTTATCATATTTTTTCTTTTTTCACAAGTAAACTGTACAAATCCACACCAGGTGCAAAACCGCTGTGTATAGCAAAAAGCGTTGACATAATATGTCAACGCTCCTAAGAAAGCAAGCCATCTATTTTTTTAGCTCTGCCAAACAATTCGCACAAATATTCTTTCCTTTATATACCACCGTATCCACTGATTGATTGCAAAAAATACAGGCGGGTTCATATTTTTTCAAAATAATTTTATCCTCATCCACATAAATTTCCAGCGCATCTTTTTCCTTGATATCCAAATTTCTTCTCAATTCAATTGGCAGAACAACACGGCCCAGCTCGTCCACTTTTCTCACAATGCCTGTCGCTTTCATTTCGATTTCTCCTCGTTTTATTTTTGTTCAGCAATTCTATAAAATATCATATACAAATTCACAAAATTTGTCAAATTAAATTGTTGGTTTTCGCAAAAAAATTAATATTTGTTGTTTTACTTTTAGGTATTTTGCTGTATTTCTTTTGTTAAAATCAACAAATTTGTATAATTCTTTTTAGGAATCATATTTTGTTTTTTCCCGCGATACATATAGGACAAAGGGGGAATTGGTATGATGTCTTGGCTTTTTACAGGTATGCTGGTTTTTTCCCTGCTTTTTGGAATCTTAAACGGCCGGATGGAGCAGGTATCGATCGCCGCCGTCAACGACTGTTCCAATGCTGTTACTTTGGTGATTCAGCTGGCAGGTGTTATGTGTCTTTGGAGCGGACTTATGCGTATTGCAGAATCCTCCGACCTAACTGGCAAGTTAAGCCGTCTGTTTCAACCCGTGATGAAGCTTCTGTTTCGTCGTCTGCCAGTCGATTCCAAAGCGACAAAAGCCATTGTGATGAATTTAACTGCAAATCTGCTTGGGTTGGGGAATGCAGCCACACCTTTGGGGATTGCCGCCATGAAAGAACTGGAAAAAACTTCTCAGCGAAAAGGGGTTGCCTCTGATGAAATGGCTATGTTGGTAGTCTTAAATACCGCCTCTCTTCAGCTGATTCCCACTACCACTGCCGCACTGCGCCTTGCCAATGGAAGCACAGCGCCGATGGAAATTCTTCCAGCAGTCTGGCTTGCGTCGTCGGTATCCATTCTTGCCGGCATTTTAACCGCTAAATTTCTGTCCGGCCGGTTTCGTTGAAGGGGATAACTGTTATGAATCAAATCTCACATTATATCCTGCCCGTTGTTATTGTAATCATTGTTGGATATGGGTTGATCAAAAGAGTCCCGGTGTTTGATTGTTTTTTGGAAGGAGCCAAAGAAGGCCTTACCGCATCGGTTCAGATCCTGCCCGCCCTGATTGCGCTGATCACGGCAGTGGGAATGTTTAAAGCATCCGGCGCGCTGGATATCTTCACCTATGCCCTGCGTCCTTTCGCGAACCTTCTGCACTTGCCGCAGGAAGTCATTCCACTGGCGATTCTCCGCCCTATTTCGGGAAGCGGTGCTTTGGTCATTTTTCAGGATATTTTACAGCAATATGGACCTGACAGTTTTGTGGGACAGGTCGCCAGTGTAATGCAGGGATCCACTGAAACCACATTTTACACCATTGCTGTCTATTATGGCGCTATAAAGGTGCAAAAAACCCGCCATACCCTTCCATCAGCGCTCACTGCGGACATCGCCGGCTTTTTTATGAGTGCAGTGGCTGTCAGGCTTCTCCTGTTTTAGCGGATTGCTATAGGTCCTTTAGGCTAGAAAAAACCAGAGGAAAGACTTTTGTCTTTCCTCTGGTTTTTCTTGTTTAATTGGATTATCCTTCTAATATCCTTCGATACATGGCAATATATTCTCCTGCTGACTTTTTCCAGCTGAAATCACATTCCATTGCATGGACAACAACTTTCTGCCAAGCCTCTTTATCCGCATATAAGCCCAAAGCACGCTTTACCGCGCCCAGCATATCATGCGCATTATAGGACTGGAAGGTAAAGCCGTTTCCATCTTCGCCTCCCAGATCCTGAATCGAATCTTTCAAGCCGCCGATGGCCCGTACAATTGGAATCGTGCCATACCGCAAGGCAACCATCTGCGCCAGGCCGCACGGCTCGCTTTTGGAAGGCATTAAAAATGTATCTGCACCGGCATAAATTTTCCGGGCAAGCGGTGGAATAAAGCCTTTTGCAAAGCTGACTTTTTCCGGATACTTCCGCTGCATCTCTTCAAAAAAAGATTCAAACATATATTCTCCGGAGCCCAGCACGACAAGCTGCAAATTTTCCTGGAGCATCTCTTCTCCGATATATTTGACCAGATCAAGCCCTTTATGATCTACCAACCGGCTGACGATTCCCAAAAGCATAACGTCTTTTTCCTGCGGCAGGCCCATTTCCTCCTGTAAAGCCCGCTTATCCTCCGCTTTGCCCGATGGATCATCTTTGGAAAAAGGCGCTGAAAGATTCGGGTCGGTCTGGGGATCGTACCCCTCTACATCAATACCATTGAGAATTCCCATCAATTTAAATTGACGTGCCTTTAAAATCCGATCCAATCCATGGGAGTACCAGGGATCCAGAATTTCCTGCGCATAGGTCCGGCTGACAGTGGTAATCATGTTGCACTGGTCAATGCCGCCCTTCATGTAGTTCACACACCCGTCATACTCAACAATCGGAGTAGCGCTTTGCGGAATGCCCAGTACATCCTGAACCATTTCCATTCCATATTTCCCTTGGTACTGAATATTGTGGATTGTCAATACTGTTTTGAGATCACGGAACTTCTTTTCCCCTCTGTAAAACAGATTCAAGTAAACCGGAACCAGTGCCGTCTGCCAATCGTTGCAGTGAATAATATCCGGCGCGTAGTCGATATAATGCAGCATTTCAAGAATGGCCTTAGAGAAAAATGCAAATCGTTCTCCATCGTCATAATATCCATACAGACCGGGGCGTTTGAAATAGTACTCGTTATCCAAAAAGTAATAGACAACACCGTTATGGTTGGCCTCAAATACGCCACAGTAAAGGCTACGCCAGGATAAATAAACGGTAAAATTCGTTACATATTTCATTTTCGCACGCAGTTCCGGTTTGATATCGCTGTAAAGCGGTATTACCACCCGGCAGGCCTGCATTTTGTTTCGGATCGCTTTTGGCAAAGAGCCGGCTACATCCGCCAGACCTCCGGAAGCCGCAAAGGGAAGCGCCTCACTGGCGGCGTATAAAATTTTCATGAATCAAACCTCCTATCCAGGCGTTTGCAGAGAATGCCCTTTTAAATGACGCTTTTTTTCTCGATAAAAAGCGGGTAGGTCTTGTACCCCACTAGCGTTCTGGTATCCCGAATCGTCGCATCCCGGTCGGCTACCACATATTCCAGCCTTGCGCCGTCCCCGATGACCGCGCCCGCCATAATGATGCTGTCCCGGATCACCGCCCCGCGCCCAATCTTTGCGCCACGGAAAATGACCGAATTTTCTACCGTGCCTTCAATGATACAACCATCCGCCACCAAAGAGTGATTCACAGCAGCGCCCAGCCCGTATTTGGCAGGCACCTGATCCCGTACCCGGGTCAGCACCGGCCGTTCTGCCGGAAAAAGTTCCTGACGCACCTGTGGTTTCAAAAGCGCCATGCTGGCATCAAAATAATCCTGCAGGCTGTTAATCCGCATGACATAATTTTCAATCTCATAGGCGTAAATGCGCATGGTATCGCTTTGCTCTATCAAAATATCCTTGGTAAAACTGCGCTTATTGCGGCTGCGTGCTTCTTCTACGATTTTTTCCAGCAGTTCGCGCTTCATAACCGCTACGTTCAGATAGGCATTCTGCTCCCCTTCTAACTGAGGAGAAAGCCAAACTCTTCCTACCCGCCCGTCGTCTCCCACATCGAAAACGGCAATATTTTCATTGCCTTTCCGACGGATTTTTTCCCGCCGGTAGGCCAAAGTGATCTCTGCTCCCCTTTTTTCATGAAACGCAATCATTTTCTGGAAATCCAGATTAGCGATCAAATCGCAGTCCGCTAAAATCACATATTCCGCCCGGCCATTGCGAATATATCCGGACACACCGGCCAGTGCATCCAGCCGGCCCGCATAAATTCCCTGATTGTCTCCGCTGCTGTAGGGCGGCAGAACGGTCAGCCCTCCCAGCTTACGCGCTAAGTCCCACTCTCTGCCGCTGCCCAAATGATCCATCAGCGTTTGATAGTTGGATTTGGCAATCACACCGACCTCGCTGACACCGGAATTCACCATGCTTGACAGGACAAAATCCACCAGGCGGTATCTGCCGCCAAATGGGACAGACCCCGTTGTCCTTTCACGCGTCAGGCTTCCCAGATGATTGTCATGCATATTGGAAAAAATAATTCCCATCGCAGTACGTTTGATCATTTTACCAGCACCTCCCCAGCGGCAATATCCGTTTCTACCATGGCTTTCGGCGCGATATGCACGTCCGGTCCAATGGTTACGCCGCTGCCGATTACCGTTACGCCCCAGCTGGAAACATCCTCCATACTCTCCGGCCGCGCACCGACTACTGCATTTTCCCCGATTATTGTCTGTTCCGCAACGATGGTATAGTCCACCACTGCGCCCTTCCGTACCACGCTGCCTGGCATAATAATGCTGTCGCGCACGACGGCGCCTTCTTCAATGGTTACACCGGCAAAAACGACGGAAAAATCCACTGTCCCTTCAATAACGCAGCCCTCGGTAACCATGGAGTTCTGCACATGCGCTCCAGGCGCGATATAATGGGGAGGCAGCGCCGGATTTCTGGCGTAAATTTTCCAGTCGGGATCATACAAAGACAATGGTACCTTTGGATCCAACAAGTCCATATTGGCTTCCCACAGGCTGTCGATCGTACCAACATCTTTCCAGTAGCCATCAAAAGCGTATGCATACATCCGCTCGTTTTCCGCAAGCATACCGGGTATGATATTCTTCCCAAAGTCATTGGCGCTGCCGGGTGTTTTTGCATCCCGCTCCAAGTATTCTTTCAGCTTCTTCCATGTGAATATGTAGATTCCCATAGAAGCCAGGTTGCTTTTGGGATGGGCAGGTTTTTCTTCAAATTCATAGACTCTTCCATCTTCCCGCGCATTCATAATGCCAAAGCGGGATGCCTCTTCCATTGGAACCTGCAATACTGCTATCGTGCAGTCAGCCTCTTTTTCTTTATGGAATTTGAGCATTTTCTCATAATCCATTTTGTAGATATGGTCTCCGGAAAGAATCAAAACATAGTTCGGATCATACCTCTCAATAAAAGGCAGGTTTTGATAGATGGCGTTGGCCGTTCCAGTATACCAGTCGGAACCGGAACTCTTCTGATAGGGTGGAAGCACAAAAACGCCGCCCTCCTGACGATCCAGATCCCACGGCTGGCCGCTGCCGATATACTCGTTGAGCACCAGCGGCTGATATTGGGTAAGAACGCCCACTGTATCGATTCCGGAATTCACACAATTTGACAGCGGGAAATCAATAATCCGGTATTTCCCCCCGAAGGGCACTGCCGGTTTTGCAAGGTTTTTGGTCAGGCTATAAAGGCGGCTGCCCTGACCGCCTGCCAGCAACATTGCGATCCATTCTTTTTTCCTCAAGGAAAACCCTCCTTCTTAAAACGGGAGTAAAACCCGTGTTCATCATTTTTTGCCGGCCTTTTTTCCCGCGGTTTTCCCCTCCGGTTTCCGCCGCGGCTTTCGAGGCGCTGCCGGAGTAAACTCCAGATACATTGTGGATAAGGGCGGTATGGTCAGGCTGACAGAATGATCATACCCGTGCGACGGTTTTTTTCGGGTGCGGACAGTACCGTTTGTAAGGCCGCTCCCGCCAAATTCTTTGGCGTCAGAATTAAATGTTTCCTTATATCTGCCAGCAGCCGGCACTCCTACCACATAATCATACCTTGCTATAGGGCAGAAATTGCAGACAACCATGATATTTTTCTGCATTTCATCTATCCGGCGGAAAATAATAATATTCTGCTGGTTGTCATCCGGGACAAGCCATTGAAACCCTTCCCAGGAATCCTCTACCTGCCAGAACGGAGAATGCTCCAGGTAATAATGATTGAGCTTTGCCACATATTGCTGCAGTTGCGCATGCTTTTCGTACCCGAGCAACAGCCAATCCAGCTCCTGCTTTTCGTTCCATTCAATAAACTGCCCAAACTCCTGCCCCATGAACAGCAGCTTTTTGCCCGGATGTGCCATCATATAGCCTAAAAAAGCACGTACGCCGGCAAATTTCATATCATAGTCGCCCGGCATTTTATTGATTAGCGAACATTTGCCATGTACCACCTCGTCATGAGAAATCGGCAGCACAAAATTTTCGGAAAAAGCATAAAACATACTGAAGGTCAGCTTATCATGGTGATATGCCCGGTAAATCGGGTCCATGGAAAAATATGCTAAAACATCGTTCATCCATCCCATATTCCATTTATAATGGAAACCCAAACCGCCATCGAAAGCCGGTTTTGTAACCAAAGGCCATGCGGTGGATTCTTCCGCAATCATGATCACACCGGGGTTCTCAGAAATGACAGCAGCATTGAGTTTTTGCAAAAAAGCCATTGCCTCCAGGTTTTCCCGCCCCCCCTGATGGTTCGGGGTCCATTCTCCCGCCTCTCTGCCATAATCCAAATACAGCATCGACGCTACGGCATCCACCCGGATGCCGTCGACATGGAATTCCTGTACCCAGAGCATGGCAGAAGAAATCAGAAAACTCTGTACTTCCGGTTTGGCGTAATCAAAAACGTGGGTCCCCCACTGTTTATGCTCCCGTTTCTTCGGGTCACTGTATTCATAACAGGAGGATCCGTCAAATTCATAAAGCCCATGAGCGTCTTTCGGGAAGTGGGCGGGCACCCAGTCCATGATAACCCCGATATCCGCCTGATGTAACAAATCTACAAAACGCATGAACTGTTCCGGCGTGCCATAACGAGAGGTGGGAGCAAAATAACCCGTCACCTGATAACCCCAGGATCCGTCATACGGATACTCCGTGACCGGCATTAACTCCACATGGGTGTACCCCATTTGCTTTAGATAAGGGATAAGCTCCTCGGCCGTTTTTTCATAAGAAAAACAATTCCCGTCCGGATACCGCCTCCAGGACCCCAGGTGTATTTCATAAATATTCATTGGTCCGACAAAAGAATTCTGCCCTTTTCGGCGTTTCATCCAGGCGGCGTCATGCCAACGGTAACCGGAAATATCATAAAGTTTAGAAGCTGTTCCCGGCGCCGTTTCATGGTGGTAGGCATAAGGGTCGGCCTTTAAGACGACGTTTCCACTGCGGCCCGTAACTGCATATTTATATAAATCGAATTGCTTCAGCCCCGGAATAAATCCTTCCCAGATTCCCTCCTGCGATTTTGTCAATGGATTCGCATGAGGATCCCATTGATTGAAGTCGCCCACAACCGAAACTCCTTTTGCCGCAGGCGCCCAGACACGAAAACGAAATCCTTTCCCTTTTTCATTTTTCTCAGGATGCGACCCGAAAAAGCGATAGGCATGATAGTTCATTCCGTGGCAAAAATCCATTATTATATTCCTATTTGGGGACGGACGTTTTTCCATTGCCGTACACCTCCCATTCCTGTTACTCTCATTGTAGCACACTTTCCTTTTTTTGCAATACAATATTGTGCAAAATAGTTATTTTATCAGAATAATAATATTTATTTTTATTTATTTTTACAAATCTCTTACGTTTTTTTGATTTTTCGGACCTTCTTTTCGGCAAATCGTCACAAGTATAGCATAGCCCGTCTGAAAATCCTTACGAAAAAAGTCGTGGAAAGGTAAATCGCTTTTTCCAGGAAAGCCTATTTGCTTTCCGTTTTTTAGGGAAAAAACATCATTGCAAGTCAGAACGTTACCTATCGTAAAGGGATTTCCTTTGTGAATCTCATGTGCTGTTTTTGCAAAAAGTCCATTTCCTTCTCAATCACACTGGGAATGGGGTTTTAGGCATAAAAAAGACCGCAATCAGAAGATTGCGGTCTTCGAATCAGTTGAAAACTAGCAGCAACAACCTTGATCCACTTTCGCCATATGCTCAATGAGCATCAGGACCTTGTTGGAATAACCCCACTCATTGTCATACCAAGCAACCAGTTTGACAAAGTGGTCATTGAGCATGATGCCGGCTTTCTCATCAAAGATGGAGGTGTGAGGATCACCAATGAAGTCAGAAGAAACAACCATCTCATCGGTGTAACCCAAGATCCCTTTGAGCTCGCCCTCAGAAGCCTCTTTCAGTGCAGCGCAGATTTCCTCGTAGGTTGTAGCCTTCTCCAAGCTGACAGTCAAGTCAACAACAGACACGTCCAAGGTGGGAACACGCATGGACATACCGGTCAGTTTACCTTTCATCTCCGGAATAACCAAAGCACAAGCTTTTGCAGCACCAGTAGAAGAAGGAATAATGTTGCCGGCAGCAGCGCGTCCGCCTCTCCAGTCTTTCTTAGAAGGACCGTCAACGGTTTTCTGCGTACCAGTGGTAGCATGAACCGTGGTCATCAAGCCCTCTTTTATTCCAAATTTCTCATGCACAACCTTGACCAGCGGAGCCAGGCAGTTGGTGGTGCAGGAGGCGTTGGAAACAACAGTCATATCCTTGGTGTACTTGTCATGGTTTACACCCATAACAAAGGTAGGAGTCTCTTTGTCCTTGGCCGGAGCGGAGATAACAACCTTTTTCGCACCGCCTTTGATGTGCGCCTGGCAAGCTTCTGAAGTGGTGAATACGCCGGTAGAATCTACAACATACTCAGCGCCACAGGCAGCCCACGGAATATTGGCCGGATCCTTCTCCGCGTAGAATTTAACTTCTTTGCCCTCTACAATGATGGAATCCTCCGTAAATTTCACATCACCAGTGTAGCGGCCATGTACAGTGTCATATTTGAGCATATATGCGCAGTAATCAGGAGTCATAAAAGGGTCATTGATGCCGACAAATTCGATGTTCGGATTGTCAAGACCTGCACGGAAAACCAGACGGCCAATACGGCCAAAACCATTGATACCAACTTTAATTGCCATTGGATTCAACCTCCTAATATTTAGATCGTAACTTTATTTTATACCAAATTGAAAAGAAGCACAAGCCATTTGTGATAAATTTAACTAAAATTTCTCAAATTGTCTTTATTTTATAAAAAACAATGTTTTGACAAGGAAAATATTGTATATTTTTCTATTATTCGCTTTTATTTTCTGTTTTTCAGAATCACAGTAAAAAAGAATTTGCCTAATTTTTAAAAAAGGAAAAGGATAATCAAAAAAATCACGCAAAAAATAGAAAAAGCCTGTAGACGCATTTCCCTTCTCAAGCTTTACAATCATTTTTGAATTGAGTATAATAATGGTAAATCTTGTCGAAACCTGTCGAAATCTTTTTTAGGGAACCCCTTTGCTTTTTCGGCCGAAAGGAGGCTTTTATGAACGACCATCCCGGCTGGGCAAAGCCATTCATCGCCATGTATGCAAATTCCCCTATTGTTACCCTGATTCTAGATGACACGTTGGAAATCCGGTGGGAAAATAAGGCCGCAAAAAGAGGAGGTTCTCTGATTCGCCAGTTGAATTGGGATGACTGCCTTGTCCGTGCAAAGCAAAACGGGTTACTGCCATGCTTACAGGAGGGGAAACCTTTTGCGTTGGCTGATCCGCTTCTTTTTCACCCTCCAGTTCATTTCGTCTTCCAACCGCAAATGGACGAATCTGGCCTTCTACAGGGCGTTCTTGTCCATGTTTTCCAAGAGGTTGGCGCTTCTTCGCCGGAATGGAGGGAAAGTATGTATCAGCCTTCCAATATTTTCAACCACCAATTCCGGGCGCCTCTTTCTCAGATTTTTTCCGTTTTGAATTTACTGCAAACGGAATACCAGAAAGATGAAATATTACAAAAATATCTTGGCAATATCAACTGGTATTGCTATCGGATCCTTCGAACTGTCATCAATTTTTCTATGGATAACCGGATTCAGTCCGGTCAGTTGAAGCCCAAAATGTTAGCGGGAGATCTCTGCCGTTTTATGCGTATTCTTTGCAAAGATACAGCAGAACTTTTGCAAAACGCAGGCTATCACTTTGTCTACGAGGTTCCTGATGAGCCTTTTGTTTCTTTATACGATGGTGATCTGCTCTCCTGTGCTATCTGCAACTTGATTTCCAACGCCTGTAAGTTTACCAGCCCAGAAGCTGGCGGCCTTATTTCGCTGAAAATGGCGATCTGGGAAAAACAGGTTATAATCACTATTACTGATAATGGTTCCGGCATGAAACCACAGGTTTTGAAACGTGCTTTCGAGCGGTTTTATTCCTTTGATCCGGAAACAGAAGCGCCTTGTGGCGACGGATTGGGACTTTTTATCTGCCGTTTTCTTTTGCAGCTCCACCATGGAACTCTCGCCCTTCAGACAAAAGAGCGGGAAGGGACAACTGCTGCGCTGACCCTTCCCATGGCAAAACCAGGCGGCAATGCTGTCTTTTACGACGATCCCGTTTCTTTGGCCAGAGATCGTTTTTCCAATCTGTATGTTATTTTGTCGGATGCAATTCCACCGGAGGTTTAACCTTTACTGCCAAAAGAGGCCTTGGATAAAATCCAAGGCCTCTTTTGATGGAAAATTGGAAAAGCCAGCGGCATTATAAACGCCGCGGCGCTTCTTCGATCTTCTCCTCTTTTTGCGGCAGCTGTGCCAAAATAATGGCGCAAAAGACTAAAATGCAACCGATCAGTTCTCTCACGGTCAGCTTTTGCCCCAGAATGACCCATCCTGCCAGTACTGAAATGACCGATTCCAAACTCAATATCAAAGACGCAATCGTGGGATCAATATGCCGCTGCCCCACAATCTGAAGCGTATACCCCACTCCGCAGCTGAAAACGCCTGCATAAATAAGAGGCATCCAAGCCGCCAGAATTTGCGGTAGGGATGGACGCTCCATGATCAGCATGGGCACTGCGCATAAAAGGCCGCATACCAAAAATTGAATGCAGGACATCTTCACCCCATCTGCCTTCGGGGAAAAATAATCGATGATTAATATATGGGCGGAAAAGCAAAATGCGCTGGCCATTACCAGCAAATCTCCCTTTCCAACGGAAAAGCCCTCGGTTATGCAAAGCAGGTACATGCCGCCCACTGCAATAACCACTGCGACCCATATCAGTCCTGAAACCCGTCTTTTAAACAGTAACCCCAACAGCGGCACAATGACAATATAAAGTGCGGTAATAAAGCCCGCCTTTCCCACCGAAGTATACTGAATTCCCATCTGCTGCAGGGAACTTGCCACTGCCAGCGCCACCCCGCAGCAAATTCCGCCAATGAACAGAGTCCTGCCGTTTTGAGCAGGCGTATCCTCCTGTGCAGCCGGCTTTTTCCGATTCAAAAGCCAGATACACGGGATCAATACCAGACCGCCGACCAGCGAGCGAATCGCGTTAAAGGTAAACGGTCCGATGTAATCCATCCCTACCGACTGCGCTACAAAAGCTACACCCCATATTGCCGCAGTGAGCAAGAGCATCAAGCTGCTTTTCCATTCTTTCGCCTTCATTGCTTTTCCTCTTCCTTTCCACACAAAGATTCAAAGCCTTTTTGCAAATATTGTATTGCTAAGGCATCCTCGTTTTGACCATCTATTCTTTGTTGATAAACGCCTGGCGGCAATCAGGCCGCTGATGGGCTATACTGCCGGCTTCGTTTTTTGATCTGCCGGCGTAATAAAAAAGCAAAAAAGGCCGATGAATAAAACAAGCCCCCACTCCATCCAATAGTTCAGCATCTGCGATAAATCGGACAGCGCCAAATTTCCCGCCATCAACGGGCAGACACACCAGATCAATCCCAGCGCGGTCGCCGCATGTCCAGAAAACAGCGCCCATCGGTAGCTTTTTTTGCCGATAACATTGCAGATCAGATGGCTTCCCGCCAAAAGGAACAGGCATTGGGCCGTCATCATCAAAATTTCCAGAAGGCGCTGCGGCATCCGGAAAGCCATTGGCAGCTGACCAAACCTGGTGACCAGCCGAAAAGCACTCCAAAGGGAGATCCAAAGCAGGCTGCGGGAATACCGGTAGATGTGCAGGTTCTGATGCAACAGCCGAACGCCCAACATCATGAATGACAATGCTGCCGCCAGCGATAAAAAGCAATCCAGTCCCGGCAGGAAAAGCTTTGGAATTTGAACTGCTTCCCGCGAAAAAAGCGGCGATGCCGTTTGCCATCCCCCGTACAACCCGCCCATCAAAAGCAGTATGCCGCATAATACGCTGCTGGCTCCCCACAAAAAAGAATTGCCCTCGGCGCTGGCCCCTTCGCTTTTTGCCGCCGACCGGGCAGCCCATATATATAAACCGACCAAAAGAAAGATCCCCAACAAATAAAAAAGAGTCAGCAGAGAGCTTTCTCCCACATAAAATCCTGTTTGATTGCTGATACCGGTGCGATATAAAAAATAATAGAGGATCCCCGCTGCCAGAACAGCCGGGACATAGCACAGATAAAAAAGCTTCTTCCTCATTTTTTGTTTCCTTCTTTCCTCTTGCCAAAACAGCTGTTTTACGCCCGCTTTTACTCAAAAAAGCGGCCTTTTCAGATGGAAAAGGACTTTCTAATCCACAATCCGTTTTCATAATGGGATGATGATACCGCAGGCGCTTCTTTCTGTATAGGCCGACAGGCATTTTTTCTCTCTCTGGTTCATATATCTGGACAAGAGGGGGATTTTCCATGAAAACGCTTCTTTCTTTTTTCGTACTTTTTTCCCTTATCGTCTTTCTTTTGCCCTTGGCAGCGTTGAATCCGGACAAGACCGAAAACGTTGAAGCAAAAACAGCAGATAAAGCGGTTTCAATCGCCGCCAGTCAGCCAATCCGGCAGGAAGAAGTTCTCCCTTCCCTGTCCGGCGACGCGTCTCAGCCAGTACAGGATACGCTGGCAACCTTGCAGGTATCCCAGCCGGAATATTTTTCTATTTTGGACCGAAGCACCGGTCAGATTGAAAAGGTGGCGGTAATAGACTATCTGTACGGAGCCGTGGCGGCAGAACTGCCACCCGGATTCCACAGCGAAGCGATGAAAGCCCAAGCTGTGGCGTCTCACACCTACGCACTATATTGCCGGGAACACCCGGTACCGGAACTGGGAGGCGCTGATTTTTCAACGGATCCTTCCAACTGGGAAGGCTATGTAACAAAAGAGCAGATGTTAGAACGTTATCCTGACCTGGGTGAAACCTACTGGAAAAAAATTACCGATGCAGTCGATGAAGTAGCATCTACAGTTCTGGTCTACCAGGAGGAACCTATTCTCGCCGCGTATCATTCAATGAGCGCCGGTGCAACCGAATTCGCGTCAAATGTATGGAACGGCACGGTCCCTTATCTAGTGCCAGTTGACAGCGTTGGAGACACGCTGGCCGACCAGTTTGAAACTTCAGTTACCTTCTCCGCAGAACAGATCCGGGGGATTTTAACCGAAGCGTATCCGGATCTGACATTGGACGGCGACACCCGCAGCTGGTTCCAGATTGTGTCTCGCTCGCCCTCCGGGTATGTGCTCACGCTGCAGGCGGGGAATCTACAGATCAGCGGAAAGGATCTACGCACCCTGCTGGGGTTGCGATCCACCAACTTTACCATTACGGCACAGACCGATTCCTTTCTGTTTACCACCAAAGGCTATGGGCACGGCGTCGGGCTCAGCCAATACGGCGCAGATTATATGGCGCGCCAAGGCAGCGGATATGAAGAAATCCTGCTTCATTATTATACTGGCGCACAGTTGGCAAAAGCAGTAGAGGAATGACCACCACGCCCATATAAAACACAGCCTGCCTTTTCTCATATTGCTCTGGAAGTATCCAGAGCAATATGCTTCTGCAATTCTGCCCGGTTAATCCGCCCGGCGGCCGGCCAGATAAATTCCCGCATCAGATAAGAGCTCCGGCAGGTCAAAGACGCTTTCCTCTTCTACCTCTACATGAATCAGCTCGCAGGGATTTTCATCGGACAGAATATCCCACAGTTTTTGGCATCCCGGTTCTTCCGGCAGCTGATATTTCTCAAGAAGCGCCCGGATCGGCTGCGGGGAAACAGTATATATTTGAATGGTTTTCAAATCGCCAACGTATATTTGTTCGGGCGATTCATGCGAAGAAAACCCAAACCGGACATCTCCATCTTCCGCCAGAAGGTTCCCATACCGGCGGGCAATCGCCTGTAAAACAGGCCGAGTGCATCCGTCTACATAATAAATATCGTAAACGCCGTCTTCTTCTGCCGGTAACTCCAGCGTAAAATATCCCGGCACGGGCAAAAGGGCGCAGTAATCCTGCAAAAACGCTGGTATACGCGGCGCGTCTAATACGGCCGTAAATACCCATCCGGTTTCGTTTTTCCAAGTTTCATAGGCACAGTGGATCCCGCTTAAATCAGAAATCCGGATTCCCTGTGCCGTGCAAAAATTGTTCTCCCCCAAATCTTTTCACCTCCTGCAGCCGTTTGAAATACCGGATATGGTATCCGGTTGGATGACTTTATCCAATTGACAGAAGCCAGGTTGCCATTTCGCCGCAAAACATCAACGCCTTATCATACCGCAAGGCAGCATACTTTCAATGCTTTCGTAAGCATCGGACATCTTTGGTTTCCACTTACGCTGTGAAGTATTATAGCATAAAATCCCGTATCCTTCCAACTTCTTTCTAAAAGGGAGGCGATCTTCAAGATCGCCTCCCTTTTAGAAAGAGAATTTTTATTAAGTACGTTCTTGCAATGTAACAACAATCCGGTCTCCAGGCTGTTTTTGCAGTATTGCCCGAATCTCTTTCCGCACCCCGATTATATGGCAGGGCGTCCCCATCCGAACCAGGCTTCCCTCATAAGGTACGCCATCAAATGTGGCGCTAACTTTAACCCGCCCTTTGCCGAATTCTTTTCGAACGTCAAATGGGATTTCCACATAAGCTCCGTCAATATCCGGTACTTTTTTCAGCACCGCCTCAAACCTGTATTGTTTCGGATTCATAAAAGACCTCCCAAACAGACTGTACTGCTATTGTTGGTCGGAGGAATCAAAATATACCGCATCTTTAATCATCCAGGAACAAGTGATCCTTGTTATGGATATATACGCTTAAGGCAAGGCCAATACCCATGTAGAGGGTAGTCACCGAGGTGCCGCCATAGCTGAAAAACGGAAGGGTGACACCAATGACCGGTAGTATGCCTAAATTCATGCCAATATTGACGATACTTTGAAACGCGATTGTCGCAAAAACTCCAACACAGATATATCCTCCCAACAGATCGTTGGATCTGCGAGAAAACATCAATAATCGCACGCAGATAAAAAATAAAAGCAAAATAACCGACATACAGCCTACAAACCCCAAGGACTGCCCGATAAACGAGAAAATAAAATCATTATGGATTTCCGGCACATAAACATGCTCGCCAATAAACAGCCCTTCTCCGAAACCGCCGCCGGAGCCAATGGCAATTTTGGCATTGTACTGCTGGTACAAAATCCCGTTGGTGTCTAAATCCGGGATGAAGAGAGCCAAAATACGCAGCTTTTGATCATCACTCATCAAATACAGCCAGACCAACGGAGCCGCTATGACCAGCGCCGCGCCCGCAATTGCAATATAGCGCCACTGAACGCCGGCGGAAAACAGCATGGCCAAAAAAATCAAGAGAAAAATCAGGGCCGTGCCGTCATCTCCTTGAAAATGGATCAAAAGCACCGGAATCGCTCCGTGCAGGCAGAGCAAAAGCAGATTTTTAAGGCTCTTAATATCGTCTCCAACCTTCTCCAGATGCAACGCGAAGGTCAAAATAAAAGCGATTTTCAGCAATTCAGACGGCTGAAAATTGATCCCTAGAAAGGGAATTGGCAGCCATGCCTGGTCATCAACCGATTCTACCCGCTGTTCGCCGAAAAAATAAGTCAGTATCACAAGCCCAACGCAAACCGGGTAATACAGTTTCCACAATTTTGACAAAAAATGGTAATCAAAGCTGGAAATGACCACAGCAGCAATCAGCCCTATAATCGAGGTGATAATCTGCATTTGGACTGCACGGATGGTGGCCATGCCGGAATTGTGGATGCCGCACATTAAAACGACACTGTAAGATGAGCAAAAGAAACATAATAACAAAAGAAATTTATCCGTTTCTTTCCAATAGCGGACAAAACCGCGCCAAATTTTTTTCACTTTTCCGCTCCTTTTTATTCAAATGAAGGAAGTTTTAGAATACTCATAAAACGCCTAAAAGCGCAGATTTGTTGCAAAAAAACAAAGAAAATCCTTGTGGAACGCCATTAGTATATCACAAGTTTTGCCCGAAACCAATGGAATCGGAAAAAGAATTGAAGTCTTTCGTTCAGATGTGCTATAATAACTTCACAAATAAATAGAAAACAGGACTTCCGATGCCCGTAGGGATAGCGTACCGGCGGCACAGCCAAAACAGCTTTTCGCCCAAGCGGTTTCAGCACCCTGTATCGGAATCCAAAAAAGGAAAGGTGAGGAACTATGTTAAGCGATATCGAAATTGCACAAAGCGCAAAGATGCTTCCGATCACCGAAATTGCGGAAAAATTGGATATTCTTCCGGAAGAGCTTGAGCTATATGGCCGGTATAAAGCAAAGCTTTCAGAAGATATTTTTGCCCGTTTGCAGGATAAGCCGGATGGAAAATTAGTGCTGGTTACTGCTATCAACCCCACCCCTGCCGGAGAAGGAAAGACTACTACATCAGTCGGCCTGGGGCAGGCAATGGCACGAATCGGTGAAAAAGCGGTCATCGCTCTGCGGGAACCGTCGTTGGGCCCAGTTTTCGGCATCAAAGGCGGCGCTGCCGGAGGCGGATATTCCCAGGTGATTCCCATGGAAGACATCAACCTGCATTTTACCGGCGATATGCACGCTATTACAGCCGCTAACAACCTGCTGTGCGCCATGATTGACAACCATTTGCAGCAGGGAAACCTTCTGGGCATCGACCAAAGGCGAATTCTGTTCAAACGCTGCCTGGATATGAACGACCGCGCACTGCGCTTTGTTAACGTAGGGCTGGGCGGCAAAATCAATGGTGTCCCGCGGGAGGACGGTTTTCAAATTACTGTAGCCAGCGAGGTCATGGCTATTTTATGCCTGGCGGCGGATCTGGATGATTTAAAAGAGCGGCTGGGCTCTATTTTGATCGCCTATACCTATGACAACAAGCCGGTTTACGCCCGGGATCTGAAGGTTCACGGGGCTATGGCCGCCCTGCTGAAGGATGCACTGAAGCCAAACCTGGTACAAACACTGGAAAACACCCCTGCCCTGATGCACGGAGGGCCCTTTGCCAATATCGCCCACGGGTGCAACTCTGTGCGCGCCACCAAGCTGGCACTGAAAATGGCCGATTACTGCATTACGGAAGCCGGATTCGGATCTGATTTGGGCGCGGAAAAATTTCTGGATATCAAATGCCGGTACGCAGGCCTTGCGCCGTCAGCCATTGTCATCGTGGCGACGCTGCGCGCCCTGAAATATAATGGGGGTGTACCGAAAGCGGAAGTGGCCGCTGAAAATGTAGAGGCTCTGAAAAAAGGCTTGGTCAATTTGGAAGCGCATGTGGAAAATATGCGTAAATACGGGGTACCGGTGGTGGTTGCCATCAATCGGTTCCTGACCGATACGGATCAGGAAATCGAAGTGCTGGCCGAATGCTGCCGGCGCCTCGGAGTAGAATATTCCCTATCCGAAGCGTTTGCCAAAGGCGGTGAAGGAGCTGTGGATCTGGCGCATAAAGTCGTCGCGGCCTGCGCGCAGCCATCCCAATTCAAGCTTCTTTACGACGAAAAGGCGCCGATCAAAGAAAAAATCAAAACCATCGTCACCGAAATTTACGGCGGCGCAGATGTCTCTTATGCCCCGAAAGCGGAAAAATCCATTCGCGATATTGAGGCGCTGGGAAAAGCGAACCTGCCCATCTGTGTGGCTAAAACCCAGTACTCGCTGTCCGATGACCCGGCAAAATTGGGACGTCCCACCGGATTTACCGTCAATGTGCGGGATGTGACTTTATCCGCGGGCGCAGGCTTTATCGTTGTAATGTCCGGCGATATCATGACGATGCCCGGCCTGCCCAAAGCTCCTGCGGCCTGCCAGATCGACGTTGACAGCCGTGGCCACATCAAAGGCTTATTCTAAAAAGGAAGAAGTTTGTTTATGCAATCAACCGTTACAAACAGCGCTGCGGAAACGGAAAAATTTGCCCGGGAGTTGGCCGCTTCGTTGAAACCAGACGACGTGCTGGCTTTCTACGGCGGGCTTGGCATGGGAAAAACCACCTTCGTCCGCGGGCTGGCGCTGGGGCTGGGTTCGTTGGACGAGGTTTCCAGCCCAACCTTTTCACTGGTGCATGAATACCGCAGTACCCCAAAACTATACCATTTCGATATGTACCGGGTCACTTCTTTTGATGATTTATATTCCACAGGATTTTTTGACTATCTGGAAACCGGCGCAATTTTGGCCATTGAATGGAGCGAAAATATTGAAGATGCGCTGCCGGATCGCACAATTCGAGTGACCTTTGAACGGCTGGAAGAGGAAAAGCGCCGAATCACGTTGGAAGGAGGCGGCCGGTTTTGATCTTGCTGGGAATGGACACCTCCGCAGTAGCGGCTTCGGTCGCATTATGGGAAGACGGGCGGATCATTGGAGAAAGCTTTGTAAACGTCAGGCTCACCCACAGCCAGACCATCCTGCCCATGACGCAAAACCTGTTAAACGCCTGCGGAAAAGATATTTCCCAAGTGGATGAATTTGCGGTTTCCGTCGGTCCCGGATCGTTTACCGGGCTGCGGATAGGGATATCCGCAGTAAAAGGGATGGCTTTCGGCACAGGTAAGCGCTGTGTCCCCGTATCAACACTGGAAGCCTTGGCCTATCTCCTGATCGGTCAGGAATGCATTGCGGTATCTGCTATGGACGCCCGCTGCCAACAGGTATACGCTGCTACCTTTCTGGTGGGCCGCGAATCTGTTCAGCGGCTGACCGAAGATGCGGCACTGTCCATCAAACAGCTGTGGGAACAGTTAACTGAAATTTCTTCCGATCTACCGTTGATTTTAGTTGGAGACGGCGCACAATTATGTTATAATAGTTGGGAAAGCGACAGAGTTTTGCTTGCGCCCGAGCACCTTCGGTTCCAGCGCGCCAGCGCCGTGTGCATGGCGGCGCTGCCCCGCCGTGGACTGAGCGTGGAGCCAGCGCAGATATCCCCGCAATACTTGCGGCTCCCCCAGGCACAGCGGGAGCTATTACAAAAACAAAACAAAATTTAGCGGATTTTGTCAGAAGGGAATGGAGAGAATGATTGCCATCGGCAGCGATCACGGCGGTTTTGCGCTGAAAGAAGAGATCAAAAAGCATCTGGACGAAAAAAAGATTCCCTATGAGGATTTTGGCACTTACAGTACCGACAGCGTGGACTATCCCCTGATTGCGGAAAAGGCCTGTGCTGCAATTACCAGTGGAAAATGCGACAAAGGCATCCTTTGCTGCGGAACCGGTATTGGTATTTCCATGGCGGCCAACAAAATCAAAGGGATCCGTGCGGCGTTGTGCTCAGATTATTTCAGCGCCAAATATACGCGTCTGCACAATGACGCAAATGTCCTCTGCATGGGTGGGCGTACGATTGGCCCTGGTCTTGCACTGGAGCTGGTGGATGTCTTTTTGAATACGCCGTTTGAAGGCGGCCGCCATGCAAGGCGGGTGGAACAGTTAATGAAGCTGGAGGAGAAATAGGGCGATTCTGGCTTTTGGGAATGTACTATCAAAAATGCCGTGGGGCGGAAATGGAGAAATGAATTATGTTAAAACCGGTCATTATGGATCATCCGCTGATTCAGCACAAGCTGACCATTATGCGGGATAAAAACACCGGCACCAAAGAATTCCGGGAACTGGTAGGAGAAATCGGAATGCTCATGTGCTATGAGGCAACTCGCGACCTCCCTTTAAAAGAAGTGGAGATTGAGACTCCTGTGGCGGTGGCCAAAACTAAAGTAATCTCCGGCAGAAAGCTGGCTTTTGTTCCAATTCTGCGGGCCGGATTGGGCATGGTGGACGGCGTGATGCGCATGGTTCCTGCCGCAAAAATTGGTCACATCGGCATGTACCGCGATCCTGAAACCCATATGCCAGTGGAATATTACTGCAAGCTCCCTTCTGATATCGGTGAGCGGGACGTCATTGTACTGGATCCGATGCTTGCGACCGGCGGTTCCGCGATTGATGCCATTACGCAAATCAAGGCCAAAGGCGCCAAAAGCGTGCGCTTTATGTGTATTATTGCAGCACCTGAAGGACTTGCAGCCTTGCAGGAAGCTCATCCGGACGTGCAGATTTATATCGGTGCAGTAGATGAAAAACTGAACGAAAATAAATATATCGTTCCTGGCTTGGGAGATGCCGGAGACAGAATTTTCGGCACGAAATAAGTTTCGAAAGCCGCTTCCCCTTTCTTCCGGGGAACGGCTTGTTTTTTATCATATACCGATGAAAAAACAGTGAAAATCAAGTTTTTACATGGAATGGAGGAGCCAGGATGACCACGGTTTATTTGGTCCGGCATGCAAAATCCATTGGAAATACAGAACGGATTTTTCAAGGCCGCTCTAATTTAGGATTGTCGGCAGAAGGCCGGGCGCAGTTGCCACAGCTGGCAGAACGATTTCGGAATATTCCTTTGGAGGCCGTATACTCCAGTCCTCTCCAGCGGGCCGTACAAACGGCTGAGGCTGTCAGCCATTATCACCATCTGCCGATCCAAACAGAGGAAGATTTGAGCGAAATCTACGCTGGGGAGTGGGAGTTGAAACGTTTTTCCGATTTACCGATACTATATCCAGAGCACTGGCGTCTTTGGTGTGAAGAAGAAGCGCATTTTTGCGCGCCCAGCGGTGAAAGCATTGTACAGGTTCACAACCGCATTAGCAGTGCAATCGACCGCATCGCTGCTCAAAATGATGGAAAAACCATCGCTGTTGTTTCCCACGGCTGCGCTTTGCGTTGCTATTTGTGCCATGCGCTTGGGCTGCCTCTTGAGCGGATCGAAGAGATCCCTCTTTCTCAGAACACAGCGGTAAGCCGGGTGATTTATGATGGATGCAAAATCCAGGTCGATTATTATGACGATCTGTCTCATTTGGAACCGAAGATAAACCAGGAGGTATCGGTATGAAAATCATGGCAGTAGATTATGGCGATGCCCGCACCGGGTTGGCTGCCTGCGATCGCACGGAGTTTTTGGCGTCTCCTCTTGGCGTCATTCATGAATACAACTTTGAGCGGACGATAGAACAGGTTGCCTATGCCGCCGAAGAATATCAAATTGAAAAGATTGTAGTAGGCTATCCGGTCAATATGGATGGAAGTGCCGGTGAACGGGCACAGAAGTGCGCCCTATTTGCTCAAAAGCTACAGGAAAAGGTTCAGATCCCGGTCATCCTCTGGGATGAGCGCGGCACCACCGTGACTGCCCATCAGTATCTGAACGAGACGAATGTCAAGGGGAAAAAGCGCAAGGAGATGGTCGATGAGGTTGCCGCTTCTATTATTTTGGAAAGCTATCTCTCCTATCGGCAGAACCATCCAGATGAAAAGTAGGAATCGTTAAGGAGAGATAAAGGTGCAAAAAGAAAAAGTATTTCAAATGAGCTTTTCCAAAGTTTATCCCCTTCTTGTCCACAAGGCGGTTCGCAAGGGGCGGACAAAGGACGAGGTAGATGAAATTATCCGCTGGCTTACTGGATATAGCCAGCAGGAAATAGACCATCAATTAGAACAATCCGTTAGTTATGAGGCGTTTTTTCAAAATGCTCCACAGATGAACGAAAAGCGAAAAGAAATAAAGGGCGCCATCTGCGGCATACGGGTCGAAGAAATTGAAGATCCCCTGATGCAGGAAATTCGCTACCTTGATAAGCTGATCGATGAACTGGCCAAAGGAAAAGCAATGGATAAAATACTGCGAAAATAAATTCTTTCGAAAATACAGCAGATAAGGTTACGAATCATCCCCGGAAGAGGTATTCCCTTTTTTCCGGGGATTTTTAACATTTTTGGAAAAAAGAGTTTTCAAGCCCAAATAAAACAAAAAAAGCGCAAACAGCTTGGAAAGGATGGTAGATTCCAGCCGGGATGCAATCCATACGCCGAGGAAAACGCCTGGCAGTCCCCACAGGCCGCAGGCAGCCCCCTTTTTCACTTGTAAAAGGCCGGACTTTTTGTGAAACAGCAGTGCTACTGCCCCTACGGGCAGAAAAAACAAGAGGTTCGTTCCCTGCGCCGTCGCCAGCGGTATATCGGAAAAAACTGTTAAAAATAACAGCAGAACGGCACCGCCGCCGATACCCATGGATGCAATGATGGCAGAAGCAAATGCGATAATAGAAGAAAGAAACCAATTCATAGATTGCAGCGGGGCCATGAACCAACGCCCCTCCTCCTTATTTGCAAAATAGCCGGACAGCAGCGTATAGAATAAAAAGAGAGAAGATTTTTTTCAGCCAAAAATCCGGTATTTTCGGCAGCAGCCAGCCACCGACAATCGCGCCCGCGATCCCGCCAGGCAGGTAGGGCAATACATCGGCAAGGGACACATACCCGTTATACCAGTATAAAAAGCCGCTCACTGCTGACAGAAATATCATCACCGCTACGGCAGTTGCATGTGCCGACTTATCCGGCATCCCCATTTTCTGAAAGGCTGTCACCGCCACAATGCCTCCCCCTGCGCCGAACAGGCCGTTAAGCAGTCCAATGAAAAGACCGGCGACAGGCATCTTTATGTTTTTCAAAAAATCACCCCCACGAAGATAGTTTACCCCATAACATCCGTTTCATTTTTAAAAATTTGTATTTAAAATTAATAATTTTATTGACAAATTATTATATTTGAGTATAATAATAAAAGAAGGAGGGATGGTATGAATCGAAGCATATATAGCTTATTGCTGATGGATGATGTTGTTCAGGCGGTCGATCAATTGGCCTATGCGCAGAATACCAGCCGCTCCAATATGATCAATCAAATTTTGGCCGAATATTTGTCAGTTAAAACACCGGAACAGCGCATGCATGATATCTTCGAGCAGATAGAGACGCTGATGGTACAGCAAAAAACTTTTCAAATTCAATTCCAGCCTTCAGATGCAATGCTCTCTGTCCGAACTGCGTTGGCCTATAAATATAAGCCGACGGTGCGGTACAGCATAGAACTCTTCCGGAATGATCCTAAAATATTGGGAGAATTGCGAGTTTCCGCTCGTACACAGAACGCCGGCCTTTTGCGCATGCTGGACTATTTTTTTCAATTATGGCAGAAGCTAGAAAACCGCTATCTGTCGGCTGTTTATCCGGAAGGTGTTCCCTGTCAGATTCAAAACGGCCGGTATTGCCGGACTTTTTTCTGGCCGGAAGAAACCTGCACCAATGCGCAGCTGGGAGAAGGCATCAGTTCTTATATTCAAAATTTCGACTGTGCCCTGAAGGCTTTCTTCGAGCTGGATGAACAAAATTGGAAGGTGGGAATTGAGCAAATCAGCCTGCAATATCAAAAAGCGATCCAAAAGGAAAAAATTCTTTTATAGTGGGAGGGAAACGATATGAATGTGCAAAGATTAACGAAAAAATCCCTGGAAGCGGTGGAAGCCGCACAAAATTATTCCCGTGAACTGGAAAACATGCAGATTGAACAAATCCATCTGTTCTGGGCACTGGTACAAGACCAAGAGGGCTTGATTCCTCAGCTGCTTATCAAAATGAATTTGGATCCGAAGCAGATCCTGGCTGTTGCCGAGACAGAAGCGAAAAAACTTCCCGGCGTGTCCGGTCCCGGCCGGGAAATGGACAAAATCTATATTTCTCAAAATCTTGACCGTGCCTTGACCGCCGCAGAAAAGAAAGCAGACTCCATGAAGGATGACTATATTTCTGTAGAGCACCTGTTCTGGGGGTTGCTGGAACACCCGGATGCGACGGTAAAAAAAGTTCTCGATCAATGCCGCATTGATAAAAACGCCTTTCTTTCCGCACTGATGTCGGTACGAGGCAATACCCGTGTGACTACCGACAGCCCGGAAGAGACTTATGATGCGCTGAAAAAATACGGCACCGACCTGGTGGAACAGGCGCGCCTTCAAAAATTAGATCCGGTAATTGGGCGGGATACGGAAATTCGAAATGTCATTCGGATCCTTTCCCGGAAAAGCAAAAACAATCCGGTGTTGATTGGCGAGCCCGGCGTAGGTAAAACAGCTATCGCCGAGGGACTTGCTCAGCGGATTGTCCGCGGCGACGTTCCAGCGGGCTTGCGGGATAAAACTATCTTTTCACTGGATATGGGCGCACTGATCGCTGGAGCCAAATACCGCGGCGAATTTGAAGAGCGGCTGAAAGCAGTATTAGGAGAAGTAAAAAAGAGCGACGGGCAGATCCTTCTGTTTATCGATGAGCTTCATACCATTGTAGGCGCTGGCAAAACCGAGGGCTCTATGGATGCAGGCAACCTGCTGAAACCAATGCTGGCTCGGGGCGAGCTGCACTGCATCGGCGCAACCACTCTGAACGAATACCGACAATACATTGAAAAGGACGCGGCGCTGGAGCGCCGGTTCCAGCCGGTTTTGGTGGACGAGCCGACGGTGGAGGATACGATCTCTATTTTAAGAGGCTTAAAAGAACGCTATGAAGTGTTTCATGGCGTCAAAATCCAGGATCAGGCACTGATCGCAGCGGCAACGCTGTCCAACCGCTATATTACTGACCGTTTCCTGCCGGACAAAGCGATTGACCTGGTAGACGAGGCCTGTGCCACCATTCGAACCGAAATGGATTCTATGCCTGCAGAGCTGGATGAAATCTCCCGGAAAATTATGCAGCATGAGATCGAAGAAGCTGCTTTGAAAAAAGAAAACAGCCGTCTTTCTGCTGAACATTTGGCGGAAATCCAAAAAGAATTGACTGAAATGCGGGAGCAATTCCAGGAAATGAAAGCTCGCTGGGAAAATGAAAAAGCTTCTATCGGACGAGTGCAGAAACTGCGTGAAGAAATTGAGCAGGTAGGCGCTCAAATCGAATTAGCAGAGCGAGAGTATGACCTGGATAAAGCTGCGGCATTAAAGTACGGTAAGCTTCCTGAACTGCAAAAACAGTTAAATGAACTGGAAGAAAATGGCGGAGCCCAGGAGACAACACTGCTGCGGGACAAGGTGACAGAGGAAGAGATTGCCAGAATCGTTGGCCGCTGGACCGGTATCCCCGTTTCCCGTCTGATGGAGGGCGAACGGGAAAAATTGCTGCATCTGGACAGAACGCTGCATCAGCGGGTGATTGGCCAGGATGAGGCGGTTCAAAAAGTCGCCGACGCAATTATGCGATCCCGCGCCGGCATTCAGGATCCGGACCGGCCCATTGGTTCCTTCCTGTTTTTGGGGCCAACCGGCGTGGGCAAAACAGAGTTGGCCAAAGCAGTTGCTCAGGCGCTGTTTGATGATGAGCGCAATATGGTGCGGATCGACATGTCCGAATACATGGAGAAGCACACCGTTTCCCGCCTGGTGGGCGCCCCGCCCGGATACGTCGGCTACGAAGAGGGCGGACAGCTGACCGAAGCGGTGCGGCGTAAGCCCTATTCTGTCGTCCTGTTCGATGAGGTGGAGAAAGCTCATCCAGACGTATTTAACATTCTGCTTCAGGTATTGGATGACGGTCGGATTACAGATTCGCAGGGCCGGACAGTAGATTTTAAAAATACTATCATTATTCTTACCTCCAATCTGGGATCTGCCGCTATTTTGGATGGTATTGATGAAAGCGGCCAGATTTCCGAGCAGGCGAAAGAGCAAGTAGAGCAGATGCTGAAATCTGCGTTCCGTCCGGAATTTCTGAACCGTTTGGATGAGATCGTATTCTATAAGCCACTGACAAGGGATGAAATTACCCAGATCGTAGATCTGATGCTGACTGACCTGAAAAAACGTTTAGCAGAGAAAGAACTGGGGTTGGCCGTCACTGACGCAGCAAAAGCGCTGATTGTCCAGGAAGGTTACGATCCGGTTTATGGCGCCAGACCTTTGAAACGGTACATCCAGCAAAAACTGGAAACTCTGCTGGCGCGCTATATTCTGGAGAAGGATCCAGCGCCGGAAAGCATTCTCAAAGCAGACTGCGTAAACGGAAAACTGGTTATTAGCGAATAGAAAATATTTTCCATCTCCCTGACAAACAAAACGGATAAAGGCCGCTCGATATCGAGCGGCCTTTATCCGTTTATTATGAAGAAAATCACCTGTTTTTTCAAGTTTTATCAAGGGAGCCTGTCCTTGTTTCAGGTAGCAACACGCCAGTCATATCAAAATCGGGAATATATGCGCAATTTGCCGAAGAAAGTTCCTGCAAAAAACCATCCTCAATTCCTTTTTGAAACAGGTATTCCTCTACCTCATCATACTCCCGCTGATACAGCCGCCTGTTGATCTCGGGAAAATCCGAAGCTTTCCCACAGGGCAGGTATTGGCTCATCAGGCTGAACAGGACCGTTTTTGCCGGAAAAGTATCTGCGACCCAATCAATGACCCTCTTACTGTTTGATACCTGTCCGGGCAAAATGAGATGTCGGATCAGGACGCCGGAAAGAAGCATACCGTCCGGCCCCAAACGATACGGACCGGTCTGCCGTACCATTTCCCGGATAGCAGTATCTGCCCGTTCAAAATAGTCCGCGGCATTTGAATAGCGCATCGCCAGCCGGTTGTCCGCATATTTCAGATCGGGCAGGTAAATTTGCACCTTACCTTCCAGCAATCGCAGGGAATCTACCGATTCATAACCACCACAATTATAAACCACCGGCACTGATAGGGGTTGATCCAGAGACTGAGCAATCGCTCTTACAAAGTGGGTGGGATTCACAAGATTGATATTATGGGCGCCTTGGGCAATCAATTCGCGATAGATTTCCCGCAACCGGGGAACGCTGATCTCCTGTCCCAGATTTTCCGTGCTAATGCCGTAATTCTGACAAAAGACGCAGTGAAGTGAGCATCCACTGAAAAATATCGTCCCAGATCCACGACTCCCGCTAATACACGGCTCCTCTCCAAAATGCAGCGCCGCACGGGCAACGACCGGGGAAAACGGCATAGAACAAGCTCCGTTTTTTCCTTTTGTTTGCAAAGTGACCGAACGTTCTACCCCACAACGGCGGGGGCAGTCACGGCATATTGGCATAAAACCAGTCTCCCATCTTTTCCTCTCTTTTTTCATGTTTCGCCACCGGCCAGCCCGCACGGCATCTACCGAAGGCTTAACAAATCCACTTAAGGGAAAGGCCTTTTTTCCGATAATAGAATTATAACACGACGGCAGGCCAATTCCCAGAGTTAGTTGTCAAACAGAGTTTTGAAATATCGGAAAAAATCGATCCCCAAAAAGGACAGGCAAATCATAAAAACCCCCAAAGCTATACAGATGCTGAAAACAAGAGCCGGGGTCTGTGTCCACCCTGCCTGTTCCAATCTAAAAAAAGCCAGCCAGGAAGAGCAGCCAGCCGCCGCGCCGGAAAGAAACGGAGTGAGAAACCAGTTTTTCCACTGAATTTTGATTTTTACTGACCGAATTACCCAGTAAAAATTCATTGTTACCCCGACCAACTCGCTTCCGACACAAGCCAGGGCATATCCGCCAATACCCATTCTGCCCACCGTCAGCCATGTGAATAAAATCTCGCTAACGCCGGTAACAACAATACTCGCAGAAGCTTGTTTCTGCATTCCAATGCCGTTTAAAATGCTGCCGGTAGTAATGTGATAGAAGGTAAAAAACGTAGCCGCAGACAGTAGAATAATATGTTCTCCTGCTGAAGGCTGATGATAAATCAGTTGCGCCAGCTCATTTCCCAGCGGCAGCATAATAGACAGGGAGACGGCAATCAGTATGCTGGTAACCTGAATGGCTTTTCCCGCTTTCCTGCGAGTCTGCGCCTGGTCATTTTTTGTACTGTACTGGGAAAAGCGGGGAAGCAGGACGGTGTTCATCGGATGGATAAAGGCGGATGGCAGCATCAAAAGCGGCATAGTCATCCCTACCATGATGCCAAAGCTGGACATCGCCTCCTGTGCGGAAACACCCGCCGCCATCAGCCGATTGGGAATCAAGACAGTTGTTGCGCTGGAAAGGAAGTTATTCAGCAATCCGGCAGAGGATACCGGAACTGCAATGGCTGCAACCCTCCGAAACATCCCCTTGGGGATTTTAGAAGCTCCCAACTTTTTCGGTAGGATGCGGTGTCCTGCCCCTTTATAAAACAAAGTGAGAATAGCAACGCTGAATACCTCGCTGATTACCATTCCCAAAACGATCATAGCGGTAGCCACGCCAGGATCCTCAGGGCAGAGCACAATCAAAAGCCCCAAGCCTGCGATGGTCCGGACAATCTGTTCTGTCAGCTCGGATACAATGGGAGGCAGGATATATTTGATTCCATGAAAGCAGGATTTAAAAATGTTTTCAAATCCCGTTAAAAACAGGCATGGAAGCAATAAAAGCAGCGCCGCTTTGATTTTGGGCTCCCCTAGTACAACGCCGGCAATCAAATCTGGAAACAGACAAACCGGAACTGCAGCACAGCCAAACAGGCAAAGGAATACCAGCTGAGAAAAACGGACAACTCCTCTTACGCCACCGCTGTCCCCTGCGGCTTGATATTGGGCACACAGACGGGACACTGCCAGGGTCAATCCGGACATGGTAAAGGACATGATGACTGAATAGGCCGGCATAATAAGCTGATACATCCCCATCACCTCAGCGCCGCCAAAGCGGCTGAGACCAATGCGGTATACAAATCCTATTAACTGCAGGCCTATCGAAGACAAACACAGAAAAAAGGCATTATAAAAAACAGACTGCTTTCCAAGTTTCATGAAATGACCCTCCACATAGCCATTGTATGATGGCGGCGGAAATTTCAGACTTGCACAGTCTTTTTTTCATTGACTTTTGCCGGTATTTGGCGTAAGATGGAAGCGGTTTTTGATATTTACACAGCATGCCCAAATTGGGGAAATTTCCCCAATTGATATAGTACCCCCATCTGGATAATATCTTTTCATTTTCGTTTGTAAACTGACGATTTGGAGGGGATTTCAATGGAACTCACCTGGCAAACTTTTGCGGTCGTTTGTCCCTTGGTATTTTTAGGCGGATTTATGGATGCAGTAGCAGGCGGAGGCGGCATTATAACGCTGCCAGCATATATGTTTGCAGGTGTTCCCATTCATATGGCATACGGTACTAATAAATTTGGAAACAGTTTTGGTACCGCGATCGCCACCTTCAATTACGGCCGCGGTGGATTCATCCGCTGGCGGCCCGGCTTTGTCTGTGCGGCCATGTCCTTAATCGGATCCTGGCTTGGAGCGCGGCTGGTGGTCGCTCTGTCCGCCCGGACATTGCAGTACTGTACAACGATCCTGTTGCCTGCTGCCGCTGTTTTTATGATTCTAAACCGGAATATCGGAAAAGAAGAGAAAGAGGAGCAAACCGGCCAAAGTTTGTATGTTCGCAGCGCCCTGATCGGTTTGATCATCGGTGGTTATGATGGATTTTTTGGCCCCGGTACCGGTACTTTTATGGTAATGGCATTTACCTCGTTTCTTGGCTATTCCCTGATCTGTGCCAGCGGCAATGCCAAGCTGGTAAATCTCGCCTCAAACATCGGCAGTTTGATCGCTTATATTTACCATGGCGACGTTCTGTTTTTGCTTGGCATCCCGGCGGCGATCTGTTCCATTCTTGGCAACTACATCGGCACCAAGATTGCCATTAAAATCGGAGGGAAATTTATCCGTCCGGTTTTGCTTACCGCAATGGGGCTTTTAGTCGTCAAATTAATTTTTGATACCTTAAGCTAATTAAAGTCGGTACTTTCAAAAAACACCGGATGCAAGGTCTTTTGCATCCGGTGTTCCTGTTTCCTTTTTTACCGAGAATCTGCTAATCTCAAAAGGAAACAATGGCTATTTTTCTTCTTTCGTCTGATTCCCGGAATCTTTTCCGGCGACACCTCCATCCGGTAAAAGCGCCTTTTTGCGGCGCTTTTTTCTATGGCGCAGGCACAGCCAGACAACAACTCCCGCCAAAACCACCCAAATCAGCAAATACGGCAGATTGACGACAAACCATACAAAAAAGTCCACACATCCATTTTTTAACCGGTACAGCGTATCTGACCACCCTGCGGCAATGCGCTGCCCCACCGACTGGTCGTGTACGGTAGTCACCCTCTGCACCTCTTGTATCGATAGGCTGACCGTGCTGTAATCAATCAGGCTGTCGTAGCGGTTTTGGGTAGATCGGTAGTTTTCCAGCTGATACCGCACTTCGGACAGGCGGCTCTCCAACTGAATAACGGATTCCAGATCCTGCGCTGACTCCAGCAAAGCCAGCAGCCGCTCCTGCTCCACCTCCAGTGCCTCAATACGAGATTCCACATCCACATAATCAAGCGTTATATCTTCAGAAGATTTGTTGGTATAAGTAACGGTACCGATTTTGCCCACCTGATCCAGAAAGGCATCCAGCTGGGCAGATGGAATCCGAACCGTCACCGTTCCATAGCGGTTGGACGTATATTGGATAGAACTGCCGCTGACCGAGGAGCTCTCTAAATACCCGCCAAAACGCTGAACTTCCTGTTCCAAATTCGACAGAAAGCTGTCAAATTCCAGCGTCTCCACCTCCATGTCCACCGTCCAGATAATCTTTTGTTCCACCGATATCTCTGCTGGAACCATAACGTTGGAAGAGGAAAAAACGCCTTCGCCGGGAGATGCGGTTTCAGCCGTATCCTGCATGTCCATAACATTCTCGTTCTGCACTGCCGGAGCGTATGCCGCTGTAGAGTTGGATTGACCTGTAAGGCCAGCCGCACCACATCCATTCAAAAAAATGAACAACAAAATCGCGCAAAAAACAATCGGCAAAATCTTCCGTTTCACAAAAATCCCTCCCGAAATCTCATACTCAAAACAGGCCTTTGGTAAATAAGTGCAGGGATTTTTCTTTTTTATTGCAGTTATTCAATGGATTTTAACGACTCCACCATGCTGACCTTTTTCAGCTTAAAATGCATCACCAGATTCACCAGGAAGGAAAATGCCATTGTCAGTGCCGCGGAATAAAGATAACTTGTCCATTTTATAGACCGGCCAAACATAACAATATCTGTCTCCGCGGTAATCATAACGTAATGATGCAATAGAACGCCAAGGCCCAATCCTATCAATGCGCCCATCAGAGTCAGGAAAATATTTTCCCGGAAGATATAGGCCGATACTTCCCTGTCATAGAAACCCAGCACTTTAATGGTTGCAATCTCCCTCACCCGCTCGGTAATATTGATATTCGACAGGTTATATAACACGACAAACGCCAGTGCGCCAGCGGAAACAATCAACACCAGCATCACATAGGTCATACTGTGGATCATGTCTTTAAATTGCTCCTGGACAGAAGAAGTGTCAGATACTGCCAACACGCCGTCTGAGGCGATTAGCCGCTGGGAAAGGGCCGTCTGCGCTTCGCCGCCCGGCTCTTCCAGAATAGACTGGACCATATTATAGGACGGCGCCTGGCCAAAAGACTGCTCGTAGGCCTGCGGCGTCATATAAAGGTAATGGCTGGTGTAATGTTCCGTGATAGCTCCTACCTCAACGGTGTAAGAATGGTGATCCGCATCGTTCACTGTAATGCTGTCACCCTCTTCAACACCGAGAAAAATCGCCGCTTTCTCAGTAAGAACCACCCCTTGCTGCGACAGAGACAACGGCTTGTGCCCTTTTCTGGTTCGCAGCGTAATAAAGGAATCCAGCTGATCCGGATCCTCCGGCACAAACAGATAGATATCGTAGCTTTTTCCGCTGGGAGCCTTTATCTCCATGGACTCCTGATGAACATATATAGACTGATCGACCGCATCATTGTCAAACAGGCACGCTTCTATATCCTCTCTCTGCCGGTCGGAAAGTTCCTCCTGCAAAACGGTGGTCAAATCATAATGATACAGTTCCCCGAACTGAAGTCCTACAATATCCCGGATGGAATCATACATGCCAAATCCAGTCAGCATCAAAGCGCTGCATCCGGCAATTCCAACCACTGTCATCAACATCCTTTTTTTGTAGCGGAACAGGTTGCGAAATGTCACTTTATAACTGAAGGAAATCCGGTTCCATAAAAACCCGATTCGCTCCAGCAGCACCCGCTTTCCGGCCTTTGGGGCTTTTGGGCGCATCAGCGATGCAGGCTGTTCTGCCATTTCCCGCCAACAGGAAAACAGAACAGTGATCAATACTGTCACGGCGGCGGCCAGTGTGGAAGCGGCGGCAATCCCAATCCGAAACGGAGTGCGCGCGGGGATCATCGTATAAAGAATGCCATAAGCGTTATAGATAATCGTCGGGAACAAATACATGCCGACCGCTAATCCCGCGAGGCTACCTGCTATGGTGGCCACCAGCGCATAAATCAAAAATTTGGACGCAATGGCGCCGGATCGATAACCCAGCGCTTTCAAGGTGCCGATTTGTATGCGTTGCTCTTCCACCATACGAGTCATGGTCGTCAGGCAAACCAATGCCGCTACAAGCAGAAAAAACGCAGGAAATACCCGGGCAATCGCGGCAATCCGATCCGAATCATCGCCAAAATCTGAATGTCCTGGGTAATCGGTACGGTCCAAAACATACCATTCCGGTGTTTCCAGCTCTTCCAAATCCTTTTCTGCCTGTTCCAGTTCCTTTCTGGCATCGGCGATCTCCTGATCAGATTCGGCCTTCCCCTCTTCATATTCTTTTTCTCCATCGGCAAGCTCCTGCCATCCATCGGCCAACTCCTGCTGGGCATTCAGGATTTCCTGCCATCCTTCCTCTTTGCCGGTTTGAAACTCCTGCTCTTTTTCGGTCAGCTGAGCCCACCCATCGTCCAATGTTGCACGCGCTTCTTCCAGCTGAGCGGCGGCATCGTCCAACTGGCTGCCTGCGCTGTCCAGCTGTTGCTTACTATCCGCAAGCTGCTGTTTTCCCTCATTCAACTGCAGCCATCCGTCCGCAAGAATTTCTCCCTGTTCATCCAGCTCGCTGTTCACCTGCTGGACAACCGCCAGATGATAAGTGTTTTCCTGCTGCGTCATCCCCGTGGGATCAGAAAGATAATCTGCTAAGTCGCCTGCCCATTCCTGGCTTGCATCCGCTTGTGCTAATGCGGAAAGCTGCCCAATAAGCAGCGCCGTACTCGACGGATCGGCAAAAGGATCCGACAGAACAGCAGATAATGCCTCTACACTGGGCACTAGCGCCCGCACCTGATCATACTGTGCTTGTCCCTGGGTCAGTTCCTGCTCTTTTTGCGCCAGCATTTGCTGTGCAGCCTCAATCTGCAAAAGAGCTTCTGCCAGCGCTTTGTCATAAGCTTCCTGCCCTTTTTCATATTCCCTCAGGCCAGATGCATATTCCTCTTCGCCGTCGTTCAATTCCTGCCTTGCATCCGCAAGCTGCTGCTCAGCATCGGCAATGGAATCGTAGTATTCCTGTGTAGCATCCGCCAGCTCTTTTTCGCCGTCCTCCAGTTCTTTCCTAGCATCTTCCAGCTCCTGTTGCGCATCACCCAGCTCCTTTTGCTGGGTTGCGATCCCTTCATCCAATTCTTTTTGGGCATCGGCAATTTCTTCGCCCGCCTCCTTTCGAATCTCCTCCAGACGAATGGTCGCTCGATCCTCCCCCAATGTTTCCAGAGAAGGCGTTAACGACTGAATCCGCTGCCGATATTCCTGTGAATAGGCGGAAAGCCCTTCCACACCCTCTGCCCGCAGATATATCTCGGTGTAATAATCTTCTAAAAAGGCATCGTTCGGCACCATAATAAACGCGCTGACCTCTCCGCTTCCAATGGTGGAAGTCCCCCGGTCAATACTGATGTAGAGAGGGCTTTGAACAATGCCGACAATGGTAAAGCGGTTTGTAACCAACGTCTCGGACAAATCCGCATCGGTTTTTCCCGAAGTTAGTACTATGTTATCCCCAACCTGGAAAGTGACGCCAAGAAGCTCTTCGGTGGCCTCCACAACACACTCATCCGAGGATTGTGGAAATCGGCCCTCCAAAAGAAGCGGCTTGTTCATCATATCGTCCGCACCCGCCTGCAGCCTGTCAAAGTCATAACCTATGGCTTTGACCACTTCACTGTCTCCTTCTATCTCCAGTACTGTATCCACCCAGTGGCCGGCTTCCACCGCCTGTATTCCTTCCAGCTCCCGAAGCGCCTGTACGTCATCGTCTGTAAAGCCCATGGTGGAAATCAGCCGAAAATCGCTGAGATTCTGGCTGTCAAAATAGGTGTCTGCTGTCAGTTTCATATCCGGGCCAGAGGCGGTTAGCCCTGCAAAAAAACCAACACCGATAGCCACGATCAGAAAAATGGAAAGAAATCGGTTTTTGGTTTTAAAGATTTCCCGAAAAATATCTTTGGAAAAAGCGTTGCCTATCCTGTTTTTTCGGTTTCGACGCATCACCATTCAATCGCCTCCACCGGTACGATATGGATATTCTTCTCCATCGATTCCACTCGCGCATTTTTGATGCGGATGATTCGATCAGCCATCGGCGTTAAAGCGGAATTATGCGTAATCACCACAACGGTGGTGCCGCTTTTCCGACAGGTATCCTGCAACAGTTTCAGAATGCTTTTACCAGTTAAGTAGTCCAGTGCGCCAGTGGGCTCGTCACATAAAAGCAACTTTGGCCTCTTGGCGAGTGCCCGCGCAATGGCCACTCGCTGCTGTTCCCCGCCGGAAAGCTGTGCCGGGAAATTGTTGAGCCGGCCGCCCAGCCCCACTTCTTCCAGGATTTGCGCCGCATCCACGGGATCCGGACAAATCTGCGATGCCAGCTCAACGTTTTCTTTGGCAGTCAAATTCTGTACCAGATTATAAAATTGAAATACAAAGCCGATGTCTAACCTGCGGTATCGGATCAGTTCCTTGGGCGAAAGCCTGCTGATATCCCGCCCGTCTACTATAACGCTGCCTCGCGTGCAGCTGTCCATCCCGCCCAAAATGTTCAAGACAGTAGTCTTGCCAGCGCCGGACGGTCCCACAATAACACAAAATTCTCCTCTTTCGATCTCAAAATTTACACCATCTGCTGCCGTAATGGTCACTTCGCCCATCTTATATTCTTTCACTACGCCTTGCATCGATACAAAAGCGGCCATATCATCACTCCCACCTGTTAAAATCATCGAACTTTTCCTTGCGCCGTTTGCCCTCTGGGAACGCTATGCAGCCCGTTTTTTAGCCGCCTCCAATCAGCAAATTCCGGATCACCTGTCCAGACACGGATAAAATTTTTATACTCTTCTTTTATCATAGCATAATTGTCCGAAAAACGATGAATAATCCGTAAAAAATCGGCAAAAAGTGCGGACGGACAAAGGAGACAGCGGTTGACTTTTTTCTCCATTTTTTCTATAATACAAGATAATATGAAAATCAAAATTCAGGGCAAAAAGGATGAAAAGCGCTGTTGTCAGCGGATAAGCGGATAGGAGAATGGAAGTTATGGCATATTTTTACGAAGAACCTTCTCATACTTTTAGCGAATATCTTCTGGTTCCAGGGTATTCCTCTTCGGAATGTATTCCCAGCAATGTGAGTTTGAAAACCCCTGTTGTAAAATTTAAAAAGGGTGAGGAACCTGCATTGACCATGAATACCCCCCTGGTCTCTGCTATTATGCAGGCCGTTTCTGGTGAAAAAATGGCGATCGCGCTGGCACGCGAGGGAGGAATTTCTTTCATTTACGGTTCGCAGTCCATTGAGGATGAAGCTGCAATGGTCGCACGGGTCAAAAATTATAAGGCCGGCTTTGTCCGCAGCGATTCCAATATTCGTCCCGATCAGACGTTAAAAGATATTTTGGATTTGAAAGCAAAGACCGGGCACTCCACTGTCGCGGTAACCGATGACGGCACTGCCGAGGGCAAGCTGCTGGGTATTGTCACCAGCCGGGACTACCGCATCAGCCGAATGGATCCTTCCACAAAGATAGCAGAGTTTATGACTCCTTTTGAGAACCTGATTTATGCCAAAGAAGGCATTACGCTGAAGGAAGCGAATAATATCATTTGGGACCACAAGCTCAACAGCCTGCCGGTCATTGACGAAAACCAACGGCTTTTGTATATGGTTTTCCGTAAAGACTATGATTCCCATAAAGAAAATCCGCTGGAACTGCTGGACGCTTCCAAACGCTATGTTGTCGGAGCCGGAGTCAATACCCGCGATTATGAAGAACGCATTCCCGCCTTGGTTGAGGCTGGCGCAGATGTGCTGTGCATCGATTCTTCTGAAGGCTTTTCCGAATGGCAAAAGCGCACCTTGGACTGGGTCCGTGCCAAGTATGGCGACTCGGTAAAAATCGGAGCCGGCAACGTGGTTGACCGGGAAGGCTTTTTGTTCCTGGCTGAGGCCGGCGCAGATTTTGTCAAAGTCGGCATTGGAGGCGGCTCTATTTGCATCACCCGTGAGCAAAAGGGCATTGGCCGCGGGCAGGCCACCGCTCTGATCGAAGTCGCCAAAGCCAGGGACGAGTACTATGCCAGAACCGGCATTTATGTTCCCGTCTGCTCTGACGGCGGTATCGTTCACGACTATCATGTAACCCTTGCGCTGGCGATGGGGGCGGACTTTATTATGCTGGGCCGGTACTTCTCCCGATTCGATGAAAGCCCCAGCAACAAGGTCATGATCAACGGCAATTACATGAAAGAATACTGGGGCGAGGGTTCCAGCCGGGCGAGAAACTGGCAGCGGTACGATTTGGGCGGCGAGGCAAAGCTCTCTTTTGAAGAAGGCGTCGATTCTTACGTCCCCTATGCCGGTTCCTTAAAAGATAATTTGACTCTCACACTATATAAAGTGCGTTCTACCATGTGCAACTGCGGCGCCCTGACCATTCCGGAGCTGCAGAAAAAAGCAAAAATCACGCTGGTTTCTGCAACCAGCATCGTAGAGGGCGGTGCCCATGACGTTGTGCTCAAAGATAACAATAAAATAGCGAAATAATCTTTTTCCTTTCGGATATGGCGAAGAAAAAGGTTTTATCCCCCGCTTCGCCGGGGGATTTTTTATTTGCGCATTTTTAGCATGGTAACTTTTTGCTGTTTACCAGAAACAAAAGGATTCGGAGGAAGAACTATGATAGAAAAAGAAATGGATAAAACGAAAAACGATTTTTCGCAGGGGCCTGTGTGGAAATGTATCATTACGCAGGCAGTTCCTTTGACGATTGCACAGCTTGTTCAGCTTTTATACAATGTAGTCGACCGAATCTACATAGGGCATATGGGAGATGGGAGCAGCATTGCACTAACCGGTGTAGGGCTGACTTTCCCCATTGTCACGCTTATTATGGCGTTTACTGCGCTGTTTGGAATGGGCGGCGTACCGCTTTTTTCCATGGCAAGAGGCGCAGGAAAAAAAGAGCAGGCAGAGAAGATTCTCGGTAATTCTTTCGGGTTACTGATGATCAGCGCGGTCGTGTTGACCGTAGTCAGTTATTTGTTCTGCCGCCCGATCCTATTCTTGTTTGGCGCTAGTGAAGCTTCTTATGTATATGCGCAGGAGTATCTAAAAATTTACCTCATCGGCACGCCTTTTTCCATGCTGACAACAGGTCTGAATGGATATATTAATGCACAGGGATTTCCCAAAATCGGCATGCTGACAACCATTTTGGGTGCTGTTGCCAATATCATATTGGATCCCATTTTTATGTTTGTGTTTGATATGGGTGTCGCAGGCGCAGCTCTGGCAACAATCATCAGTCAAGCCATTTCAGCTGTATGGGTGATCTGCTTTCTACTTGGGAAGAAGGCGGTCATTCGTCTGAAGAAAAACTGCATCCGGTTAGACAAGCAGATTACCAAAAACATTTTCTATCTGGGGACTGCAAATTTTATTATGCAGGGTACCAACTGTGCTGTCCAGGTAGTATGCAACTCCACTTTGCAAAGCTATGGTGGAGACATATATGTGGGCATCATGACTGTTCTCAACTCCGTCAGGGAAATTTTTATGCTTCCGCTCAATGGCATCGCCAATGGCGGACAGCCGGTTATCAGTTTTAACTATGGAGCGAAAAAAAACGATCGGGTGAAAGCGGGAATTCGCTTTATTACATTGATCGGCTGCGCGTATACCATGATTGTCTGGGCCATGATCGTTATTTTCCCCAAATTTTGGTTCAGTATTTTTTCCAACGACTTGCAGATGACGGATTTGGGGATTGAAGCGCTGAAAATTTACTTTTTCGGTTTTGTTTTTATGGCGTTTCAGTTTTCAGGTCAACACACTTTTCAAGCGCTGGGAGATGCAAAACATGCGATTTTCTTCTCCCTGCTGCGCAAAGCAATTATTGTCGTGCCGTTAACTCTCCTTTTGCCAATGCTGGGATTTGGAGTAAATGGCGTCTTTTTGGCGGAACCAATCTCCAATGTAATCGGTGGTCTGGCCAGTTATATCACAATGAGGATAAAGGTATACAGAAAATTGTGAGGCAAACTTTCCTGCTGGAAAGTGTTGCTTGCTTTAAAAATAGTCAGGACCCCCGGCTAAGCCGGGGGCTTGGGATAGCCCTAGAAGGGCATGATACGGACAACGCCCCTAAAGGGGCCTCGAATGGG
>CAJFOX010000007.1 GCA_904397845.1 uncultured Oscillospiraceae bacterium
CGTAAACAAGCCGTTTGCGGGGATTTTTGGAGCTAGTGACGTGACTCGAACACGCGACCTGCTGATTACGAATCAGCTGCACTACCGGCTGTGCTACACTAGCATAAAATGATCTTTTATTCTCCCACGGTCCTCTTCATCCGCCTTTTTTACAGCCGCCTATTTTAATAAAGCAAAAAGAGGTTCCTGGCATAAAAAATCTCGATCAGCCCACAATAAAACCCGAATTTCTTTCTTTTTTTTTAACCATGATATAAAAGGAAGAAAAAACAGGTTTTTTATTACAGCTGAATCATCACTATTATATATGTTCAGCCCCGCTTCGTCAAGTCGAACCGCAAAAAAAGCAGAACGATTCTGTCAATTGAAAAAAGGCGTGCATTTCCGTGCGGTTTGTAGTAAAATAAGAAAAGACCAAAAAAGGAGAAAGATATCATGGCTTACCCGAAAATCAATCGACTTCGGAAATATAAAAAAAAGAAACACCATCCTTTGGCGACCGCTTGCATTACCATTCTTTTTTGTATCGGGATCTCTCTGGGATTAGCTGCTTTTTGGCAGAAATATGATAAAAATTTGACCGGGCCTTCTAAAGAAGAATCTTCCATAGCGTCGGAACCGCTTTCTTCTTCGCAGCCGCAAAGCCGGATCGATCTGTCTTCTGCGCCTGCTCCCTCCTCAGGCGAGCCTATCACAACGGAATATGATTATTCCCAACCGGTTCCGGAAAGTGAAAGGGTCACCTCGGCTTATTTTGATGATGCGCTGTTCGTCGGAGACTCCATCACGGCTGGCATCCAGTCTTATGCGCTGATGAAAAACGCTTCGGTAGTGGCCTTTACCGGTATCAATACGGATACCATCATGACCCGGGAGGTCATTCGTAACGAAGCTGGAGAATTGGAAACTATGCCTCAGGCCATCAGCCGTTATCCTGATGTTAAAAAAATATATGTCATGCTGGGTGCTAACGGGATTGCCTGGATCGGGAAAGAGAGCTTTGTGGAAAATTACGGAATTTTTCTTGACGCTATCCGCGAGCAACACCCAGATGCGGATATCTATGTGCAGTCTATTCTGCCTGTAACAGCCAGCAAGGAACAGACAGATCCCCAGTTTGCCAACAGCAAAATCCGGGAATACAATGATGCCCTGCTGAATATGGCACAGGAAAAGGAATATTATTATCTCAATGTGGCCGAGGCTTTTGCCGATGAGAACGGCTGCTTACCTGAAGAGGCAAGCCCTACCGACGGTATGCATTTTGGCCCTAAGTATTACGAGGTTTGGTTCGAATATCTAAAAAATCACGTGGCCAATCCGGACAGCATCTCCGATAACAATATATCGGAACCGGCGGAAACCAATTCTTCCCCAGCCGCCTGATTTGGCCAAACCTCAAAACGATAATAACGGAGGAATAAAAAATGAAAACAAAAGTGATGTCTGTAGTATGTGTATTGGCCCTTTTGCTGACGCTGACCGCATGCGGCGGTTCCGATAGCCAACCGCAGAAATCTGCGGCCGAAATTGCCGACGCGATTTACAGCACCCAGACTTTCCAGGATACCCTCAATGCAATTGATTCGGATATGCTTGGCGACTATTACCGTATTGACGCGGCGGATCTTACCGATTCCAAGGTTTATGTCAGCGGTTCTTTCTCCACTGCCGAAGAAATTGCGGTATTCCAAGCGTCGTCTTCCGACGCGGTCGAAAACATTAAAAAGGCTATCGATACCCGCTTAGAGGATTTAAAGCTGGCGTTTGAAAATTATGTTCCCGGCGAAATGACAAAAATCAACGACCCGGTGCTGATTACCAAAGGGACTACGGTGGTTCTTGTTTTGGCTGATGACACTGCTGCCGTTTCCGACCAGGTGAATGAGCTGCTGAAATAAGAAAAAGAAAGGGGATTTTTATGTCTGCTGAATGCTGGGTCATTATTGTTTTGATTCTTGCAATGGCAGTTATTATCATGCGGCGCAGCACGCCAAGGCAGGGGATTGCCATTCTGCCATTGGCGCTTGTCCCCTTTGGATATCTAATCGCCGGCCCGATCTCCCGCTGGTTGGATGGTTTTTTCCCATCGGTCAGCTTTGATTTGTTCCGCGTGTCCTTCACCCTGATTGCCTTGGTCTTCGCCTGCGTTCTATTTGGCATGCTTGCGGGCAGTATGGGAGGAAAAGCAGCGCGCCGGGCTTATATGTTTCTCTGCGGCGGTTTCAGCGTGATTCTATCTATCGTATTGATTCATTCGATCCGGCCATTTTAACAGCCATTCGTGCGAAAGGGTTTTTATGAAATTTGACATGACAAAAAACAAAAAAACTATGACCGGCGCCTTACTATTGGCAGCGGTTATCTGGGGATCCGGCACCGTTTTCATGCAGGTCTGTATTGACGGTGGAATCGAAACCGGATTGCAGATGTTTTTCCGTTTCTGGATTGGTACCCTTTGTTTGGGGGCGCTGGTTCATAAAAAGCTCCGTCAAATAAGCCGCCGCCTTCTTTTGTGCGGATTGCTCTGTGGAACCCTGTTGTTTTTCTCTTTTTTCATTTTAACCTTTGGGCTGGAGTTTACCACACCGGCTAACAGCGCTTTTCTTTCTGCCAGCTCGGTTATGCTGGTTCCCTTCATTAGCTGGGTCCTGCTGAAAATCCGGCCTGAGCGGAAAGTTTTTATTGGCTGTTTTTTATGCCTTCTGGGAGTGGCTGTTCTTTCTTTGCAGTTGGACGGCGGGATTCATTTCACGGTAGGCGACGGGCTTACCCTGTTGAGCGCTGTTTTTTTCTCCCTCTACACCTGTACGGTCGCAAAAATTTCCGCTGGACTGGACGCTCCCCTTTTTACTTTTGTCCAGCTGCTAATAACAGCTGTCTGGTCGACAATCACCCTGCCGATCAGCGGCGCTGATTTTTCGGTCATTGGGCAGAACCGGCTTTCCCTGGGCGCGGTTATCTTTTTGGGATTGTTCAATACGGGACTGTGCTACTTGATCCAGATGGTTGCGCAAAAAAGCCTGCCTCCTACCCGCGTTTCATTGATCCTCAGCTCGGAATCGCTGTTTGGCGCGGTGTTTTCCGTCCTCGCCGGATATGACCCCTTTTCGATTCGGCTGGTAGTAGGCGGCTGCATTATGATGTTTTCGATTCTCCTGGTAGAAACCAATCTGTTTGGTGCACCCGGCAAGAAGAAGAAAAACGAGGTCTCCATTCCATAACGGGATTTGAAATAACCTCTTTTCTTTTTCCTGATTCTTTTTGATCGAACATAAAACCCATATACAAATTTTTTAAACGGCCGCCAAAAGGATAGGAAGTAGGCGTTATGGCGGTTGTTGATTGCCCGGCCTGCAACAGCTTTTTCCTCTTTTTTCATTCGGATAATACCCTTCGCCGCACCTGGAACATGGAAAATTTAAAAACAGGAAAACCTCTATGCGAATGGCTCTCCCATCCACATAGAGGTTTTTTCGTTTCCGTTCATTTGGCACAAGTTAATCTTTTTGCAATCTTTTTTACGCTCTCCTGCCATTTATGGGGAATTTTTATTTTTGAAACGCCACATAGTCGCTGTGCACATAACCGGAAGTCCGATTCGAAAGGCGTACCTCATACCATCCGTTCTGTACTTCCCCAACTACGGTAAACGTCTCTCCACGGCGCAGATGCCCTAAAATAGACGCTGCAGTCGTGGGGGCGCTTCGAACCCGGACATTTGATCCGGTGGAATAAGCAGCTCGATTTACAACAGGCTTTGTAAACGTTACATAATCAGCATGCACATAACCGGCGGTACCGTCCGCCAAGCGCACCGCATACCATTCGCCCTGCTGGTCGCCGACCACTGTAAAAGAATCGCCCTGTCCCAAAAGCTTTAGAATTTCAGATGAGGTGGAGGGGCCTTTGCGCAGTCTGACATTCGTACCGGACGAATACCCGGTACGCGTAACTACCGGCTGTTCGAAGGTGACATAATCGCTGTGCACATAACCGGAAATGCCGCCCGCAGCCTCAATCGCATACCAGCTGCCTTGCGCAGTTCCTTTTACGGTAAAGGATTCTCCTTTGTTTAGCAGCCCCAGTATTTCCGAATCTACAGACGGATCTTTCCGTATACGCACGCTGCTTCCCGTGGAGTAACCCGTTCGAATCTCCTGTTCCTCCTCCAGCAGCTCAATGTAGTCAGCACTCACATATCCATACCGGCCATCCTCTAAGCGGATGCGGTACCACCCGGTCTGTATACCGACAATCGTCACCTGCTCTTCTTTGGAAAGATATCCAATGGTTTCACTGGAAGTGGTAGGCCCTTTACGGATTCGCAGAGAAGAAGCCGTCACCTTACCCATCAACGGCTGATCCAGCTCTTCCCCCTCATTTTGCATCCAACCGGAAAGCTGCTGCAAGATGGAATCAGGGGCCTGCGACAGAGACCAGGATCCAAGTCCTTTTAAGTTATACCGATGGACCAGCTGTATCTTGCTTTCCAAGGACTGTTCGTTTTCAAACCACACAGTGTACTTACCCGGCGTCAGCGTTTTTCCGTTGAGGGTGTGCACCTTATCCCCGGCCGAGACTGTGAATTCCGCTTTTGGAGACTGCTCTGCCTCGGAGTAGGTGATGGTTGCCCCGTAATCGGTAAAAAACTTCTCCAGCGTTTTTAAGCTGACTCCCTGTCCGTTGAAATTACCGTCTTCGCTCCACACTCGCCCATAAAAGGGAACGCCCAAAACCACTTTTTCTGCCGGCACATGCTGAAGCGCATAAGAAATGGAGCGCTCCACAAAATCAATGCTGGCTACCGGCCCCGGATCACTTCCCTGCCAACTCTCATCATAGGCCATAATCATCAAGTAATCAGCGTATTTTCCCAAAGCTGCATAGTCATAGGATCCATGCCAGCCTGTTGTCCATCCATTGGGATTTGCCGCAACAGCAACCGAAATTTCCTTTTCTTCCGGAAGCTTTTCACGCAAGCTGCGAACCAGCTGGGTATAGGCATCCCGATAAGTGGAGGTTACATTTTCTATATCTACATTTACGCCATCTAAATCATATTGGTGAATAGCCTGCACGATCTGATCTGCAAGTTTTTCCGGATTTTTCAAAGCCTGTTCTCCGGCAGAACGATTCCAGTGATTGCTTAACAACGGTACCACTTTGATATTTTTCTGGTGCATGGACTCTACCAGCGTCTTGCTCAGTCCGTTTACCTGAAGGTTTCCCTGGGAATCGATATCAAAATAAACAGGGGAAACGGTCTGAAAAGATCCCACTGTCTCTACCTGGGCGATCTGCTGTTGCACTGTCCCGCCGTACAAGTAGGTCATATGGAATTTTGTATTGGAACGGATCGCCTCTTCAGCAGCCGAAAGGATCTCGCTCGTAATAGATGGCAGGCCCTTGCTTTCAGCGGCCGCGATGGTCGCCGATTGAAAGGGGATCACCGCCACAAGCAAGCCCGATACAAAAATTCGAATTGTTTTGATCTTGTATTTTTTATTCTGTTCTGTCAAATATTTTACAAACCGCTGATAAGCGCTTCGGTCGGAATCTTTTGCAAAAAAGTCCAGACCAAATTCCGCATCCTGCCTGTCGATACGAATAATCAGGTCATAGGTATTATTTTCTCTTTGTTTTAAATAATATTGATACAATTGATTCACCGCCTCATTTGATAGGATGTGAAAAAGGCCGGCTAAATATGCAACTTTTTCATTCTGGTGAAAATCTTTTTATCCCTTATTTTTTCAGATAAAAGATAACCCTCTTCATTTTCACCTGTGAAACAGATTTGTCTATCATGGTTCAGATGTTCATAACGAGACTTGGCCAAATAAAAAATCCGAGTGTCCATAGGAACACTCGGATTGGTCGGAGTGGCGGGACTTGAACCCGCGGCCTCTTGGTCCCGAACCAAGCACGCTACCAAACTGCGCTACACCCCGAAGACGAAAATATCCAGCCAAGGCCGGATATTCTCTCTATGGCTGCCCGACTAGGATTCGAACCCAGACAAACAGAGTCAGAGTCTGTCGTGCTACCTTTACACAATCGGGCAATGTGACCTTTATTATTATACTTTTTTTCATCTGTTTGTCAATAGCGTTTAAAAGTTTTTCTTTCTTTTCCTCTATTCCCTTTTGGGATATTTTGTAGTATAATGAGAAACATAAGTTTAGGATTCTATATCAAAGGAGGATTTTTAATGGCAACCATTCATTTTAACAAAGAAAGTTTTCAAAATGAAGTTTTGAATAAAAAGGGAGTTGCCCTTGTGGACTTTTGGGCCACTTGGTGCGGTCCCTGCCGCATGCTCGGCCCGGTGATTGATGAACTGGCTGGTGAATTGGAAGGTTCTGTCCTGGTTGGAAAGGTAAACGTCGATGAGGAAGAGGAGCTGGCCCGTCAGTATCGGGTCATGAGTATTCCAACCGTCTATATCTTCAAAGACGGCGAACCGGTCAACCGCATTGTTGGGGCTGTACCAAAAGAAAAAATCCTGGATGCGCTGAATGCGGTAAAATAGCAAGCTTTTGAAGGGTCCGTCATGGCGGGCCCTTTTTTCAACTGCCTGGCAGCCCGGACAAAAGCACCGCTGGCGGGCATCTTCTGAAGGAGAAACATATGAGCTCATTTGCCTTAAAAATGACAGCCCTGATTCTGATGCTTTTAGACCATGTCTACCAATTTTTAGGATTTACCGGCATGGTTCCCCTACTGTTCACCTGGCTGGGCCGTCTCTCTGCGCCGATCTTCTATTTCTGCATGGCACAGGGACTTACTTACACCCATAGCCGTAAAGCTTATTTGCTGCGGATGTACTTATTTTCTATCACTACGGCTGTCGGCAATCTGGTACTGACAGCATTGCTGCCTGATGCGCCGTCAGGTGGAATTCCCAATAATATTTTCGCCTCTCTTTTTCTAGGAGCTGCCATTATTGTCTGTATGGAGGAAATGGCGAAGGATCGGCAAAAAGGACAGTTGATCTGGATGTATTTTATCGGCGTCGAGCTGGCAAGCTTTTTTATTGGGGATATGCTGTCCCGCGCCGGCCAAACAACAGCAGCTCAGTTTTTGCAGATTTTAATACCGACCCCGCTGACGGTGGAGGGCGGTGTCTTTTTCGTCCTATTAGGTCCTCTTTTTTATTATTTTCGCCTTTCCAAAAAGAAAATGGCAGTCATGTACCTGATTTTCTCTCTCGGATTGTGCTTATCTTCTTCCATCGCCTGGTATGCGCTGGGGATGTCTGCCTGGGATTCCTTTTTCGGCGTCCAGTACCAATGGATGATGGTCTTCGCTCTGCCGCTGCTGTGGACCTACAATGGTAAGAAAGGCAAACACTCTTGGAAATATCTATTTTACTTCTTTTACCCGCTGCATATTTGGATTTTATATGCCGTCAGCGGCCTGCTGTCCTAATAAAGCAAAAATGGGGCGGATTCCCTTCTTAGTGGAATCCGCCCCATTTTTATGCAGGTAACCCGTAAGTCAAGCCGCATCCTGGAA
>CAJFOX010000008.1 GCA_904397845.1 uncultured Oscillospiraceae bacterium
AGAGAGCCAACGAAAGGGGTGCAGTTCAAATACTCGTTCATTTTGAGCGTTGACTGGATCGGATAGCTTTACTATCTTCCAATAAATTATTATCTGGATTTCATTTCTTTTTCAAATCTAAAGAAATAATTGTTCTTTTTTGGGATGTTGCCTGCGGTTTCACCTATTTGGTGTGGGTCTTTGTGCTTAGGATTAAAAAATTCTACAATTTTGAAACCACAACGATTTACATAAAAATGAATGTTCCGCTTATCGTAATATGGGGTATGCGTCTCCCAAATTCTTGTTTCAGGATGCAGCTCTTCAATCGCTTTCCATATCTTAAATCCGTTTCCAGCATTTTGTGCGCTTGATTTTACATACAAAAGATGAAATGAGTTGTAGCCGGTCTTATCATCTATAACAATGACTGTTCCGCCGATTCTTTCTCCGCCAATTTCCGCAATATATGCTTCAGCACCTTTTGTGTTAAAAGATTCTTCTATATCTTCCGTCGGAAGAACTTTTTTTTCGAATTTCCCAAACTCGGATACGTAAGAAATTTGAAAAGCCTCTTGTATTTCACTTACAAATGTGTTTTTTTCTTCAGCGGTAATGATTGGTCTTAATTTTATTACGTTCATACTTCCTTGCTCTCCTTAAATTTTATAGTTTGGTTCATCAAAGAAGTATGTCTTTATTCTCTTCCACCCCAATCAAATAGTTTCATAGTTCACCACTCCAAATTGAGAGTTGTCGTCGTTGATTTCAATCTCCCTCCAAAGTTTAGCTTCTGCCAGCAAACGTTGTATAATTTTTTCCTTTCCCGCTGTATAGCTCTTTCGGTCATTTGAAAACTGCATTGCTAATTTCTGTTTACAAGTATCATATAAAATCGCTTTTTCAGGACATTCATTCAAATAATCTCGAAAGTTAATATAATTATTCCATTCTGCTCCGATCCATTTTACAATATGAATATGATGTGTTCGTATCCCATCATCTCCCATTACAAATAAAATTTCTCCAGCAATCATTTCTCCACGAAATATAATATTATGTTGTTTTAGCAAATCAATATAAGGTAGTATATCATTTAAATTATTCACGGCAATAGCAATATCAATAATTGGCTTTGCGTGGATTGAGGAAATAGCTGTACTTCCAATATGCTGAATATCAATAGCTGTGTCTCCCAAAAGTTGTTTTAGTAATCTGATTACATTTTCAGCATTTTCACTCCATTCTTTCTGGTGGGGAATCAGCTCCACAGTTCCTCTTTTTAAACCTACCACTACATATCCTTCCATTCCGTTCTGATTTACTATTATCTTATTTTCGAATAGCCAGCCCCAATATGGGACTGACTATCCATTCTGATCATGATATAATTTTTTGCCTCTGCACACTTTCCCGCATCAAATGATGTAATTTGATGTAAAAGTGTACTTTCAGGGCGTTTTCCGGATATAAAGTACATCCCGTTTTCACAGGCAAAACGGTACTTCTTAATAGAGCTTTGCGCCTGCCGGAATATGGTCGTCTACCATCAGAAGATGGAGCTTTTCTTCGCCTTCCTCGTGGTGTACCGCACTGATCAGCATACCGCAAGAATCGATACCCATCATCGGTCTTGGCGGAAGATTGGTAATAGCGATACAGGTCTTGCCGATCAATTCTTCCGGCTCGTAATAGGCGTGAATACCGCTTAAAATCACTCTGTTAGCGCCTGTGCCGTCGTCCAGCGTGAATTTCAAAAGCTTCTTGGACTTCGGCACGGCTTCGCAGGCAAGCACCTTGACTGCTCTGAAATCGGATTTGGAGAAAGTCTCAAAATCTACAAAGTCCTTGAACAGCGGCTCGATCTCCACCTTAGAAAAGTCGATTTTCTCCGGCTCAGCTTTACCATCATTTGAGGCAGTTTCAGGAGTATTTTTTACTACATCATTTCCCGCATTACCATCTTTCAAGGGCTTCATCGTCGGGAACAAAATGACATCACGAATACTGTCTGAACCAGTCAGCAGCATTACACAGCGGTCAATGCCCATTCCCATGCCGCCGGTGGGTGGCATACCATATTCCATCGCTGTCAGGAAATCTTCATCCAGCATTTCCGTTTCGTCGTCTCCCCGTTCCCGCTGCTCCAGCTGTTTTTCAAAACGATAGCGCTGATCAATGGGGTCGTTGAGTTCCGAATAGGCGTTGGCCATCTCGCTGTGGCAAATAAACAATTCAAACCGCTCGGTCAGGCGGGCATCTTGAGGGCTGCGCTTGGTCAGCGGGGAAACTTCTACCGGATACATTGTGATAAAGGTCGGCTGAATCAGTTTCTCCTCCACCTTCTGGTCAAAGCAGGCATACAGTGCGTTACCCCACGTTTTTTCCGCCGCTTCCGGCAATTCTACTCCCGCTGCCCTGGCCGCTTCCACAGCCTGAACATCGTCAGAAATGACGCCAAAATCCACCCCGGCATATTCCTTCACTGCATCGACCATGGTCATGCGGCGCCAGCCGGGCGTTAAATCCACCGTTTCTCCCAGCCATTCGATCTGGTAACTTCCGTGTAATTCCATGGCCGCAGAAGAAAGAATTCCCTCGGCAATGTCCATCATGGTGTGGAAATCAGCATAAGCCTGATACAACTCTACCGTTGTGAATTCCGGATTATGCTTGGTATCCATCCCCTCGTTACGAAAAATGCGGCCGATCTCATATACTCGGTCCATTCCGCCTATGATCAGACGCTTTAACGGCAGCTCTGTCGCAATACGCATATACATGTCCAAATTCAACGTATTGTGATGGGTGATAAAAGGACGGGCGGCAGCGCCGCCTGCGATGGTATTCAGCACAGGGGTCTCCACTTCAATATATCCCCGCTCATCCAAATAACTGCGCATATGGCGAATAAATCTTGAGCGCATAACAAAAGCTTTTTTCACATCCGGGTTGACAATCAAATCCACATACCGCTGACGGTATCGCAGTTCCGTATCCTTAAGCCCATGCCATTTTTCCGGTAAGGGAAGCAGGGATTTGGACAGCAGCTTTACTTCATCGGCTTTTACAGAAATCTGCCCTTTCTGTGTGCGAAACACTTCGCCCCGAACTCCGATGATATCGCCGATATCATATTTTTTAAACCATTCGTATTCTTCATCGCCTAAATGATCTTTTCGGACATAACACTGGATACGACCGCTCTGATCCTGAATATCAATAAATCCAGCTTTGCCCATACCGCGTTTGGAGAGTATACGGCCCGCAACGGAAACATGCTTTCCCTCATATTCGTCGAATTTTTCATTAATGTCTTTTGCATAGGCATTCACATCATAGACAGTCTCTTCAAAAGGATTTCGTCCCGCCTGCTGCAGCGCGGCTAATTTCTCCCGCCGAATCCGCAGGATTTCGGATCGTTCTACCTCCGGCTGCTGCGCCTGCGGCGTTGTGTTCTGCTCGTCCATTTTTCTGACCTCCAAATGCGTTTAGAGCGCATGATTTTATAATACTTAACATTTTAACATAGTTTTCGCCAGACTGTAAAGGAGTAATTCCTCAAAAACCTTGTTTTCCAAACTGCTCGACTATCGCTCGATAAACACCCCGTCTTCCCCTACTTCAGCCCCAAATTCGACCATCCCTGCCTTTTCCAATCTATAAAAAAGGGGAACGCTAAAGCGTTCCCCTTTGATTTGGCCACTGTTTATTTGGAAATCTCCAGAATCTTCAGGCGCATCATCCCTGCAGGGATTTCAATATCAATCTCCTCGCCAACCCGGCCGCCGATTAACCCTTTTCCCATCGGCGACTCATCCGAAATCCGGTTTTCCATCGGATCCGCTTCCGCCGAACCAACGATCTGATATTCCTCTTCCTCATCCATGTCCATATCCAGAATCCGAACCTTAGAACCGACGCTGACAATATCGGTAGACAATTCACTTGTATCTACAACTTCGACTACTTTCAGCATTGCTTCTAGTTGGGTGATTTTCGCTTCAATAATTGCTTGTTCATTTTTCGCCTCATCGTACTCACTGTTCTCTGACAGATCTCCAAAAGACAAAGCTACTTTTATTTTTTCGGCGATCTCTTTTCGCCGAACTGTTTTCAAATTTTCAAGCTCCTGCTCAATTTTTTTCAAACCGTCTTCCGTCAGACGTTTTTTTTCTGCCACATGCATCTTCCTTTCTATCCGTGCCATTACAGACAGTAGTTGTATTATAATTCAGCCTCTAATTTCTGTCAAGGCGCAAACTGAAAACCTTCTGTGAACAAAACGCTACCCCTCCTGACAGCTTTCTGCCGCCAGATGAAGCAATTCTTCCCAGGAGAGAATAAACCCGTTTTGCCATCCCTGACAAGGCATATCGCCGGGTAAAATTCGATCCTCTTTTAAAATTGCCGCCAAAAAGTCCCGCGGCTGAATCCCTTCTGGCAATCTGCAACCTTCCAGCGCTGCCGACGCGGGCTCCAAGCAAATCCCCCTTCCCTGTATTCGATCAGCAGTTAAAATTACCCCCTGGAATCCTTTCCACGGTCGCAGCCAGCCCGCCGGATCCAGTAAAATACCGCTGCTGTGTTGCGGCAAGGCCTCGCCATGCAGCAGTACAACGCCGTACTCTTCCAACAGATCCTGCGCCAATGCCTGACGGGGACCTTCTTCCGGGCATACTACCTGGAAGACTGGGCTGTAGAAAAGCCACTCTTTCAGCCATTCCAGCCTGCTCCCATCTGGATCCGCCAAAAGGACTTTTCGTCTACTCATTGGGCATTGTAACTGCGACAGCAGCCGCTTGGCTGCCGTATGAAAAAAAGACTCTCCCAAGGTATCTGCCGAAAAAAAAGGAACTTCCTCCGGCGGTACCAGCTCTTTCGGGAGGATTACCAATAGCCCTTCCTGCACAACGGCCTGTTCCAACTGATCCCATCGGATTTTTTGATCACACACATGTAAAACCAGATAGGGTCCCCAAGGGCTTTGACTTTCTTCTCTCTCAACAGAATACCGCCGGAAATAAAGGCCTAATTTTTCACGGAAACGTATTTTTTTCCATTTTCTAACCTGAACCACAGCGATCATCCTTGTCCCTCCCGGTACAAGCTGTTATACTGTATGCTTGACCTGCCGGTAATATGCATCCAAGCTAAAAAAGGTGCGCAGACTTTTTCCAAAGCCCTGCGCACCTTTTTGATTTTACAATTATGCGGCCGTACTTTCCTCGTCTGGCGTCTGCTCCGGCACTTCTTCACTGGCACCTTCACTTTCTGTCTGTAAACCTTCGCTGTTCGGCTCAATTCCTTCGCCGCGCAAAGAGCTGACCACAACTTCCAACGCCTTTTTCAGCTGCGGATCGGTGGTTTCATCCAGATTTTGCAAATTCTCTTCCATATCCGACGTCAGCTCTACCTCATAATCCGGCTTGATCCCCTCTCCATCATAGCTTACGCCGCTGGGAGGCAGGTACCGGGCTACGGTGATATTCACCGCCGAACCATCGTTGAGCTTCTTCACCGTCTGCATCGTGCCTTTTCCGTAGGTTGTTACTCCTACCGATTTGGCCTTTCCATAATCCCGCAGCGCCTGGGTAAAAAGCTCTGCCGCACTGGCCGTCCGGCTGTTGGTCAATACCACCATCGGCAACTCAACCTCATTTTCATCACTTTTTGCCAGCACTTCAACAGTGCCGTCTTTGTATTCGGCAGATATAATATCCCCTTCCGGCAACAGCTTGTCCAACATCTTTGTCACCGAGCTGAGGGTTCCGCCGCCATTATTCCGCACATCGAATACCAACGCCTGCGCCCCCTGTCCAATCAGCGTGTCCACTTGATTGGAAAATTGAGTCGCGGTGCTCTCATTAAATTCTGTAATCTGAACATAACCAACATTCCCATCAATCATGCGGGAAAAAACAGTCGGGATGTCCACCTTCCGCCGGGTCACTTCAATGGTCGTGTCCTCCGAATCCCGCCGGTAAGTGATATTTACCTTACTTCCTTCCTCTCCGCGGATAGCCTCCGCTGCCTGCTCATAGGTCTCCGCATTGACATCCAGATCATCCACTTTGACAATCAGGTCCCCCGCCTGCAAACCTACCATGGCAGCCGGAGAATCAGCGTAAACCTCGTTGACCAGTATATACCCGCTGGGGTCCTGCTGGGCCGAAACACCGATGCCGACGACGCGCCCTTCCAGATCTACCATATACGATTCGTATTCTTCAGGCGTAAAATACCTTGCGTATTTATCACCAGAGCCTACGATATAGCCATCCGCCAGAGCCTCGTTCAGCGCGTCTTCATCGATTTCGCCGATATAATTGGCGCGGACGATACGATCCAATTCGGAGAGCTTGCTGTACATTGTCTCTCTTTCTTTCAGGTTATATACCTTCCCGTTAAAAACATCCATGTAATAGATCATGGTGATGGAAAAAGTAACTGCCGCAGCCATGATCATCAACGTAATCGTTGCCCCTAAGGATATTTTTTTATTCATCTGTTTTCTCCAATCTTTGCTTGAGATGTCACATCATACCCGCTATTGCAGATATTCCAGCGGATTTGCTTGCCGTCTACCCGATTTCAAAATGAATATGCAGGCAAGCGGGCCAGCCGACAGAGCTGGTCTCAGCAGTAGTCTGACCGCAGGTGCCATAGTCGCCCGCATTGACCACAATCCCGCTGTTATGCGCATATAAAATAGTATACCCAACCCCGTGATCCACAAATCAGGCACTTTCCGTATCCTTTTCCAGGCGGATAGCCAGTATTGACAAACGCCGCTACCGGAATTAGATGCCGCATCGTTTATACTTTTAAGTGCTTGCGTACAAAAATCATGCTGCCAAATACGCCAATGGCTATACCACCAACGGCAAAACTAGCCAACAGCTGCTTTGCTACTTGGGAAAAAGGTACCAAATTCTTTAAAAAGGCCGACAGCGTCGCGGAAGCCTGGGTCTGTACATAATTTATCAAATAGGTATAACCGCCCCACAAAAGCAGATAGGCAATGCAGGCGGAAATGACGCCCAGCAAAATACCTTCTACTACAAACGGCATACGAATGAACCGATCCGTTGCGCCGACAAATTTCATGATGTTGATTTCTTTACGGCGGTTAAAAACCGTAACCTTAATCGTATTGGCAATGATGATCAGCGTAACTGCCAGCAGGATAATAATAATCCCGGAACCGCAGATATAAACAGCCCTCTTAATTCCCGTCACTGTTTCCGCCACATTGGTAGGAGCGTTGACTCTCATAATCCCGGGGATTGATTCAATTTGGGCTGTTGTCTCGTCGATCAAAGACAGATCCTTTAACGTAATACGGAAAGAAAGCGGAAACACTTCCTCTTTATCCTGCTCCAGGTTTTCCAACAGGCTATCGGGCACAATTTCACTATAACGCTCTAGTGCCTCCTCCCGGGAAACAAAGGCAAAGGAATCCACATTGTCGTTGCTGTTCAACGCAGCTTCTACCGCAGAAACGGTGACGTCGTCAGCACTGTCCTCCAGAAAAGCAACCATTTCGTTTTGGTTTTCCACATAGCTAACCATCCCATTCAGGTTGATGGACAGTAGGATCGCACTGCCGATCAGCAGCATACAGGAAACCAGAATGCCGATGGACGCCAGGGACATCATCCGGTTTACCCAAATATTACGGGCGCCTTCCTTTATTAAATAAGAAAAACTGGAACCTTTCATCGCTGCCCCCAATCCGTATCGTCCCTCACGATACTGCCATCGTCAATCGTAATAACCCGGTGATTGAACTGGGCAACCAGGTCATGCTCATGTGTCACCATTAAAATAGTAGTCCCCACCTTATTGATCTCGTTGAGCAGGTCTACGATCTCATAGGAAAGCTCCGGGTCGATATTACCGGTGGGTTCATCTGCAATGATCAGCTTCGGATTATTCACCAAAGCCCTTGCCAAAGCCACACGCTGCTGCTCACCGCCTGAAAGCTCATTCATTTTGCACCGCGCTTTTGACGCCAGCCCCACCAAACTCAGGATATACGGCACACGCCGCCGGATATCGCGGGCGGAAACATTGGTCACACGCAGCGCAAACGCCACATTATCATAAACATTCATGGTGGGAATCAATCTGAAGTCCTGAAAAACCACACCCAAAGAGCGCCGAAATCCGGGAATCTGCCTGCGTTTAAGTCGATTGACCGTATAGCCGTTTACCTCAATCGTCCCCGAGGAAGGCACTTCCTCACGCAGCAAAAGTTTGATTAATGTACTCTTGCCGGCGCCGGAAGCTCCTACGATAAAAACGAACTCACCGTCTGCAATTTCCAAATCCACATTTTTAAGCGCTTCTGTGCCATTATCGTACGTTTTTGATACATTGGAAAAACGAATCACTTTGCACCCGCCCTCACAGAGCCAAACCGATGGTCCTTAGTATTTGATAGGGTTGGCTGTTAAGTATTTTTTGACCATCAGTGCCACTTTAAAAACGATGGCATGGTCAAATTCCCGCAGATCCAGACCGGTAAGCTTTTTGATCTTTTCCAAACGATATACCAGCGTATTCCGGTGGACAAACAGCTTCCGGGAGGTTTCTGACACATTCAGGTTATTCTCAAAAAATTTCTGGATGGTAAATAGCGTTTCCTGATCCAAGCTTTCGATGGATCCCTTTTTGAACACTTCCCGCAAAAACAGTTCGCAAAGGGTCGTGGGGAGCTGGTAAATCAAGCGGGCAATTCCCAGGTTGTCATAGCATACAATCGCTTTTTCCGTATCGAACACCTTTCCGACTTCCAAAGCAATCTGCGCTTCTTTAAAAGAACGCGCCAAATCCTTAACGCCTTCTACTGCGGTTCCGATACCTACAACGGCCTTAGTGTAAAACTCCGAGCCTAATGTATCCACGATAGAACGCGCCAGCTTCTCCAGATCCTTGGATCCGATGGGGGACTTGATCTCTTTGACCAGCACAATATCATTCTCGCTGATATTGAAGACAAAATCCTTTTGCTTGTCTGGAAAAAGATTCTGAACCACGTCAAACGCAGAAATATCGTTGGACGAAATCACCCGAATCAGCAGTACGGCGCGGCTGACATCTGTATTAAAGTGCAGCTCCTTCGCCTTCATAAAAATATCACCGGGCAAAATATTATCCAGAATCACATTTTTGATAAAATTATTCCGGTCATATTTTTCATCATAATATTGCTTGATGGTTAACAGGGAAATCGCCAAAACGCCACAGAATTTTGCAGCTAGCTCATCGGTGCCTTCCACAAAAACTGCATAATCCGGCTTGATTCTGGTGCCAAAAGGCTTATAGGTATATCCGTCCTTAATAAAGATTTCATTCCCGTCTGCCGCATCCAGGGAGATATAGTCATTGTGCCCGCCAATTTTGGTCAGGTCACTACAGGAAATCACCGTGGCCGTATCGTCAATGACGCCGACAACCCGGTCAATGGTATCCCGCATTTGATGTACTACACCCTGAAACAGTCTGTTTGACATGATAATACTCCCCTCTGCCGCTTATTCATGGCAAAAAATAACCCCCCAGAAAGACAGAATCTTTCGCTCCACCAAAACCTCATTTCGCATGTTGTCATTCAGCCAACCACATTTATTTTACAAAAAATTTGCGTTTATTGCAACCTCATTATCCAGAAAAGTCGTGGGATTGCCGACAGAAATTGACAAAAACAAGAATAAAAATAAGCCAACGTCTCCATATTACAGCAAAAAAGGAAAAATTTTGTGAATAAGCTTTGAATATGTTGTTTTTCCTTTTGAAAATCTGCGTTTTTAGGCGTTTGCTTCAAGAGGCCTTCCTCTGGTCTTCTCACCGGCCTCTTTCCTACCGGTAAAATTTAAAACCGGACTTTGCCCAATGCAAAAAGGCCGATCCTATCTGGAATCGGCCTTTTGGGGAGGTTAGAATTAGAAAATTGCGCTCTCAGTTTCTTTATCAAACAGATGGATTTTGTTAACATCCATCGCCATTTTGATTTGCTCGCCAGCCTGTGCAGTAACGCGAGTAGAAACTCTTGCAGTCAAAGAACTGCCAGCACAATCGAGGTACAGATGAGTCTCAGCACCCATCATCTCAGTCACATCGACTTTGCATTCAAATATACCTGTTGTCGCGGCACCCAGGAAAATTTCTTCGGTGTGCAGATCTTCCGGTCTTACGCCCAAAGTGATCTCTTTCCCTACATAATCCGCAATGCCCGGCACTTTTGCTTTGGCATCCGGCAGCTCGACGGTGAAGGGATTCTCGGCATTGCCATATTCAACAACCATCTTGCCATCTTTAGAAACCAGTTTCGCATCGATGAAGTTCATTTGCGGAGAGCCAATGAAGCCCGCTACAAATACATTGACAGGATAATCATACAGGTTTTGAGGTGTATCTACCTGCTGGATGAAGCCGTCTTTCATAACGACGATTCTATCGCCCATGGTCATAGCCTCAACCTGGTCATGAGTAACATAAATAAAGGTAGTACCCAGTCTCTTATGCAGCTTGTTCAGCTCGGTTCTCATCTGCGCACGAAGCTTTGCATCCAAGTTGGACAGCGGCTCGTCAAGCAGGAAAACTTTTGGCTCCCGAACGATTGCACGGCCCAGCGCAACACGCTGTCTCTGTCCACCGGACAAAGCCTTCGGCTTTCTGTCAAGCAGGTGAGAAATATCCAAGATACGGGCAGCCTCTTCTACACGGCGTTTGATCTCGTCTTTCGGGGTTTTGCGCAGTTTCAAACCGAACGCCATGTTATCAAACACGGTCATATGCGGATACAGCGCATAGTTCTGGAACACCATCGCGATATCCCTATCCTTCGGAGGAACATCGTTTACCAATTTGTCCCCGATGAACAGTTCGCCCTCAGAGATTTCCTCCAGGCCGGCAATCATTCTCAGCGTCGTAGATTTACCACAGCCGGAGGGACCAACCAGGATGATAAACTCCTTGTCTTTAATCTCCAAGGTAAAGTCGGTTACCGCAGTAACGCCGCCCGGATATTTTTTGTAGATATTACGTAAAGATAAGCCTGCCATTATTCATTGACCTCCTAAATGCTAAATATGAAACTATACGATAGTTTATATTAGACGAATTTCTTTCCCCTATGATAGCAAAAAAACAAGCTTTATGGCAAGTACCTATATACCCAAAGTTAATCTTTCCAGTTTATCTAAAATGCCTAATTTCCAGAAAAGGTTTCCAAATCTGTTGAAAAACAATCTATATTTTACCCAAAAGCATTTTGATTTCTTTGTCTAAAATTTCGCGGGTCTCTCCCGGCTTCAGTGCTTCATCCAACAAAAGTCCGCCAATCGCAGTACGCTTAAGCCAGAGTACCCTGCGGTCAAAAGCCAGGAACATTCTTTTCACCTGATGATACATTCCCTGCGTCAGGACTACCTGGCAAAGCGGCTGCTCCCCCTCCTCCAGCACCAGCAGCTGCGCTGGCCTGCACAAAACCCCGTCTTCCAGGGTGACACCTTCCGCAAACCCCTTTATCATCTGCTCTGTCAAAGGCCCATCAATTTTTGCGCGATAGGTTTTGGGCACATGCCGTTTTGGAGAAAGAATGCGATGGGCAAAGTCCCCGTCGTCGGTAACCAGCACAAACCCCTCTGTATCCTTATCCAGCCTGCCTGCGGGAAACAGGCCCGACCTCCGGTATTCCTCCGGTACCAGATCCAGCACCGTAGGCTGCTTCGGATCCCGGGCAGCACTCAAAACTCCGGCGGGTTTATTCATCATCAGATACAGGTGTTTCCGGAGCAGAAGAGGCTTTCCATCCAGTTCCAGCGTATCGGCATCCAAATCGACTTTTGCATCAGGAGATGCCGCTCGATGTCCATTATGTTGCACCCGCCCCTGCCAAATCAGTTTTTTTGCATCTTTGCGGGAATATTGCGTCCGCGATGCCAGAATTTTGTCCATCCGTTCCAAATGCAAATCCTTTTCCTCCTGTTTATTCCCCCGTTTTGACAATGTACAATGTAGATGTATACGCAAAAAGGCCATGCAAGCTGCAAAGCGCTTCATATTCCAACATTCTCCCAGCTGGTGGGAACCGGGATTTCCATCCACACTATTGAACTATTATACCATATTTTTTGCACCCATCCAGCCCCTGCGGCCAGATTAAGACATCGAAAAGCCATGAGTAAACCCATTTTCGCCTCCGCCACTGATATCGCCGCCCACAACCCTGCCATCGTAGACCAACAGCGTACAGACGACATGCTCCGGCCGATCCGGATAGTTGAGAACCGAATATTGATATTTTTTGCATCGCTTTCCCTGGTATTTGGTCAGATCCATCCCCTGGGTCTTTTGCAGATTATTATACTCCTCGTATACAGAGTCAAATTCTTCCGGGATCTTTACCTCCATGACTGTCAGAGGTTCTTCCGCAACCTCCCACCCAAAAGAGCGAATAAATTTTTGCCTTTCTTCCTCAGTTCCTCCCAGGATCTTCTCACTTTTCACCTTGGACTGGACAGCCGTCTGCTGAACCGCGCCAATCAACTTTCCGCCAAACAAAACAGCCGTTATGGCAAACAAGAAAATCCCCACGATAAATACAAGCTTTTTTTTACTGAAACGAAAAGACATAATAACCATACCGCATCCTCCTTTTGGAAAATATATATGATTTTTTGTCCTATTTCATACGCACCCTGTCAAAACGCTCGCCCTGATGCATAGAAAAACGCCGGATCCAAACAGCTTCGCTCGGATCCGGCGTTTCTATGTTTTTTATCGTGATACCTATTCTTCCTGCAGCGCTTTCGCCTCTTCAATGACTTGTGCTTCTAAATTCGCTGGAAGCTGTTCGTACCGCTCAAAAGTCAGCGTGAAGAAACCCCGCCCCTGCGTCATAGAACGGATCAGCGTGGCAAAATCGTGCATTTCACTCATGGGGACCTCCGCCACAATTTCCTGCAGGCCGTCTTCCGCCGGATTCATGCCCAGCACGCGCCCACGACGTTTGTTCAGCTCGCCCATCAAATCTCCGGTATTGCTTTCCGGCACATATGCCTTCAAAGAGCCGATCGGTTCCAAAATACAGGGACTGGCTTTGGGCAGCCCCTCTTTATAGGCGATGGAAGCCGCCATTTTAAACGACATTTCTGAGGAATCTACCGGATGGTAGGAACCATCTGTCAGCGTTGCTTTTAATCCCACTACCGGGTACCCTGCCAGAACACCTTTTTTAATGCATTCACGCAGGCCCTTTTCCACAGCCGGGAAGAAGTTCTTAGGTACCGACCCGCCGAATACGTTTTCAGCAAAGACCAGATCCTCGCTGTCGCACGGCTCGAATTCAATCCAAACATCACCGTACTGGCCATGTCCGCCGGACTGCTTTTTATGCTTGCCTTGCACCTTGACCTTCTTGCGGATGGTCTCACGATAAGGAACGCGGGGATTTTCCATCACGATATCCACACCGAATTTCGCCTTCATTTTAGAGACCAGCACATCCAGATGTTGCTCCCCCAGCCCAGTGACAATCTGCTGCTTTGTTTCAACATTGTTTTCATAAGTGATCGTATGATCCTCTTCCATCAAACGCTGCAAAGCCTGGGCAATTTTTCCTTCGTCCCCCTTAGTCTTTGGCTTAAACGCGATGGACAGGCAGGGAGCCGGGAATTCCATTGGCTCACATTTTAACAGACGGGCAGGATCACACAGGACATCGCCGGTGTTGGTCCCCGCCAGCTTAGTAACGGCCCCAATATCCCCAGCCCCAATCTGTGCTGTGTCCTCCTGCTTTTTCCCTTTGACAAATACGATCTTGCCCAGACGTTCCGGCTGCCCGGTAGTCGTATTAACCGGGGTCTGATCAGCAGTCAGCTTGCCGGACAGGACCTTAACATAAGACATTTTCCCTACAAATGGGTCGGCGATCGTCTTAAACACAAACGCAGCCAGCGGCTGATCGTCCGCACAAACCACTTCTACCGGATTCCCATCGAGGTCGGTGCAAATTTCATCTTCCACTTCTTTTGGGGAAGGCATCAGCTCGCAAATCATATCCAAAACCATATCAACACCGGCCAGCGTAAAAGAAGAACAGCATACAACCGGCGTAATCGCCCCGGCTTTTATTCCCTTTTTGATTCCGCTTAAAATTTCTTCCTCCGTAAACTGTTCGCCGGAAAAATACTTTTCAAACAGCTCTTCATCCACCTCGGCAACCGCTTCGGAAATCGCGTTGATCAGGCCTTCTACGCGGTGGCCTGTCCCCGGCATCGGGACTTCTTTCGCCTCTCCTTTGCCATTGTAGGCATATGCCTTCATTTCGATCAAGTTGATATAGCCAACCACATCCCGGCTCTCGTAAACGGGAACCACCACAGGGCAAACGCTAGGGCCAAAAACAGTCTTTAACTGTTCCAGCACCTTATAAAAATCCGCATTGTCGCGATCAAGCTTGGTTACACAGAACATCGCCGGCTTTTTCGCTTTTTTCGCCATACGGTAGGCCTTTTCCGTTCCTACCGATACCCCCGATTTTCCTGACAAAACGACCATCACGTTATCTGCCGCACGCACGCCTTCATACATTCCGGCTGCAAAATCAAACAGGCCGGGCGTATCGATCAGATTGATCTTTTTATTCTTCCAAGCCAAAGGGGCCACCGCCAGGGAAACTGAAACTTTCCGCTTGACCTCTTCCGGATCAAAATCGCATACGGTATTCGCCTCTAATACCTTTCCCAATCTATCTGTTGCACCGGCCTTAAACAGCAGCGCTTCCGCCAACGAGGTTTTGCCTGCGCTGCCATGACCGGCCAATGCAATGTTGCGAATGTTTTCCGCAGTATACTGTGTCATAAATGTTTACACTCCTTTCAGAATGGGACATGCCGCTTCTGAAGCGGCAGAACAGGAAAACAGTATTGTCAAAATAAACAACCCTGTCTTCTTCCCCTTCCACAATATATACATTATACATAATTCCCCTATTCTACGCAAGCACATATTTGTAAATGAGGTATATTTCATATAGAAATATCGGGAAAAATTTTATGCAAATTATCTTTACTTTTCCACCAAATCCATCAAAATTCAAATCATAAATGAAAACGCTACCGAGGCCGCATGCACCCCAGCATACAAGAAGCGGATCCGTTTCCGCCAAACAGAAATTTTCCAAAGGATAACTGTCTATCGTTTTATGCCGTCCTTTTCCATCCCCGCCATTCTCTTACCCCAAGGAGGGTATTCTTGAAGCCATGCAATGATCCATAATCCATATGCACCACGCCCAATCGGAACGCTATTTCCCTTTTGGAAGCGGCATATGAAAATTAAAATCATTCCATTAGAAGGAAAGGAGATCAGAAGATGGAAAAAGCAAAAGTTTATTTCTCCAAAGAAATCACATCGGAAAGCCTGATGAGAATCTATAAGGCACTGGGTATCGAACTGAAAGGTAAAATCGGCATCAAAATCTCCACCGGAGAACCCGGCGGAAACAACTATCTGCATCCAGAATTGATTGGGGATCTTGTCCGTTCTGTGAATGGAACAATCATTGAGTGCTGCACGGCTTACAATGGACGGCGGATGGACCCAAAAGAGCACTGGAAAGCGATTGAAGAGCATGGCTTTCCGAATATTGCCCCTTGTGATATCATGGATGAATTTGGGGAAATGGAAATCCCGGTTGAAAATGGTTTTCATCTGGACAAGGATATTGTAGGGGAACACTTGGCCAATTATGATTCCATCCTTGTCTTATCTCATTTCAAGGGTCATGCAATGGGAGGCTTCGGCGGCGCGCTGAAAAACGTCAGCATCGGCATCGGCTCCACTCATGGCAAAACCTATATCCATACAGCCGGTGTAACAACCAATGCGGCAGAACTTTTTGACAAACTTCCCCCTCAGGATCATTTTCTGGAATCGATGGCCGATGCCTGCAAGGCGGTCATTGCCTACAAAGGCGCAGAGAACATGCTCTACATCAATGTGGCCAACCGGCTGAGTGTAGACTGCGACTGTGATTCCCATCCCGCAGAGCCGGAGATGGCAGATTTGGGTATTTTTGCGTCCATCGATCCAGTGGCGGTAGATCAGGCTTGCTACGATGCAATTATCCATTCTCCTGATTCGGGCAAAAGGGCGCTGATCGAGCGGATGAATTCCCGCCATGGTATTCATATCGTGGAAGCCGCAGCACAGCACGGGTTAGGCAATCGAGAGTATGAGGTTGTTTCTCTGGACTAAAAGCGGATTGGAAACGATAAGGCGTTTTTCATCAAGATGATTTCACAATTCCTGTCTTACATTGGCTATCCCCGTAGCCTGAATGCACTGCGCTGTGTCAATGAGACAGCCAAAAGTCCGGAGGGAGAAGAAGATGGAAAGTCCGGACATTTGGAAAAACAGGCTTGAAAATATTTTCCGAATTGGGCCGTATGGACTTTCGTCAAAGCTATTTTGGGCACAGGCAGTGCTGGTCCGGCTGCTCGGTAAAAAAGCTCAGGGCGCCCCAATCCCAGGCGCTAAGATTGTTAAACCGGCTTCTATCCAAGGGTGTGCTTGTAGAAGTCGGTTTTTGTCTTTTCGCAGCAAAATGAAAGCATTTACAATAAACATGTTCCGGCCGTTTTCTAAGCGGAAATTCTGATGTTTTTCCTGGCTGCCTCTTTCTGGGGGTGGGAAAAGGGGGAACTCTACCATTTTGATTTCGCGGCAATTAAGCAAGCGATAATGGAAAAGCGAGTTTCAAGTATGAATGCAGCCACTATGCCGGCAAAAGTGAATCATATGTTAATTAATTGAAAATCCTTCTTCTTTTGTTTACCGCTCGATTTCCAACCTGTCCGGCCGATCCCAAGAACCCATTACAGGCGGTGCGGTTAGCCGTGGAAATAATTATCGGACAGGGACAGCGCATCTGGAGCTGACTGCTTCAGAGCGGCCTACCCAAACTCTTTATTTACGGGGATTTGGCGGCGGAGAATATATCGGCGGTGACTGGATCCGATCCAGTGATGAAGCGCTGTTTAATCAGATGCAGAAAGCACTGGGATGGGATCGGTGGGGACATATGATTCCTGGCATGTACTACAGCATGTATTTTGTCTTGAATGAAAATATGCAGATAGAAGATGCGCCGGACCCTATTTTCCTGAATATTCGTCACAGCAGCGCCAATTATGAAAATTCCTATGTGCCTTATTACAGCCAGCGCAACGGGGACCAGAGCTGGATCACGCAGGCTGATCAGGATAGAGGGGTCGGCGGCTATACCTATGAATATTATGAGCAGCCCGATATGCATGTGAACTGGGAAAATGTCCGCCAGGACTTTTCTTTGCAGGCGGGCTGGTATCATCAGCTGCAGGAGGCATACATGCAGCAGGCACAGGCCGCTTATACTCAGGTGCCGGAAGAGATCCTCCCCAGGCTGACAGCGCTGGTGGAAGAAACCCCTCTTGATAAATTGGATGATATCACTGCTTTTATCCTTTATACGCTTCACAGCAATGCCGTATATGCCCTGACTCCGGGATGGGCCCCATTAAACGAAGATGTTGTGGAATATTTTCTGTTTGAGAGAAAAAGCGGCTATTGTGTCCATTTTGCCGCAGCCGCTACGCTGATGTACCGGTTGTATGGAATTCCGGCCCGGTATGCCGCCGGATATGTGGTGGATCCCGGAGAATTTTCTTTGCGGCAGGACGGAAACTATCATGCGACTGTTACCGATAAATCGGCCCATGCCTGGGTGGAAATTTTTCTGCCGGAGTATGGCTGGACGCCGGTGGAAGTAACGCCGGCAGCCGATGGATCCATAGCGGCATCTTACCCCGGATTTGACGGCGCCCTTCTGGATCAGCTCTTTGAGGAGCATAACTGGGATCTGGCAGTTCCCAGTCTGGCAGCCAATTCAGAAAAACCTGGGCAGACGGAAATCGGAAGCGGACCGGAGAATCCGCCTTTTCCAAAATTCCTGCGGAATTTTGACTGGAAGCAATATCAAAACATACTTCTGGTCGCAGGTAGCTGTCTTGTCTATACGCTTTTACTTTCTCCTCTATTTCTGGATTACCGCCGACTGAGAATCCAGAGAAAAATGGAAGAAATGAATTGCCGGAACATCTTTGACCGGCTCCTTGAAATGCTCCACTGGTGTGGTGTGATGGTGGATATGGACGGCACGGAAAAAGACTTTTCGGATCGGTTCAGGGAAATTGTCCCGGAGGATGCGAAAGAAAAAGCCGCTGCTTTTTTGAAAGCTGTTTGTGACACAGCTTATGGTCCCGATAAACCCTCACGGGAAGATGCGGATACCGCACTCCAGGTTTATCGCTGCATTGCCCAAATGATGTATGACAGACAATCGCCTGGAAAGAAGTTCATTTTCAGGTATTTTAAGGCTTTCTAAGGGAGGAAACCCTTTATGACAAAGATCATTGTTATCATACCTGCTCTGAATCCAGATGACGGTCTGATCCATCTGGTACAGGCCTTACGGGAACAAGGCCTTTCCAATATCGTTGTTGTTAACGACGGCAGCGGCCCGGAATATCAGTCTGTTTTTCAAAAGATAGAGTCGATGGGATGCGGCCTTGTGACCCATGAAAGAAATCGCGGGAAAGGGGCAGCCATAAAGTCCGGGATAACTGAGTCGATACGATCGTAT
>CAJFOX010000009.1 GCA_904397845.1 uncultured Oscillospiraceae bacterium
TAAAGCAAAAATGGGGCGGATTCCCTTCTTAGTGGAATCCGCCCCATTTTTATGCAGGTAACCCGTAAGTCAAGCCGCATCCTGGAAAAGGTCGGGATATCGCTTTTTGCGCAAAATTTTCATCCTCCCAGTTTCCGCAACGCTGTTCCCCTTTTTATCCAAAGCTGGCGAAAAGGCCCAATATCCAACGATTATGATTCCTCCGCTAGCCACCATTTGGGCCCGGTATACTGAGCTTCACTGCAAAATCGCCGATGCAGCTATTTTCTCCGGCACAATCTATCAAGTAGGCTTTTAAGCCATAAGAATCTGCTCGAATCGGTTACAGAATACAAGTCTGCAACGGCTCCTTGGGCTGTAAACGGCACACACTCTTTTAGAATCTCTTTCAAAACGGCCATGCCCCTATCTCTTTTTTCTGCTGCAATTGAAACTGCGACCATCCAGAAAACATCAGAAACCGTGCTCTTAAATAGAAACAGAGCAAAATGGAGCAGTTATAGCAGTAACTCTCGCAGCCGCAGCAGAATTTTTTTCTCTCTGCGGGATACCTGTACCTGCGTCATCCCCAAAACCGCCGCTGTTTCCACCTGGGTCTTCCCCTTAAAATAACGCAGCCGAATCAGCATCTGATCTTTTTCCTCCAAAAGTGCCAATACCTGCCGCAGAGAAATGCTATCTGCCAGCTCTTCTTCCGGAGATTCTACCGGCAAGTCGATTTGGGGTGCGCCTTCCTCATCACTGCCAGTCAGCGAGAGAGCCGGTGCCGCGGCGGAAAGGGACTCTACCACTGCCGGAATCTCCAACCCCAGCGAATCTGCCAGCTCGCTGATGGTTGGCTCCCGCCCCAGTTGTATCGAAAGCCGTTCCTTCGTCCGAACCGCCTTTAGCGACAGCTCTTTGAGCGTTCGTGAAACCTTGACTGTTCCGCCATCCCGGAATAAGCGGCGCATCTCGCCTAAAATGACCGGCACCGCATAGGTGGAAAATCGGACGCCCCGCTCCTGGTCAAAGGCGTCGGTGGCCTTGACCAGCCCCATGCAGCCTGCTTGGAACAGGTCATCATACTCAATCCCCCGCCCTTTAAATTTGTGCGCGCAGGCGTGAACCAGCCCCATATTCTGTTGGATGATCTCATCACGACCGGCAGTGATCGGCATTTTATTCGGCTCCTTTTGACAGGATCGTCTTTTCCAGCGTAACCGACGTGCCGTGCCCCAGGCGGGAGCGGACCTTCACTTTATCCATAAACGCCTCCATAACGGCAAATCCAAGCCCGGATCGCTCGCCGGTTGTGCAAGTGGTATACAACGGTTCCATCGCCCGTTTCACATCTTCGATACCGCAGCCTGTATCTCTGATGCGAATGACGATTCTGTTTTTCTCTAGAATTTTTGCATGTATGTAAATTGTGCCGATTCCTTCCCGGTACCCATGGACAATTGCGTTAGTTACTGCCTCGCTCACCGCCGTTTTAATGTCCGCCAGCTCTTCGATTGTCGGATCCAGCGCCGCCGTAAAGGCAGACAGCGCCGTTCGGGCAAATGCCTCATTGGCTGACCGGCTGGGGAAAGACAATTTCATTTCATTTAACACTTTCATAAGCTTGCCTCCATTTTCGTGCTGTTCGCTCCTCCTTTGGGAGGCGAAGAATGGATCGATGCAATCCGATCCAATCCCGCCAACCGCATCACCTTTCTGATGGACGGAGAGGGATTATGGATTTCTACCGCACCGCCCCATTCCCGAATCAGGCGGTAACGTCCCATGACCAGCCCGATGCCGGAACTATCCATAAAAGTCACATCCCGAAAATCCAGTATCAGCGTGTCTGGACGAATTCTCTCCAGCATTCCGTCAATTTCTTCCCGCAGGCTGCCCGCCCCATGATGGTCAATCTCTCCAATCAGGTAGGCAGTTACCCGCTTTTCTTCGGCATACAGCTTGAGTGGCATTGCCGTTCCTCCTTTTATCCTTCCTACCCATTCAGGGTTTCATTTTCAAACAGAAAAAAGCCCTTATTCCGGTTCACTTACCAGAATAAAGGCTTGTCCTTAAAAAATTTGTCGCAGCGGCGCGGTTTGTCTGTTTTTTATTTTCCAGAAAATTGCGCCAATAAAATCGGCCGGGCTTCGGCAGCCAGATATAGGGATCCGCAGCAGAATAACGCCGTATCTTCGCGCAATAAAGGCAACGCCGCCTGCACTGCCAATTCCACCGAAGAAAAGGCCTCTACCTTGTCAGATATGCCTTCCATCGCTTTTGCCAGTTCCTCAGCCGGCAATGCCCTGGGATTTTCAGGCGAAACAGCGAAAAACATTTCCGCTTCCTGTGCGATTCGCGATGAAGCGGAACGCCAGTCCTTGTCCCGCAGCATGCCCATAATGACAATTTTCTTTTTATGTGTTAAATCCATTGCCTTTACAAGCGCTTCGCATCCCTGCAGATTATGGGCACCATCCAATACAACCAACGGTTCGACAGAAATCCGCTCCAACCGGGCAGGAAAGGAAACATTTTTAATACCATTTGTAATATTTTTATCAGATATTGTAAAACCTTGGGATTTCACAGCTTCTATTGCCGAAAATGCGGTTAAAAAGTTGTAAATTTGATGCCTTCCCGCCAAAGGCAAGTCAAATGTAAGGTCATGATACCGAAATTGGGACCCCAAAATACTTTCTGTACAAAATTCGACAGATTCTGCATTTGGTATTATCAAGCGATTTTCTTTTTCCGCACATTGCTTCATAATCTCGGCCAATGCTTCTGGATCCTGCTTTGGATAGGATACGCAGACTCCTCCAGGTTTTAAAATACCGCACTTTTCAGAAGCGATTTTTTGCAGCGTGTCCCCTAAAATCTGGGTATGATCATATCCAATGGCACAGATCACTGACACCAGGCTATGATCGATAATATTGGTCGCATCCAACCGACCGCCCAATCCCACCTCCAGACAGACCACATCGCATTTTTGTTTTGCAAACCAAAGCATTCCCAATGCTGTAACGACCTCGAACTCTGCCGGAGCAATCCCCTCTTCGGCCATCTGATCCACCGCAGTCTGGATTTTTTCACATAAGGCCGCCATCTCTATCTCCGGAATCATCTGTCCATCCACCTGGATCCGTTCCCGAAAGGTCAGCACATAAGGGGAAACAAACATACCGGTGCGGTACCCAGCCTCTTGCAGAACGGATGCGCACATGGCGGTGGTAGATCCTTTTCCGTTCGTTCCCGCTATATGAATAAACCGCAGCTTTTTTTGCGGATCCCCCAAAAAAGACAGCAGCGTTCGAATTCCCTTTAAACCCGGTTCCTTCGTAAAACGGCGGAAGGAGTGGATAAAATTTTCGCTTTCCTGATAATTCATTGCGACACCCCCAATGGAAAGACAGGCGGATTCCATCGGATCCGCCTGCTTCTTGCTTTCTATTTGGAGAAAGCAGCTATACTTTCTATAATTTTTTCCATCCGCTCTTTGTGTTTTTCCAGCTTCACCCGCTCTGCTTCTACAACATTCTGCGGTGCTTTTTCGATAAATCCCTGGCTGGACAGTTTCTGTTCCACCATGGCAATATCCTTTTCACACGCCTTCCGTTCCTTTTCCAGCCGGGCCAGCTCTTTTTCCTTATCCACCAGCTCATCCAATGGGATAAAAATGCGTGCGCTGTCAGTAATCACCTGCACCGCATCAGAGAAATCCTCTCCCTGCTGAGGTGCAACGCCGGACACCTTCACTTCGGAAGCAGATGCCAGCCGCTCGATAAACATGGCGCCGGACTCAAATACATCGGTATCAAGCGTCTTCACTAATACTCTCGCCTTTTTAGACGGCGGCACATTCATTTCTGCCCGGCGGTTTCGGATGGCCTTGATGGCACTCATGACCTTTTCAAAATCTTCCTCTTCCTGCCGGAAGCAAAGATCCTCCTGATACTGGGGCCAGGGCGCAATCATAATGCTTTCGCAGTCATTGGGGATCGCCTGCCAGATTTCTTCGGTGATAAACGGCATAATCGGATGCAAAAGCTTCAAGCACTGATTCATTACATAAATCAACACCTTCTGGGCGCTTTTGGCGGACTCGCCGCCCGCCTGAATGCGGGACTTGGTCAGTTCAATATACCAGTCGCACAGCACATCCCAAATAAAATCGTACAACTTCTGCACCGCAATGCCCAGTTCGAATTTTTCCAGATTGTCAGTAACCTCTTTGATCAGCGTATTGAGCTTGCTTAAAATCCACTTGTCTTCGGTCTGCAGCAGCTGCGGCAACTCCGGCTTATCAACTTCATCGGACAGGTTCATGAGGATAAAACGGGTGGCGTTCCAAATTTTGTTGGCAAAATTCCGGCTTGCCTTCACCTTTTCCTCTACAAAACGCATATCGTTGCCCGGGCTGTTGTTGGTGGCCAAGGTAAAGCGCAGTGCGTCGGCTCCGTACTCATCGATGACCTTTAATGGATCAATGCCGTTGCCCAGGGATTTGGACATTTTCCGGCCCTGTGCATCCCGTACAATTCCGTGGATAAACACTGTCTGAAAAGGAGATTTTCCTGTATTCTCCACACCGGAAAAGATCATACGGGCCACCCAGAAAAAGATAATATCATAGCCAGTGACCAACGTACTGGTGGGATAGAAATATTTTAATTCTTCCGTCTGCTTCGGCCATCCCAGCGTGGAAAAGGGCCAAAGGGCGGAAGAAAACCAGGTGTCCAGCGTATCTGGATCCTGCTCCAGGTGACAGCCGCCACACTTGGGGCAGGTATGGGGTTCCTCCTTCGCCACAATAACCTCGCCGCAGTCCTGGCAGTACCAGGCCGGGATCCGATGGCCCCACCACAATTGGCGGGAAATACACCAATCCCTGATATTTTCCATCCAATGATAATAAATTTTGCTGAACCGGTCCGGTACAAATTTCGTCTCTCCGCTGCGCACTGCTTCAATGGCAGGCCCGGCCAGCGGCTCCATCTTGACAAACCATTGCTTGGACACCCGCGGCTCTACAGTAGTGGAGCAGCGGTAACAGGAACCCACATTATGCTTATGATCCTCAACTTTGACCAAAAATCCCTCTGACTCCAGATCCAATACGATCTGCTTGCGGCATTCATAGCGATCCATTCCCTGGTATTTTCCGCCGTTTTCGTTAATGGTCGCATCGTCGTTCATGACGTTGATGACCGGCAGATTATGCCGCAGCCCAACCTCAAAATCGTTGGGGTCATGGGCAGGGGTAATTTTAACCACGCCAGTACCAAAATCCATTTCTACATAGCTGTCTGCCACAATGGGAATCTCACGGCCCACCAGCGGCAGGATCACGGTTTTCCCTACCAAATCTTTGTATCTCTCGTCATCCGGGTGCACCGCCAGCGCCGTATCGCCCAGAAGCGTCTCCGGTCGGGTAGTCGCGATCTCCAGATAGCCGCTGCCATCGGACAGAGGGTAACGGATATGCCAGAAATGGCCGTCATGTTCTTCGTATTCCACCTCTGCGTCAGAGATGGAGGTCAAGCAGTGAGGGCACCAGTTGATGATGCGTTCCCCACGGTAAATCAGCCCTTTTTCATACAGGCGGACAAACACTTCCTTTACGGCCTCTGAACATCCCTCGTCCAGCGTAAACCGCTCCCGCTCCCAATCGCAGGATGATCCCATTTTCTTTAATTGTTCGACAATTTTGCCGCCGTAGGTCTTTTTCCATTCCCATGCCCGCTCTAAAAAGCCCTCGCGGCCCAGGTCTTCTTTGGTAACGCCCTCTTTGCGCATGGCCTCTACAATTTTTGCCTCCGTCGCGATGGACGCATGATCAGTACCCGGCAGCCACAGCGCCTCGTAGCCCTGCATCCGTTTAAAGCGAATGATACTGTCCTGCAGCGTGCAGTCCAACGCATGGCCCAGATGCAACTGTCCCGTGATATTGGGTGGGGGGATCACAATCGTATAAGGCTTCTTTTGGGGATTTGGCTCTGCGTGGAAATAACCTTTTTCCATCCAGAACCGATAGGTCTTGTCCTCAACCTGTTTCGGATCATAGACCTTTTCCAGTTCTTTTTTCATTTTTCTTCCTCCTTCCGCACTGTTTCAGCCATGTAAGGACTTAGTCCAGCGCTTCTCATTGCCCATGTATTTGGGCTTATTCGTTATTATAGTGGAAAAAGAAAAGAAAAGCAATGAAAAATGCATTTTCTATTGACATCCGTATATATCTGTATATAATTATTATATACAGTATAAACACATAAAAAAGGAGGCCGTCCGGATTGGATTTTTATATCAGTCATTCCAGTAATAAACCGATCTATGAGCAAATCATGGCGCAAATCAAAAGTCAAATCCTGTCCGGAGTGCTCAAGGAGGGCGATGCATTGCCTTCCATCCGTGTACTTGCCCGGGAATTGCGCATTAGCGTTATTACAACCAAACGGGCCTACGACGAACTGGAACATGAAGGTCTGCTGCATTCAGTAGCGGGAAAAGGCACTTTTGTGGCTGCCGCTAACCCACAGCTGTTGCGGGAAGAAAAAATGCGGCAGTTGGAGGATTTGCTGCAAAAGGCTGTGGATTCGGCCAAAGAGCATGGGTTTTCTCTGGAAGAGCTAACCCGGATTTTAACACTTATTTATCAGGAGGAACGGTAAATGGATGCAATTTTACAAGTCAAGGACCTGTGCAAAAAATATGATGGCTTTGCGCTGGATCACGTTTCCTTCACGCTGCCCCGCGGCTGTATTATGGGCTTTATTGGGGAAAACGGCGCGGGCAAATCCACTACCATAAAAGCGATTTTAAACCTGATCCACCGAGACCAGGGTGAGATCCAGATCTTTGGAAAGGACAATATCCAAAACGAGCTGGAGGTCAAAGAACAAATTGGCGTCGTATTTGATACGCTGAATCTGCCGGAAATGCTTCAGGCACAGGATGTGGGAAAGATGATGCAGTCGGTCTACCGCCAGTGGGACCCGGCAAAATACACGCAGTACCTGGAACAGTTTGAACTGCCGGTCAAAAAAACAATCAAGGATTTTTCCCGTGGCATGAAGATGAAGCTTGCGATTGTCGTGGCGCTTTCTCATAACGCACAGTTGCTTTTGCTGGATGAAGCAACCAGCGGCCTGGACCCCATTGTGCGGGATGAAATTTTGGATATTCTGCTGGATTTTATCCAGGACGATACCCGTGGGGTGCTGTTTTCTTCCCACATCACCGGTGATTTGGAAAAGGTGGCTGATTATATTACTTTTATCCATAAAGGAAAGGTGTATTTTTCTGAACCTAAGGATCTTCTGCTGGAAAAATACGGGGTTCTTAAGTGTACGGAATCCGAATTTTCTGCACTGGATGGCAGCGTGATCAAAGGGGTGCGCCGGCACCAGTTTGGGTTAGAGGCGCTGGTGGAAAGGCAAAAACTGTCTGGCCGGTATACTGTTGATAAGGCAAGTATTGAGGATATCATGCTGTTTATTGCAAGGGGGGAACACAGATGAAAGGTTTATTATTAAAAGATTTCTGCATCTTGAAAAAGCAGATGAAACTGATGGTCGTCTTTGTCATTTTTTATGCGATCTGGGCTGTTGCCGCAAAAATGCCCACAATGATGGGGACAATGGTGATCCTTTTGAGCATTATGATGCCTATTTCTTCCATGTCCTACGATGAAGCCGGTCAGTGGTACCGCTATGCTTTTTCCTTGCCCATTCCGCGCCGAACGCTGGTGCTGAGCAAATACGTGCTGGGATTTTTAGTCTCATTGGGCGGCCTGGTGGTTTCCGCAATTGGCAACATCATCATTTTGGCGCTGACCAACGGGGAAAATGCATTGGAATCCTGGCTGACCATCATTGGATTTCTGGAACTCGGCGTGATTTTTCTTTCCATCATCATTCCCATATTATTCAAATACGGTGTGGAGAAAGGCCGCCTTTTCATTGTCGTCATCGCGGTTATCCCCTCCCTTTTGGTCGCCTTGCTGGGAAGTACGTTGAAAACCTCCGGTACCCTCATGCCCAGCGCAGAACTCCTGCAGGCAATTTTGTATTCCTCTCCTCTGTTTACCCTGGCGATTTTTCTAATTTCCTTCCGCATTTCAGTGGGAATCTGCCGAAAAAAAGAATATTAAAAATCCCTGTTTTTCTTTGAAGTGTCATGTTCTTCCATAACAGGGTGGTTATCACCGCTTTTGTACTGCTAAACCGAAATCCTTTTGGCAAAAATGTTTTTCCAAGCGTATTCGGTCGTATTCGGCCAAAACAAAAAGTCCGCTGAAAATTCAGCGGACTTTTTCAATGAAATTTTATTTTTTTCGCTCCGTTTTTCCCGCACGCCTAGCAACCGTTTTCGACTGGGGTGCTTGGCCGTCCATCTCGTCTTCCCGATCATCTTCCTTTGGCACCGGCACATGCTTTTTCTTCAGCCGATCCCGCACGAGCTGGCGAAACAGCGAATAAACCACCGAGCAGACCGGCACGCTCAGTAAAATTCCCATAACGCCCCACAGGTTGCCGCCAATGGTCACTGCCACCAATACCCAAAGGCCGGGGAGTCCCACAGATTTTCCAACCACGCGCGGATATATCAAGTTCCCCTCTAACTGCTGAAGGACTACAATATAGATCAAAAACCAAACCGCTTGCATTGGGTCGACCATCAAGATCAAAAACGCGCCGATCCCAGCCCCGATAAATGCGCCAAACATTGGGATCAGTGCCGTTACGCCGACGACTACCGAGATCATCATCGCATAAGGCATGGAAAAAATCGACATGCCGGTAAAGCACAAAAGGCCCAAAATCACCGCCTCAGTGCACTGCCCGGAAACAAATTTGGAAAAAATGCGGTTGGATAAGCGGCCGACTGACAGGATTTTTTCTACCCGCTGCGGTGGTAAAAAAGCCAGCATCACGTTTTTGAGCTGCGCGCCCAGCTGCTCTTTCTGCAGTAACAGGTAAATAGAAAAAACCAAAGACAGCACCAGGTTCATCACTCCCCCTACAATGGATGAAGTAATCCCCAGCGTTGTGTTAAACACTGCCGATCCCCCGTTTTTAATCGAATCGGTCACGATATTGACAACTTTGTTCCAGTCGATATTAATATTCTGGAAAACATCCATAGGGATCTCCAGAGAGGCCAGCCAATTTTGTGCCCAAGTGAAAAATTGATCCAGCTGGTTCGGCAGCTGTGCTGCGATCATTCTCCCCGTAAGGATAATTTCCGGCACAATCATAAACAGCAGAATAAAAATAAACCCGATCAACAGCCCAATGGTCAAAACCACACAGACGGCCCGGCGACAGCGGCTCCACCAGGCATAATTTTTCCGGTTCAGCGGTGCAAACAGCTTTTCCTCCACAAATCGCAGCAGAACATTCATCATGAACGCCATGACACCGCCCACGACAAAGGGCTTTAATAATGCCAGGCCACTTTGCAGTATATCAAAGACAATTTCCGGATGCATAGCCCCGACCAACAGCAAAACTGCGAAGGTGATGAGCAATAAAATCTTTTTCACATTGCTTTTATTTAAATCCATCCTGTCCTCCTCCGAGCATTTAAGGCAAAACCGCATAGGGAAAGGCACGGCATGCCTTTCCCCATTTGTTTTCATATTTTGGTAATGTCTACGACCTCAATGTCGTCCACCTTTTCGCCCAGGCTCAGGCAATCCGCCAGCACCCGCGCCGTATCGATCGCCGTAATGCAGGGGATTGAGCGCTCTACTACCTTGCGGCGGATTTTTACGCTGTCCCGGTGCGGATCGCGCCCTTTCTGGGAAATGGAAATCACATAATCCACCTTGCCGCTTTCGATCAGATCCTCGATATTCGGATGCGGCTCATGCATTTTGCGCACTGCGTTGGTGGAAATCATGTTTTTATTCAGCCGCAGCGCGGTACCGCCTGTAGCGTATAATGTAAAGCCCATGGAAGCGAACTTATCCGCAATCGGCACAATATCATGCTTGTCCGCGTCGCGCACCGTCAGCAGGACGCCGCCCTCCCGCTTCATCTTGTATCCGGCCGCCACCAGCCCTTTGTAGATGGCTTCTGGAAGCGTTTTGGCCACGCCCAGCACTTCACCAGTCGATTTCATTTCCGGACCCAGCTGGGTATCCACATCCCGCAGTTTCTGGAAGCTGAATACCGGAACCTTGACGCAAACATAATCGCTCTCCGGATATAGCCCGGTTCCATAACCCATATCCCGCAGCTTTTCACCCAGCATACAACGGGTGGCCAGATCCACCATGGGCACACCGGTGACCTTACTGATGTATGGTACTGTCCGGGAGGAGCGCGGATTTACTTCGATAATATATACTTCGTCGTTATAAATGACATACTGAATATTCATCAGCCCAACAATTTTCAGTTCTTTTGCCAGACGAGCCGTATAGTCCACGATCGTATCCTTGATCCGTTTGGAGAGATTCTGGGCCGGATATACCGAAATCGAGTCGCCGGAATGGATGCCGGCCCTCTCGATATGCTCCATAATGCCGGGAATCAAATAATCCTCCCCATCACAGATGGCGTCTACTTCCGCCTCAATGCCCATCATATATTTATCAATCAGCACAGGATTTTCCAGCTCATGGGAGGTGATGATGGCCATATATTCCTGCACGTCTCTCTCCCCATAAGCAATGATCATGTTCTGGCCGCCCAGTACATAGGAAGGACGCAGCAGCACTGGATAGCCAATCCTGTCTGCCGCTTCCAGCGCCTCTTCCGTGGTGAATACGGTTTCTCCCACCGGGCGCGGAATACCGCAGCGTTCCAACAGTGCGTCGAACCGCTCCCGATCCTCCGCCTCGTCGATAGCGTCAGCTGAAGTTCCCAAAATCCGAACGTCCATGTCCTTGAGAAACTTGGTCAGTTTAATGGCCGTCTGGCCGCCAAATTGAACCACCACGCCCCAGGGTTTTTCGGTCTCAATCAGGGCCCGAACATATTCGGGATTCAACGGGTCAAAGTACAGCCGGTCGCCAGTGTCAAAGTCGGTGGAAACTGTCTCCGGATTGTTATTGGCGATCACCGCCTCAAGATTTTTTTCTTTCAAAGCCCAGGCGCAATGGACACAACAGTAGTCAAACTCAATCCCCTGACCGATCCGGATAGGCCCGGAGCCGAATACAACCACTCTCCTTTTCCCGCTGTTTTGGTTGGCGATGTATTCCGCCGCCTCATTATCTCCACCGAAATTGGCGTAAAAATAAGGCGTTTCAGCAGTAAACTCCGCTGCACAGGTATCCACCATCGAATAACCCGCCAGCATTGGATTTTGGATTTCTTTTCCAGTCAAACGGCGGATGGTTTTGTCCAAAAAGCCCATTTCTTTCGCTTTTTTATAGGTCTTTTCGCTGTCGTCGCCGCTGGCCAGCCGAAGCTCCATATCCGCCAGCTTTTGGAATTTGGCCAGAAACCACTTATCGATTTTGGTGATCTCAAAAATCATATCCCAGCTGATATGCCGTTTGAGCGCTTCGTATACTACAAAAATCCGCTGGTCGTCTGCATGATGCAGCAAGGCTTTGATCTGCTCATCGGATTTTTCTTCCAGCTCCGGCAGAGTCAGCGTTTCCAATCCCAGTTCGATGGAGATCGCAGCCTTCATCATGGCCAGTTCGAAGCTCTGGCCGATAGCCATTACTTCACCGGTAGCTTTCATTTGCGTTCCCAGCGCCTTATCCGCGTAAACAAATTTGTCAAACGGCCAGCGCGGGAACTTTACCACGCAGTAATCCAATGCAGGTTCGAAGCAGGCGCAGGTCTTTCCCGTCACCGCATTGGGGATTTCGTCCAAGCAATAGCCAATGGCGATTTTGGCCGCCACCTTGGCAATGGGGTATCCAGTGGCCTTGGATGCCAGCGCCGAGGAGCGGGATACCCGGGGGTTTACCTCAATCACGGCATACTCAAAGCTGTCCGGATACAGCGCGAACTGCACATTGCAACCGCCTTCGATCTTCAAAGCGGTAATGATATTAAGCGCCGCGGAACGCAGCATCTGATACTCTTTATCCGTCAGCGTTTGAGAAGGGGCCACTACCACCGAATCCCCGGTGTGAATGCCCACAGGATCCACGTTTTCCATATTGCAGACGGTAATCACATTTCCTTTGCTGTCCCGCACGACCTCGTATTCGATCTCCTTCCAGCCGGCGATGCACTTTTCAATCAGCACCTGGGTGATCGGGGACAACCGCAGGCCGTTGGAGCCAATCTCATGCAACTGCTCTTTGTCATAGGCAATGCCGCCGCCGGTGCCGCCCAGCGTAAAGGCCGGGCGAACGATCACCGGGTAGCCGATTTCTTCGGCAAACGCCAGCGCGTTGTCAATATGCTCCACTACTTTGGATGGGATGCAGGGCTCACCGATGGCCAGCATCGTATCTTTAAATGCCTGGCGGTCTTCGGCCTTTTTAATGGTCTCCGGGTTCGCGCCCAAAAGCTTGACGCCCTGCTCCTCCAAAAAGCCTTCTTCCGCCAGTTCCATAGCCAGGTTCAGCCCTGTCTGTCCGCCCAATGTGGGCAAAATGGAGTCCGGTTTTTCCAACCGTATGATTTTTTTGACAATTTCCGGCACCAACGGCTCAATATAAATTTTGTCTGCCATGGCCTTGTCGGTCATGATAGTGGCCGGGTTGGAGTTGATCAGCACAACCTCCAGCCCCTCCTCCTTTAAAGCGCGGCAGGCCTGTGTGCCCGCGTAATCAAACTCTGCCGCCTGCCCGATGACGATAGGGCCGGAACCGATCACCAAGACCTTTTTGATATCGCTGCGTTTTGGCATCTTACTTGGCCTCCTTTCGCATCATGGCAATGAACTCGTCAAACAGATAGGACGTATCCTGCGGGCCGGCACTGGCCTCCGGGTGAAACTGCACCGTAAAACAGGCTTTTTCTTTGTAACGCACGCCCTCTACCGTATTATCGTTGGCATTGATATGGCTGATTTCTCCCACCGCCGGGTCCACTGTATCTCCTTGCACTGCATAGCCGTGATTTTGGGAGGTAATATAGGTGCGGTCATGAGCAAGATCACGCACCGGCTGGTTGGCCCCACGATGCCCATATTTCAGCTTCACCGTCTTAGCGCCTGTAGCCAGTGCCGTCAGCTGATGGCCCAAGCAGATGCCAAACATCGGCACATCCGCATCCAACAGCTTTTTGATCTGGGCAATAATCTCCACATTTTCCTCCGGGTCGCCGGGGCCGTTGGACAGCATGATTCCATCCGGCTTCATCGCCAGGATTTCCTCTGCCGGAGTATCCGAAGGAACAATTGTCACATCGCACCCGCGGTTTTTCAGCGACCGGACAATGTTTCTTTTATAGCCAAAATCCATCAAAACAACCCGGTAAAGGCCTTGTTCGCTTTTCTCCTCACGGATCGTTTTGCAACTGACCGACTTGACTGCATCCACAATAACAAAAGAGCGGATATCCTCCAGCAGTTTTTCTCGGTCGATGGTTTCATACTCAGTGGTCACGGCGCCGTTCATCACACCGTATTCCCGAAGCTTTTTGGTCAGATGCCGGGTGTCGATTCCGCTGATGGCGACGATATTCTGCTGCTTTAAATATTCATCGATATTCATTGCCACCCTGAAATTGGATGGCTGGTCACACCATTCCCGCACGATATAGCCCTGCACATGGGAGGAAGCGGACTCCATATCATCCAGATTAATGCCATAGTTTCCGATCAAAGGATAGGTCTGGGTAACGATCTGCCCATAATAGGATGGGTCGGTCAGCACCTCCTGATAACCAGTCATACCAGTAGTAAATACAATTTCTCCAATGGCGGTTCCCTGCGCGCCGAAGGAGGCTCCCTCCAAAACGGTGCCGTCGGCCAAAACCAGCCATGCTTTTTTCTCTTGTTCCATTGCAATCTCCATTCCGCCGCTGCGCGCCAGCATGCCAGGATGGCGTTCTCCTCTGTTTGCGCGCAGCAAAAACAGAGGCTTTTCTGTTTTTCGAACGAAAGTTGACTGTTCCCGGGCAACGGCGCTCTTGCGCGCGCCCTTTTTTAAGGGGAACCGGTTTCGGCTTATTTATCGAATTTGCGGCTTCCAGGCTTGACCAGCGGGATTCCCGCCTTACACAAGGGGCATTCATCTGCTTCATAGGTGGCGATTTCCAGCTGCATAGCGGAGTAAACCGGGCAGAAGATGTCGTTAACCCGGCGATCTACAATGCAGGCGATGCCGATCACCTCGCCTCCCAACTCTTCAATCACCTTGGCAGTCTCCATGGAAGATTTGCCCGTCGTCACCACATCTTCCGTAATCAGGACCTTTTCCCCTTTTTTGATTTCAAAACCCCGGCGCAGGGTCATGACGTTGTTTTCCCTCTCGGTAAAAATAGCGCGTTTGCCCAGCTGGCGGCCCAATTCATACGCTACGATAATGCCGCCCATCGCCGGTCCGCAAACCACGTCGATGTCCAGGTCCTTGACCTTTTGCGCCACAACCGAAAGCACTTCAGCAGCTTTATCCGGGTACTGGAGCAGCTTGGCATTTTGCGCATAACGGTCGGAATGGCGGCCGGAGGACAGCAGGAAATGCCCCTCCAGCAAAGCACCGGTTTCTTTCAAAATTTCGATAGACATAAACTTTCCTCTCCTTTTTTTGATTCCATATGGTTTTCGTTTGGGGCTATCCCCGGGCTGCTCCTATGATTTCCCCAACTGACCGGCAGCCCTGATCTTTCAAAAATTGTTCCAAGCCATCGATAATATCCAGGCAGATATCCGGTTTGATAAAGTTTGCGGTTCCCACCTGCACAGCAGTAGCGCCAGCCATTAAAAAGGCTGCCGCATCCTGCCAGCCGGCAATGCCGCCTAATCCCACCACTGGGATTTTGACCGCGCCGCAGACCTGATAAACCATCCGCAGAGCAATGGGGAAAATCGCCGGCCCGGAAAGCCCCGCAAACACATTTTGGAACACGGGTTTTCTTTTGTAGATATCAATGGCCATGGCTTGAAAAGTATTGACCAGCGACAGGGAATCCGCCCCTGCTTCTTCACAGCGCAAGGCCATTTCTACAATGTTTTCTGCATTGGGGGAAAGTTTGACCATCAAAGGCTTTTTGCAGATTGCCCGCACCTGCTTAACCGCTTCATACGCGATATCGCATTTGATGCCCAGCGCCATTCCACCATGCTTTACGTTAGGGCAGGAAATGTTCAACTCAATGATGTCCACATCGGTCTCATTTAGCTTTTCCACGCCCTCCAAGTAGGACTCGATGGTGCTGCCGCCCAAATTGGCGATCACCACCGTATCTTTTTGCCGTAAAAACGGCAGATCCTCCCGGATAAATGCGTCCACGCCGGGATTCTGCAAGCCAATACTGTTAATCAGGCCGCTGGGAGTTTCGTATACCCGCTCCCCCTCATTGCCAAACCGCTCTTCCAGTGTCAGCCCTTTGGTGCTGATGCCACCTAGACGGGAAATATCAAAAAACTGGTTGTATTCCCTGCCAAAGCCAAAAGTGCCGGAGGCCGCTATGACAGGATTCTTCATCGTTACCCCATTTAAAACCGTCCTAAGCATAGATCTCCTCCCCCTCAAACACCGGCCCATCCTTGCAGATACATTTTGCCCCATGGGCGGTGTGGCAGGTACATCCCAAACAGGCGCCTACGCCGCAGGCCATATGCCTCTCCATAGATACATAGCAGGGTACTTTCTTGGCTATACAGCTCTTTGCCAGCTTTTCCATCATCATTTCCGGCCCGCAGGTCAGCACGACATCAAAGTCCGCAGGGTCAATCAAGTCGGTAACAAATCCCTTGTATCCCTCTTTTCCGCTGTCGGTTGCCACGCGGATTTCCTTTACATAAGGCCGAAAGTCGTCCAGCGCATAGCTTTGATCCCGGAATCCGCAGCAAAGGGTCACTTCGCAGCCAGACAGGTGTTTGACCGCCAGCAGCAGCGGCGCAATCCCAATCCCGCCGGATACCACTGCAACCTTCCCTTTCATCTTTTCCACTGGGAACCCATTGCCCACCGGCCCGGAAAGCTCCACGAATTCGCCCGCTTTTTTCTCGCTCAAAAGCCGGGTTCCCTCTCCCCGGACCTCATATAAAAAGGTAACGCGTTCCCCGTCTGCATCATGCACCGAAATCGGCCGGGATAAAAGAGGAAACCGGTCCCATCCGCGGACCATAAAAAACTGGCCTGCCTCGGCCGGGTAAGGCCACCAGACAATCATTTTAAAAATTCCGTTTCCCAGCGGCTTATTTTCCACAACAACGGCTGATTCGCAATGCTTCACAGGCATTCTGGATCTCCTCTCTCATACGCAGCACTTCATTTCTGGCTTCTTTGGCAAAATCCGTATCCGGTGCGCCAGCCTTCTGGTAAGCCAAAAGCACCGCCCGGGAAGAGTTGACCACGCCGCCGTTGCCCCGCACCAGATATTTGGCAATATCCTCGGCCTTGCCTCCCTGAGCGCCGTAGCCGGGAATCAGGAAAAATGTTGTGTCCAGCAAAGTACGGATGCTTTCCGCTTCTTCTCCGGTCGTACCGCCGATCACCGCGCCCACCGAGCTGAACCCGCATTGGCCCAGGAACTCTTTGCCTGCCTGTTGTACTGCGGCGCCGACTACGTCGTACAGCGGCATTTCCTTTTCTGTTTCCAGATATTGAAAATCCCGGGAGCCGGGGTTCGACGTACGCACCAGAATAAACAGCCCTTTTTCTTTCTCTTTGACATAAGGCAGATAAGGAGTCACACTATCCATTCCCATATACGGAGCCAGTGTCACAAAGTCCGCCTCAAAGTCCCCTTCAAAGTGACCCTTCGCATACATTTCGGCGGTTTTGGCAATGTCGCCCCGTTTAATATCCGCGATGGAAATGAGTTTTTTCTCTCTGAGATAAGCCAGCGTTTTGCGGTAAGCTTCCATTCCTTCCAGGCCCAACGACTCATAATAAGCGATCTGCACTTTATAGCAGCCGGCCACATCTTCTGTGGCGTCGATAATCGCTTTGTTGAATAAAAACACCGCTTCCCCGGCGCTGCCTGCCTCTTTTCGAAGGTACTCCGGCACATAGGAAATGTCGGTATCCAGCCCAACACAGACCACGCCTTTTTGAGCGACTGACTCATACAGCTTGTCCACAATCATGTTCTGTTCCTCCATTGTTGCATTCTAAGCGGACGCCCGCTTAACTTTTATTCCTGCCAGGTGGTTTTGCCCGCCTTGATGGTGCGCACCACTTTTCCCTGTAAGCGCACGCCGTCAAAGGGAGAGTTTTTGCCTTTCGAGGCAAACTGTGCTGCGTCAACAACCCATTCCCGATTTTCGTCTACCAGCGCAAAATCCGCGTCATAGCCGGGCAGTAACCTTCCTTTAGGAACACTCAGAATCTTTGCGGGCCCCGCTGACATCAGCCGGGATAACAAACGCAGCGGCAGACCGCGCTCCTTCACAAGTATAGTGTAACATACCCCAAAGGCAGTTTCCAGTCCTACCATGCCCGGCGAGCCATTTTTCTTATCTTCCTGCGTATGTGGGGCGTGATCGGTAGCAATGGCATCGACATAGCCGTTTTCAATCGCCCAGATCAGAAAATCCCGATCCTTTTTGGTACGGATCGGCGGGTTGACCCGGTAATCCGTATTGGTAAACCACAAATGGTGGGGTGCTACCTCACAGGTCACCGGCGCCTTGGCAATTTTTGCCCGGATCACCTCGCTCATTGCTTCTTCCGTAGAAACATGGCACATATGCAGCCGGGCTCCCAGATATTCCGCTAAATGGATGTGCTGAACAGTGGCAATATTTTCTGCCAGCCGGTAATCGTAAGGGGAAATTTCCATGTCCTCCGCATGGGAAAGAATGGTCATCCCCTTCTCTTTGGCGATCTTCATGGCCTGCGCCATCACATGATTGGACATGACCCCTTTGCCATCTTCTGAAATCAGCTTTACCGTACTGTCCAGTTTTTTGAGATGCTCTACTGTCCGCCCGTCAAAGCCCTCGGTCACCGATACGCACTGGTGCACGTCCACCAGCCCGATCGACTCCGCTTTTTGCCGCACATAGTGAACCGTTTCCATGTCGCTGCACACCGGATTGGTGTTGGCCATCAAATTCACAGCGGTATAGCCGCCTTTTGCCGCCGCCCGGCAGCCCGTTTCGATGTCCTCCTTCTGGGTGAAGCCCGGATCGCGGAAATGGCAGTGCAGATCCACAAAGGAGGGCAGCAGTGTCAACCCGCCGGCGTCAATCACCTCGCCGGTACAGTCCAGTCCCCGCCCGATAGCGGCGATTTTGCCATCCCGCACCAATACGTCGGCAGCCAATTCGGCCGCTTCATCTACCAGTTTTGCGTTTTTGATTAAAAGTTCCATGCCTTCTCCTGTCCTGATCAGTTTTTATCCTTCAATGGTCGCATCACAGTATTCGCAAATCTTCCCGCCATCTTTCACACGGATGGGCAGCGTCAAATCCAGATTGGAGACACATTTGGGGTTTTTGCAATGCACTGTCCCGTTGGGCCGGGGATTCACGCAGGTCTTTTCAAACATTTTTGCGCCGCATACCGTAGGATATCCCTCTTCTCCGCCCAAAAGGCTTAAAATCAACGCCATACGCACATACATGCCATACTGAGCCTGCACAAAATAACAGGCCCTGGGGTCTTCATCTACCGCGCCGGTAATCTCGTTGACAATCGGCATCGGATGCAGGACAATCATATCCTCCTTCGCGTTTTTCATTTTTTCCCCGTCCAGGATATAGCTGTCCTTCAGCCGCAGGTATTCCTCCTGAGATGCAAAACGTTCCCGCTGGATCCGGGTCATGTAAAGGATATCCACCTGCCGGATAGCGTCATCCAAATCCGGGTTCAGCGTATAAGAGCAGCCCTGTGCCGCCTCAATCTCCCGGATGACATAATCCGGCACTCTCAATTCTTCTGGTGAAATCAGCACAAAATGAATGTTTTCATACCGGCACATCGCGTGGATCAAAGAATGGACCGTGCGTCCATGTTTCAAATCGCCGCACAATCCGATGGTCAAATCATGGAAACGGCCTTTTTTGGTTCGAATCGTGTAAAGGTCGGTCAGCGTCTGAGTGGGATGCTGATGTCCGCCGTCTCCCGCGTTGATAACCGGAATAAAAGAATGCAATGCCGCCACATGAGCCGCCCCTTCTGCCGGATGCCGGATCACCGCAATGTCGGCATAGCAGCTGATCATGCGAATCGTGTCAGCGATGCTTTCCCCCTTTGCGGCAGAGCTGGATGCCGGATCCGCAAATCCCAGCACCTTTCCGCCCAGCCGTTCCATCGCGGCTTCAAAACTTAGGCGGGTTCGGGTGGAAGGCTCAAAAAACATGGTTGCCAAAATTTTCCCCACACAGCTGCGCGCATATTTTTCCGGCCTGGCAATGATATCGTCGGTCAGCCGGAACAGGCCCTCCAGCTGTTCCACCGTAAAATCGGTGGGATAGATCAAATTCTTTCCCGTCAGCATACAAACGCTCCTTTTTCCCTATTTTAAACTTTTATTGATCCGCAATCCCGGCGGACACACTGCCACCAGTCATCCGGCTTTTCAAAGGGTCTTCCCATAAAAAAAGCTTTCCTATTAAAAATAGGAAAGCCAATCTGAGAAAAAAGGAAAAACGGTCCCCATGCTCCCAAGCGAGGATTTGAAAAGAAGAAATACTGCCGCCAAGGACTGGTATCTTTTCATTTCATATGCCAGCGCCATCATCCAAGGACCTCCCATTTTTCACTGTGATCCAAAATTTTTTCAATTATATCATTCTCTCATGGATTCGTCAATGCTCTTCTTTACAAAATTTTTACCCAAAATTCCCGGCGGATTTTCGCACCCGAACCAGTGGGCGGCACATCGCCTTTGCAAAGACCGCCTTTATCCATTTCGGGCAGGCAAATCTGCCCGAAAAAGGCCGCTGGCTCGCGTACGGCCTAAATCATTACCAAAAAGGCGCGCGGAACCATTCCGCGCGCCAAAAAGAAACAAAATTGTGTTCTGGATCCCTTTTTATCGGATGATCTCCATACCACCCATGTACATCCTGAGCGCTTCCGGGATATTGACCGATCCGTCGGCATTGAGGTTGTTTTCTAAAAAAGCGATTAACATTCTTGGTGGCGCTACCACTGTATTATTGAGAGTATGCGCAAAATAATTGCCCTTCTCCCCTTTAATGCGAATGCCCAAACGGCGAGCCTGTGCGTCTCCCAGATTAGAGCAGCTTCCTACTTCAAAGTATTTTTTCTGGCGGGGGCTCCAGGCCTCCACGTCGATGCTCTTGACTTTCAGATCCGCCAGATCACCGGAGCAGCATTCCAATGTGCGCACCGGGATATCCAGCGTGCGGAAAAACTCTACGGTATAGCTATACAGTTTTTTGAACCATTCCATGCTTTCTTCCGGCTCACAAATCACAATCATTTCCTGCTTTTCAAACTGATGAACCCGGTACAGCCCCCTTTCTTCAATGCCGTGGGCACCCACTTCTTTGCGGAAGCAGGCCGAATAGCTGGTCAGCGTCTGGGGAAGCTGTTCTTTCTTCAGCGTTGTGTCGATAAACTTGCCGATCATGGAATGTTCGCTGGTTCCAATCAAATACAGATCCTCGCCCTCGATCTTGTACATCATATTTTCCATTTCCGAAAAGCTCATTACACCGGTAACCACATTGCTGCGGATCATAAAGGGCGGCACGCAATAGGTAAAGCCCTTGCCGATCATAAAATCTCTGGCATAGGACAGAATGGCCGAATGCAATCGGGCGATATTGCCCATCAGATAGTAAAATCCGTTTCCGCTGGTTTTTCTGGCGCTGTCCAGGTCTACCCCGCTGAGCCGCTCCATAATATCCACATGATACGGCACCTCAAAATCCGGCACTGTCGGTTCGCCAAAGCGCTCTATTTCGACGTTTTCGCTGTCGTCTTTCCCAATCGGTACCGAATCGTCGATGATGTTGGGAATGACCAGCATCCGCTTGCGGATTTCCCCCTGCAACATGGTTTCCCTCGCCTGCAATTCTTCCAGCTTGGGCCCAATGCCGGCCACCAATTGTTTTGCTTCTTCCGCTTCTTTCGTTTTCCCCTGCGCCATTAACGCACCGATTTTCTTGCTGGACACATTGCGCTGGTTGCGCAGGGAATCCGCCTCAGCCGCCGTCGCGCGCAGCTGGGCGTCCAATTCAATCACCTCGTCTACCAGCACCAGCTTTTCGTCCTGGAATTTCTTTTTGATGTTTTCCTTGACGATTTCCGGATTGGTCCGGATGAAACGAATGTCGATCATTTTTATAAATCCTCCTTCAAAAACAAAAAGGAATTTTTCGCCCTCGCATATGGGACGAAAAATTCCGCGTTGCCACCCAAATTGTCGAACAAAGCCGTTCGACCGCTTGTTGGTACGATACAGGGTACCGGCCCCCGGCTCCTCGCCGGCCGCTTGGAAAGTGGACCGGCCAGATTCGCTGCCGGGCTTGCACCAACCGCCGGCTCTCTATAAGCTGTACTGGCCTTTGTTTTCCTCAAATGCACCTAATTTGAAATTTGGTTGGATTATAGCATATTCTCTCCAGGAATGCAAGAAAAAGCCTCCCAATTTTCAAAAGAGGGTGACAATCGTAAAAAATTGCATGAAATATGTTTTTATTATGAAAAAACTGTAAAAATTAGCACTCTCCTATTGACAGTGCTAATTTCCCGAGTTATACTAAAGGCGTACCAAAGGAAAGGACGATAAGCTCCTATTCCATAGGCATTCAAAAGGAAAATAAGAAACGGAGGAATGACTTATGATGCCTAGTATTTTTGGTGAAAACATGTTTGACGATTGGTTTGACTTTCCGTTTGAACGCAGCCTGTTAAACGGCCGCAACGCCCTGTATGGCAAGCACGGGAAAAACCTGATGAAAACCGATATTCGGGATACCGGATCCAGCTATGAGTTGGACATTGACCTTCCCGGCTTCAAAAAAGATGAAATCAAAGCCAAAGTGGAAAACGGTTATCTGACCATCAGCGCTGAAAAAGGCCTGGACAAAGATAAAGAGAACGAAAATGGTTCTTACATTCGTCGGGAACGTTATATCGGCCAGTGCAGCAGAAGCTTTTATATTGGAGAAGGAATTGAGCAGAAAGATATCCATGCAAAATTTGAGGATGGCATTCTAAAGCTCTCCATTCCCAAAAAAGAACAGCCGAAGCTGGAAGAAAACAAATATATCGCTATTGAAGGCTAAAAAAGCCGCAGAGGGCAAGGCATGAAAGAAAAAGTATTGCAAAATACTCTGATCTTGTGCCAAACAAATGGGAAATAAGAAAACTCTATGTGAATGGGAAGCCATTCACATAGAGTTTTTCTTTTTTCATTTCAAATGTTTTAGCGCTCAAAAAATGCGTAGACACCACTGAAGGTGACGCGCTTGGCGCCTGGCAGGCTTTCCCTTAACAAGTATTTCCGTTATATAATATCCATCAACTGAACTCGCTTGTCATCAGGGGATCTCGGTGCGCACACGGTCATTTTTTCAACAAATCGTGTATCCGTTTGGGGATGAGCTCCTTGATTTTGCAATCCGCCTGACCTTATCAATGAATTTTTCAGGTTCCCGTTTTGTCCGCCTCGGGTTCGGGGTAACACTGCATTTCGGAAAGTGCTGCTTTCAGCCTTTGCCGTTCTTCTTCACAAGACGTCGACAGGGCGGCATATCACTCATCGGACAGCTTGCCGATTGCGTTGTCCTCATAGATTTTCTTGATAATTTTACTTCTGCAAATCGCGAATCTTAATTCATAGATCACAATTTGTTTTTCCTCATATGTCTATTCAACAATCCTTATTTTCTACCGCATAAAATGCCCTATATATTTTTTACGCAGATTTAACCAAAAACGGATAGCCGCTTTATGCGGCACGCTATATAATCGAAAATAGATTGGTGTATTCGTGATAAAAAGAAATACAGCGTACACTTTTTACGTTTTCATCAAAAGCGCAACGTTTCATTTAAAAATGGCGTTGAAAAAAAGAGATTATCATTTCTTCAAGAAGGAGAAGCCGGCCTATGAAGGTAATCATTCACGACCTTAGTGATGAGATAACCTATACACTGGAAAAATCACATGAGGATTCGGTTGTCATTCACGCGAACAATCAGTATTCTCCCTGTCAGGGGTGCTTTCAGTGCTGGCTGAAGAACGCCGGCTTTTGCATCATGAAGGACTCTTTGCAGCACATTGGAGCGCTCGTTGGCCTGAGTGACCCGCTGATCATCGTCAGCCGGTGCTGTTACGGAGGATACAGCAGTCCTGTCAAAGCCGTCTTGGATCGTGCAATTGGGGGTTCTCTCCCGTTCTTCACCTGGCGAGGCGGGCAAACCCATCATATCAGCCGCTATCCACGCCGGAAGCTGTTGCGCGTTTGCTTTTACGGGGAATGCACAGAATTTGAACAGGAGACCGCCAAAGAGGTCGTCGAGTGCAACCGGCTGAATCTGGACTATGAGAAAGCGGATGTGACCTTCTTCGAAAATCTCGAGCAGCTAAAGGAGGCCGGCTTATGAAGCTTTTGATCTTGAGTGCAAGTCCCAAGAAAAAAGGCGGCGCCTCCCGTTTCTTCTCAAGGTTATTCCGACTGTTTCTTCCGGGCGTCCGAAAGGAAGCGGCGCCCCTCAGCTGCCGGCAGGATTTCCAGCAGATTCTGGAACTGTTTCCCGACATGGACGCGGTATGCCTTTTCGTACCTCTTTATGTGGATAGCCTTCCGTCCCATGTAGTGGAATTTCTCATCCAAGCGGAAGAATACTGCAAAAGTCATCCCTGCCGTTTCCGGTTGTATGCATTTTCCAACAACGGCTTTGTCGAGGGAAAACAAAATCGACCCGCCCTGCATATGCTTCAGGCATGGTGCAAAAGGGCGGGGATCATTTGGGGCGGCGGAATCGGAATCGGCGGCGGAACGATGCTTCAAGTATTGGGGATCGTCTACCCGATCTTAATTGGAATCATCCTGTTGCAAATGGCGTTATCCTTTTTCAGCACCGGCACCGTTTCAGGAGAATTGTGGCGTTCCCTTGCTATCCAGATATTCATATGGCTTTTTCTCAACAGCGGCGTGTTGTTCTGTATGGCACGTCTTTCGTCAGCGATTCGCAGGGAGCGAATGGTGGCCGACCAATTTACGCGGGTCATGATACCCTCATTTCTGTTTATCCCTGTCGCGGACATATTTATGATTTTGTCCTCTCTCTTTCATGGCCGCTTTCTCTTCGCACTTCTGAAACGGGATGAATGGCATCGTCAATAGGAGGATAGTTATGGAACACATCATTGTCTACGGCAGCCAATATGGCAGCGCCCGCCGGTATGCGGAAAAGCTGTCGGAGCGAATCAACATTCCTGCGGTCAGCTATAAAAAAGCGCGGGATCTCTCCGGTATGAAAACCATGATCTATCTGGGAAGCCTGTATGCCGGTGGCGTCCTGGGGCTAACGAAAACTCTGCGCGGCCTTTCTACGCGTGACGGATTCAAATTGATTCTCGTCACCGTAGGGCTGTCTGATCCAAATGAGCCGGAAAACCGGGACAATATCCGCGCCTCTTTGCGAAGACAGCTTCCCTCAGGGTTGCTTGACCAGGCGAAGGTCTTTCATCTTCGCGGCGGAATCGATTATCAAAAGCTCTCTTTCGGTCACCGGGTGATGATGAAACTGCTATACCAATCCCTGCGCAGAACGCCCCTTGAAAAACAAACGGCGGAAAACCGGGCGCTCATAGAGACCTATGGAAAGCAGGTGGATTTCACAGATTTCAGCGCGTTGGAACCGATTATTGGGGAATTTCAGGGGGAAACGATATGAACAAGGCTATGAAAAATATCCTGAAAATCCTTCTAATCGGCCTTGTCACTACCATCGTCCGCATCATCGGCCAGCTCTCCATCCCAGCCGGCGAACAGGCGGTTCTGGCGCCCAGCGTTTTCACGCGAAATGGCACCATGCCGCTGGCTTTTACTATCTATGGGATTTTTGCTTACTCCTTGATCGCTTCATTGTTCCTGCTCATCCAGAGCCGATTAGGCGGAAACCGGATTTTGCAGGGACTGAAATACGGCCTTTCCTGCTGCGCTGTGTGGATTGTTTATCTTTTAGAACCCCTTCCGCATGTGGCGACCATTGATCGGATTACTTACCCGGTGGCTGATAGCTTGGCGCTGATCGTCATGGGCCTGCTGCTGGGATGGATGTTCGGGAATCCTGCACGGCAGGCGGCTAAAGCAAAGCTGCCCTTTCCCATTCTTCCGGTGCTGGCCATCACCGGATGCTTTCTGGCCGGCCGGCTGATACAATATCTCATCGTTGGCATTTACTCTTCCTTTGATGAGAAGCCGTTGGAAACGGTACTGTGGTGCTTGTTAACAGGTATTACCATCTCCTGTGTGATGGCGTGGCTGAATCGGCATGTGGACAGCGGCGGCCGGATAAAGCGGGCGCTTAACCTAGGCGGCCTGCTGTTTGGGGTGGATTTGCTTCTCTTCAACTTTTTTATGCCGCTGGTGTTTGATGCCGACATCCCTGACCTAATCCTCCGCACTTTCATCGATATCCTGGCGGTAACGGCCGGCTGTCTTGCCTTTCCGAATCAGCGTAAATCAAATCCAAGCGACCGGAGGTGAGGGCGATGCAGGAAAAGCGAAGCGCGCGGTTTGGAAAATGGCTGCGGAAAGTTATCGTATCCTACGCGGTGTTTATCGCCATCGGCCTGCTGCTTTCTCTTGTGTCGGCCAGCCGGCTTGGATTGTCTGAAGAAATGTTTTTCAATCTGCGGATGTTCTTCATGCTGTTGGGTCCGATCTATCTTACCCTGATTGTCAAAATCATTTTAACCTTTCTTTCCGCCATAAAAGAGATGACAAAAGACACCGCCGAGAAAAGCCGAGGCGTCCTGTTCGCTGTCACCGCTTTGCTACTGTTTGTCAACCTCTCCAATGCCCATACGGTCTCTGACCTTACTGCGGGATATCTCCAAAGTAAAGGGCTGCGGAATCTGGAGAAAAGCAAACGGTATTCCGTGAAAGGCAAGCAGTTTTTAAATATCTTTCTGCCGGTGGACTTTTCCCTGCTGCTTTTGGAATTGTTGACCCTGCTGGTCTGCATCGTCACCTTTGCCCCATTGTCTCGGACTGTAAGCAACGTATTCATTTGTACGATTGCCCTGACCGCCCTGCTGCTTTTTCTAGTTCCCTTCATTCTTTCCCTTATCTCCGGCTACCGGGGGGACAGAGCGGAACACGAAGGAAGGCGCATACAGGAAAAGCAGAAGGCCGCCCAGTCGGGTGCCCTGGTGCTGGAAAGCGACCCTATTCGCCGGAAGCGGTATCTGAGGCTGCCGAAACTGCTGGCCCTGCTGGTCTGCCCCGGCGTTTGCCTGGTTTCTGGGCTCGTGCTTTCTCTTACCAAGAACTCCCAGGATCTTTGGACCGTCCAGCTGCTGAGGATGCCGTTTTTTTCTTTGATGGTTGCCGCTATTTTTTCTTTTATTCCCCTCCTGATGTATTGGGCCAACTGCTCCGGCACCTCCCTGGTGCAGCGGATTTATCTCACGCAGAACCAGCTGTATTATGCCGGTTACAGCGGCAGCATGGAAGAGCGGGTGGAATTTACCTTTACCCTGCTTCAGCTGAAGAGCTATCGCGTTGGGAAAAGGGCCATCCGCATCCGGGGACAGTTTACCAAAAAGACGAAGGACGCCTATGGAACCTATCAAAAAGGGAATTTCACCAAAATGTTATGGCTTCCTCGAACCTTTTCATTGGAACAGGAACGGGCTCTGTTGGAATTTTTACGAGATCAAACAGCACAGGTTCATTAGCCGCATTTTGCCCGCTTATACAAAGAAGTAAAAATGCGCAGCAAATGAAAAAGCAATCCCCGCGCTGTAAGACACATACTTCTTAATGTGCGGATTTTAATGGTATTTGTAGTGTTTCCGACATATTCCAAGGATAGGAGGTGAATTCGATGTACAAAACGGTGGTCATCAAATATTCTCCCAAAGCAAAAGAAATGGCCGCTAGAGTAGAAGAGACGGTCAACAAGATGGAACAGGAGGGCTTTGAACTGGTTTCCTGCTCCATCACGCCCTCTTCCAAAGGGATCCTGGTTTTTCGAAGATCCGGTGAACCGGCACAGGAAAAGTGAGAAATTTCGTTGCAGAAAAGCAAAATTGCTTAGGGCCGAATGGCCCTAAGCAATTTTTCCTTTTATAGCGTCCAAAGCAGCGTCCTGTTTATCCTTTGCCGACTCCAAATCCCCAAAATCACCCAAGCTGGCCAGTTGAACTTCTGAAGCATCTACTTTAGCTTCTGGATTTTCCTGCTGCCCCCGGATGGTGGCGGGAATCTCGCCGTCCAGCTGCCCACGGATACTCCGCGCCCGGAGCAGGCAGACCTGTTCCAGCGTATCCACCGCCAGCTGGTGATCTGCATAAGAGCAAAACGCAGTCGGATCCTTTTGTACATAGGGCGCAATCAACTTTTCCGTCTGCCGAAGGGTGGCTGTAAACCGGCCGCTTTCAAAGAATTCCGAAAGGAGCTCGTCGAAATAGGCGTGATAGCGGGCAAAGTACTCGTCGTGCTTCATCAGGTTGTGGTAAAGCGGACGGTTCAGCATGATCTTTCCCTCTGCCGGGGTGTTAATGGGATAGTTGATGAGGATATTGGGATCTTTGATAGGGTCGGTCATACCAAGGGCATAGGTGCCGAAAGCCAGGTTATAATCCCAAGGCAGGATGCTTAAGATACCGCCTTCCTCATACAAAAAGTAGTTGTGTCCGGTATGGCCAAGATAGCTGTCCCAATTCATCACAAAAACCTGCACGGTGAAATATCGCAGCACCTCATCCACGTTGACGGCGGTTTCCAGGTTTTCACCGGTAGACAGGGTTTTCAGCGCCTCCATCACCTGTTTCTGATCGGCTTCCGATACCTTGAACTTGGCGTTTTCAAAGATGCCGGGATAGCTGTCCGGGTTATCGTCGATATATTGCAGCGCCACGTCGGCGTTTTCCGCGTTCAGGGAACGGTA
>CAJFOX010000010.1 GCA_904397845.1 uncultured Oscillospiraceae bacterium
GCTTGAACATCACATGGAAAATCTGACTGGCGGCACCCCTCCCGTCAGATACCTACCCTGTGTAGTCCCTTGTAAACTGTACTTTGGCAACGGCAAAAAATATTTCAATCCGCTGATATTCTCCCACAAACCTCCCATACTAAAAGAAAAGCAAAGGAGGTTTATGCTATGAAAGCTTCTATCGACCGCAGCGGCTGCATTGGGTGCACGCTGTGCGCTACTGTCTGCCCGGAAGTATTTTTTATGGCCGACGACGGGAAAGCGGATGTCAGCCAAACGCCTGTGCCTGAGGCACTGCAGGAAAGCGCTCAAAACGCCCGGTCTCAATGCCCCGTATCCGTTATCGATATTGAGGAATAACTCCATTGGAAAGGACCTTTGCCATGAGACAGCTTTTGCTCGATCATCTTAAGAAATATCCGCTGATGCAGCTGCAGGACTGCATCAAATTGCTTTATCAAAGCCGCTTTGGCTGCGGCCATTTTCTCTCGGATCCGGCGCAGGTGATGATGCGTCTGCAAAACGAATATCGAGATTGCATTTTTTCGGAAGGCCCCCTATTCGAGTCGCTGGGTTCAGACTACTGCAGGCTGTACCTGTCCGCGCTGGACACTTCCAAGCTTTCGCTGGAAACGCTTGGAAGTCTTTTTACTTACTCTTCCCAACAGCCTGTTTCAGATGAGAAAACGTTCGAAGCAGATCTTGCGCAATTGGGTGAAATGATCCGGCTCCGGGAGCTTCCTTTTAGCCTGTCTGACTGGGAGGCCTTTTCTGCCCGCTATCGATCTGACGGCTATCCTGCTGTCAGTCATAGCGACGCCTACCGAAGGGCATATCACCCCGCTTACCGGGTGCTACACCGAAGCTGCCGGGATTACTGGCCGGTTTTTACTGCCGTCGATCAGTTGATTCGGCAAAAAGGTGGAGGGATTATCGCTATTGACGGGGGCAGCGGAACGGGAAAAAGCCATCTGGCCAATCTGCTGGCGGCGGTCTTCCCGGCATCGGTCATCCATATGGACGATTTTTTCCTACAGCGTTCCCAGCGCACGCCGCAACGGCTGTCCGAACCAGGCGGGAATCTGGATTATGAACGCTTTGCCGCACAGGTGATTCCTCCTCTGAAAGCTGGAAACGACTTTTCCTATGAAATCTACGACTGTTCCCGCGGTATGATGTCTGGCCATCGAACTGTAAAAGGCCTTCCCTTGCGTATTGTGGAGGGCGTTTACAGCCAGCATCCCAAATGGCGCGACCTTTGCGATCTGACGATTTTTCTCACCGCCGACCGGTCAATCCGGCTCAAGCGGATCGAGATGCGCAACGGTACGTTTTTGCTCAAAAGATTTCAGGATGACTGGATTCCCAAAGAGGATCTTTATTTCGATACTTTTTCCATTCCGTTCCGCGCAGACCTGACGGTAGAGACAGGGGCTTTTTTCTAACGGCAAGCAGTAAAAATCCGCTGGCCACTATTTTTCAAAAATTCGTTCGGCCAGGCCTTCTTCTCAGCCAACGCCCTGCCAAAACGGATGGCCGGATAGGGCGCTTATCGCCAACATGCGGATCGTAACTTCGGCCGAAAAAAGGACAGCCTTACGGCTGTCCTTTTTCACAAAATAATCCCAACGCTTTTGGGGTGACTCCCGGCACCGGCAGCGCCCCATCCAAAACAGAAATACTGCCACAAAAAGCATTGCAAATTCCGTTGAGAATTCACCTATTTGACGGAATAAATTTTCTTTTGCCGTTTCACAACGGACACCGGTAGAAACACCAACATCGCCGCTATTGACACCGCTGTTGCCGACAGGGACAAAGGCGCCAGACCCCACAAATCCAAAATCAATCCCGCCGCATAATTGCCGATGATCCCTCCCAACGCAGAGGTCATGGCCGTTCCCAGAGAGAGGGCTGTCACATTCAGCTGTTTAGGGGTATTGCGGCAAATAAATTCTACAAAAATATAAACATAAGCCCCATAACTCATTCCTTCCGCCAGCCTCCCGACGACAAGAAGAGGCATAGAAGATGCGATCAGGAAAAAGAAATTTTTTAATACAACACCGGAAAGCGCGAACAGGTGCAGTCCTCCCAGCGGGTATCGGCGTACAATACGGCCCATTACCATCATAGAAGGAAATTCCATGATGGCGGAAAAAAACATCAGCGCTCCTAAACCGCCGCTGTCGCCACCAATATTGACAACATAGTTGCTGATAAAGCAGCCGGTAGATTTATTTGCAATATGATATAAAAGACAGCTGAGTATAAAAAATACGTAGGTTTTGTTTTTCAAAAGAATTTTGGCAGCTTCCACTCCGGAAATCCGCCGTGCGGCTTCCAGATCTTCATTTTGGGGCTGCTTGTTACGGCAGGGTGTTTCCTCCAAAAACCAAACGCACAAAAACATCAGGATGGAAAACAGCAAAAAGCTCGGTGCGACTATCCCGTCGCCCAATGCAGCGATCACATTACCGAAAGCCAGCGCCGTCAACGCGTATAGTACCGACCCTGCGCTGCGCGTAAGAGGATACTGCACTTGGGGGTCTCTTTCCCGCAAAGCCATGGTCCAGGAATCAATCAAAGAAGGCAACGGATAAAACAGGATCGCCTGAAGAACAACCGCCCCATAGCACAAAACCGGACTGACCATCGAAGCCTGGAATAAAAACGCTACTGGAATAGCAAGGGCCGTCGTTATAAGTAAAAACTTTTTGCAGGTGATAAACGTATCTGTCAAATACCCGATCAGCGGCTGCGCAATCAGCGTCGCTACTGCAATCAGCACCTGCGCCAGAGCACACTGCACATTGCTGTAACCGCGGTTCTGCATATATAAAACCAGAAAGCCAAAATAGGTACAGTAGGCGCACCAGTAAAATCCCTGAACGCCCATCAAAAGAAGGTTTTTGCGGCCCAAAGCCTCTAATACCCTGTGCATACGCATGTTCTTCCCCACCCACACCCGCTATATTTGACCACAGAATACCACATTTTTCTCTCCACGTAAAGAAAAAAAAGAAAGCTTTTTTCGCCTTATCAGCAAGATTTTAGTCTCCGAAACGGATTAGCATCCGGTATAAGGTCCTACCTGCTTGAGACCTACACAAAAAGTTCCCCATCCAGTTTTACAACGGGCGGGGAAACTTTTTTCGCTGCAGATATTGGGGACCGTCTTTTTTATTTATTTTCCTCCATAAAGGTCCGCCAGCTGCCATGCGCCAACTCCAGCGCCGGATTATCCGGTGTTCCTAAATCATCCGGGACATAGCAGTACACATATGCTTCTTCTATGGCTCCTGTCTCCAGATTTTCTACTGGGGAAAGGATGCGGACATATTCGTTGCGGGAATCCCCGGGGCCATAATAGCCTTCAATGTTGTCCATGGTATCTATTACCGCTGCAAAATCTTTCAGTTCGACCAGTTCTCCATAGACCCAGCCATCCCCTTCCTTTACAGCGGGATACCCCCGGTTGGTCATATGCCATACCCGCCCGCGGATCCGAGCGGGAACCCGCGACACTTCCTGTCCAGCCAGCGCCCTTTCATAATTATAAAAACCCTTCATCAATGTTCCATATACAAATATTTTTTTTGGGGCCGACGGTTCTCTCATCAGTGGATTTCTCCTCCTATGGCATGAATATCCTTTTCATTTTTAACAATGGCCTCTACGGCAGCTTCCAGCGCTTCGGTGATATCCGCCAGCGCCATGGATGCGACATTCGTCTTTGTCACGACCTGGCTGGTGATAAACGGCACATGGATAAACCCGCCGCGCATGCCGGGAAATTCCTTATGGATATGGTAAAGCACACCGTACATTACATGGTTGCAGACAAAGGTCCCTGCCGAATTAGATAGGCTGGAAGGCAATCCCTTCTGCTTGATTGCTTCCACCATTGCTTTTACAGGCAGATTCGAAAAATAAGCTGGTTCGCCGTCAGCAAAAATCGGCGTATCCACCGGCTGATTGCCCTCGTTATCCTGAATGCGCGCATCATCCACATTGATCGCGACCCGTTCCGGTGTTACGCCGAAACGCCCGCCTGCCTGGCCAATGCTCAAAACCACATCGGGCTGCTCTGCTTTCATTGTCTCATACACTTTTTCCACCGATTTACAAAACACGGTGGGAATTTCAAGCTTAACGATTTTCGCACCGGCAATTTCTTCTTTCATCAGCTTAACCGCTTCCAACGCAGGATTCACCGATTCTCCGTTGAAGGGGTCAAAACCTGTGATTAAAATTTTCATGGTCTCTCCTTTCATCATAAAAGCAATGCCCCCGCACGGCTTTTTTACACGCCGTGCGGGATTCCTTTTTCAAACAGGGAAAATCCGGCAGTTTTGATCCCCGTTTTCCATCAATATCCATCCATTAAAACGCCAGGAAATACATCAGGAAAATATGGATCACCAGCATGACTACAGCAGTAGGAGCCTGCGCTTTAATAATCGCATATTTGTTCTTGGTTTCCAATAAAGCTGCCGGCATAATGTTAAAGTTCGCAGCCATCGGCGTCAGCAAAGTGCCGCAATAGCCCGCCGTTAACCCCATTGCTCCAACTACAACGGGATTTGCTCCCTGCATGATTAAAAACGGGATGCCAACCCCTACTGTAATGACCGAGAAGGCGGCAAAACCATTGCCCATAATGATGGTGAACAGCGCCATACCGATACAATATACGGCAACGGCAATAAAGCGGCTTCCATCCGGAATAATACTGGCTACGCCTTTGGAGATAACGTCGCCTACGCCGCAGGTCGTAAACAGAACCCCCAGCGCCGCCAGCAGCTGCGGCAAAAAAGCAACCGGGCCCATATTATCCAACAGGCGGCTTCCTTCGGTAACAATGCTCTTGGCCGGGGCTTTGGTAATCGCAAACACCGCAATTGCGCCAAAAACAGCCGAAACGCCGATCGCATTGTTGCCGGACACCAGCCCCAGCCATGCCGCTACCACAGACACCAGCGCCAGTGTTAAGGCCGGGATGAAAATTTTATATCCGATTCGGTCCGCGTTGGCTCGGGTTTCTTCTTTGGTAGGCACGTCATTTTTGGTCTGCACCACGCCTCCGATAGCGGTAATAACTGCGCTGGCAACAATCAAAACACCTACGATCCACGAAGGAATATACTGGCCGACGATAAAGCAAACGCCCATAATCGTCCAGAAAATACCAGTAGTAATATGTTTGGCAGTTGCCGAATCCCGAAACGCCTTGATACCGGTAGCAATAAACACCAAACCGATGATGGCAAAGAAAACCTCCGCTAAAATAGGATTATAAATATTGCTGATTTCAGTTGGAACTAAATTGATACCCATACGAAATATGCCTCCTCACAAATTTCCGATTCTATTTTGCGGTCGGAGATTTCTTTGCATATCTGGCAACCAGACGGCGATCCACAAAGAAATTCATCACAATGCCCACGACCATGCTGACAATCGCGATGGGCCAGGAGGCCATTGCAATTTGCAACGCATCGACTTCATATCCTTGCGCGACCAAGGTAGAGACGATCAACAGCGTGCCGGAAGCGCCCATAAAACAGTTCTGACCATAGAAGTTGCCATAGTTTTCGGTTGCCGCGGCCGCACCCTTGATCTCATCTTCACCCTTTTCATCAATTTCTCCGAATTTCGCATAAGCGGCGCCTTCCGCCATCGGCAGGATAATCGGGCGGATGAACTGCACATGACCGCCCAGACGCAGAGAAAATGCGGCGGAAAGGGTACGGATAATCAGCCATACGGAAAGCAGGCCGCCGGTGGTAAGCTTGCTGAGTTTTTTAATAAAATCCACTGCTTTGTCCTTCAGTCCATACCGCTCACAAATGCCAATAATCCCTACGGTCAGCCCAAACAGGGTGGCAGTTCGCTGGGATACAAACGATGAACCGAGCGTTTCAAAAATTTCTATAAAAGTCATCGTACCGTTCATCATCGCAACTAAGCCGGTAATAATGCCCGCCGCAACAACCGTTGCGATTGTATCCCATTTGAGAATAAATCCCACCACCACAAACAGAACGCCTACTAATTTAAACAGCTCCATGCAGTTTCCTCCTTTTATGTACGCAGGCCTCAAAACATGCTGCGTATTAAACTGTGGGTTTATAATATCAAAAATTTCACCAAAATTCAATATATTTGTTAATATTTTTTATTAAAATTGTTCACAAATATCACAAAACAATTTATGACTTATCTGAAAAATAACCCCTTTTGCTTTTTGCTTGCACAGGTGCAGTTCCGAGGTTATAATCGTTCTCAGAACAGGAGGCGATGCACCTATGAAACTTATTTTTCCCATCTTGCCAGATTCCCTTCCTGAAAAAGATCTGGCCGAAGCATTTTCCCCCGATGTGGATGACATTCGCGGCATGCTGTTTTCCGGTCAGACCATGCAGGCTCTTGAGCTGCGCGGCTGTGATGTAGATCAATGCCGTTTTACAAATTGCCGGTTCATTCGTTGCCGGCTGGAAAATTTCCGCTTTGGGGACGTGGTGTTCGAATCCTGCGATCTCTCCAATTTGCAACTGCCGGACTGTTCCTTTCACCAGGTGGTGTTTCAAAACTGCAAGCTATCCGGCGCAGTGTTTTCCGGTGCGGTGCTCCGCGACACCGCCTTTCTACATGTGGTTGCACCTTATACAAACTTTCTTGGAAGCAGATGGAAAAACTGTCTGCTGCGATCCAGCGATTTTTCCGAAGCCTTTTTCGCCGAGTCTGTTTTTTCCTCTCTGGCGCTGGAGGAAAGCCGCCTTGCCCGGGCGGATTTTTCCCATGCGAAACTAGGGGATATGGACTACCGATCCAGCGATATTCGCGGGGTCCACTGGGAGCTGTCCCAGCTTAAGGGATCCACCATCTCCTACGAACAGGCAGTAGAGCTTATACAGGCAGCCGGAATTTTCGTCAAATAAAGTACCTCCCTGTGAAAATCACAGGGAGGTACTTTAAATAAGAGATTTAATATCCCAACGTTTCACCGACGATGATCACCTTAATCCGGCCCGGCGTCCGCTGCATCCCTATCCGGACATAGTCGCAGCAGATGCGCTCATCCGAACGGCAGTGCATACATTCGCCTGCCGCGGCACAAGGCGCCGAAAGGCCCAGGCGCAATACGTTGGCGGGCGCCGCAATTTTCTCAACCCGCCGCTTTGCCTCTTCCATATCCGCGACGATTTTATTGGTTCCGGCTACGACAATCACCTGCCTGGGACCGAACAGCATAGCCGCCACCCGATTCCCGTTGCCGTCCACATTATACAGTTCCCCTTCTTCGGTCAGCGCGTTGGTACTGGTAAAATAGGTGTCGGCAAAAAAAGCGTCGCGCATCACCTGATAGGGATCTGCATTCTTGGCGTATCGATCCAGATGATGGTATTTTCCACTATTTAGATGGTCGATAATTCCCGCCTCAAACAAGGTCATGGAACCGCCTACCGCCACAGTTTCCCCCGGCCGGCACAGCTGATCTATAAGGGACACCGCCGCGGCACAATCGGGGACATAGTACGCCTCCATACGGTTTTTCTTCAGGTTTTCGATGGTCTTTTCGACTCGTTTGCCTACAATTTTCTGTAAATTCTGATCCATACGCTTTCCCTCCGCAGTTGTTCCAGCAGACCGTTGCCTCGGTCATCTCTGGCAGTCATGCTAGCACTACAGCCGCGCACCAGGCGCCGTTTTGCCAGACGCTTTACTCTCATGCGCCTGCCGTTAAACGCCCTTCCGGTTGCCGGCCGCGCTGTAACTTCATTATAACACATTTTAAAAAAGAATCATGCGTTTTCCCCATATCGATTTCCGCACGGAAATTTTTTGCTTCCGGCCAGTATCCATTTCTATTTCTTTTTCGGCGGCTTTATACTATAATAAAAATAGTTTTCTCCACTCTGGCATTTTCACTGTCGTCCGGTATAGCCGTCAGCTCCGCTTTTTCCTGCCTTGTTTTCTATTTTCATGATTTTATTAGTTCAGACAAAAAGGAGGATTTTTATGGATTCGAAAATTATCGTTGTCTGGCACGGCCATTCCTGTTTTACCCTGTCCGCTGACGGGTACACCCTGGCGCTGGATCCTTATGACAACAGTCTGGACGGATATGCGCCGTTGCAGCTGAGTGCTAACGAGGTTCTTTGCAGCCATGGGCATCATGATCACGCGTGGCTGCCCGCCGTTACGCTGCTGGATCCGCCCGCCAGCTCTCCATTTCAAGTGCGTGCCATCCGTACCTGGCATGACGACTGCCAGGGGAGCCGACGGGGAGACAACCTGGTTCATGTTATCCGGGCCTTTGGTAAAACGCTGGTCCATTGCGGCGACCTGGGGCATCTTTTGACCAAAGACCAAATCAGGCAGATCGGCACCTGCGATGTTTTAATGGTACCGGTGGGCGGATTCTATACCATCGACGCAGGACAGGCCCGCCAGGTCGCAGATCAGCTTTCGGCCTCCATCGTCATACCGATGCATTACCGGTTCGAAGAATACGGCATTCCAGTCATCGGAGAAGTGGAAGAATTTTTGACCCTCGCAGGGAGCTATTCGGTTCATCGTTACCCGGGCAACAGCCTGACATTAGATCCTGATGCTGATACTCCCAAGCAGATTGCCGTTTTAACCTATCAAAAATAATAAAATAAAGGAAATCTTGATATGAATCTGATTGAAAAATTTTTACAGGACCACAAAGTGCTTATCCTTGATGGCGCCATGGCTACCGAATTAGAGGGCAAAGGGCTGGACCTTAACGATGCGCTCTGGTCCGCAAAGGTGCTTACAGAACGGCCTGACGTCATCGAGCAGGTGCATTATGAATATTTCCAGGCGGGAGCAGATTGCGCCATGACTGCCAGCTACCAGGCGACCATAGAGGGGTTTCTCCAAAAAGGGTATTCCCTTTCCCAAGCGGAAAAGTTTATTTCCGACTCAGTTTCCATCGCTGTAAAGGCGAGGGACCGGTTCTGGCAGGATCCGGAAAACCGGAAAGGTCGTCCCTATCCGCTGATCGTAGCCGCAGTAGGCCCTTACGGCGCGTATTTGGCCGACGGCAGCGAATACCGGGGCGACTACGACATATCAGAGCAGGAACTGATGGATTTTCATCGGCGGCGCATGCAGCTTTTGCTGGAAGCGGGCGCGGATATTCTTGCCTGTGAAACTGTTCCCTGCTTATTCGAAGCGCAGGCAATGGCTAAAGTTGTTGGAGAATTTGATGGCGCCCTGTGTTGGGTCAGCTTCAGCTGCAACAGCGAAAGCACCATCTGTGACGGCACATCTATCGCTGTCTGCGCCGCGGCCATGGACGTATTCCCACAGGTGGCGGCTGTCGGTATCAATTGCACGCCGCCGCACCTTCTGCCTTCCCTGATCCGAGAGGTGCGCACTGCTTCCCAAAAGCCGGTTGCCGTATACCCAAATTCAGGAGAAGTGTACGACCCCATTACCAAAACCTGGAAGGGAACTTCTGAGGACGGCGGATTTGCTCTTGCTTCTAAAACCTGGTATGAAGCTGGCGCCCGGCTGATCGGCGGCTGTTGCCGCACCACGCCAGCAGATATTGCTCAGGTTTACAGCTGGGTAAAAGACCTACGATAAAGTTCACCAGCTTTTCACATGGCCAGGAAAAAGTTTACCAATCATTCATTTTTTTCGGTTGCCCCCTGCCCGCCTTTGTGATAGAGTAGGAATGTATCATTTCGGTCGCTGTCCGCCGCAAGGGCAGCAAACGCCCTGGCCTTTGGCCATGGCCTATAGGAGTTTGCTCATGAAAATTTGCAAGTCAGTCTTTTCCCTGTTTTTGGTCGCCGTCCTGATAATCGTATCGCTGACTGGATGCAATACGGATCCGGATGAGGCGCTGGTCAAAAAAATCACTGGCACCGATCCGGAAACCACCGTGTTGACCATTAACGGCTCGGATATCTCTGCGGAGCTGTATTATTATTGGCTTTCTATTATTTGCGAGGATACCGCCGCCTATTTTACTGACGGCATTCAGTGGGACCAAGTGCTTTATGACGATGTGACTGTTTCCGAGTATATCAAGGACACTACGCTGGATACGCTGATCCAATATCAGATCGTTACCGACCTGGACAAAGAATATAACCTCCAGGACGAGGAGGAAGTCCAGGCTTATCTGGATGAAATGATTGCGAACAACATTGAGGGATTCGGCAGCGAAGAGGAATTTGAAAAAAGCTTGGCCAATTCCGGCGTCACCCGTGAAACGATTCTGTACCTATACGAAACGCAGTACCTTTACAGCGACCTGCAGGATAAGCTCTATGCCGCCGGCGGTCCGTTGGAGGTGACTGACGCCGATGTGCAGGCATATATTGACCAGCATTATGGTGCGGAGAACGGCAGTTACTCTGCCAAACACATTCTCCTCAAAACGGTGGATGATGCAGGGGATGCTCTGCCTGAGGACGAAATTGCACAGAAAAAAGCCCAGGCTGAGGATCTGTTGTCTCAGCTTCGCAGCAGCGATGATCCACAAACGTTGTTTGACCAGTTGATGGCCGAATACAATGAAGACACCGGCGAACCTTCTGAGGGATATACCTTTGGCCCCGGAGAGATGGTGGATGAGTTTTACGAGGGCACTGCGGCACTGGAAGAGTACGAGATCAGCGACCTGGTGGAAAGCCAGTTCGGCTATCATATCATCATGCGCCTTCCCAGCGAAATTCCCACTGTAGAAGAAACCAAAGAAGCCTATGCATTGGAACTGTTTAGCACCATGTTCCAGGAACGGGTAACCAGTGCAAAGGTAGAATATGTCCAGGACATCACACTGATGGAGCCAGAGGAATACTATACTGAATACGTCAGCGTGGAATAAAACATTTTCTGCCAAAGAAGGGACGGATGTAATCCGCCCCTTCTTTTTTTGAGTGGAGACTTTAAAGTATCCTTTCCTATTGCACAAGCTTTTTCTCCTATTGGCAGGGATACAAAGCAGCGACAGGCCGACGTTGCAGTTAACCTCCAGAATATTTCCCCCTAAAAGCGGAGGTTCCTTCTCTTTTCGAAAAAAACATTATCGGCTGTTTTGATCTTTATGCTCCCAATCCTGCGCATTTCTTTCTTTTACCGTCAGAGATACGCCATAGCTGCATACCCATGCCGGAAAATAGCCCACCCGGCAGGCAGTGCGCTGGGAAGCCAGATTGCTGCTGGACGTTCCATAATAGGGAATTTTTCCCTGCTGAAGCACTGCGAAAGAAAGATGGGAAACCAAAGATGCCGCCAGCCCATTGCCCCTCCAATCCGGTAGAACATCTACCCCCACCTGCCAGAGCATGCCGCAGTCGGCACTGGCACCTGCCATGCCAACCAGACACTCTCCCGACCAGGCCGAAACCGCCAGCACATCTGGCCGCAGCCCGTTGAGATCATATCCCAGAGCATTGGAAAAGCCGGGGATTTCATACAGATTTTTCATCTGTTCTCTGCCGCTCCATTTCAGATCTATGCCGGGAGGAGGGGAAAGAGGCCGCAACCGGTCTGGATCTGGCAGAAAATAATGGCCCAGGCTACGCAGAAACGGTTGAGACCACAGGGAGTCCCGATCCAACGCGCCTAACTTTTGCTGCAATTGAGGCAGCAAGAAATCGGATACACTGACGACTGTACCGATTCCAAAGGTGGCCATATCGAAAGCCACTTCCCGGCGTGGAAACGGTCTCCGGCCGGGCAGATCAGCAGCGGGACAAAAGAAAATCCCTGGCCGGTCAAAATTTTCCGGTTTGCAGTTCAGGTCCACCGCCAGCTGTTTTTTTGCTTCCTGCACGATCTGTTTCTGATTCATCTTTTTTCTCCTGACAATAAGGTAAAATCGCACGGTAAGCCCGCTCCAGCTCCATCAACGTGCAAGCGCAGTTGGCAGGGCTGGTAGAAGGCAGTAAAAAAGCTTTTTTCCCCGTTCGGGGCAGACAGAAGCGATTATAAAGGTCGTATGCTTTTCGGCCAGTTGTAAAAACTGCTTCAACGGGAGCAAATTGCAAAATCTTTTCTACCGGATTCGCCTTTGGCTCTCGGATGCTGCCATCCGAAGCGCCGGATATCACGCAGGAAGCTAGTACATCCCATAAGGCGATGTGATGCCGAAGGCAAAATTCCCGCCGTTGCGCTGTCCCCGCTGGAACAGGTTCTTCCAATATCCGTGCCAGAACCGTCCAAAAGCGATTGCGGGGATGGGCGTAGTAAAATCCGGTTTCCCGGGATTTGGGAGACGGCATTGTCCCTAAAAAGAGCACGCGGGAATCCTGATCATAAACCGGTGGCAACGGATGGCACACCCGTTTTGCTTCCATCTTCAGTCCTCCAAATCCTTGATAAAACAGATAATGCGCCCTGCTTCCAAAAAACCGCTGTGCAGATGAAACTGCCGGCTTTCCCGGTTTTCCAATGCGCAATCGGAACCCATTTCACGGCAGCCTTTTTGCCGGCTCCACTTTTCACATTCTGCCAGCAGCGCTTTTGCCAGGCCCCTTCCCCGATAGCCGGTCAGCACAAAAATCCCTTCCAGATACCCAGTCGGAGAAGTGGAGGAACCCTCCACATAATCCCTTCGCAAGCCGCATTGGGCAAATCCCGCCAATACGTTCCCCTCGTATGCGAAAAAAACGGCAGCATCCGGATTTTGAAGCAGCGCCTGAAATTCCTGCTCTAATTCCTCTTTTGGATGGGAGGGCCATAGCAGCAGCGCCATAGACGCCGCTTCTCCCCATTGATCCGCCTTTGCCCGTCTGATGTCCATTTGATCACTCCTTTTGACATATTTTTGCATAATATTACAAATTGTATTTAAAATAAGGAAAGCTGCGGCTCCTCATAGCCGGCCCGAATGATGGAAATGATTTTGGGCATCCGGTATTCTACCTCGCATTCCCTGCAGGTTCTGACAAACTCCTCCCATAATAATTCTGCCAGAGGAGAATTGCAACCATAGTCGTATCCATACGTTTTCCGATATCGGGCAGACAGGCCGGGAAAAATCTGATCCAGCTGCTTATAAAAATACTCCCGCTGGCGATCACGCATCGTCAGGCCAAACATCTTGTTTCCGCCGTTAAACACATATTTCACCCCCGCCCGCGCTGCCTTCTGGACAATTTCCCGGATATTTTGAGGATCGTCCGTAATCCAGGGCAGAACAGGCATCAGCAATACTCCAGTAGTAATGCCGGCGCCAGACAACGCTCGCAGTGCCTCAAAGCGCCGGGAGGATGGTGGCGCAAAAGGTTCTATCTTTTCACTCAGCATATCTCCGGCTGTGGTGATCGTAATGTGAACTGCCACTGGACTCTGGGACCGGATGCGCTGCAAAATGGGTATATCCCGCACCACCAAATCCGATTTGGTGGCTATGACGACGCCAAATCCATACCTTGCGATCTTTTCCAGCGCCTGCTGGGTCAGACATTCCGCCTTTTCAAAAGGGTTATAGGGGTCGCTCATAGAACCGGTATGGATGATGCCGACACGGCGCCTGGCCCGAAGTTCCCGTTCCAGAAGATACAATGCATCTTTTTTGGCACGCACCCGGTCAAACTCCTGTATCCCATAACATTCACTGCGGCTGTCACAGTAAATGCAGCCATGGCAGCAACCGCGATACAGGTTCATATTGTAATGGCAACCAAACCACTCTCTTTGCTCCCGATAGCCGGAAAGAATGGTTTTCGCCGGGATGTATTCCATATCCGCCCCCCTTTACAGGTAATCCAGCCCCGCTTTTTTTGCCTGGCTATGCTGAAATTTCCGGGGAATCCAGTAAACTCTACCGTCCCGCTCAAAACGCGCCCCAGTCTGCATAAAACGAAAGGGTATTCCGCGCAGCATGCATTGACGGCGCAGGTCCAATATCCATTCATAACGGCATAACCGCGCTTCGCTTCCAGATTCGCCCCCTACCGTAAGCCGATCCACCCAGTCCCCCAGATAAGGGGACAAATCGATCGGCCCCAACAGAGGGGAACAAACCAGCTGCTTGTGGCAGATCGGTGCCGCGCGGTAAAAAGGCAGCCGGAAATCCGCCTGATCCTGATTTTCTATGGTACAGCAAATCGTAACATTTGGATATCCCTTTCCCCAATCAGGTGGAATACATTGGCCGAACCGGTGGATTCGCTTGGTAATCATGAGAAAATGGAGATCCTGCCGCTGTGCGATCATCTGCCAGGCAGCCTCCCTCCATGGATCCGCATCCTCCAGAAAAAAATCAGAGGTAAAGCAGGTATAGACTTCTTCGCCTGAAGGGATTTTATAGCTTCCATCCCGGTTTTTTCGCACTGGAAGATCGAAATCCCGATTCTTGTGTACGGCATCCGATATGCGGCCATAATGGCTATCCATCCGGAATACATAACAGTGACGGCAGCCCTCGCTGATCCGGTGGCAGCCGTGCCATGGGTTCCAGCCTGCCAAAAGCACCGCCTCCCTCATAAAGATGTTTTCTTCCTCTTCGATTTATGCTAAAATAGGCAAAGACGATTCTGCAACATTCATCTGGCGGATCGCGTTTTTATAGAAAAGGACGTTTTGCCATGCCCTATTTTATTTTTATCGTCAATCCTGCGGCAGGCAAGGGGTTGCATACCGAAAGCCTGTGCGCTAAAATACACCGCTATTTTTCTGCACGCAATATGGGCTTTGAGATTCACCTTACCACCGGCCCGCAGGACGCCCTTCAATTTGTCCAATCCTACCCACGGCAAAAAGAAGGCGCACAAATCTGCTTTGTTGCATGCGGCGGCGACGGAACGCTTCATGAAGTCGTAAACGGTGCAGCAAAAAGGTCAGATTGTACCGTCGCCGTAATCCCCTGCGGATCGGGAAACGATTATGTGAAAAATTTTGGCAGCGCCGACGCCTTCACCGATCTGGAGCGGCTGGTGCAGGGAGCCCCCCGCCCGGTAGATCTTCTGGACTGCTCTGGCGAGTATGCTGTCAACCTGTGCAACATCGGATTTGACGCAAGGGTGGCTCACCACATGTCCAAATTCAAACGAATTCCATTTGTTTCCGGGCCCCTGGCCTATACTTTATCCCTGTTATTTTGCATCTTAGGACCAATCAGCAGTACCATGGCCATCTCCTGCCATGGTAGAGAAACAGTGGTGGAAAAGTTGGTCCTGGCTGTGATTGCCAATGGGTTTTGTTATGGCGGCGGGTATTATCCTGTACCAGAAGCCTGCACAGCCGACGGCGTGATGGAATTTTGCGGCATACGCAAAATGTCGCGGTTTCAGATGTCCCGCTTTATCCATATTTATCAAAAGGGCCTGCATCTGAATAACCCCCGGCTGGCTACAAAAATCCTGTACCAAAAAGGGCAGGTTCTTACCATCCGCAGCAAGCATCCCCTGGTCGTCTGTCTGGATGGAGAAATCCGAAAGAAAAGAGAGCTTTCGGTCCGGCTGATTCCTTCCGCACTATCCTTCTGGCTTCCGGAAGGGGCTGTCCCCGCCAATCTCCCACCAGCCGGCATTGTTCAAAGCTGACCCCTTCCTTTTACATCCCGCCTGGCGGCCGCATAAGCGGCCGCTTTCTGGTATAACAATCCCACTGCCCAGGCCAGCAGAATTCCCGCCGCCACACCAGCGCTGTCCAGAAGTACGTCCCGCAGCTGGCCGCTTCTCCCCGGCACAAACAATTGATGGATTTCATCGCTGGCCGCATAGAGCGTGCCCACCACCCAGGCCCATCCGGCTTTCATGGGGCGGCTCCAATGGAAAAGAAGGAAGTCCCCATACAACAGCGCTCCCAATCCGCCATAAACCAAAAAGTGGGCTGCTTTTCGCACCCAGAACTGAACGCTTTCTATCCAGGCGGCCTGCGCTTCGGTAGAAAGCTCGGAAAATCCTGGCCAAAACCAGAACGCTGCATGAAAGGCAGTCTGGCCGCTCAGTTGGGAGGAATCGGACGCATTTTGCGCCGAAAAAACAAAAATCATCCCCATCCATAAAATGGTCAGTATCCAGCAAATAAGGTTCTTCCAGCGGGATACACGCTTATCTTTCTGTCTCAACGGCCTCATCCTTCCAGTTCCACCATTTGCACTTTTCCGGATCCGGGTCCGGCGTTTGGGCAAAATACACGGCACAGCGGTAGACATACAGCACACAGCGGTCCTGATAGCCATGCTGTCTGCAGTCCCGGTCATATAATTCCTGCGGATCCTGTCCTCGCAGATCCTCCACCCAACGAATTCCCAAAGACTCCAGATGTGCCGCCATATTTTTGCCGACACCGGGGATACGCCGCAAAGGGGTGTTCATTTATTTTTCAACTCCTCCCATTCCTTTTCCCGAAAACCGACGAATACCCTCTCCCCATCCAAAAGGATCGGCCGCTTGACCAGCATGCCGTCGCTGGCCAGCAACGCATACTGCTCTTCCGTGTTCATGGAAGGAAGCTTATCCTTAAGCCCCATTTTTTGATATAAAAGGCCGCTGGTATTGAAAAAACGCTTGATTGGCAATCCGCTTTTCTCATGCCACAGCTTGAGTTCCTCCCTGGTTGGATTTTGCTCCTTGATGTGACGCCGTTCAAAGGAAAAACCGTTTTTCTCCAGCCATTTGGCTGCTTTCTGACAGGTTGCACATTTTGGATATTCAATCAACAACATAAATTTCCTCCTGCTGGTACAATTCATTTTTTCTATTGTACCACACGCGGCTCCGAAAAAAAACAGATACGCCAATAGCCTTTTAGGCAATCTCCCGCAAATCACGGCGGGCTTCCTGTTCCGTATCTGCCGAAAATACAAACCGGCCGTTTGCATCAAAAACCTCTACATGATCATGAACCCATTTCATCGTATACTCCATGATAAAGCCCGCCTTTCTTCTGTGCTGGCTTTATCTTATCAAATTTGATGTCCTAAAAAACGGACTTTTATATGCACATATTTTTAGATGTTTTTATCCGGCAAAAAAGCGGCGTGCTTTAAAACGCCGCTTTTTTCTTTCATTGTCAATTTAAAATCCATCAACCCAAAAGTCAGGTATTTCTATCATTCTCAGCTTTCCAAAACCATATAGGCGCCAATAGAACTCGCTGACGGGTCCGCAGAGTCAAAACGGAAAGATCCATAACATTCCTGACCATCCAGAATCATCGAATAGTCCGCTAAATATTCCCCTGCTGTCTCATCCTGGTAAATTTCGCTTAGATCCACAAACAGGCCGATCTCCTCATAACTCATGCCAATATAAATTTCATCTGAAAACCATGCGCCGTCAGTCATTTCCACATAAGAAACCAAGCTTTGGGCTGTGTATTCCACGCCGTCAACCGCAAATGAAAGCCCTTCGGCCGGATAGGAGAAAATTGTCTGCTGCTGTTGGGAACGAATATCATATTCTGTTCCAAAAAAATCCCATACCTCTTGCAAAGGCTCTCCGATATACCAGATACCGGTCCCTCTACTAGCATTGGTTCCGCTGGAATCGTCTTCCTCATAAGTAAAATACATGGCATAATTAATAATACCGTCTTCCTCATAATAGGCGGCAAAATATTCCTCGCCGTTTTGCCCAACGATCATGTCTCCATAATCTTCCAGCTCCGAAACATACGCCCGGGCTGCATTCATGGCTTCTTCCCGGTTCATTCCGATCGATACGCCGCATACGGTGAACCCTACATCCCGATCGCTGGCCACCAGCATGTCAATCAAGCCGGTGCTTTCATTCAACGTCACCATAATAGAGCCGTCCAGGTTCGTGTAGGTTCCACTGTATTCCGTCAGTAATACGCCGCTGCCATTTTTTAAATCCTCCACTGTAAGGCCAAGATAAGCGCTCAACTCTTTCCCATCGGCGGCAACTATTGAGCCTTGGGAGGTCGTCGAAATGCCGGTCGGCTCCTTTTCCATCGTAGTAATCACAGTATAAACCAGGATCCCTCCGACAATGAAAATTGCCAATACCAGCACCGCTACAACGATCACCACCGGGATCACCCATCGGTTTTTCTTTTTGGGAGGGGCGGTTACTGGATCAACCGGATGGTAATACGGATATGCCGGTGGAACCGAGCCGTTTGCAGCTGATGTATTCGGCATATTATCTGAAACTACTTCCCCCCGTGCTTCTTCCATCCCTTCACAAAGCGGATTTTCCGGTTCATGCCCAGACTGGGATTGCCCTCTCTCCGGTGCGGATTCCTCTATTTTCTGACCGCATTTTGGGCAAAAGCGGTCGCTTTCCTCCAACGGCTGGCCACAGCGGCTGCAAAACATGTGCCATCCTCCTTTTTCCCTTTTTTCTCATCATACCGTAAATGTCCCTAAATTTCAACAAAAAACCCGCAAAGGAAGAGGTTTCCTTCACAGGTTTTCTTTTTCATTTGCTACTGCACCGGTACCGCGTCTTCCGCTGGCTTCTTCTGCTCTGACGGAGCCGTCTCCCTCGCCACGGCCAGCATCAGCTTGATGCGGTTTTCCTGGTTTACACGGGTTGCGCCAGGATCGTAATCAATGGGAACAATATTTGCCTGCGGATACAGATTTTTGATTTTACGGATCATTCCCTTTCCCACGATATGATTGGGCAGGCAGCCAAATGGCTGGGCGCAGACAATATTCTCGTATCCGCTTTCTACCAGCTCGATCATCTCCGCAGTTAAAAGCCAACCCTCTCCCATTTTGCAGCCATACCCGATGACAGGCTCCACCATTTTTTTGACCTGTTGGTATGCCGATGGCGCCACAAACCGCGGATGCCGCCTCGCCGCATGGATCACCGCGCTTTCGATGCGGGTCAAATACTGCATCAAAAGATCAATGACCGCATATTTTGCGCGACTGCCTCCATACAGCTTGATGTCCTCCAGCCGGTTGTCGACCTTAAAAAGCATAAAACCAATGACGCCCGGCACCATTACTTCACAATCCTGCCCATGTAAAAAAGCTTCCAGGTTGTTGTTGCCCAGGGGGGAATATTTGACATAGATTTCTCCGACTACGCCCACTTTTGTAATCCTGCGCGGCAGGATGGGAAGCGCAGCGTAATCATCGGAGATTTCATTCAGATTGGCCCTGACTTCTTTTAAGCTCAATCCCTTTCCAGACGACATCTGGCGAGTCAGCCGGTCAATCCAGCGGTCCATCAGCCTCTGACTGCTGCCCGGTTCCGTTTCATAGGGCATTGTCTGATTGTGTAAAAGCACGAGCAAATCGCCATAGGCCAGCACCGCCAGCGCCTTACGCAAAAGGGGCAGCGTCAGCTGAAAGCCGCTGTTTTTCTCCAAGCCTGACAAATTTAACGAAATCACCGGGATATAATCCAGTCCCGCCTTTTTCAGCGCCTTACGCAGTAGGTGAATGTAGTTGGAGGCTCGGCATCCACCGCCGGTCTGGGTAATCAGCAGCGCTGTCTTCTGCAAGTCATATTCCCCGCTTTGAAGCGCATCCATAAATTGACCGATGACCAGCAATGCCGGATAGCAGGTATCGTTATGTACATACTTTAGCCCTGCGTCTACCACCGCCTGGCCGCCGTTCTTCAAAATCTTCAGTTTATAGCCGTACTCTTCAAACACCTTTAGTAAAAAGCCAAAATGGACCGGCAGCATGTTGGGCACCAAAATCGTATAATCCTTTTTCATTTCCTGGGTGAATTCCACCCGCTCCGTTTCCTGTCTCACTGAATCGCCTCCTTCCCCAGTCCCAGGGCGGCAAACAGGCTGCGCAGCCGGATTTTTACCGCGCCCAAGTTGGTGATCTCATCGATTTTGATCTGAGTGTAAATTCGGTTTTTCTCCTCCAAAATCCGCCGTACCTCATCAGTGGTGATGGCGTCTACGCCACAGCCGAAGGACACCAGCTGCACCAGGTTGATCCTGGGATCGTTCCAGTCCCCCACCAATTTTGCAGCAGCATAAAGACGGGAATGGTAAGTCCACTGGTTCAGCACCTTGGTGGGGAATTTCTCCGCCAGATGGCTGACCGCGTCTTCCGAGATCACTACCGCTCCCAAATCGCAGATCAACGTATCGATCCCATGATTGACTTCCGGATCCAAATGGTACGGGCGCCCCGCCAGCAGGATTACCGGCAAGTTCTTTTCCCTGGCCAGCGCCAGGTATTCCTCGCCCTTGGCCCGAACTTTCGCCAAATATGCTTCATATTCCGCATAAGCGGCATTGGCCGCCGCCCTCACTTCTTTTAGCCCGATATCAATAAAATATTTGCACAGGATTTTATGCATATGAACCGGGAAATCCTTTCTCCGGTGCAGGCCCACATAATCGCTGATATAGCGCACCTGCTGAATTTGTGCCACGTTTGCGCCAATTACCTCCGGATAATAGGCTACTACCGGACAGTTATAGTGATTGTCGCCCTTTCCTTCGTCCAGGTTGTAAGACATACAGGGATAAAAAATCGTTTCGACCCCCGCATCCAGCAACGATTGGATATGCCCGTGCATCAGCTTCGCCGGGAAGCAAACTGTGTCCGATGGAATGGTTGCCTGCCCTTTCAGGTACAGCTTGCGGTTGGAGGCAGGAGATGTGACAACTTCAAATCCCAATTGAGTGAAAAACGTATGCCAAAAAGGAAGCAGCTCAAACATATTTAGCCCCATTGGAATCCCAATTTTTCCGCGGAATCCTGTTTGAGGGCGGTATCCTTCCAAAAGCTCTCGTTTATAGTCATACAAGCTGTAACGTTCTGATTCCGTATAATTGGTCAGAGGCTTTTCACATCGGTTGCCTCCGATAAAACGCCGCCCATCATTAAAGGTGTTGATGGTCAGCCTGCAGTTGTTAGAGCATCCCCGGCAGGTGACTGCCTGTACCTTATGAGTAAAACTTTTCAGCTGGTCCGCGGTTAGGATGCTGCTTTGGGTTTTCGCATGCTTTTTCGCAAACAGCGCCGCGCCATACGCACCCATTAGCCCGGAAATACTGGGGCGGACTACCTCCCGGCCAATCTCCTGCTCAAACGCACGGAGCACCGCATCATTCAAAAAGGTACCGCCCTGCACTACAATGTGCTCACCCAAATCATCGGCCGAAGCAGCGCGAATTACCTTATACAACGCATTCTTTACCACGCTGATGGACAGTCCCGCCGAAATATTCTCCACGCTGGCGCCATCCTTCTGCGCCTGCTTGACCGATGAATTCATAAACACAGTGCAGCGGGAACCAAGATCCACCGGCCGGTCAGCAAAAATCCCCCTCTTGGCAAAGTCAGCAATAGAATCCCCCAGCGCGCCCGCAAAGGTCTGCAAAAAAGAGCCGCAGCCAGAAGAGCAGGCTTCATTTAAGAAAATATTATCGATCACATGATTGCGGATTTTAAAGCATTTGATATCCTGCCCCCCGATGTCAATAATAAAATCCACATCCGGCCGGAATTTTTCCGCCGCCGTATAGTGAGCGATGGTTTCTACCAGCCCGAAATCGACACCGAAAGCATTTTTAATGATTTCCTCCCCATAACCAGTAGAAGCGGAAGACAACACCCTGGCATGGGGGTGATCCCGATAAAAATCCGTAAGAAAATCCCGAATCAAAGGCACCGGGTTCCCCGCATTTGGCAGATAGCTTGAGGAAATAATATTTTCATCCTGATCAATAACCACTGCTTTGACAGTAGTAGAACCGGCGTCGATGCCGATATAAACTTCCCGCGCATCAGCGCCATCTACCTGCGGAACCGTATCCTTGGCATGCCGGGCGCAAAATGCATCATACTCCTCCTGGCTGCGAAACAGCGGCTGACAGCTTTTATAGCTTTCCTTAGCAGTATAGCGGACAATCTTCTCCGCCGCCTCCGCCAAATCAAACTGCTGGGAACCCGGCGTCATGGCGGCCCCCATCGCCACATAATAAAGGGAATGATCCGGACAGATGCCAGTCAGCCCCAGGATCCGGTCAAAAGCCGCACGCAGCTCAGACAGGAAGGTCAAAGGGCCGCCCAGGTAGACGACCTTTCCCTCAATGACCCGTCCTTGGGCCAATCCGGCGATGGTCTGGTTGACCACCGCCGCAAAAATGCTGGCGGATATGTCGCTTTTTCGGGCGCCCTGATTCAAAAGCGGCTGGATGTCTGATTTGGCAAACACGCCGCACCGGGATGCGATCGTGTAGATTTTTTCATAGTCTTTTGCCAACTCGTTCATCTCGTCCGGCGTAATGTTCAAAAGGGTGGCCATCTGGTCGATAAAGGCTCCTGTACCGCCGGCACAGGAACCATTCATCCGAACCTCCAGGCCCCCCTGCAAAAAGAGAATCTTCGCATCCTCACCACCCAATTCAATGACCACGTCCGTACCCGGCAACAGCCGGTTCACTGCTACTCGGGTCGCGTAGACCTCTTGTACAAACGGCAGTCCCAGGCTTTCTGCCAGGCCCATGCCCGCAGACCCGGAAACGGCAATCTGCATCCGGGGCGTCTGTGGGAACTGTTCCGCAATGCGGTAAAGCATTCCGGACGCCTTTTCCGTAATGCGGGAAAAATGCCGTTCATACTCCTGATATACAATGTTTTCCTTCTCATCAAGCACCACACATTTCAATGTGGTGGAGCCGACGTCCAGTCCGATTTTCATCTTTTTCACCTTCCCTAACCCAACGCTATCCTTCACGCAGAAATTTTCTCAAATTGGCTGTTATACAAATTGGCATAAAAACCATTTTTCTCCATCAGTTCCTCATGAGTACCCTGCTCCACAATGTCGCCATCCTTCAGGCATAAAATCAGATCAGCATTTTTAATGGTGGACAGCCGGTGTGCAATAACAAAGCTGGTCCGGCCAGCCAGCAGATTATCCATCGCTTTCTGGATCATCATTTCCGTGCGGGTATCCACCGAACTGGTGGCCTCATCCAAAATCATGATCCGTGCGTCGGACAGAATGGCGCGGGCGATGGTCAAAAGCTGCTTTTGGCCCTGGGAAACGTTGGTTGCCTCTTCATTCAGCTGCATCTGATAGCCGCCTGGCAGAGTTCGGATAAAATGATCCACCTGCGCAGCCTTGGCCGCCGCAATCACTTCCTCATCGGTGGCGTTCAGCCGCCCATAGCGGATATTTTCCATAATTGTGCCATTAAACAGCCAGGTATCCTGCAGTACCATGCCGAATTCGCGGCGCAGATCCTCCTTGGTAAAATCTTTTACATTGTGCCCGTCGACAAAAATATCCCCGCCATCAATGTCATGAAAGCGCATCAGGAGCTTGACCAGCGTGGTCTTGCCGGCACCGGTGGGGCCGACAATGGCAACCTTCTGTCCAGCCTTCACGTCAGCGGAAAAGTCCTTAATAATGACTTCGCCCGGATCGTAGCCGAAGCGCACATGGGAAAAGCGCACGTCTCCCTTAAGGCGAATTTTGTTGCCAGACGGCTGCTCACAGCGGTGCGCCAACGAAAGCTTTGGTTCTATTTCCTTTTCTTCCGGCTCTTCTAAAAACTCAAAGACGCGCTCCGCCGCCGCAATGGCCATTTGCAGCTGATTGGAAATATTGGCCATCTGGGTGATCGGCTGCGTAAAACTGCGCACATACTGGATAAACGCCTGAATTCCACCAATGGTCATCGTCCCGCCCGCCGCCATGGCCGCGCCGAGAATGCAGATTGCTACATAGCCCAAATTTCCTACGAATCCCATAATCGGCTGCATCAAACCAGACAAAAACTGTGCTTTCCACCCTGCATTGTATAATTTTTTGTTTTGTTCGTCAAATGTTTTTACAGATTTTTCCTCTCCATTAAAAGCCTTGACCACCAGGTGACCACCGTACATTTCTTCCACATGCCCGTTGACCGCGCCAAGGTACTTTTGCTGATCCCGGAAATATCCCTGGGATTTTTTCACGACTCCCATGACGAGCAGCAAAGACAGAGGAAGAATACACAAGGCTACCAATGTCAGCTGCCAACTGATACTCAGCATCATGATCAGCACGCCAACCATGGACGTAACAGAAGTGATCAATTGAGTGACGCTTTGGTTTAAGCTCTGGCTTAAGGTATCCACATCGTTCGTGATGCGGGAAAGGATTTCGCCTTGGCTGACTTTATGGAAGTAACCCAATGGCAGACGGTTGATCTTTTGAATGATCTGTTGGCGCAGACGATAAGATACTTTGGCGGAAATGCCGGCCATGGTAAATCCCTGGATATAAGAAAATAGGGCGCTGAGCAGATAAAGTCCCAGCAAAGTCAATAAAACCATGCCGATATAGCCAAAATCGATCACGCCGTCCCCACCGGTAACAACCGCCATGATACCTTTTGCCAGTTCGTCAGTAGCCTTTGCCAGCACCTTCGGCCCCACAATGGTAAATACTGTGGAAACCGCAGCGCACAAAAGCACCATAATAATGGCCCAATGAAAGGGCTTAAGATAAGAAAGCAGTTTTCGGGTACTGCCTCTAAAGTTTTTCGCCTTTTCTCCCATCATCATCCTGCCGCCCGGACCATGGCCGTGCATCGGCCCTCCGGGAGTAGCGCTTTTCTGCCGGCTCACTGTAACTCCTCCTTTGAAAGCTGGGATTGGGCAATTTCCAGATATTCCGGACAATCCTTCAGCAGCTGTTCATGGGTTCCCCTGCCCACAATTCGCCCGTGATCCAGCACAATAATCTGTTCCGCTCCCATAATCGTGCTGACCCGCTGAGCGACGATCAGAACCGCGGCATTTTTGTCCAATTTTTCCCGCAAGGCGCCGCGCAGTGCAGCGTCAGTCTTAAAGTCTAGTGCCGAAAAGCTGTCGTCGAACAGATAAACCAGCGGTTTTCTCGCCAGCGCCCGGGCGATGGCAAGCCGTTGCTTCTGGCCGCCGCTGACATTTCCGCCCCCCTGGGCAATCGGCGTGGACAGCTGCCCGTCCGAAGCCCGGACAAATTCTTCCGCCTGGGCCGTTTGGATCACATCCCAAAGCTCCTCATCCGAAGCATCTTCTTTTCCATACCGGAGATTGGAAGCGATATCTCCGGAAAAAAGCACGCTTTTCTGAGGCACATAGCCGATCAGGCTCCTCAGCTGCTTTTGGGGCAGCTCTCGTACGTCAACTCCGCCGATGGTAACGCTCCCTGCCGTTACATCATAAAAACGGGGGATCAGGTTCAGCAGCGTCGATTTTCCTGAGCCGGTGGAACCAATAAAAGCAGTCGTCTCTCCCGCCTTTGCTGTGAAATTCAAATCAGATAGTACATCGCTTTCTGCATTGTGATAGCGGAAGGACACATTCTTAAATTCTACCGTGCCGCCCGAAATCTTTGCCTGTGTTTTCTTTTCAGGATCCCGAATACCAGGCTGGGTGTCCAACACCTCAGCCACACGATTTGCGGAAACCGCCGCCCGCGGCACCATAATGAACATCACGGCAATCATCAAAAAGGACATGATGATCTGCATGCCATATTGCATAAAAGCCATCATATCGCCGATCTGCATCGTAGAGGCCGCAATGGCATGGCCCCCTACCCAGATAATGACCAATGTAACCAGATTCATAATCAGGCTCATCGCCGGCATGGTAAAAGACATGGTCCGTTGGACAAAACGGGTGGTGTCCCGCAGATCCCGGTTTGCCTGCTCAAAACGGCTTTCCTCATATTTTTCGTTACCGAAAGCCCGAATCACCATCAATCCGGACAGATTTTCACGACTGACCAAGTTCAGCCGGTCAATCAGTTTCTGCAGAGATTTAAATTTGGGCATCGCAATGGAAAAAATAACCATGATCAGCCCAATCAGCACAATGACTGCCAAAGCAATGATCCAGCTAAGCGAAACGCTTTTGCCCACCGCCATAATAATACCGCCGATCCCCATGATCGGCGCATAGCATAGGATCCGGATCCCCATGGTAATAAGCATCTGCACCTGCTGCACATCATTGGTGGTACGAGTAATCAGAGAAGCGGTGGAAAATTTGTCAAATTCCCCGCTGGAAAAGCTCTCGACCTTTTGGAAAATGTCATGTCTCAGGTCGCGGGAAATTGCTGCGCCTATTCTAGCGGAAAAGAAGCCGACTCCAACGGCAGCCAGCACACCGGCCAGCGCTACCAAAAGCATCTTTCCGCCAGTCAACATAATATAGTTCTGCTGCTTCTGATGCAAATCCACGCCTGCATCCTGGTAGAGCAGCGCCGTAAACGCCGGCCCGATCTGCTCCTTAACCGAATCATCTGTTTGCGAAGCTGCAAGATACGCTTCCTCTACCATCTGTTGCGGCGCATTGCGCAAGAAGGGCAGCAGCTGATACAGCGCCTCGCTGTCGATGGCGGACAAATCGCCATCGGCTGGGGATTGTCCGCCCTGCGCCGCATAGGCCTTCACCAAGTTCAGAAGCGTCAGAGCGCTTTGTCCATAAGCTTCTTGTGCTTTCTGCAACGATTGAGCGGAAGACAGGATATAAACGCCGTCCTGTTTTTCATAAACATTTTGGAACGCTTCCCGCTCCTCCTCTTTCATAAACAGGCATATCAATTCCATTCCTTGTTCGCTGATCTGCTCCGGAACCGGCTCGTCAATTCCATTTTTCTGCAACCCAATATTCACAATATCGCTCATCAGATTCGGCAGACTCAGGTCGCTGAGCGCCTGTCCAAACAGCAGCAGCACACACAGCAACAGTATGAAAGCGAAGGGTTTTAAATATTGAAAGACAACTTTCATACGCTTCTCCTTTGAATTTCCATTTTTATCCTATTTCTCCCCTGATTTTGATGAAATATACAAAAATTATATGTTTCTTTTGTGAACTTATCATGAACGGAATCCCAATAATTTATCGTTTCCTATTTTTGTGCAAAAATGGAAAATTTCATTCAACAAGTCGTCTTGGCCCCGCAGCGGAAGGACTTGATTTTGGCGGAATTGACCCTGCCGCTGAAAATAAAAAGGACGGGGCTGCTGCCCCGTTCTTTATTTCTCTTCGGCAAGGCGATATAATCCCGCGTTGATGATGGCCGCCGCCACATTGCTTCCCCCCTTGCGTCCTTTTGCCACAATGCAGGGGACGCCTGCCGTCATGATTCGCTCTTTGGACTGAACCACATTTACAAATCCCACCGGCACACCAATGACCAACCGTGGTATTACCACGCCTGCCCGGATCAATTCATCCAGGCGAAGCAGCGCAGTCGGCGCGTTACCAATGGCAAAAATCAGAGGAACGGAAAGCGCCGCCGCTTTTTCCATCGACACACAAGCCCGTGTGACCCCGCGTTTTTTTGCTTGGAGAGACACATCTTCATCAGCCATAAAACAGTGAACCTGCCCGCCGAAAACGGACAGCGCTTTTTTGTTGATGCCGGAAAGAGCCATCTGGGTATCGGTGATAATATGGGCGCCCTCTGCAAGTGCCCGAGAGAGGATCTGCGCTGCATTTTCGCTGAAATAAAGGGATTCGGCATACTCCAGATCCGCCGTTGTATGGATGACCCTCTTGACAATATGGGCCGTTTCCTCCGAAGGTTGACGTTCGCCCAACAACTCGGTAATGATTTCAAAGCTGCGCCGCTCAATGTCCTCTGGCCGTACCTGTTCGATTCTCATGGGAGTTCCTCCTATCTTTCTATTCCGTCCCGGGCCGCTATTCCCCGGTCAAAAGGATGCTTTTCCTTCTTCATCTCGGTCACATAATCCGCTGCTTCCAAAAGCGCCGCAGAAGGCTCCCGTCCGGTAAGCACAATCTCCCATCCGGATGGCCTGTTATACAGGAACGCCAGCAATTCCTGCTCGTCCAAAAGCCCCTTCCGGCAGGCGCCTACCGCCTCGTCCAGCACCAGCACGCCCTGCGGCCTTTGGTCACAGAATTCCTTTGCCCGCCTTAGGTTTTCCATATGGGCAGACAGACAGGCCTCTTTTTCCATTTCATCCATACGAAAGGAAAAAGAGGGAAGCTGTGGATAAGCCAGCACCCGGATCCCGAGCTGCTCCAATGCTTTGATCTCGCCGCTGTCCCCCCTCTTTAGGAACTGCACAATCTGCACGGGATAGCCCCACCCCGCTGCGCGCAGTGCAAGGCCAATGGCCGCAGTGGTTTTTCCCTTTCCGTCTCCGTGATACAGGTGGATCAGACCCAGTTTTTGTGTCATTTCAAAGCCCTTCCTCTACGATTTTATAAACGGCGTCCATATTCAACGACCGCCGCAATCCGTCAGCCAGAATATCATACTGCTGCTGTTTGTACGCTGCGATATCCAGCGCTTTTACTGATGCGGGATCCAGCCCCTTCTCCCGCATCAGCGCCCGCACCAGCGCCTGCGCCGTTTCCGGCCGGTCAAATAACCCATGCAGATAGGTCCCATACACATTTCTGCAGTTTATCAAATTCCGGTCTGTTCCTGTCAGCCCCATGTGGATTTCATAGCCGTCGTAAGGCTGGCCGGACAATCCGGATAAAGGCCCATCTACCGGATCCAACACTCCCTGGGTACGGATACGGGTTTTCTCTCCTGCAAATTCCGTCTTTAGCGGCAAAAGACCCATACCGCTGATTTCGCCGCCGTGCTCCACGCCAAGCGGGTCTCGGATCGTCCTGCCCAGCATCTGAAACCCACCGCAGATTCCCAACACTGGTTTCCCCGCCGCCGCGTGTTTTTGCACCGTTGCTTCCAGCCCGTTCTGGCGCATCCACAACAGGTCGTCCATGGTGTTTTTAGTGCCGGGCAGAATGATCAAATCCGGGTCTCCCACCTGGCCTGGGGAGGTAATATATCGCACCGAAACCTGATCCATATATTCCAGTGGGTTAAAATCGGTAAAATTAGAAATTCGTGGAAATCGAATCACCACAATGTCTATCGCCGCAACCGTATCCCGGCGGGAAAAACGCTCGGTCAGGCTGTCTTCGTCGTCCACATCCAGATGCAGATACGGCACTACGCCCAGGGTTGGAATATGGATAATATCCTCCAGCATCTCAAGGCCCGGCTCTAAAATTTTCACGTCCCCACGGAACTTATTGATAATCGTTCCTTTGACCATCTTTTTTTCTTCTTTCTCCAGCAGAAGCAGCGTCCCGGCCAGCGCTGCAAATACGCCGCCCCGGTCGATATCTCCAACCAGGATCACCGGTGCCCGGGCCATCTTCGCCATGCCCATATTGACAATATCGTTTTCTTTGAGATTAATTTCCGCCGGGCTGCCGGCCCCTTCTATAACGACGATATCGTTTTGGGCGGCCAGCCGGTTATAGGCCGATAGGATATCAGGGATTAATTGAGGTTTATATTGATAATAATCCGCAGCCCGCATAACGCCTCGCACCTCCCCGTTTACGATTACCTGGGAGCCCTGGTCGCTTGTGGGTTTGAGCAGGATCGGGTTCATGTCTACCTGCGGCTCAATCCCGGCGGCCTCCGCCTGCATGACCTGGGCGCGTCCCATTTCCAGCCCATCCCTGGTAATATAGGAGTTAAGCGCCATATTTTGGGACTTAAAAGGCGCCACCCGATAGCCATCCTGCCGGAAAACCCGGCACAGTCCCGCCGCAATCAGGCTTTTTCCCGCATTAGAGGTAGTCCCCTGAATCATAATTGCTTTTGCCATCCCAATTCATTCCCCTCTTTTTCATCATCTGCTTTGCCTTTTAAAATCTTCCGGACGCCGTTTAATAATCGTACATTGTCCTCCCGTCCTTTTACCGCAACGCGGCAGTAATAGTCATCCAGCCCCCGATAGTTGCCGCAGGGACGGATGAGGATGCCCAGCCGCTCCAGCTGTTGGGGGAGGTTCGGCACAGGCGCTTTAAAAAACAGGTAGTTGGCTTTTCCTTCATACACCTGCAGACCAAAAGAACGAAGCCCCTTTTGCAAAAAACTCCGCTCCTTCGCAATAAACCGCTTGGTTTTTTCTACAAAATCCCGCTGGGACAGTGCCGCAATTCCACAGCAGGCAGCAGGAGTAGATACACTCCAGGCCTGCCCTGTCTGGCCGATTTGCAAAATCCTCTGCTCGTCTGCACACAAGGCATATCCTAAACGGATACCCGCCATAGCGTACATTTTGGTAAATGCCTTAAGGATGATCGTCCCAGGGAAATCCCGCAGGAACGGCAGAGCGGTATAACGCCATTCCTCCTCCAAAAAATCGATAAAGCATTCATCCAGCACCAGCAAAACGCCCGCCGCCTGGCAGCGCTCCATCAGCCGCCGGATCCAACCTGACTCCACTGCTACGCCAGTGGGGTTATTGGGATTGCAGAAAAAGCAGATGTCTATCCCTGGCCGAACAGCATCCAGAAAGCCTTCGTCCGGCACAAAACCGGATTTCTGCGGCAGGTCATAATAGCAAAGCTCACAACCCGCGCACTCCAGCGCCTCGGCATATTCCGAAAAGGTCGGCGCAGGAAGGAGCGCACGGCGGGGTTTTCTGCTCAATACCAGCCGCCAGATCACATCCGCCGCGCCATTTCCGCATACTATCCAGCTGTCCGGTATGCCGTAGTACCTGCCAATGGCCTGGCGCAGCTTTCTGCACTGGGGATCCGGGTAGCTTTGATACGTATCGATCTCTTGGCACAAGGCATCTTTTACCGCTTGCGGCATACCCAGTGGATTAAGGTTCGCCGAAAAATCCACCAGCTCTACTCCCGCCGGGAGTTCCCGCTCCGTATAAATATCGCCTCCATGCACTTTTTTCACCATAAAAGCACCCCCATCAACCGGATGGCTAAAAACAAGCACAGGCTCAATGCGGAAGTGAAGGTCATCAATCGGCAGGATAGCGGGATATCCTCCGCCGTTACCGGACGGCCCGGATCTCCAATGGTTGGCTTTTGTACCAGCTTTCCAAAATAAAACGCATCTCCCGCAAGCTGCACGCCAAGCGCCCCGGCGCAGACTGATTCGGTCCGGGCGCTGTTAGGGCTGGAATGATTTTTGTGATCTCTTTTATAAATGCGGCGGGCATTTTTTCCGTCCAGCCCCAGCAGATAGGAAGCGGCAATCATCAGCCAGGCGGATAGGATAGCGGGGATGAAGTTCACTGCATCGTCCAGCTTTGCCGCCGCCCTTCCAAAATAAAGGTACCGTTCATTTTTGTATCCGATCATGGAGTCCATGGTATTGACTGCCTTATACAGAAAACCAAGCGGCGCGCCGCCGATGACAAGATAAAAAAGCGGCGCCACAATCCCGTCTGACGTGTTTTCCGCTACCGTTTCCACCGTCGCTTTTGCTACTCTCTCCTCATCCAGGTTCTGGGTGTCCCGGCCGACAATTCTGGAAAGAAAGTACCGGGCTTTGTCCAGATCACCGCTTTTCAGCGGCCCATACACCCTCATGCTCTCTGTCCGCAGGCTCTTTGTCGCTGGGATCTGATAACAGAACAGCACTGTCAGCCCAAACCGCAGGGCTGGGTGTACCAAACCCGCGGCGTATAAAATCCCCAGAGGCACAAAAAAGCAAAGTATCGTTATCCCCGCAGCCAGCAACGCACCGCCCCAAAGCTCGCCCTCCGGTGTTTTGGGGAGGATTCTGCGCAGGATCCTTTCCCCGCCGGATATGCACCAGCCCATTACCTGTACGGGATGCAGTAGCCAGTGCGGATCGCCAAATAACAGATCCAGCAGATAACCGCACAGCACCGCCAGCCATATTTCCATTTTATTTCCTCCTGTCTGTCAGCAAAACCATCTGTTCCGCGCTCTTTGTCCTGGGGTCATACCAGAAACGATAACCGCCGCCGTTTGGCACCTGCCAATCGTAAAATTCCCGGTGCGGAACGGAAAAAGCCTCCAGGATCGCCATAATGGTTCCGCCGTGACAAACGATCGCCAGCGTCCCGCCTGGGTGTCTCTTGGCCACACTGGCGGCAATGGCGGCAAACGCCTCTCTGCTGCGGGCGCGGAACACCATCGGATCCTCCCCGTCTGGGAACGGAATCGTCCCGCCGCTGTCCAGCCACTCCTGATAAGCTGCTTCGTCTTTCAGCTGGTCATAATTTTTCCCTTCGTAACGGCCAAAATCGCACTCCCGCAGATCGGCACAAACCCTTGCCGGAACGCCCGGATACAAAATACCGGCTGTTTGGCCACAACGGCAAAGGGGACTTCTCCATAATTCATCCGGTATGGGCAGCCGGCCGGCCAACGCTTCCAGTTCAGCCCTTCCCTGCGGACATAGCGGCTGGTCGGTAGAACCGATGTAAGCCTGTTTCAAATTTCCTGCGGTTTTGCCATGGCGGATCAGGTATACGCGTATTTTCATCTTGCCTTGATCTCTGTGGGCACGCCGCAGAACAACCGCTCCACTGACGGCGTTTCCTTTGCGATTTCGCATAGAATCCTCCCAACCTGTTCCCGCCAGTCCCGTTCAAAGCGATCGATGGGGATGACCCCGCAGCCGATCTCATCACAAACGACAATCCGCACCTTATTTCCCCTCAGGCCCTGCCGCACAAATTGGGACGGATCCGTCCCTTCCCGCATCAAGCGGCGAACCAGCATATGCAGCCCATACAAAACCGGTCGCTCAAAAGCTTTGTCCAGGTTGCACGCTCCGCCGTCCGCAATATCCTGGGCTGAAAAGCCCAGCTGCTCCACCCGCGCCCTTTTCCCGCTGTGGGAACCTCCTACGATCAGCTTTTCTATCATCCCATAATCCCTCCAAAAGTACAGACCGCCAAAACAGCCAGTTCAGCCACCTGCAAAAAAAAGCCCGCCAGATCGCCGGTGATGCCGCCGAACTGTTTTCTACACAGATGCCAAAATCCCACAAATACAAAGCCTATTGTAATCAGCACCGCAGCGCCGAGCCACAATAATTTCCAAACCAGCAGCGCCCCTGCCAGTAAGAGATAAAAGCCGCAGCAAATCCGAACCGTTTTTTTATCCGCATAGCTGGAAAACAAATGCGCCAATCCGGAATTCTTAGCTGCCGGAAAGCTGACCACTGCCAGCGCCGAACAGCATCGCGACAGGAAAAATCCGATGCAGCAAAGCCCGATCAGCCGCGGGGTTTCATATACTTGCCCCCATAAGGCAAAGCTTGCCAGCAGATAACCGCAACAGGCCATCACTCCAAAGGCCCCCACATGCGGATCTTTCAAAATTTCCAGCTTCTTTTCCGTTTCCCTCCGGGAATACAACGCATCGGCCGTATCCACCAGGCCATCAAGATGGATGCCGCCGGATACGATCAGCGGCAGGAGCGTCATTCCGCCTGCAAATAGCAGCGCGCCCACCTGCCAGGCCCGGCAAAACCATGCCCATCCCAAACAAAGCCCGCCAGTCAGCAGCCCGATCCAGGGAAAAAAGCAGAACAGATACCGCATCGTATCCTCCCGCCACTGGATTTGAGGCATAGGCACGGTAGAATACATAGAAAAAGCGGCGCAAAAGCCGTTAAGCCATTTTTTCAAGCCAAGCCCTCCCCACGTCATTGTGACGGTGAACGATTGGTATCCCGCAGCAAAGTTCTACCACGAGGTCGGCCCGTGCCGACAGACAGCGGCTGACTTCTGCCAGGTTTTCCAGGTATTCTCCGGTATAGGGACCATAGTCCAGCCCCTCACAAAACAGGTCGCCGGATACAACTACCAGATTCGAAACAGCCGCACACAAAGCATCTATCCCTTTTTTGACCGCGCCAAGCGCATCTTTTCCCGCACCGGACGGGCTGTACATCTCATTGGCCATCCAGTTGGTCATACATTCCAGCAAAGCGGTGTCACAACAGAGCGTACCGACGCTGTGCGCCATTCCGGTATAAATTTCTGCCGTTTGAAACCCTTTCTCTCTCCGGGCATTCCGGTGATGTTGAATGCGGATTTCCGCCTCTTCTCCAAAAGGTTCCATGGTAGCAATATAGCATTTTCTACCTCCCAGCGCCATGGCCAGCGATTCCGCCCAGGCCGACTTGCCGCTGGCAGCGCCACCCGCTATGAATGCGAGCACAGCATTTCCTCCTTTTTAAAATCGGTATACGGGTCCATCTCAATATCGGAAAAAGAGCTCATCTGCTCATATACCGCAAGCCCCAGATCCAAAACCGGGAATAGCGCTACCGCGCCGGTTCCCTCCCCCAGACACATTCCCGCATGAAGAACCGCACGCTGGCCCAACGCGTCTAACAGCATCTGTCCGGCAGGCTCCGCCGATACATGGGAAGCGAGCATATACTCTGCGCAGGCCGGACAAAGCCGAATTGCCACCAAAGCCGCCGCCGCGGAAATGAACCCATCAATTACCACCGGAACGCCGGCGGAGGCGCCCCCCAAAAAAGCGCCTGCAATTCCTGCCAGATCCAATCCACCGACTTTGGACAGTACATCCAAAGGATCGCCGGCATCCGGCCGGTTGCGCGCAATGCCGCGCCGGATAGCGTCTACTTTCCGGACGAGCCCCGCCGCAGGAAGCCCCGCTCCCACGCCAGTCACCTCGGCGGGGTCACGCTCCAGCAAAACCGCTGTTACTGCCGCGCTGGTCGTTGTGTTTCCGATCCCCATTTCTCCAGTAGCGATCGCCCGATATCCCCGCTTTGCCAGCCGTCTTGCCAGACGAATCCCGGTTTCCAGCGCCCGAACCGCTTCTTCCCGTTCCATGGCGGGCCCCTGGGTCAAATCACCGGTTCCCATCCGGATTTTCTCCTGTAAAAGGCCGGGTATTTTCATTTCTCTGGACACGCCGATATCCACCGGTATCAGGTCAACGCCAGCTTTTTTCGCCATAACGCAGGCGCTGGTCTGCCCTTTTGTAAAGTTTTCCGCTACGATCGCGGTTACGCTCTGATCTGTCTGCGTCACCCCCTGAGCCACCACGCCGTTATCTGCGCAAAAAACCAAAAGCGCTCTCGGCGAAACCGATACCCGCGCTGTCCGTTGGATCCCGGCGATGCGGATGACCGCCTCTTCCAATAGCCCCAGGCCGTGCAATGGCTTGGCAATGCTGTCCCAACGCCGGGCCGCCTGCTCCATAGCCGCCGCATCCAACGGCCGAATAGAATGGATTGTTTCTTGTAAATTCATGCTTCCCGCTCCTTTTGATACGCAGCGCATTGGCCCAGAAAACGGGCCGCCGCATCCGGATTGCTCCAAAAATGCAGATGAGGGTATCCCGCATACAACCGAGGACCGGACTGAACGCAAAGGTATTCCCCTTTCCTCTTTCGAGCCAAAAACCCTTCGCCATTTTGTGTTGTTTCCGAATAATGGAAGGAATGTCCTCTGATTGTCCCGCCTTCTGGACAAAGCATCTGCTCCCGGCGGGACAAAAGATCCACATAGCCAAACCGGATCAGCCGATCGGTCATTTTCCCTTCACCGGGCAGTGCGCCCGCCATCGGGAAAGTCCTGCCGTTCTTATCGGCCAGCGATTGCTGCAGATACAAAAACCCACCGCATTCGGCAATCACCGGCATGTCGTTTTTGACGGCATTTCGCACTGCCCGGCGCATTGCCCCGTTTTCCGCCAGCAGCTGTGCATATAATTCGGGATAACCGCCGCCCAAGTACAGGCCATCCAATCTTTCCGGCAAATCCGGATCACGCAGCGGCGAAAAGAACACCAATTCGGCGCCAATCGCCTTCAACAGTTCCAGATTATCCGCGTAATAAAAGCAGAACGCCTCATCCCACGCGACACCGATTCTCACTGGATGCCGAAGCGGCGAAGGAAGGCGAGGGGAGACGTATCCCAGCGGGCCTGCGGACCGCGCCAGTGCCAAAATGCTGTCTAAATCCAGCGTTTTTTCGGCGGTCTGCGCTAAGAGCTGCATTTTCTCTCTTAAATTTTCAACTTCTCCAGCGGTCACTAATCCGAGATGGCGGCTTTCCACCGCTGCCTGCGGTACCAGTGGGAAATATCCCAAAGCCTGCAGCCCCATTTCTCGGGCCATCTTTGCGTACGCTGGATACATCCCTTCAGATGCGCCGTTAAAAATAACGCCTGCCAGCCGGTTGGGAGCAAAATGGACAAATCCTGATAACATCGCTGCTGCCGAAAGGCTCATGCCGCGGACATTGGCTACTAAGATCTCCGGCGTTTCGGTCACCATGGCCAGATGATTGGAGGACCCCTCCTGGGAATCCCCGCCAATACCGTCGTACATCCCCATAACCCCTTCGATTACAGAAATTTCCGCACCGGCAGCGGCTTGGCAGAACAGGTACCGAACGGTATCTGTCCCACAGAAAAACAGATCCAAATTGCGAGAGGGTGCGCCGATTACTTTCTGATGAAACATGGGGTCGATGTAATCCGGCCCGCACTTAAAAGAAGACACCGCTATTCCACGATTGCAAAACGCCTGCAACAGCGCGCATGTGACAGTGGTTTTTCCACATCCGCTTCCGGTGCCAATGACTGCAACCCGGGACGGATTTGCCGTTTTTTTCATCCTTTTCCCCTCTTTTCTCCCACTATCCGATGATCCAGCAGATATGCCTGTACCTGATTGAAAGAAAATCCATCCTCCTCTGGCCGCCGGATAACCAAAACCTGAACCCCCGCACGCCGGGCAGCTTCCATCTTTTCCTCAAATCCCCCGGCGGAACCAGAATTTTTCGTCACCAGAAAACGACACTGAAACTCCCGCAGGGCCGCATAGGTAAAATCAGCAGAAAAAGGGCCTTGCATACACAAAAGATTCCTCCCCGTCACCCCCGCCCGGCGGCAGGCGGCGATGGAATCCTCTGCCGGCAAAATCCGGGCAAAGATCCTCTTTTGATCTTTGTTTAACGGCGCAAATACATCAATCTCCCGGCTTCCAATGGTGAGCAGGATATTCCCCTGTGTATTTGCCAGATATGCCGCTGCTTTCTGTGCAGACGCAAACTCCAGCGCGCCGCTTTGGTCACCCAGGTCCCGCAAAAGCCGCAGGTAGCGAATTCCCTGCCGGAAGCAGGCCTGTTTTATATTGGCTGTAACTTCTTTGGCATAAGGATGGGTCGCATCGATCACCAGCGAAAAGGCACCGCTTTGCAGCCAGTGTTCTATCTTCTCCTCATTCGCCCTCCCCACCCGGACGGACGAATCCCAAACGTGATCCAGCACCTGCACACCGTAACTGCTGGCAACTGAGAGAACGACCGGGATGCGGTTTACATGGCAAAAATCATAAAGTTTATGTCCTTCGGCAGTCCCGCCGAACAGCAATACCGCTTCGCCCTTGTTCATCCGGCAGCTCCTTTCCAATGGGTGTTTTCGACTCCAGCAGCGCCCTGTATTCTGAGGTGGACACAACCTTTTTTCCGGCAGCCGCCAGCTTCCGCACCAAAGCCCGATTTTCCGCCTGAAAATCCCCCTCTGGCAAATCCGCCGCCACGATCAGGCCATAGTCCATCGCTTGTGAAAAAGCCTGTTCGGCCTGTTCCGGTGTCACCGGAAGATAGGGCTTCTGGGTTACCATGGAAACTCCCATGGCCCGTCCCAAGGCAAACAGCAGGTCGTTTTGATGCAGCACCCCCGCGGCAAACCCCTTCTGTCTCCGGTTCAGCTCCCGGAACAAATAAACGGTGTTCTCATCTGCGCCGGCAAAAAATACGTCTTCCCCCTTGGCTGCAGGAAACTCCACCAACCCCATCACCGGATCAAACTGCCGGCCGGAAAAGCCATAAAGCTCCTCTATGGCGCTGCTCTGGACAATGTCTCCCGTGTCGCCGCATGCCAGGATTCGATCACCTTTGACCAGGACCAGCCGGTCGCAGCATTTGACCGCAAGATCCGGCTCGTGCAGGGTGCAGATAACTGTTTTTCCCTCCTGGACGCACTGGGTTCGCAGTGTTTGCAGCACTTCCATCTTATAAAAGATATCCAAATGGCTGGTAGGCTCGTCCAACAGCAGTACCGGTGTGCTCTGACAAAGCCCCCGGGCAATCAGCACCTTTTGCTTCTGTCCATCGCTGAGCTGGTTAAACAGCCGGTTCCGCAACTCCCATGCGTCGCAGGCTTCCAGGCTTTCCCGTACGCGACGCCGATCCTCTTCGGCCAGCAATCCGAAAAAACCCGTATGGGGATTGCGCCCCATGGCAGCTACATCCCAAACAGTGCAGTTTTCCAGGCTGATCCGATCCGTAAGCACGGCGGACACCTCTTTCGCATACCGGACGCCGTTGATCTGCCGGACGTCTTCCCCGCCAAAACGGATGACGCCCCCCAGCGGTTTGATGATCCGGGCGATGGTTTTTAACAGCGTCGTCTTACCCGCGCCGTTAGAACCCAAAATACAGGTCATCTTTCCCTGTAAAAAAGAAAGGTCGATTTTTTGGATCAACGGCTGCCCGCCATAGCCGATATCCACCTGTTCCAGCTTCAACTGTTCCATTACGGCCTCCTTTTCTATTCATGCTTATTTTTTTTCATCAGAAGATATAAAACAATGGGTACCCCAACATAAGCCGTCACCGTGCCAATCGCCAGCTCATTGGGCGCAATGATCGTTCGGGAAACCAAATCGCATCCCACGCCGAAGATACCGCCGCACAGGATGCAGGAGGGAATCAGTACCCGGGAATCGTCCGTTTTTAAAATCATCCTGCAGATATGCGGTACACTCATTCCAATAAAGGATACCGGGCCGGCAAAAGCGGTGACCACCGCTGTTAAAAGGCCCGAAATCAGAATAATCGCCACCCGCAGCACTTTGACATTGACCCCCATGGTCACAGCGTACGGCTCTCCCATGCGCAAAGCGTTGAGGTTTTTTCCCAGCAGAAAAGACAATGCAAACAGCACGGAACAGACCAGCACCAATACATAAATCTTGGGCCAGGTCATCAGGCCGAAGCTGCCCATGGTCCAGCGGGTAAAATCTGCAATGCTGCTGTCATCCGAAAAAGCGACCAGAAGCCCTACTAAGGCCGAGCAAAAATATCCCACCATCATCCCTACAATCAGCAGGGTTGTCACGCTGCGCACCCGGGCGGAAAACAGCAGCATCAGCGCCATAACAGCCAAGGCGCCGGCCAGCGCACCCAGGAACAAGACCCAGGGGTTCGTCACATAAAAGCCAGCCATTACGCCACCCAGCAGCATAATGCCCACCGCCAGACGCGCGCCGGACGAAATTCCAAGGATATACGGGTCCGCAATTGGATTTTGGAACAGGATCTGCAAAAGCAGGCCGGATAAAGAAAGCGCCGCGCCGCCGAACATGCTGGCGAGCACCCGGGACAGGCGCATATTCCAGACAATGATATAGGCCGGGTCGGCAGGATCCACCTTTCCGAACAATACCTGTAACACAGTTTCCGGCGGAAGATATACAGAACCGATGCCGATGGCAAAAACCGCTAAAACCGCCAGTAACAGCAGCGAAAACGCTGCTGTTACTCTGGATTTTCTTCTGATATTCCTGCTTTCCATACACTTATTCGACCCAGAATGCAATGATTTTGTCCTTATCCGCATCCGGCACGTCGGAGAATAAATCCGGGTACAGGCAGGCCGCCATGGAACGGATAATTTCCGCCGCATTAGCCGTATCCTGCGCCCAGTCATAACCGACGACATAACAGTCGCGGCTGGCAAAAGCCGGCGCGCTGGAAAAGTCCACCTGGCCCTCCTTGTTAAAATAGGTCATGTCCTTGGCGTCCTGGTAAGAATTGAGGGAAACGCCCATCACGATTTTATCCGCTTCGTTCATCAAAAGCAGGAAATCTTCATTGGAGAGCTTTACGGAATTGCCTTCGCTGCCTTGAGGAAATAAAAGCTGTCCGCCGGCCGCGGAAACGATGGAATTGACATAGTCCTCATCGGTACGCACATTGAAATGCGGTGCGCTGGAACTGTGTGTATACCATAAAACAGACGGATGCTCCTCAGCCGACTGCACCTTGGCCAGCACCTCGTCCACCTGCGCCTTGTTGTCCCGGATAAAATCCCGGGCCTGCTGATCCTTGTTTACGAAAGCGCCGATCAATTCAATCCACTGGGCCCGACCCATATAATCCTCTTCGGCAAAATCTCCAAAATAAACACACAAAAGACCGCTTTCTTCCAACTTCTGCGCCACCTCTACGTCACTGGACATGCCGCCGACAAAAATCACCTGCGGCGCCAGCGAGGCGATCTGTTCCTGATCCAGGCTGGAGCTGGTCCCTACATAAACCGTTGAACCGTCTTCCAGCGCAGTTTTTAAAGAATCCACGTAACAGCTTTCCGGTTTGATGGAGCAGCCCTTCACCACGTCCACCGCATCCAAATTGGCAAAGTGGCCCGCGTGGGAGCTGGCCAACGTAACTACCGATGTCACCTCCCCCTCGATTTTCGCGTCCCATTGAGCATCCAACGGTTCTGCCGCGCCATCCGGCAGCAGAAGGATCCGCTGCGCCGCAGCGGCAGTGCTGGCGGTTGCTTCAATGTGGGTATCAATGATTTTCGCCCCACCCTCATAGTACTCGATGGAAAACCCTTTGGCATATTCCGGCACATAGGTCTCGATCAGTTCCCCCGGCTGTACCGCTGCGGAAGACAGCACATCTTCCGGTTCGGAATTTTCCCGTTGGGAGGAAACAACCGTATTCCCGCAGGCAGACAGCAACAGGCATAGCGCCGTCAATACAACCAATACTTTCAGCTTCATCATAAAATTTGACTCCTTTTTTCTTTTCCGCATGCGGGCATAAAAAAAGCCGTATGCGCACAGCATACAGCGATCCGTTTTCAGGAAAGCAAATTTCGCGCAGCATTGCGCATAAAACCGCCTTTCCTTTTATCAAACATCCTCTGTTTCCGCGCAGAAATGTGATATCAGTAAGGGCAGGTATTCTGGCTTATGGATCAAAATGGGCTTTCCCCTTCCCAGCCTTGCGGCCAGTGGCATTACGAAAGCCCACTCCCCATTTACAGCAGCGGGACTGCGCGGGATTTTCACCCGTCTTCCCTCTTTCGTTCCAGCAATCAAGCCGGAAACCCTTACCGTTGTTAAGTGTATCCGAATTATCAAAATTTGTCAACTATTCCCGCTTCCGCCAAAAAAGATTCATTCAAAAGAATCTGCCGCCCTTTCGCTTGCAGCAGGCCGTCCTGCTTGATTTTCCTCAGTTCCCGCATCATGGCGCTGCGGTCAGCGCAAATGTATTCCCCCAAGGCGCTGTAAGAAAACGGAAGGCAGAATTCCCTCCCGCCGGCTTTCAGCGCCTGCAGCAGAAAGTAAGCGGACAGCTTTTCCCGAATCGTCCGCCGGCTGAGTACTTCCACCCGTTCACTGAGCGCCATTGCCTTTTTACGCATCAGCCCAAACATGTTCTCCACCAGGCGGCTGTGATGCTCACACGCCTTTTCACAGCGCTTTGTAATCTGGCCATAGCGGATCAGCGCCACAGCACATTCCTGGTCACACTGCACCCAGATGCTGTCCAAGCCCACGCAGGGGAACGCCATCATTTCACCGAATACGTCTCCCGGCTCCAGATGCTCCAGCACCGTCCGGCTTCCGTCCTGATCCATCCGCACCAGGCTCGCCTTCCCCTGCTGCAAAATCCCCACCTGATCGTTTCCGCTGCCGTATTCGAAAATCGTCTGCCCAGCGGCAAACCGCCGGATCTGAACGCCGAAGCAATCCATCATGGCCCGGCATTCCTGCTCTTTGATCCCTTCAAAAAGAGAAATATTGGAAAAATTCATAAAAACTCCTATAAAAAGTTGCATTTGCAACATGTATACTGTTTTTTTTATGATATAATAAAACCAGTAAAAAGTAAAGAATGTAAAAAGGAGGCATTTTATGATTCCTGTACATGTAAGCGGCGGGGAGCTTTCTGCTGAAGAAAAGAAGGCCTACATTGACCGCGCCAGAGAAAAATATCCGGACAAGCAGCTTGCCGGTATCGACATCACAGTAGACGGGGACTATGTTGATCTGCATTATCGTTTTGAGCCTGTCCCCTTTGAGCGGATCCGCCGGATCACCGGCTACCTGGTCGGCACTATGGATCGGTGGAACAATGCAAAAAAAGCGGAAGAAGCCGATCGTGTGAAGCATGATACGGCCTCAAATATGGAACACTTATCTTAAAATCATAAAAAAGGAGTTAAAAAACATGAAAAAATTTGTTTGCAGCGTATGTGGTTATATTTACGATGAAGCGCAGGGCGCGCCGGATAACGGCATTGCACCCGGCACTAAGTGGGAGGATGTCCCGGATGATTTTGTCTGCCCGCTGTGCGGGGTAGGCAAGGATATGTTTGAAGAGGAATAAGCAGCAAAAGAGCGTTTCGGTTCAGATGCCGCCGGTTTTCGGTTCCGCTGCCGTATCGGACGGCCGCAGGCCGGAGCCTGCGGCATTTTTACGCGGGCCGGCTAACCGGCAGTGATAAACATAAAGGAGGTATTTCCATTGTCTGCCAGAAGTATTACCAAAGACATCTACGCAGTAGGAATTCTCAACCCCGCCATGCGAATTTTCGACGTGGTGATGAAAACCGAATATGGGACCAGCTATAATTCTTATATTGTAAAAGGTGCCGAAAAAACAGCGTTGGTCGAAACATGCCATCTGACCTTTTTTGACCAGTATCTGGACAATATCCGCCAGGTATGCGACCCCGCTCAAATTGATTATATCATTCTGAACCACTGCGAACCGGATCATTCCGGCGTGCTGGGCAGGTTGACCAGTCTGTGCCCTGCGGCAAAAATTCTGGTCAGCCAGGCAGGATCCCTGTATCTGAAGAACATCACCAACAATCCTTCCCTGCCGATTACAGTGGCCAAAGACGGCGATAAGCTGGATCTGGGCGGCAAAACCCTGCAGTTTATTTCCGCGCCGTTTCTGCATTGGCCCGATTCCATGTTCACCTGGTGTCCCGAGGAAAAAATCCTTTTCTCCTGCGATGTGTTAGGCGCCCATTACTGCGAGCCCTATACTTTTGATACCAACATGGCTTATCCTGCAAAATATGAAGAAGCTTTCAAAGGCTATTATGACGCTATCTTCGGCCCGTTCCCCTCTTACGTGCAAAACGGCCTGGCTAAAATCAAGGCGCTGGACGTACAGGTCGTTTGCAACAGCCACGGTCCGGTTTTAACCCGTGGATGCCGTTTGGAATGGGCAATGGACCGTTATGAGGAATGGAGCAGGCCGCAAAAGAATGAAGTTCCGCTGATCCCGCTTTTCTATTGCTCTGCTTATGGCAACACTGGCAAGATTGCCGATATGCTGCGCGCCGGCATTCTGGAAGAAATCCCCCATGCAGACTGCCAAATTTATGACATCAACGCTCACGACATGGCTTTCCTGCAAGGGCTTTTAAATCGGTCCGACGCATTCGGCATTGGCTCTCCCACTATCAATGCTGACGCAGTCGCACCCGTATGGAATCTGCTAAGCCATGTTGACGCTATCAATAACCGTAAGCGCCCGGTATTGGTATTCGGCTCCTACGGCTGGAGCGGCGAGGCGGTTCCTAATTTGATTGCCCGGCTGAAAGGGCTTAAATCCGACGTTTTTGAAGAAGGATTCCGCACCATCTTCGTTCCATCGGAAGAAGAACTGCAAAAAGCCAAAGAATTCGGCAAACAGTTTGCCCGGTCTCTGGCAAAATAGGACCGTGCATGGCAGGCGCAAAGCAGCATATTGTTTGGATCGTATTTCTGCAGCAGCGACAGTTAATGGATCGCTGCTGCATTTTTGTCTGCCGGAATCCGCCATCCCGGGTCACTCCTGTTTTTCGCCCCTGTTTTTGCTTTCCGGCTGGTTAGCAGTATCGGGCCCGCCTTTTGGGGCATCCATAAAAGGTAAAAATATGGCACGGTAAAATTTGGATTTTCCGTTTTTTCAGAAAACTTTTATTATATAAAAATCGCCATAAAAGCCCCAATACTGTTGTATTTGACAAAAATATGATAAAATAAAAATCATTTTCGTTAAGATACAGTGAAAAACTTTATGCTCCACCGCCTTATTTTCAGCAAAACGGCTGTGCTGGCGGCGACAGAAAAGAGGAGATCAAAATGGCCATTCAGCGACTTTCTTTTTCCGGTCATGAACCGGAGGATCCCATCCATGCAGAAGAACCCCTCAACCTTCTTGTTACGCTCAATGCCTCGTATATCCCCCCATTGACAGTAATGCTCGCCTCTCTGCTGCACACCAATCCAGGAAAGCAGATCGACCTGTATCTGCTCCACTCTTCCCTGACAGAAAAAGATCTGGGTCGCATCCGTTCCATACTGGCAAACAGCCGGTGTACGCTGCGGCCCATACAGGCCGACCGCTCTTTGATGAAGGATGCCCCAGTCACCGGCCGCTACCCACAGGAGATGTATTATCGCATTTTTGCCGCAAAATATCTCCCCTTCCATCTAAAGCGGGTGCTCTACCTCGACCCGGATATGGTGATCAATGGCCCGCTGGAGGATTTATACCAGACACCGCTGGACGGTTGGCTTTTTGCGGCGGCATCCCATCTCGGCCGCTTTTTTTCCGCGGTCAACCGAAGCCGTCTTGACATGGAAAAAGGAAGCCTTTACATTAACTCTGGCGTCATGCTTTTTAATCTGGAGCGGTTACGGCGGGAACAGGATGAGGCTGCCGTCTTCCAGTATATCCAAACCCATAGGGACAAACTTTTGCTTCCGGATCAGGATATCATCAGCAGCCTGTATGAAGGAAGCATTCTACCGCTGGATCCCTTTGTTTATAATATGACCGAAAAACTGTTTGCCCTGCGTCCCCGGTCCGAGGCATGGCTGAATCTAAATTGGGTACGCGAGCACACAGTTATCATTCATTACTGCGGCCGAAATAAGCCCTGGAAGGAAAATTATATCGGTGCCCTGGGTGTTTTTTATCGGGAAGCGGCGGCATTATTGGAAGATGGAAATCACCCAAACCTTTTCGGCGGCAGATCCGTGCAGGACGGAAAATAATTCTTACCCTGGCAGGGCATCCGGCGGTTGCCCAACTGGCCATGGGGTGCGGGCTTTCCGTACTGCCAATATTGGTTTTCGACAGACTCCAATCCGGTAATCTGGAGCAAATGTCCCATTGTTGCACCGGGCCCCTTCCAGACAGTTCCCCTAAGATCGCTGTATCCCACGGTTTAAGCAGGCATTATAACAGGCAAGAGAAAATGAAATCCGACAGATCCTCGTTTCGACGCTGTTGGCGGATTGAAACGGTTTCGCCAAGTGTAATCTTACGGCGGAATATGCCCAAACCCCCCAATCTTTTGAATCGGGGGATTTCCCAATCGGTAAAGCTGCCTTTGCATGAGCGGGAGGTTTTCTTCCTGTCATGCTGTGCCAAAAAATAGCCGGTTAACCAAGATAGAAAGCCGGAGAGAAAATAAAGCTTTCAAATCCTCTTAAAAAAACAGCTGTGCTGATTCTTTATGAAAGGATTTTCCCATCCACGGAAATCGTGATCACCTGCCAGGGAATCAGCTTGCCGCTGGTTTGCAACGCTTTCTTTGCGGCAAATTCAAGCCCGCCACAGCATGGTACCTCCATCCGTACAATTGTAACGCTTTCGATATCGTTATGAGCGATAATCTGGGTCAGCTTCGCGCTATAATCCTCGTCGTCCAGCTTTGGGCAGCCGATCATCGTGATCTTCCCTTTCATGAAATCTTCGTGAAGGCGCGCATAGGCGTAAGCCGTACAGTCGGCGGCAATGAGCAGCTTCGCGCCGTTTAAATACGGGGCGTTGACCGGCAAGAGCTTGATCTGGCACGGCCACTGCCTCAGCTGGGAAACACCTGCGGCGGGAACTGTATCAGCGGACGAAGACTGATCCCGGTTGAACCTGCGCATTTGTTGCCCTGGGCAGCCTGCATGGCGAATTTTGGCTTCCTGTTTATTTTTGAGTACAGCGGCTTCGTCGTAAGCGGCGGCTTCCCGCTCTACAAAAGTGATCGCCCCGGTGGGACATGCCGGGAGACAGTCTCCCAACCCATCACAATAATCATCCCGCAGCAGCTTTGCCTTACCGCCGACCATGCCGATCGCGCCCTCGTGACAGGCGGCGGCGCAAGCCCCGCAACCGTTGCATTTTTCTTCGTCTATATGGATGATTTTTCGGATCATATGTTTTTCCTCCTGCAATTTAGGTTTTCTGCCGTATCAAACGGCGGCCGCCTTGCGGCAGCGCATGTTGTGATCTTATCATACAATACTGCGGACAGATCGTCTGTTTGATTTCAAACAACAAAAAAATTTTTTTCTGATGGCCAACCGTTTTTACTGGTTATCCTATCCGTTATTGATAATAAAAGTCCGTTCATGAAACAAGGAGCTTCTTTATGGAACAATATTCGGCCTTTCTTCAAAACACCTCTATTTTTTCCGGAATGTCCAGGGAAGAAATCAAATCTATCCTGCAATGCCTGGACGCCAAAAAAGAAAATTATTCAAAGGGGAGCGTCATTCTCCGGGCGGGCAGCAGCACGGAATCCATGGGGCTGCTGCTGAGCGGAAAGGTGCTGGTGATCCAAGAGGACATCTGGGGGCATCGCAGTATCATGGATTTGATTTCTCCGGGAGATTTTTTTGGCGAATCATTCGCCGCCTCGCCGGGAAGCATCCTCAATGTCAGCGTCGTGGCGGACAGTGACTGTCAAATCCTGATGCTGAATATCAACAGGATCCTTTCTGTCTGTACTGCCGCCTGTTCCCATCACGCAAAGCTAATCCGCAATTTTGTCGCCATGCTGGCGAGAAAGGCGCTGCGTTTCAATAATAAAATCTCTCATATGAGCAAACGCTCTACACGGGAAAAGCTGCTCTCTTTTCTGTCCGCCGAGTCCACCCAAAGGGGAAGTCTTTGTTTTTCCATCCCCTATGACCGGCAGCAGCTGGCCGACTATTTATGTGTGGACCGAGCGGCCATGTCTGTCGCGCTGTCAGCGCTGCAAAAAGAGGGGCTGATTTCTTATCACAAGAACCGCTTTACGCTTCATATGGATGTCGAGGAAAATAGATAAGTGTGCGAAAACACGGACATGGAAGCCACCATATCAGACAGGACGGCGAAGCCCGGACCCCAGCGGGCCCCATATCGCCGGGGCCCGGGTCATCAAGTCGAGCAGCTCGAATGGAGGGGATATCGCGGCCACCGTCTATCATGTGGACGGCATGGATATTGTCCTAGAAGGCACGAATACCGTCAGCGGCGTAGAAGAAGCAAACAGCTGCCATATCTACGCCGATGACTCCGGCGCTATCACGATCGGTCCCGAAAGCGGCGGCAAGCTCATCAAAGTTAACGCCGGTAACGACGCCAACGCGCCGGGGATAAATGGCTCGCCATTTGCGGCTAAAACAGCTATTAAGGACAGCGTCAAAAATAAAAAATACTTCCACAGCGAAACCGTCGACGTTGCTTTCATCCACCCGCCAGATGCAGGAACAGGCAATCGAGAAGATCGGCAGATTCATGGCGCAGGTAATGGCAGGACGACATCAAAAAGCATCGGAAAGCAGATAAAAACTGCTCTCCGGTGCTTTCCTAGGCTTTCCGGCCTTTTCGACGTATGAGTCAGGGTGTAGGTCACAGTTTTGACTCACGCCCATAGAACATATAAATACAAAAACACCCCGTAAACGCCTGTTTACGGGGTGGTTTGGAGCTAGTGACGTGACTCGAACACGCGACCTGCTGATTACGAATCAGCTGCAC
>CAJFOX010000011.1 GCA_904397845.1 uncultured Oscillospiraceae bacterium
AAGGAGGGATTCGAACCCTCGATGAGCTATTAACCCATACACGAGTTCCAGTCGTGCGCCATAAACCGGGCTAGGCGACTTCTCCACATATAATTTTAGGTGCTTGTCTATTATATCGAATATCTTCTTCTTTGTCAAGATTTATTCCCAAATTATTCAAAAAAATATCCAGCTTCCTCTTATTTAAGGTTTCATGTAAACTTTTTCCAATTTTGAAAACTTTTTTCGCTTCCATATCATTTTCGGCTCAAATCGTATACACTAGAAAAAAGGAGATGATGCAAAAGCATGTGGGATTCGCTTCGGCTGGAAGAGTTTCGTGTTTATATTGACGATCTTATCCAGCATCCTAATGTCCAGATGATGAACCAAATTAAACAGCATATCAATGGTGTCAGCTGTCTTGATCACTGTATTTTTGTTTCATATTTAAGCTTTTCGATATGCAAGAAGCTCAAATTAAACGCTAAGGCTGCCGCCCGTGCCGGCCTGCTGCATGATTTGTATCTATGTGACTGGTCCCAAACCAATATTGGGCCTTGGAAAAGGCTTTTGATTCATCCACAAATCGCTCTGCGCAATGCAGAAATACATGGCCTTTCTGATTTGGAAAAAGATATCATTTCAAAGCATATGTGGCCTTTGACATTGCGAAAAATTCCGCGTTATCGAGAATCGGTCGTGGTGAATCTGGCAGATAAAATCTGCGCCTGTGCTGAGATGCTGCGCTTATACTCTAAAATTGGCGCAGGGACGGCATTGGCTAAATATAATCTTTGCAAGCAAATGCTGCCGCAATCCGCTGCCTGATCCGGACTCACTTTTCTATGATGTAAGCCCCAGCTAAAGAATACAAGTCAAAAAACGGCCATATGGCCGTTTTTTGACTTGTATCATATATTATCGATCCAAAAGGATCTCCTGTTCTTTTCCAATTTCCATAATACATAAATAAGAGGCTTTTAATAGGTAAACTCCATTTTCTTCTGAACCGGAAAGATCTTTTTCTAAAATCTCCGCCTCCCCCAATTGGATTTTTTCTTGTTCCTGCAAAAGTTGCAAAGCTTCTTCCTTGGCCTGGACTGTATTATATTCCACTGTTTCCTGTGTATAGTAGTTCCTGTTTTCCTCCACAACCGCAAAAGGCGTTGACAACCCAAAAGGCGCAAAAGGAATCGTCGTTTGCTGAGAATCATAACCTTTTTCCTGGTCCGTCTCCCAAAAAAGGGGCAGCTTCCAGGTCAGGAACTTTAAATATTTTTTTACCGATTGTTCTCCAGTGGAAATACGTTCTACTTGCTGTAACGGCACTTCAATTTTTATTTCATAATCGGTATAGGCTTTGATGTCCGCCCGTGCGTGGACAAAACGAGTCTGTCCCTTTCCGTCTTCTACAATGCCGCTGACAATTAGGTCTCCCGCCAGGACAGTATCACCTACCTGGAGATCGCTTTGCCCGTCGTAAATATCCATGGAATGGATTTGGCCGGTATACCTTGCAACAATATTACAGGCCTTATCATTATCCAAATACATGTCAGGCGGGAGGATTCGTTCATTGACTTCAACCGTGACAGTACTTCCCGTGATATTGACTGCAATCCAGGAAAGCTCCTTTAGTTCCAGCAGAGTTTTTCGCTCTAACTCCCGCGGATTCAACGCGCTTTTATACGAACCGATTTTCAATCCTTCTTCTTCCAGAAAGTCCAAAATCTCGTCGGAAGAAACGGTCTCGTTTCCCACTACTTCAATTGTCCACACAAAATTCCCCAAAAAAGCCAAAATACCAAAAAACAGCAGGATCCCTACGACTAGCCCTACTCTTTTGCGGTATTTTCTTCGCCACATCGGCCATCCAAACCGCTCTTCAATCTGCATATGTACGCCAGTTTTTTTCGCAAAGGGCCTAAGCTTTTTATAATGCTTCATCAGGGTATGTCCTGTATATTGGGTTTCTGTCTTTGTACCATCCCATAAATTGATGCCGTTTCGTGACGCCAGATTCAAAAAACGCTCAATAAATACACCGGTAACCTGAAAACGGACATAACCGCAGACAAATCGCAAAAAACGAACGATAAACATGATTTCCTCCGATTTATTCTACAAACTCTACCGACAAAATTTTACCGTCAATAATAACATTTTCCCCTGTCATACACTTAATCTGTAAATTTTGTCCGGTGAATTTTACCACCTGCCTGCCAATCTTTAATTTGATAAAATCGTCTTCGTATTCAATAACGCCTTGGCAGCCATCCAACACCGCTTCGCGGTTGCCGGACAGGACAATTTGGGAATAGGATTCAAACATATTTTGCGGGACGTCCAGGATTTTTGCCAGCCTTTCCGGAGAAGTCTGATTCTTGTTTTTAAGTTCTTTTCTCCTCATCGCCTCAGCTCCTTTCCGTTGCAAATTCCTGTTTCACTATATGTTTTTGGCGTAACTGTTATACATTTTTACGAGCGTGAGTTTATAAAATATAGGGATAGAGAAAGGCGGCGACAACATGAATCTAACACGGATCAAAAAGCTTATCCCCCGGCTATCTGCCCTGCTGTTTTTATTGGCAGCGATCCTGCTGTTGATCTATTCCGCCCCCGTCCGCAAAGGTGTGAGCGCCGGGATGGAATCCTGCGCCGCGGTATTAATTCCATCCCTCTTTCCTTTTATGGTTTTATCCGGCGTTTTGGGCGAAAGCCGGGCAGCAGACAGCATACAGAGAATACTGGGACCGGTGGTAAAGCGTTTTTTTCACCTTCCCGCCTGTACGGCATGCACGGTATTCATGGGGTTTATCGGTGGATATCCGGTCGGCGCAAAAATGACAGCGTCGCTCCTGGAGCAGAAACGGATTGATTCCAAAACGGCCGTACGGCTACTTTGCTTTTGCGTCAATTCAGGTCCTTCTTTTTTAATCACTGCGGTGGGAACCGGACTTTTGAGAAATGGAAAAGCTGGATTGCTTTTGCTTGGCTGTCAGTGGACTTCCGCTATTTTAATTGGTCTCTGGCTTGGATTTCTCAATCGCCATGAAATATTGAAAAACGAAAAAGAAAACCAAAACGGTCTTCCTTTTTCTTCCGCCTTGGTGCATGGAGTGCAAAGCGGGATCGACGGGATGCTGTCCGTTATTGGGTATGTTCTTTTATTTTCGGCGATTATTGAATTGTTCTTTACTTTTTTCGGCAGAGAAAACCAGCTTGTTCTACTGGCGGCCGGACTTCTGGAGGTAACTACCGGATGCATTCAGGCTTCCACCAGAGGAGATCTGGTTTTGATTGGATTTTTTGTCTCTTTTTCCGGCCTTTCTGTTTTTTTTCAGGCGATATCTTTTTTGAAGGAAAAAAATTTTTCCCTTCTTCCTTTCTTCTTTTCCCGCCTGGCGCATGGCACCATCACCGCCATTCTTGTCAAGGCCGGAATTCTGTTGTTTCCTCAAGCGGCCAGCGCGGTTTTTTCTAACTTTTCGCAAAAACTTGTTCCTCAGCTTTCCCAATCGCCAACCATCGCAATTTTATTATCCATCCTCTGTGCGGTATTTCTGCTGTCCATGCCCGCTCAAAATTACCGCAGATTGGATTAGCTTTTTCTTTTCTCCTTTGCTATAATAATGACGAAACAAAAGTGTCGAAATCCGGAGGCTGCATATGACGAAATCTCTTTTTGACCCCCATATTGTTCCGGCATGCCGTTACTGTGCATACGGAATGGCTTCATCTGATGGACAGACTATCCTTTGCCCGAAAAAAGGCGTTGTAACCAGCGGATATTCCTGTCGCCGATTTCAATATGACCCGCTGAAACGGAAACCCCAAAAACCGGTGCGACAAACTTTCCAACAAGAAGACTTTACCATTTGACCCACGAAAGGGAGGAAAAAAATGAAAAAAGACAGGAAAAAATGGAGCTGGATTGGCCTTGCCGTTTTACTGGCTATACTCCCTCTACGGGCAGCCGCAGATGATGAGCTGAAAGCTTCGCAATCTACCATTGCCGATCCTTCAAAAGGCTTATTTTATCAAAGTACTTTTGATACGCAAAAAACTGATCTTTCCCATATGGATGTGCTGCTTCAGTTTGCAAAAGACAGCGGGTTTAACCGGATATATTTTTCTCTGCTTGGACAAACAGAGGAAGAACCCTCTCGGCTGCCGGCCTTTCGCCTGCATGCAGCCCAAGAGAAAGATCTTGCGGACCTTTCCTATTTAACGTCCCAATTAGAAGAAAACAAGATTTCCCTTTCTCTTGTTTTAGACCCCTTTTCCCTTTCTCCTTCTCACCCCGCATATCGCTTTGTGAAAACGGCAGTAGATCACGGCAGTTCCATCGCTGTTTGGGATGGAGAAAGGCTGCAGCTTGATCCAGCGCAGGATCAAAACCTGGCGCTGGCCCAATGGGATTTGCAGAAGCTGTTGGCAGCTGGAAGCATTGCCGACGAAATTGTGCTGCTTCATACAGCTTTTTTATCCCCTGGCCAAAATGGACAAGTCAACAGCCAGGTTTCCCAAGCGCAGAAAATGGCTTCTTTTTTTGAAGAAATCAGTGGTGGAGGGCTGTCTGTTTCCGTGTTATATGACCCGATCGCTTCTCCCACTACAAAAAACGCTCAGCTGCTGTCTTCCCCGGGGCTATCGCCGCAAACACTGGTAGAAAATCAGCTTGCCAATGCGGTTTATCCTATAGCCGCAGGCGGTGATTCAGCCGATTATGACAAAATGACGGCCCAATGGAATGATTGGGCTGCCGGTCTTCCCGTAGTTGCCTATCTGCAAGGCGATTCTGCCGACCAGCGTTTTTCTGTCAGCAGCCAGATTTTTCTGTTGCGGCAATCCGGGATTTCTTCTATTGCGGTGGCCGGCTATGAACATCTGAAAAACCCTTCTGAAATTTCGATGCTTTTATCCTCTGCTCTCTCCGGGAATCTCAATCTGATTCCTGATGGGTATTCGCTGCAGATTCCGCAGACGTTTGCGGTTACCCGTCCCAGCGGTGACATTACCATCACTACGTCTTCCTACTATGTAATGGGAACTTCTGATCCTGATCTCCCGCTTTATCTGGATGGAGAACTGGTCGAACGTCAGACCACGAATGGAGGGTTCGGGGTTTATCTCACCGATATTCCTGTGGGAACAAGTACCTATACCTTTTCTCAGGGGATGCAAAGCAAAACCATCTCCATTACCAGAACCGATCCAAGTCAAAGCAGCGTATCCTATATTTCCAACATTGTCCAAAGCTCAATGTACCCTTATTACGACGAGGCTGTTAGCGTTGGTGAGCAGATCTCTTTCAGCTGTACTGCACCGGCAGGAGCAAGCGTGTCAGCGACATTTCAAGGAAAAACAGTTGCTCTGACTCAGAAATCAACGGCTCAATCCGGTATTCCCATCGTTTACAGCGGTGCAATGGTCATGCCGGATGCAGGGGATGACGATGCTACAGTTAAAATCGGCACGGTAACCTATACCCTTTCTTATCAAGGCGTTACCACCAGCTATACCTCTTCCGGCAAGCTTTACGCCGTTGGGAAAAATACGGCACTGGCAGTTATGGCAAACGATTATATCAACAATGTTTACGGAGACGTTACAATTGAAGATGATTTTTACATGACTCTTTATAACGGTGCATGCGATTATGTGGAAGAAGTAACCGGCAGCTACTATAAACTACGATCCGGTGGATATCTTCCCAAGTCTACGGCGGATATCTTAGAAGGGACGCCGACAGTAGAAAATCAGGTCTCCTCCACCAAATTCGCGGTAGAAGACCGCGGAGAAAGCCTGACCCTTACCGGCACCGCGAAAGCCCCATATAAAGCACAGATGACTGATACGGAACTGGTCGTAACTCTCTGGAATACCGATGGCGTTCCAGAAAGTACAAACCCCAAAAATTCTTCCCTCTTCCAGGAGATCTCCGCAGCGGAAAATGACGACGGATCAATAACGTTGACTTTTTCTTATCAGGATGGCGTAAAACTTTGGGGATATAGCGTAGAATATGACGGCGAAAATATTGTTATTTTTGCCAAAAAGGCACCAGTTTTTGCAGAATCTTCTGAAAGGCCGCTGGAGGGAATTCTTGTCGTTATCGATGCCGGCCACGGCGGCGAGGATCCAGGCGCTTTAGGAGTTGCCGGTTCCAGCGGGCCGACAGAGAAAGATCTGAACTTTATTTCGGCTTATGCCTCGAAACAGGTTTTGGAGTCTCTGGGCGCAAGCGTTCATATGGTCTCAGAGGACAACGCCAGACTGAGTTTTGAAGAACGAATGGATCCGGCGCGCAGTCTTCGGGCTGACTTTTTCCTCTCGTTTCATCACAACAGCACCGGTGAATCGGTGGACAGCGGCAATTCTTTCGGAACGGAGATCTATTATCACGAGGAGCAATCCAAAATGTTTGCAGAAAATATCCTGGACAGCATTACTGCCGCCACCGGCCGCAATGCCCGCGGCGCTTATCAGGACTATTACCGCGTCACGAGGATGACCTACGCACCCTCTCTCTTACTGGAGTTGGGATTTGTGGTCAATCCTCTGGAGTACGAAGACCTCTGTCAACCGCTTCGTATTTATCAAACTGCACTGGGAGTGGCCGATGGAATTATCCGCACTATTGAAAATTTCAACGGCCGGTAGAAACGACAGAAATCACATTTGTGAAAGGCGGTATTCTCTTGGAAAAATGAGAAAACCGCCTTTTCTCTGCCTTTTCCACAAAAGAAAAAAATATTTCTCCTTTCATTTGCCTGAAAAGGAGAAATATTTTTATTGCGTGTTAAAATCTGTCATTTTATGCTATACTATCAGCGTTTCACAACATCTTGCCTATCGAGGGAGAATCCTCAATCCTGGCTCAGCCGACCAATTCTCCGGATTTGGAAGCCTTATTTTCTTGAACAGTGGACTGATCGAGTTGGGAGGAAATCTTCTGTTTACCTCCCATGATCATCAGTTTGTTAACTCTATCGCCAATCGAATGATTGAGCTTACCAATAATGGCATAATTGACAGTCCATGACTTTTGATGAATACCTTTCCTGGAAAAAGGAGAAAAAACAGTAGCCGTTAAAAAAAGGGTTTCTCTTTGGAAAATGAGAAAACCTTTTTTCAGCTATTGACGCAAAAAAAATACCGGGGTATAATGTGTAAGAACATCCGTTCATATCTGCAGGAGGTTTGCTGTATGGAAAAATTTCAATTGGTATCCGAGTATCAGCCTACAGGCGATCAGCCTGCTGCTATCCATCAATTGGTCGAGGGCCTTCGTAGCGGGATGCATGAACAGACCCTGCTCGGAGTGACTGGATCGGGAAAGACCTTTACAATGGCTAATGTCATTGCCCAAATGAACAAACCAACATTGATTTTGGCACATAATAAAACGTTGGCAGCACAGCTTTGCTCTGAATTCAAGGAATTTTTCCCCCACAACGCAGTAGAATACTTTGTCTCCTATTACGACTATTATCAGCCGGAAGCGTATATTGCAAGCACCGACACTTACATTGAAAAAGACAGCGCTATCAATGAAGAAATTGAGAAACTCCGCCATTCGGCAACATCTGCCTTGTCCGAACGCAATGACGTGATTATCGTTTCCAGCGTTTCCTGCATTTACAGCCTGGGTGACCCGATCGATTACCGAAATATGGTTATCTCTTTGCGGCAGGGCATGAAAAAGGAGCGAGATGATCTGCTGCATAAACTGGTTCAGCTTCAATATGAGCGTAATGACATTAATTTCGTTCGCAACAAGTTTCGCGTTCGGGGAGATGTTGTGGAAATTTTCCCTTCCTACTCTGGGGACACTGCCGTCCGAGTGGAGTTCTTCGGGGACGAGATCGACCGGATCAGTGAAATCAACACCGTAACGGGGGAACTAAAAAACGTCGTTTCCCACGTGGCGATTTATCCAGCCTCCCATTACATTGCCCCGCCGGAAAAAATGAAATCTGCTCTGGTTGAAATTGAAGAAGAATGCAATGAACGGGTCAAATATTTTCAACACGAAGGAAAGCTGATTGAAGCGCAGCGGATTGCCGAACGAACCCGTTATGATATGGAAATGATGCAGGAAATTGGGTTTTGCAAAGGGATCGAAAACTATTCCCGCGTAATTTCAGGACGCGCACCCGGTTCCAGCCCCTATACGTTGATGGACTATTTCCCAAAGGATTTTCTTTTGTTTGTAGACGAATCCCATGTTACGCTTCCGCAGGTTAGGGGCATGCATGCAGGAGATGCGGCTCGGAAAAAAAGCCTGATTGATTTTGGGTTTCGCCTCCCTTCTGCTCTTGATAACCGCCCTTTAAACTTTGACGAATTTTACAGCAAAATCAACCAGGTAATCTATGTCAGTGCAACGCCAGGCCCTTTTGAGCGGGAGCACAGCGCTCAGCAAGTCGAACAGGTTATTCGCCCCACCGGCCTGGTCGATCCAGAAGTTTCTGTTCGTCCGGTAGAGGGACAGATCGACGACCTGCTGTCTGAAATCCATCTTCGCTTAGAACGAAAAGAGCGTGTACTGGTAACCACTTTGACCAAAAAAATGGCGGAGGATCTCACCTCTTATTTTGAAAATATGGGAATTAAAGTCCGCTACATGCATTATGATGTGGACACCATAGAACGAATGGAAATCATCCGCGATCTCCGTCTAGGCGAATTCGACGTTCTGGTCGGCATTAACCTGCTCCGGGAAGGGCTGGATATTCCAGAGGTGTCCCTCGTCGCCATCCTGGATGCTGACAAAGAGGGATTCCTTCGGTCGGAAACTTCCCTGGTGCAGACCATCGGCCGAGCTGCCCGAAATGCGGATGGTAAGGTCATCATGTATGCGGATACGGTTACCGGATCCATGGAACGGGCCATTCGTGAAACAGAACGGCGCCGATCTATCCAAATGGCGTACAATAAAGAGCACCATATCACGCCCCAGACAATCCATAAAGGGGTTCGGGATATCCTGGAGATTTCTGCAAAAGATCATGACAAGAAGAAATCTGGCAAGCGTTTGACTCCCGCCGAACGCAAAGCGCAGATTGCCAAGCTCACGGCTGAGATGAAAAATGCCGCCAAGTTGCTGGAATTTGAACATGCGGCCTACCTAAGAGACAAAATTAAAAAACTGCAAAACGAAAAATAAAACGGAGGGAAATCCAATGGCTTTGGATAAAATCGTTATTAAAGGCGCCAGGGAACACAATTTGAAAAATATCGATTTAGAGCTTCCCCGGGACCGATTTATCGTCTTTACCGGGCTTTCCGGATCCGGCAAGTCATCTTTGGCCTTTGACACCATTTATGCTGACGGACAGCGCCGTTATGTGGAAAGCCTTTCCTCCTACGCGCGGATGTTTTTGGGACAGATGGAAAAACCTGATGTTGACAGTATTGAAGGACTATCTCCTGCTATTTCCATCGATCAGAAAACTACTTCCAAAAATCCACGCTCTACGGTAGGCACTGTAACGGAAATTTACGATTACCTGCGCCTTCTTTACGCTCGGATCGGGATTCCACACTGTCCTATATGCGGCCGCGTTATTGAGCAGCAAACGGTAGATCAGATGGTAGACCAGATCATGGCCCTGCCGGAAGGCGCCCGCATTCAGGTTCTTGCCCCTGTTGTACGGGGTCGAAAGGGAGAGCATAAAAAAGAATTTGAAAATGCCAAACGTTCTGGCTTTGTCCGGGTACGGGCGGACGGTATTCTGTATGACCTTTCCGAGGAAATCAAGCTGGAAAAAAATAAAAAACATAATATCGAAATTGTCATTGACCGTCTTATTTTAAAATCGGACATCCGTTCCCGTTTATCCGATTCGCTGGAGTCTGCTATGGCTGTCTCGGGCGGGTTGGTCCTGATTGATGTTCTGGACGGAGAAGAGCTGCTTTTTTCCCAAAACTACGCTTGCCCCGACCATGGTATCAGTATTGAAGAATTGTCCCCCCGCATGTTTTCCTTCAATAATCCCGCCGGCGCCTGCGAAAAGTGTACAGGGCTTGGCACCTTTATGAAAGTGGATCCAGCGTTGGTCATCCCCGATCAAAACAGAAGCATCCGCGGCGGGGCAATCCGTGCCAGCGGGTGGTATTTCGCCGAAGGCGGGCTGGTGCAAAGTTATTTTGAGGCGCTGGCAGATCACTATCATTTCAGTCTGGATACTCCTTTCAAACAGCTTCCAAAAGAGATACAGGATATCATCCTTTATGGAAATCATGGGGAAAAAATTACTGTTCAGCGGGAATCCGGTACCCGCAGCAGTACCTTTACTACCGATTTTGAAGGAATCATTCATAATCTGGAACGCCGTTTCCGTACAACCAACAGCAGCTGGATTCGCAACGATATCGCCTCTTTGATGAGTTCTGAGCAGTGTCCAGACTGCCACGGCCACCGGTTGAAGCCGGAATATCTAGCGGTTACCGTTGGAGACAAAAATATTTCTGACTTTTGCCGAATGTCCGTTGTGCAGGCACTGGACTTTCTGGACACGCTGCAACTGACAGAACGCCAAAAAATGATTTCTGCCCAGATTTTGAAAGAAATCCGCGCCCGTTTGGGATTTTTACAAAGCGTTGGTCTAGAATACCTTACCCTAGCAAGATCCGCCAGCACTCTTTCCGGTGGAGAGAGCCAGCGGATTCGTCTAGCAACTCAAATTGGTTCTTCTCTCATGGGTGTTCTTTATATTTTGGATGAACCCAGCATCGGCTTACATCAAAAAGATAACCATAAGCTGATTGCCACCCTAAAGAGGCTGCGGGATATTGGCAACACTTTGATTGTCGTGGAACATGACGAGGACACCATGCGTGCTGCCGATTTTATTGTAGATATTGGGCCGGGGGCTGGTGTTCATGGCGGAGAAGTGGTCTGCGCCGGCACGCTGGAAGATATTATTTCCTGCGAAAAATCTATTACCGGCCAATACTTATCTGGAAAGAAAAAAGTAGAAGTCCCTGCCGTTCGAAGGAAAGGCAATGGAAAATATATCGAAATTGTCGGGGCAACTGAAAATAACCTGAAAAATATTTCTGTAAAAATTCCTTTGGGGACTTTTACCGGCGTAACTGGTGTTTCCGGATCCGGCAAGTCTTCTCTCATCAATGAAATTTTATATAAGCGTTTAGCCGGCGATCTCAACGGAGCGCGGATTCGTCCTGGTAAACACAAGGATATTTTGGGTATCGATCAGTTAGACAAGGTCATTGAAATTGATCAATCCCCGATTGGGCGAACCCCGCGGTCCAATCCTGCCACCTATACCGGTGTCTTTACAGATATTCGAACCCTTTTTGCAACGACAAACCAAGCTAAGATGCGCGGATATACCTCCAGCCGGTTTTCCTTTAATGTAAAAGGAGGTCGGTGTGAAGCCTGCGAAGGTGATGGCATTATTAAAATTGAAATGCACTTTCTGCCGGACATCTTCGTTCCTTGCGAAGTGTGCAAAGGAAAACGATATAATCGGGAAACCCTTGAAGTCAAATACAAGGATAAAAATATCTATGACGTTTTGGAAATGACTGTCGAAGAAGGTTTGGAATTTTTTGACAAACTGCCAAAAATCAAACGAAAACTGCAGACGTTGTACGACGTAGGGTTAGGATACATTAAGATTGGGCAACCTGCCACTACTTTATCCGGCGGCGAAGCACAACGGGTAAAGCTGGCTGCTGAACTTTGCCGAAAACCCACTGGCAAAACCATCTATATCCTGGACGAGCCTACAACCGGGCTGCACACGGCTGATGTCCATAAATTGATTGAAGTGCTGCAAACACTGGTGGACGCGGGAAATACTGTTGTATTTATCGAACACAATTTGGATGTTATTAAAACAGCGGATTATCTGATTGATCTGGGGCCGGATGGCGGAGACAATGGCGGACAGGTCGTCTTTTGCGGAACACCCGAAGAGATGGTCAAGTGCGAAAAATCTTATACGGGCCAATATTTAAAAGATCTGCTGAAATAAACAACCTAGTTAGGCAGCGATAAACCAAAAAAAGCCAACGCGTAAAAGCGTTGGCTTTTTTGTTCATTATCACCCACAATAATAAAGTCTCTTAAACTACTCAATCAAAGTGGCTATATCCATCGGTGTTGCAGCAATTTGATCAGCACCGGCTTCTTTTAATTCCTTTCGGCTGCCATATCCATACAAAACCCCAATGGATGAAATACCCTCTTGTTTCGCACCAACGACATCATAACACCGGTCACCGATCATGACAGCTTTTGAAAGATCCTGAATCCCCAGCTGTTCGATAACATAGCGAATTACATCCGATTTATGCGGCCGCTCTCCGGATAAAGAGCTGCCGCCAATAAAATGGAAAAATGGCGTCAATTTTAAATCTTCCAGAATCGGAACAGCCACTTCGACCGGTTTGGAAGTTGCAATCGTCAATATTTTCCCCTTTTTTAACAGGGTTTGCAGCATATTCACAACATCTGGGAAAGGCAAATTTCCCTTCATCCCGTACTGCGCGTAATACTGACGGTACATCAATACCGCCTGCTGTGCATTTTCCAAAGAAAAATGGTGAAAAAGCATTAACGACTCTAAAATAGGAGGCCCAATATAGCAATATAATTTTTCTTTTCTTTCTTCTATCCCAAATTGGCGCAGCGTATACTGAACAGCATTTAAAATTCCATCTTGTGAGTCGATAATGGTACCATCCAAGTCAAATAATAAAAAATCTTTTTTCATAGGATCCCCTTCATATATCACATTTTTCTGTACATCCTAATACTTGATTCTATTTTACCAGAAAGGAGCAAAGATATGGAGTATTCTTCGAAAAAAGATCCGCAGGAAAAAGCACAGAAAGTGGCGAGCGAATTTGTCAACGCCAGTTCTTTAAAAACGGATCCTCAGGGAAGCTATACCGGTAAAACCTTAAAGCACGGCGAAAAACCCGTCCAAGATGTGGACGATCTTTAATTTTACGAAAAAGCCGCCTGATTGGCGGCTTTTTCGTAAAATCTTCCTCATCTGCTTTCGCTTTGATTGACGCCGAGAAATCTTTTGACAGGCTTTACAATGTATGGCAAAATACTGCCGAAAACAAATGCTGTAAGAATCCCGGTAAAAATCCTAGGAATTACCGCGCCAAAAACAAAAGCAAAAGAATAGTAACCGTAAATTTTACTATCGAGATACAAGGTTCCGGTATTAAGAGCAGTAACAATCAGGGCCGTTGAAATTGTAATCAGCTGTATTTGCAAAAAACTCATATCAAAATGACAGTGTTTTGCATAAAGCCCGATCAATAACCCACGGACGGCAGCTGGGATCACCCAGAGAACGGTGGTTGGCGTTAAACCAAATGTCAATAGTTGATTCAAAAAGCTGCCGAAAAATCCGATAAGAAAGCCGTCCAGTGGGCCAAGTAAAGCTGCTCCAACAATAATGGGCAGACTGTCCAGTGTTATTTTCATATTGCCTAAATTGATCGAAAACAGGCTGAGAACCACATACATCGCAATCAGCATCGCAACCGTTACCATTCGCTTTGCTTTCATAAAACCATTCCTTTCTCTTTTTACAGGACATGTTGATTTTTCCAAAAATACTTAAAAATCAAAATCATATCCGCAGAAAAGTATGGGGAACGCCTATGAAACCCTCGTCCTGTGTACTTCGCTTTTTGATCCCGAGCCAGCGCGTTTTCCCTTCTGCTTTTAACAGCAGAAAAACGTTCCGATTCGCATAAGTTATTTTTGCATACAAAAAAGACTCCTCCTCTTTCTGTCTCTAGCCACTGCAAGGCCACAGAAAGAGAGGGAGTCCCCCTTTCATGCGGCAGCGGGATGCGAAATTTGTACCGCAAGTTTCCTTTTCGTCTATCTGGCAACTCCCCGTCCAGACAGCACTTAACGCACAAAAATCTACTCTGCCAATGACTATTGATTTTTTGTTTGCCGCCCAGCCATTCTACACGACTAAGCGGCAGCGAAAAACAGCTGATGCTGTTTTAAACCTTACTTACCGTAAATCTCTTCCCCCTGGACAACCGGGATTCCGCCCTGTTGCAAAGCCAAAATCGCTTTCTGATTATCCTGCACACGAAGAATCACATAGGCAGTATCCGCTTTTGGAGAAACAAACGCATACATATATTCTACGGCAATTCCCGCTTTCGCCACATGCTTCAGCGCTTTGGACAACCCACCCGGCTTATGGGACACCGCAATGGCAATAACATCTGTTAACGAAACCTTAAAACCCGCTGCTTTCAAAGCATCTTCAGCTTTCTGCGGATTGTTCACAATCAAACGCAAAATACCGTAGCGCTCCGTATCTGCAACGGAAAGCGCGCACATATCAATTCCATTTTCACCTAAAATTCCGGTAATTTCAGCTAAGGTACCCGGTTTATTCTCTACAAAAACGGACAGCTGTTTCATTGTCATGCTATATCTTCCTTTCCGTATTATGCAGGTCGGCAACAAAAAAGGAAAAAGCTGGATTCTCAAAATAAAAGCCTTTCATCTTGGCGTACACGAAAACCAACGATCCTTTCTGTCTATTATTATAACATAGATTCATCTGAGATAACAGCTATATTTTTCGTTTATCGATTACGCGTACTGCTTTTCCTTCACTCCTTGCAATGGACTTCGGAGGCAGCAGTGTAACTTTTGCAGAAATTCCCAAAGTAGAAGCTACGGCCGCTTTGATTTTTGCTTCTGTTTCCTCAATCAGGCGAACTGCATCAAATTCCATATCTTCTTTCATCTCAACCTGAATTTCCAATGTATCCAGATTATCAACGCGATCGACAATCAGCATGTAATGGGGAGCCGTATCCCCCAGCTCCAGCAATACAGCTTCAACCTGAGACGGAAACACGTTTACCCCGCGAATAATCAGCATATCGTCTGTTCTCCCGCTGGGTTTTTTCATTTTTATCAGGGTGCGCCCACAACTGCATTTTTCCCGGCTCAGCGAAGCGATATCACGAGTCCTATAGCGAATTAAGGGCAGAGCCTCTTTGCTGATGCAGGTGAATACCAGTTCACCGACTTCGCCTTCCGGCAAAACCTCACCAGTATCCGGATCAATGATTTCCGGATAAAAATGATCTTCATTGACATGCATCCCGGTTTGCTCACTGCATTCGAAAGCCACGCCGGGCCCCATCACTTCGGACAGGCCATAAATATCATACGCTTTTATCCCAAGCAGTTCCTCAATTTTACGGCGCATTTCATCGCTCCATGGTTCTGCACCGAAAACGCCCGCTTTCAGGCTGATTTCTGATTTGTCCACTCCCATATCCCGCAGGCTTTCACCCAGGAACAGTGCATACGAGGGTGTACAGCAAAGGATCGTAGAGCCAAAATCCTTAAAAATCTGAATCTGCCTTTTGGTATTACCGGAAGAAACCGGAATAACCGTCGCATGGATTTCCTCCGCTCCAGCATGCAGGCCGAGTCCACCGGTGAACAAGCCGTAACCATAAGAAACATGAACAAAATCACTGGCATCTCCTCCGGCGGCCGTCAGGGCGCGTCCGCAGCAATTACCCCAAATTTTGATATCATTTTGTGTATAGCCTACTACCGTCTGCTTACCAGTCGTACCACTGGAAGCATGAATACGCGCCAGATCTTCCACCGGTACGGCAAACAAACCATAAGGATAGTTATCGCGCAAATCCTGCTTGTAAGTAAACGGCAGCTTGGAAATATCGTCGATTGATTGGATATCCTCCGGCTTCAGACCCATTTCATCAAATTTTTTTCGATAAAAAGGCACATGCTCATAAACATGGCGCACTGTCTGCGATAAACGCAGGCTCTGCAAGGCTCTTAATTCATGGATAGGCGCCGTTTCAATCGGATTCCAATAGCGTTCCATCTGCAATTCCTCCCAATCACTTTCAATTTTATTTCATTTTAGCCCCATCTACTGCAGCCGCACGTCCCAGTTCAAAGGCATTTACATTTAAATCCAAAAATTTGGGAGGAACCAATTCCCGAATAGCAGTTTCCCAATGTTCCTTTGCAAAGGGCATCATAGTAGAGAGAATGCCGATTAAAACGGTGTTTGTCGCTTTCGCCGAACCTGCCTGCTGAGCCAAACTCAAAGCGTCTACAGCGACCAGATTGGCACCCGTCTGCCGAAGCTTTGTCACAATATCCTCAGGATATTGTGCTGTGCCGGTGATAACCGGCATGGGATCAATCTTCTGTGTGCTCAGGATCATGGTTCCTTCTTTTTTCAAATACGGCAGCCAGCGAGCTGCTTCCAGCTGTTCAAAGGAAAGCAGAAAATCCGCCTCACCCTGTTCAACAATGGGAGAAAATACCTGATCGCCGTATTTGATATAAGTCACTACAGATCCGCCCCGTTGAGACATACCATGAACTTCAGAAACCTTTACATCAAACCCCTGCGCCATAAACACATGGCCCAAAATCCGGCTGGCTAACAGGGATCCCTGTCCACCTACCCCGACAATCATTACACTTTTTGTTTTCATATTTACCGCACCTCCTGAGCGCCAATGGCATGGAACGGACAAAGTGACGCACACAAACCACAGCCTACGCACAAGGTTGGGTCAATGGAGGCCTTGCTGTCTTCCATGTGAATGGACGGACACCCAATCTTAAAGCAGGCTTTGCAAGAACGACATTGTTCCCTGTCTACCGCAAGGGGTGCTTTTTTGGGAACAGACTTCAACAGCACGCAGGGACGGCGGCTGATGATAACCGACGGCTCCGGAGACGCCAATTCTTCTTTCAGTGCAGTCTCTACCTGAACCGTATCATAAGGATCTACCACCCGCACCCGGCGGATCCCCGCCGCACGACAGACCGCTTCGATGCTGACTTGAGGAACTTCTTCCCCCTTCAGCGTCCGACCGGTCGTTGGATTATCCTGGTGACCGGTCATACCCGTAATCCGATTATCCAGAATAATGACCGTAGAATTCCCCTTGTTATACCCAATATTGACAAGGCCGGTAACGCCTGAGTGCATAAAAGTAGAATCCCCTATCACTGCAACGGAGCGATCCTGCATTCCTCTTGCTTTATTAAAGCCGTGCAGAGAGGAAATAGAAGCGCCCATGCACACGCAGGTGTCCATTGCGTTCAAAGGAGCTGTTGCGCCCAATGTATAACAGCCAATATCTCCGCTGACCATAACCCTGAGTTTCGACAAGACATAATATAACCCGCGGTGAGGACACCCAGGGCACATCACCGGAGGACGCATCGGCACCGGTTCGTCAAAAGTGCGGTAATCCGTTTTCTCGCCGAGAACTTTCTCCGCGATCATTTGGGGAGAATATTCTCCAAGCTTTGTAAACAAAGCCTTCCCTTCGCAGGCAATCCCGAGTTTTTTCACCTGCGTTTCAAAAATATCATCCAATTCTTCGATTACATATAACTTGTCTACCTTTTGTGCAAAATCGCGGATCATTTGCTCCGGCAACGGATAAATCAGTCCTAGTTTTAAAACGCTTGCTTTTTCTCCCAGCGCCTCTTTCACATACTGATAGGCAATGCCTGAACAAATAACGCCAATCTTCGTATCTGCCCATTCAATCCGGTTCAGACCAGTTGTTTCCGCAAAACGGGCCAACGCCTCCAGCCTTTGCTCTACTGCGATATGACGGCTTTTGGCAAAAGCAGGCATCATCACATATTTCTGTGGATTTTTCACATAATCCTTTAAAGGCTTTTCGTCACGAGGACATTCTTCCACAATACTTTGGGAGTGAGATACCCGTGTCGAGAGGCGGAAAAGCACCGGTGTGTCAAAATCTTCTGAAATTTCATACGCCGCTTTGATGAATTCTTTGCATTCTTTTGAATTAGAAGGCTCTATCATTGGTAATTTCGCGGCGGCGGCATAATGCCGTGAATCCTGTTCGTTTTGCGAAGAATGCATCCCTTGGTCGTCGGCCACGGCAAGAATCATGCCTCCGTTTACTCCGGTATAACTGGAAGTAAATACCGGATCTGCCGCCACATTCAGTCCTACATGCTTCATCGCGCAAAAAGATCTGGCGCCGCCAAAACTCGCACCAATAGCAACCTCTGCCGCTACCTTTTCATTTGGGGCCCACTCGGCGTATATTTCTTCATATTTCGCCGCATATTCGGAAATCTCCGTACTGGGTGTTCCCGGATAGCTGGAAACAACCCGGCAACCTGCTTCATATAATCCCCTGGCAACCGCTTCGTTGCCAAGCATCAGCCTTTTCATGATAATACCTCCCTTTTTATCCCATCATGTGCTCCGCAAAAATTTTGATACCGATTGAAATTAAAATGAGGCCGCCTAATAATTCTGCCTTTTCCTTTAAAAAAGAGCCGAATTTTTTACCGATCCAAACGCCGGCGGCCGAAAAAACAAATGTTGTGATGGAAATAAAACCCGCTGCTGCCCAAATAATGACGTCCATCACTGCAAATCCAATCCCTACTGCCAGCGCATCGATGCTGGTAGCTACTGCTTGTACCAAAAGAAGCCGGAGCGTAAAGGTTTTCTCGCAATTTTCTTCTTCGGGATGGCGCATTTGCGAAATCGCTTCCCAAACCATTTTACCGCCAATAAATCCCAGCAAAATCAAAGCAATCCAGTGATCCAGGCTTTTTATGTATACACTAAAGGTCTGTCCGGCAAAGTAGCCTATAATCGGCATCATTCCCTGGAACAGACCAAAAGCAAATGCAATCAAAAAAAAGCCGGAACGGCGCAGCCTTTGAAAGCACAAACCATCTGAAATCGATACTGCCATTGCATCCATCGAAAGACCTACCGCAAGAAAAAATAATGTTAAAATGTCCAAAACATCCCCACCATTACAAAAGATTGCAGATTTGATTATAGTATAATTGCAGCATAATGTCAATTCAATCCTTTAAAGCGCCAATCCCTTCTTTTCATTTTGTAAAAGCGTCATTTCATTGCAAATTCACAGATTCTTCACCAAATAATACTGTTGTTTGATGTAGAATATCATATTAGAATACTGACAAATCAACATAAAGGATGGAGCGCTTTTTGTTTGGATATATCAGACCTTTTCAGCCGGAACTGCGAATGAAAGAATATGAAGCGTATAAATCCGTTTACTGCGGTCTCTGCAAAGAGCTGGGACGGCGATACGGCATTTTTGCCCGGTTCACATTAAGCTATGATTTTACTTTTCTAGCTATCCTTTCCATGGCCGTTCAAACAAATATGCCCGATTTTACGAAAATTCATTGTTTAATAAACCCCTTTAAGAAATGTTCCGCCTGTCGTCTGGACGGTGTTACCGACCGGATTGCTGCGCAAGAAATGATTACGCTGTACTATAAATGCCAGGATCAGCTGTCAGATGAAAATTGGGTAAAGAACCTACCGGTTCGCATTGTTCTTCCCTTTTTCCGTCATTGCTGGCGCAATGCCCGGCAGAAGGAAACTGCACATGATAATTGGATGGCTGAGATGATGCAGGCTCAACAGCTGGCTGAGTCTCAGCAGGCAGGACCGGACCCGGCAGCGGAACCTACCGCCCGTTGTTTATCTCTTACCTGCGAAGCCTTATCAAATGACCCTGTTCAAAAGCGTGTTTTATCCCGATTCGGCTATCTTCTTGGGCGTTATGTCTATCTTTCGGACGCATTGGACGATTTGGAAAAAGACGAAAAGTTGCATCGTTTCAATCCCTTTTTACAACATTACAATGTTTCCGAATTAAAAAGTCTCTCCTATTCGCCTGTTGTAGAAAGCCTGAATGGCACGATCGCTGAATTGGAAAAGGCGTTTGTACTGTTAAAACTCAATGATTGGCAACCGGTTTTAGAAAATATCGTCTATTGGGGTCTGAAACAGTCTTTGCAGACTATTTTGCGCAAAAAGGAGAAAAATGCATGACCGATCCTTATAAAGTATTAGGTATTTCCTCTTTTGCTTCGGACGAAGAGGTGAAAAAAGCATATCGTGATTTGGCACGGAAATACCATCCGGATCATTATCAGAATGATCCTTTGTCCGATTTGGCGGAAGAAAAAATGAAAGAAATTACCGCCGCCTACGACCAAATTATGGACATGCGGCGCGGGAATGGAACCGGCGCGGCAAATGCTGCTTCTTCGGGGCAGTCCCAGTTTTCGGATATCCGGCGCATGATTAACAGCAATCGGATTGCTGAGGCCGAAGAACTGCTCGACGGGGTCCCCCAGGCTTCACGTGACGCTGAATGGTACTTTTTGAAAGGCAGCATTTTCTATACCAGGGGATGGCTGGACGAAGCATATCGTCACTTTAATCAGGCGGTTCAAATGAATCCCAATAACCAGGAATACCGTATGGCTCTGCAGCAGATGAGCTGGCAGCGCGCTCATGGTTCCAATCCCGGATCCATGCCTGCCGGCGGCATGTATTGCTCTCCGTGCAACTTCTGCACCTCTATGGTCTGCGCTGATTGTTGCTGCCAATGCATGGGAGGGCGCGGCTGCTGCTGACCGCAGCAATAAACAAAATCTCGGGAGGGTCATTATGCTCAAAAGAAGTTCCCAGGTAGCGTTAGGCGGCGTAGTGGCCTCCCTTTGTATTTTGCTGATGCTGATGACTGGTTTTTTCCCTTTTTTAACTTATGCTGCTCCTGCGGCTGCCGGTTTCCTTCTGATTGCAGTAATTGTAGATTGCGGTTATCGTTGGGCCATGTTGGTTTATCTGGTGGTTGCGCTTCTTTCCATTTTTGTTGTGCCTGATAAGCAAGCTGCGATGATTTTTGTATTTCTTGGGTATTATCCCGTCGTAAAGGATTATCTGGATCATCATATGAAAAGCAAAGTCCTGCAATGGGTCATTAAGTTTATTATTTTCAATCTTTCCATTCTGGCTGCCTATGGTTTGATGATCTATGTGTTCCAAATGCCGGATGTCATGACCGATATGGGAAGCTTGGGACGATTTACCGGTTTGGTAACACTATTGGCCGGCAATATTGTTTTTATTGTATTCGAACTGGCTCTAACCCGTATTTTTTATTTTTATCGTCATTTTTTCCGTCCTCACTTTTTGCGCAAGGTAAAATAAAAGAGGAATAAGGGAAAATTTGAAAGATTCGCCAAATTTCGACAGGTTTTTTCGCCAGGATTTGTTATCATTCTTTTGTCCCCAATACATTTTGTGAAAAAGCCGCCGCCCCGAAAATGGGCGGCGGCTTTTTCATCCGCTTTTCTGATTTGCGGACAATAGTTCATAAAAACGGTTGGCATATTCCTTACAGAAAGCATCTGTCGTTTCTGGCACTCGATCCAATGGAAAAGGAAGTCCCATTCGATCATATTTTTCTTGACAAAGCTTTCGAAACGGCAAAAACTCAACCTTTTGCACACATTTTTTTCCGTTGAGCAGGCTGGCCAGCCGAATCAGATTTTCCCGAGAGTCTGTGATTCCCGGAACAACAACCTGACGAATCCAAACCGGCATTTTCTGCCGTTCCAGCAGGGAAAGAAAATCCATCGTTTTTTGCAAGGAACCGCCAATTTTTTTAGCATAATCCTGCTCAGTAGTCATTTTAATATCCAGCAATACCAGATCCGTCTCTTTTAGTAAAGGGATTAAGCTTGACAAGTCTGCCCCATGCCCGCTGGTGTCCAGCACGGTATGAATTCCGGATTCCCGGCACAAACGGAAAATGTCCGTAACAAACTCCGCCTGGAGCAGCGGCTCTCCGCCAGAAATGGTGATGCCTCCTGTTTCACCAAAATAAGGCCGATAGCGGCTCACCCTGCGAACAACTTCTTCTGCACTGAAAGAAATCCCCTTTGTCCTGTCCCAAGTATCAGGATTATGACAGTAAATGCAGCGCAGTGGGCATCCCTGTAAAAATACAACACAGCGGACTCCAGGACCATCCAAGGTTCCCAACGATTCAAAGGAATGGACAAACCCGTTCACGCAATCACCTCTTGTCTACATCGCCTGATGGAAGGTCCGGCTGATGACCTCTTTTTGCTGTTCCTTTGAAAGGCGGTGGAAATTGACCGCATAGCCAGAAACGCGAATCGTCAAATTCGGATATTTCTGAGGATTCTCATATGCTTCCAGCAGTTTTTGCTTGTTTAACACATTGACGTTAATGTGATGAGCCCTCTGTGCGAAATAACCGTCTAAAATCCCCACCAAATTGGACACCTGCTCTTCTATCGTTTTCCCCAAAGTATCCGGCGTAATGGAGAAGGTATTGGAAATGCCATCCCGGCAGACTTCATAAGGCATTTTTGCAACTGAGTTGAGCGATGCCAGTGCTCCGTTTTGTTCCCGGTTGTGCATGGGATTGGCCCCCGGCGCAAACGGTTGCCCGCTCACACGTCCATCCGGTGTAGCACCAGTTTTTTTGCCATATACCACGTTAGAGGTGATGGTCAAAACTGATAAAGTGTGCATTGCTCCCCGATAGGTCGGATTTCTCTTCAGCTGAGAGAAAACTTCCTCCAGCGCCGTCTTGGCGATCTGGTCTACCCGATCGTCGTCATTTCCGTATTTGGGAAATTCTCCGGTCGTTTCAAATCCTTCGATTAAGCCATGTTCATCCCGCACGACCTTTACATCAGCATAACGAATGGCGCTGAACGAGTCGGCCAACACAGAAAGGCCCGCCACTCCAAACGCCATAAAACGTTCTACATTCGTATCGTGCAGCGCCATCTGTGTCTTTTCATAGGCGTATTTGTCATGCATATAGTGGATAACATTCATGGTATTGACATATAACTTGCATAGCCATTCCAGATAGATACGCCATCTTCCTCGAACTGCTTCAAAATCCAGCGTTTCGCCGGCATAAGGCTCCATCTGCGGGCCAAGCTGAATGCCTGTCAGTTGATCCCGCCCCCCGTTAAGAGCCAGCAAAAGCAACTTTGGCAGATTGCAACGCGCACCAAAAAACTGCATCTGCTTTCCGATTTTCATGGCAGAAACACAGCAGGCAATCGCATAATCGTCTCCGTAGATCGGCCGCATCAAATCGTCGTTTTCGTATTGAACGGCATCCGTCTCAACCGATACGCGGGCACAATAGCGTTTAAACGCCTCCGGGAGCTTCTCCGACCAAAGGATCGTCAGGTTTGGCTCCGGTGCAGTCCCCAGGTTATAAAGCGTATGCAGAAAACGGAACGAACTTTTTGTCACCAGTGGCTTTCCATTTTCCCCTACCCCACCGATACTTTCTGTAATCCACATGGGATCCCCGCCGAACAATTCATTGTACTCCGGTGTGCGCAAGTGACGAGCTGCACGAAGTTTCATAATAAAATCGTCCACCAGCTCCTGTACGCCGGCTTCATTCAGCAGCCCCCGCTCCATATCGCGAGTAAAATAAATATCCAAAAACGTGCTGACACGCCCCAAGGACATCGCTGCGCCATTTTGCTCCTTAATGGCTCCCAAATAACCAAAGTACAGCCACTGAACCGCTTCTCTAGCATTCGCAGCCGGCTCGCTAATATCATAACCGTACATGGAGGCCATCTCTTTTAGCTTTTGTAAAAAGGCGATTTGCTGAAACAGTTCTTCACTTTGGCGGATCGCATCCGCATCCATCACGCCAAAGGCAATATCCGCCTTGTCTTTTTTCTTTTCGTCTATCAGACGGTCAATGCCATAAAGTGCAACCCTGCGATAATCCCCGATGATGCGTCCTCTGCCATAAGCGTCGGGTAAGCCGGTAATGACACCGCATTTTCTGGCCTTACGCATTTCATCCGAATAGACACGGTAGACGCCGTCGTTGTGCGTAGTCCGGTAAGTGAATTCCTGCTCCACTTTTTCGGACAGCTTGTACCCATATGCTTCACAGGCAGAGCGGGCCATTCGGATGCCGCCAAAAGGATTGACACCGCGGGTCAGCGGCTTTTCCGTTTGATATCCAACGATCAGTTCCAACTCTTTGTCCAAGTAGGCAGGCTGATAACTGGTCAGAGAAGAGACATGCTCGGTATCCACGTCTAAAACGCCGCCTTTTTTCTGCTCCTGGCGAAGGAGTGCTTCAAATTTTGAAAATAATTTCCGGGTTCTTTCCGTAGGACCGGACAGAAAGCTTTCATCTCCGGTATAGGGCGTATAGTTATTCTGGATAAAACTACGCACATTAATGTGCTCTTTCCAGTCCTCTCCTGCAAATCCCAGCCAATTCTTATGATCCATAAGCCTTCCTCCTCGGATGAATGTCAAAATACGATTATCCTTTTTAAGATTGCAGGGCAAAAGAAAAAGGGCAATCTTAAAAAAGATTGCCCAGACGGTCGGCGAAAAATCCCCCATGCTCCCCCGTGGTTACCCACTCACCGTCAGTCACATGGTTGTTTGATTTGTCATCAGTATACTGGAACCTCCTGGTTCTGTCAAGCGGATCTCTCGCATTTGGGAAATACCGCTAAGAAATTTTCACGAAAAGCGCCGGAATACGACGATTCCGACAGGCGCTTTAAAAATGCAGCGGTCCGATTACAAGATAATTCCATCCCTGCCAGAAATATAATATTACAATTGCTTCGATTCCAATACTAATTGCCAGATCAATATAATCTTTTCGTTTGATTGCCCATCCAAAAAGCAACAACGGGATCAAAATTCCAACAATCCCCATTTTCTTGGAGAAATCCAACAGGGGGTTCATAATATATAAATTATAGGCATGGAATAATCCGGAAAAAAACTTTCCCATATCGTTATCCCCCATCAACCACCCTAAAACAAACATAATAAGCGGCAGTGCAAAGTAGATATACGCCATCCATTGCCAGCTTTTTTTCAAATCCAAAATACTCTTTTTCTGTTCCATTGCTCCTCCTAATTCAGTGCAGCGCCGCCATAATTTTTCGAATAGGCCAAATAGCCGTCGGTATAAGCGACCGTATCATCCTGAAGAACCCATAAAGCTTCTGCGCCAGCTTCCTGTGCCGCTTTTTTCGCTTCTTCCAGCGGTAGGGTAAACAGCCAGGTTGAAAGCAGATCCGCTTCCCCGGAATCCTCAACAATAACAGTGACCGACTGATAATAATCTGCGGGATACAGGGTGGCCGGATCAATGATATGATGAACCTTTTTCCCATTCACCAGATAGTAACGCTGGTAGTCGCCACTGGTTACAACCGATAAATCATTCAAATACAAAAAATCAATCGGTTCTGCGTTGGGATCTTCGGCAGTATTGGGATTCATGATACTAATATTCCACTTGGAACGATCCGCATCAGCCGGTGCAGAAAAAGTCCTAATGTTTCCACCGCTGCTGATGCAGAAAGAGTCGAAACCCATGTCGAACAGTTCTTTTCCGACCTTTTCCGTTGTATATCCCTTTGCCAGCGCGCCGACATCCAAAGACATTCCTTTTTCTGTCAAAAAGACCGTTTTCGCTTCGCTATCCAGTTGCACTTTCTGCAAATCTGTCAGCAAATTAGCCTGCGCTAATTCCTCTTCGGGCGGAAGTGCCCCTTCAGAAGCATTTTCGAATTGTTCCCGATAATCATGCCATATCTCCAGAACTGGTCCCAGCGCAATATTAACCTGCCCATGGCTTTTTTCACACCATTCGATGCAACATTGCAAAAACTCGAACAAATCATCTGATACTTCGACCGGAGCAACTCCTGCATTATCGTTGATCGTTTTGATATTTGTTACGCCATCATAAGACTCATAGCGATCAAACAGCTGGTGAAAATACTGAAAACGTTCCTGCGTGTATTGGAGATAACGGTCGAAATCCCGTTCCTTTTGGACGTATCCAACAATCGTCACAACCGTGTCAAACGTTCCATAAAATTCCCCACGATACCGTTCATATCTCTGCGAGCCGCAGCCCGGCAACAAAAGAAAAAGCGCGCAGCATACAAGGAAAAGCAATCTTTTTTTCATCGGTTCATACCTATTCAAATAAAATTAGAAATTGCAAGAAATTGCTCGTTTCGCTTGAATTCGACAAAATCTCCCATCCACACATCCGAATTCTTCTCTATTATAGCAAAAATAAGGTAGGATGCAAGCCAGTTCTTATGAAAAAAACCAACTTGAATTTTGTGATCGTTTCGTGTATAATGAAAAACGTAGCATTTCCAGTTTATAGTTGTGCATAAATTGGGAATGCTAAATAAAAGAAAGTACTTGTTATTTTTCTGACAAGAAACTGGAGGTCTACAAATGAAAAAGATTATTGCTTTGACTCTGGCTCTGCTGATGTTGGCTGGCTGTGGCGCTACCACCGTAAAAACTGGTCTGGGTGCTATCACTACCGGTTCCGCTTCTGATGCTAATGACGATGCGGATGGTAAATTCCAGGCGAATGTAACCATCTGTGCTGCTACTTTCGACGCTAATGGTAAAATCCTGGGCGTATCTTTTGATGCGATTCAGCCGGCAGTAACCTATGATGCTGAAGGTAAAGTTGTCACCGTCAGCGAAGAGCAGAAAACCAAAAAAGAGCTGGGTGACGAGTACGGTATGAGAGACTATTCCGACATTGGTAAAGAAGTTGGCGAGCAGATGGTAGCTCTCGAGGATTACCTGAAAGGTAAAACTGCCGATGAAGCCATTAATACCCCCACCAAACAAAGAGATGAAGAGCATACTCGTGTACCGAATGTTGCGGATTTGGAAAGCAGCTGCACCATCGATATTGGTTCCTTCCTGGATTGCCTGAAAAAGGCCTATGATAACGCGAAATAATTGGTTTCTGGGGTTATCTTTTAGCACAACCACTCGTTTGAGTGCAAAAAAACAGGGCTGATCAAACAGCCCTGTTTTTTTATACTTCAAACTCTTTTCCCCACCTAGAGAAAATAACACCAAAAACTAATTGATAGATTCATTCATAAAAGCCAAGTACAACTGAAATTTTAAAAAGGGAAATGAAATACACTGTGGGGTTCATGTCTATGAGAATAATCCACTATTTCTCCTTACTGTCAAACCAAACCTTTCCGCTAATGAAAAACAAAGACCTGCAGATTGTTCTGCAGGTCTTTGTTGGATTTATTTCGAAAGATCTTCGACATACAAAATACGCTCACCGGCTTCATTGGACGGCACAGCTTGTGGTTGCGGATTTTTTGCAGCCTCACGGGCTTCAAAAAACTTCATCGCAACCTGGGGGAATAGAGCGTAGCTCAGGACATCTTCTTCTTTCTCCATATGGTCTTTGATTTCTTCCCGATATTTTTCCAGTTCAGGTTCCAGAAGATCCGCGGGACGGCAGGTGATGATTTCTTCATCCCCAATGGCTTTTTTCCGAACCTCCTCATTAACCGGGGCCGGAAGCTCGCCGTATTCCCCACGCAGCAGGCCCTTGGATTCTTTCGGGAACATTTTATAACGCTCGCCGGAAACAACATTTAAAACCGCTTGAGAACCAACGATCTGGCTGGTCGGCGTAACCAATGGCGGATAGCCAAAATCTTTTCTAACTCGCGGAATCTCTGCCAGAACTTCATAATACTTGTCCTCTGCATTGGCCTGTTTCAACTGGGAGATCAGGTTAGACAACATACCGCCAGGAACCTGATACAGCAAAGTGTTGGTGTCTACACTCAGAACCTTCGGATCCAAAAAGCCTTCCGCCTTAAGCTTATTCGCCACTTTACGGAAATGGGCCGCCGCTTTGCTCAACTGCTCCAGATCCAGTCCCGTATCCCGTTCCGTTCCCTTTAAAGTCGCAACCAAAGACTCAGTGGCAGGCTGAGACGTACCATTTGCCAAAGGAGACAAAGCACAGTCCACAATGTCTACACCCGCAGTTGCGGCCATCAGATTGGTCATATCACCTGTGCCCGTAGTATTATGCGTATGCAGGTGAATTGGCACATCGATATTCTCTTTGAGTTTTTTTACAAGAGAATAGGCGTCATACGGCAACAGCAGATTCGCCATATCCTTAATACAAATGACATCTGCCCCCATTTCCTGCAGCTTCACTGCAAGCTTTACGAAGTAGTCTTCATTATGGACAGGGCTTACTGTATAACTGATTGCCGCTTCGCAGATGCCTCCATATTCCTTCGTGTATTTCATGGCAGCCGCCATATTTCTCGTGTCATTTAGAGCATCAAAAATGCGGACAACATCAATACCATTTTCAATGGATTTTTTGCAGAATTCCTCCACAACGTCATCTGCATAATGTTTATATCCCAAAATATTCTGTCCGCGTAACAGCATTTGCAGTTTGGTTTTAGGCATTGCCTTGCGCAGTGCGCGCAAACGCTCCCACGGATCCTCATTCAGGAAGCGCATGCAAGCGTCAAAAGTAGCTCCGCCCCAACACTCCAAAGACCAATATCCCATGTTGTCCAACAATTCGCATGCAGGAAGCATATCCTCCAAACGCATACGGGTTGCGGCCTGGGACTGATGGGCGTCACGCAAAATCGTATCTGTAATTTTCAGCGGATTTTTCGCCATACTATTCCCTCCTTATTTCGCGCCAAACAGCGCCATAAATACACCGGCAGCAATTGCGGAACCGATTACACCGGCAACATTAGGCCCCATAGCATGCATCAGCAGGAAGTTGCCGGGCTTTGCTTTCTGTCCCTCCACATTGGAAACACGGGCCGCCATTGGAACGGCGGAAACACCAGCAGAACCAATCAGAGGGTTGATCTTCTCTTTCACGAACAGGTTCATGAATTTGGCAAGAAGAACGCCGCCGGCAGTACCAAAACCAAAGGCCACAATGCCCATGGCCAGAATCGCCAACGTTTTCAGGTTAAGAAAGTTCTCAGCAGTAGCCGTTGCACCAACGGAAATACCCAGCATAACTGTCACAATGTTCATCAACTCATTCTGAACGGTTTTGCTCAGCCGCTCCACAACGCCGCATTCACGCATCAAATTTCCCAACATTAAAGAGCCAACCAACGCACCGGCAGAAGGAACCAGAAGCGCCACAAAAACAGTAACTACGATGGGGAAAACGATTTTCTCAATCTTTTTCACAGAACGCAGCTGCTTCATTTCGATTTCGCGCTCTTTTTTCGTCGTCAAAGCACGCATAATCGGCGGCTGAATGACCGGGACCAGGGCCATATAGGAATATGCTGCAACCGCAATTGGCCCCAACAATTCAGGGGCAAGACGGGTCGCGACATATATCGCGGTGGGACCATCGGCTCCGCCGATGATTCCAACAGACGCAGCTTCCGCTTCTGTAAACCCCATATACCGCATCCCAATGAAAGTAACAAAAATACCTAATTGAGCGGCGGCACCAAGCAGCAAGCTTTTGGGATTGGCAATCAGCGGCGCAAAGTCCGTCATAGCACCTACGCCAATAAAAATCAGGCAAGGATAAACGCCCAATTTGACGCCTAGATACAAAATATCGATCAAGCCTGCATTACCAGCCGCGATCTGAGCCCAATCCACATGACCGCCAGCAAAAAAATCCGCATGGTACATCTCCGCGCCTGGCAGATTAGTCAGCAGCATGCCGAAAGCAATCGGCAAAAGCAACAGCGGCTCAAACCCTTTTTTAATTGCTAAATACAGCAACACACAAGCAATTGCAATCATGATCAGAACTTTGGGATCCGAGCCAAGAAGATAGAAGCCGGTCTGGCGCAAAAAATCTAAAATTGCCTCCACGCGTTTTCACACTCCTCTCAAAAATTAAAGGAATTTAACCAATGGTTACAAGGAGTGCGCCGCTTTCGACAGTAGAACCATTCTGAACATTCACGGAGGTGATCGTTCCGTCTTTGGGAGCCATGATCTCATTTTCCATCTTCATGGCTTCCAGAATCAGTAGAACCTGTCCTTTTTTTACAGCATCGCCAACTTTAACATTGACGTTCAAAATGTTGCCAGGCATCGGGCTAAGAATCTGCTCTCCGCCTGCGGGAGCAGCTGTAGCGGCAGGAGCGGCGGGGGCTTCTGCCGGAGCAGGAGCCGCTGCAGGGGCAGGCTGAGCCACGGGAGCTGACGGTTTAGAGGCTTCGGCCCCAGTCACTTCTTCCAAGGTAATTTCATAATCGGTTCCATTTACGTTTACGCGATACTTTTTCATAATTAATGACCTCTCCTCTGAATTGAGTTGTTAAATTTTTTGAACAGAAAGAATGCGAATTTTAGAAACATCCGCACCCATCTTTTCGGCGATTACGGCAGAGACAGCGGCAATAAACTCCTGTCGATTGGGGATAAATGTTCCGGCTGGCACAACAGGAACCGCGGTTGCCGGCTGTGTTGTTCTTCGAACAGAAAGAATGCGGATTTTTGAAATATCCGTACCCGCCTCTTCGGCAATTGCGGCGGAGACAGCGGCAATCAATTCCTGCCGGTTAGGAATAGGCGCTTCAGCTGATACGACAGGTGCAGCGGCCGGAGCAGCAACCGCCGGTTGTGTTGGATTTTGATCAAATCTAGAGCAAATAGCGCTCATTAATTTGCAAATAATAATAATGCAAATCAAACCGGCAAAGACAGTAGCAAGACCCAAACCTAAAACAAAAAGATTTGACATTTTTCGTACCTCCTTTCCTCCACTATTGCTTCTTAAAAACATTTAATCTTTTCATTTTACAATGAAAAGGATCAAACCAAAATATGGAAACACTCTCAAAATACAGGCATTTTTTGCAAAAATCCGCCATATTTCGTGGCAATTTGTCAATTTTTAAAAAATATCCAAATCAAATTTATCATAGCATATTTTTAAAAATATTACAATCTCTTTTTTTGATTAAAGAACATTGAATTGCCGACATTTCCTAATATTTTTAATTGTCAGCTGGATTTGTATTGGAAACGGTTTATGCTAATAAGGCAAAATGCGGTTTCCGTATACCCCAAAAGGCCCTTTACCAACAAAGTTTTTTTCTTTTGCAAAAATAATGCTCTCAAGTTGAAACTTGAGAGCATTATGGCGACAAAAATTATGAAGCTTTTTTCGGCCGCGCACTTTTTCTTTCTTTCCATGACACCCACAACTCTGGCGCCAGGCAAACAGAAGAAAAGAATCCTGCGGTCACACCAACAATCATCGGAAATGCAAAAGAAAGAATGGAATCCAGCTGGTATACTACTGCCACAACACAAAGCGTGATCAACGCGATCATGGTAGCAATCGTCGTCATCGTATTCCTCTTCAGCGTCTGGTTAATGCTGACATTAACCAATTGGTCCAAAGGAGTGGATCCGCCCAAAAGCCGTTTGTTTTCACGAACCCGATCATAAATAACAATCGTATTATTAATGGAATATCCTAAAATGGTCAAAGTTGCCGCGATGAAATTATCATTAAGCGGAATGCGTAAAAACAAAAATGCAGCAAATACCCAGATTACATCATGAACCAGCGCAATTACACACATGGCACCTGCAGGCCATCCACCGATCTTGCGGAAACGAAATGCAATATAAATGACCATCAAAAGGGAGGCCAATGCAATAGCCACCAAGCACTTGGTAAAAAACTCCCTTCCCATCGTCGGATCAACATTATCCGTTTCCTCGATCTTAATATTATTTTCCGGAAAATTTTCTTCCATAGCCTGTGTTAGCTGCTCATGCATTTCATTGGTCAGGCTACCAGAGCCCGCCACCGTGATCACAACAGAATTAACGCCGCTGGACACATCCTGAGACTCCTGCACGCTTACATTACCGACGACGCTCTGTGCAACATCTTCTACTGCAGAAGAAGAAAGCTCTCCCGTATATGAATAGGTAATCATGGAACCGCCTTTAAACTGAATATCCATCGGAACCCCAAAAAGAATCGCCGTTCCCAAAATGACAACCATGCAAACTGCGGCAATGGAATAAAACCATTTGCTTTTTTTAACAAAATTGATCATTATTTGTCACCTCCGTACAGCCATGCTTTGCGGAAGGGCTTGAACCTCGAAAGGGATTTCAGCATCAGTCTGGAAGCGGTGACACCCATAATAAAGTTCATAATAATACCGACAAGCAATGTGTATCCGAACGAATAGATGTTACCGGCAGTGGAAGCTCCAAACGCAAAAAAGACAGGAGAGAGAAGTGTTGCAAAGATGCCGTCTGTTGGTCCAAATGCGCCCATCAAAATCACGGCGACAAAGATAACGGTAATGTTCCCGTCAAAAATTGCGGAAAATCCGCGTTGATATCCCATATTCAAGGCGTTATCCAGGGACTTGCCCGCTTTGAGTTCTTCCTTGATTCTCTCGGCCGTAATGATATTTGCGTCAACACCAACGCCTAACGAAAGGATGATACCCGCTATACCGGGCAAAGTCAGCGTAAAGCTGGGGATCGTAGCGAAAAATCCGGTGATTGCCATAATGCTGCCTGTCAGCTGGCCTAATAACGCAATTGCCGCCACTACGCCAGGCAACCGGTAAAAAACAATAACAAAGATTGCAACTAAGGCAAATGCAATTGAACCAGCCAAGACCATCGCATCCTTTGCACCCATACCCAAAGTTGCTGAAATAGAACGGAAATTTTCAATTTCCAGTTTAAACGGCAATGCACCGCCATTGATCTTATTGGCCAGATCCGTAGCGGATTCCAGAGTAAAGTTACCCGAGATACTCGCCGCGCCGTCGGTAATTTGCGTACTTACCGTCGGATAAGAAATTACTTCCTCATCCATCCAAATGGAAATCGGAGTATCTGTCCCGGCCAGGCGTCCGGTTGCTTCGGAAAAAGCGGTAACGCCGGACTCTTTCAGTTCCAATAAAACCACATATTGATTGTTTTCGTCCAAGCCGACCGACGCCTTTTCCACATCACTGCCGGTCAGAATGACCTTTTCCGCTGTGGTGCCGGTAGGTTTTCCTTCGCTGTCCACTTCATACCCCTCGCGGAAAGTCAGCAGCGCAGTCTCCCCCAGCTCGGCAACCGCCTTTTCCGGGTCAAAATCAGTTTCATCTTCCTTCCACGGGAAACGGACAATAACACGATTTTTATTCAAATCCGTGTATACCTCATAATCCGTGATATTCTGGTTGACCAGGCGCAGTTTGATAATAGACTCTGCAGCCGCCATCTGCTCTTCTGTCGGGTCGATGTCCGCCGGTGCACAGAACGTAACGTCTACGCCGCCTCGGATATCAATTCCCCACCGGATATCATCCGCGCCCTTAATTATCGTCTTTTCCACATCTCCATAATATGACGTGACTCCAAAAAAAGACAAATAAGTAAGGACTGCAATCAATACTACAACGATGAAAAATACTGGTTTTCCAACTCGTTTCATGTGCAATCCTCCAATGTTCTTCTATGCCCGGTTTCACTCCAGGGATACAGTACACGCCCGTCCGAAACTGGCATTCATGAAGTTGATTATAGGTGAAAAACTGTTAAAAGTCAACAAAGAATCTGGCCCTTCCTCAAAATCCATCTGGGCAGGCAAGCAAAGCAAAACCCGTATCAAGGGGCCGTCCCGCTCCAAGCATGAGAATCAAACGCTTAGCTGCACCTTTTCACCCAAAACCTCTTTATTTTTTTCCAAAATTGGCCCAATCACATCACGGATGAATTCCTCGGTTTGTTCCACGCTGCGGCCCACATAATGAATCGGTTTCAGTACGCCTGCAATTTCCTCTTTTGTAATATGGAACGCAGGATCTGCACAAATACGGTCGATCATGTCGTTTTCCAAGCCCTCTTCTTTCACCCGCTTGGCGGCGGCCAATGCATGTACCCGCAGTTTTTCATGCAGCTGCTGACGGTCCCCACCTTTTTTCACCGCACTCATCATGATATTTTCTGTGGCCATAAAAGGCAACTCCCGCATGATCCGCTGCTCAATTACTTTTGGATAAACTACCAGCCCGTCGCAAACATTAATCATGATATTCAAAATAGAGTCCACTGCCAAAAAGCCTTCTGCAATCGAAATTCTTTTATTGGCTGAATCATCTAGTGTGCGTTCAAACCACTGCGTCGCCGCGGTAAACGCCGGATTCAGCGTATCAACGATCACATAACGGGCCAGAGCACAAATCCGTTCACAACGCATGGGATTGCGCTTATAAGGCATAGCGGAAGAACCAATCTGATGCGCTTCAAAGGGTTCCTCCATCTCCTTGAAATTTTGCAGGATCCGCAGGTCGTTGGCGAATTTGCTGGCGCTTTGTGCAATACCTCCCAGCGTATTCAGAACCTGTGCGTCCACCTTTCGGGAATAGGTCTGGCCGGATACAGGAACCACTTTATCAAATCCCATGGACGCGGCGATAAGCTGATCCAACTTCTTAATTTTCTGCGAATCGCCGTCAAACAGTTCTACGAAACTGGCCTGCGTGCCGGTAGTTCCTTTGGAGCCCAACAGGCGGAAATTCTCTAACCGGTATTCTACCTCTTCCAGATCCATCAACAGCTCGTTTATCCACAAGGTAGCCCGTTTTCCCACTGTCGTCAGCTGGGCTGGCTGCAAATGGGTGTAAGCCAGCGCCGGCATATCTTTATACTGCAACGCAAAATCGGAAAGCAGCGCAATTACATTTAAAAGCTTTCTTTTGACCACTTTCATCGCTTCGCGCATGGTCACGATATCGGTATTGTCTCCTACATAACAGGAGGTTGCTCCCAAATGGATGATCCCTTTTGCCTTGGGACACTGAACCCCGTAAGCATAAACGTGGCTCATCACATCATGGCGCACTTCTTTTTCCCGTGCTTCCGCCACTTCGTAATTGATGTCGTCTTTATGCGCTTCCAGCTCGGCGATCTGTTCATCGGTAATGTCCAGTCCCAATTCTTTTTCCGCTTTGGCCAACGCAATCCACAAGCGGCGCCAGGTTTTGAATTTAAACTCTGCGGAAAACAGAAACTGCATCTCCTTACTGGCATAACGAGTGCTGAAGGGACTTTCATAATTCGTCTTCATACTCTATTCCTCCATTGATTCCTGCTGGTAGGCAGCCTTTTCTTTCCGGTTCCCCGGATAAAAAGCCCTTTCAGTAAAAAGGGCCAGCCGAGCCAGCCTCCTGTTTTTTGAGATTTTTTACCAAAAAAATCTCTGCAAATGATGTTGACATTATACCACAAATCCCGCCAATGTGGCAATGCTTATTTTGCCTTTCATAAATGGAGCGGCACAAGGAAATTTTAATAAGGCGGGCCTTTTCAAAAACGCATTTGTCCTGGCATCCGCACCTATTTAAAAAAAGGAGTTGATGATCTTGGGAAAATGCAAAAAATTTTTTCACATACTTAGCGTTTCCCTTTTGAGCCTGACCATCCCTCTTTTCGGCGCCATCGGCTATTTTGATCATACATTGCCTGATCTTTACCGCGGAGGGGATCTTTCCTTGTTTTCTATCGCTTCTCAGCCTTATGTGCAGGCCGACGAACTGCCAACATCTGCGGCCGGCACCCAGGTGTCCAGCGCAAGATCCAATACTGAGATACGGAACCTAAAACTATTTGGTATTTTCCCCGTAAAGACTGTGACCGTTCAGCAGACCTCCACCGTCATGCTGGCACCCTGCGGCACTCCCTTTGGCATTAAAATGTTCACTGACGGCGTACTGGTGGTTGGAATGAGCAATTTGGAAACGGACATGGGGTCTGCCAATCCGGCAAAGGATGCGGGTTTGGAAATCGGTGATATCCTATGCACGCTGGACGGGCAGCAGGTGTATTCCAACGAAGATGTGTCCAGAATCATTTCTAATTCCGGCGGTAAGCAGATAGAATGCACCTATCGGCGGGATGGAGAATATAAAACCACCTTTTTAACACCGCTGCAGAGTCATGCCGGCACAACCTACCGCATCGGGATTTGGGTGCGGGATTCCACCGCCGGCATCGGAACGCTTACCTATTGTGATTTTTCCAACCAGACCTTTGCTGGACTGGGGCATGGCGTATGCGACGTGGATACCGGAGAACTGATGCCTTTAATGAGCGGAGAAATCGTTGATGTCACCATCAACGATATTGTGAAAGGAAAACCGGGAACCCCTGGGGAACTGCGAGGGGTTTTTCATGAAGATACCCTTTTAGGAGAACTGACAGCCAATCAGGAAACCGGTGTTTTCGGCAAATTATTTTTTGATTATACAAACCCTTACGAGCTTCCCATGGCTTTTCGCCAGGAGGTCAAAGAAGGGGCCGCCCAGATTCTGACAACAATTTCCGGCAATACGCCTCAGCTTTTTGACATCGTTATTGACAAGATTTCCTTTAGCCAAAATAACCCTACTAAAAATATGATCATACGCATTACAGATCCTGTTCTTCTGGAGAAAACCGGAGGAATCATCCAAGGGATGAGCGGCAGCCCTATTATCCAGGACGGAAAGCTGGTCGGCGCAGTCACCCATGTCTTTGTAAACGATCCGACAAAGGGGTATGGAATTTTTGCAGAAAATATGTATTACAGCTCTTGATTTTTCCTCGACTTCTTCCATGGAATCGCCAAACAGACATGGCTTTTTCGACAATTTGGCATTGTTCAAGACGCATCCCGCAGTCACTGCGGACATATTCCTTCCTCGCGCAGGTCAATGGCACCAAGGCCAATTTTCTCTCAAAGCAACGGCAGCCTATCATAAAAAACATTCTCCTTCTCTTCACTTTCGACAATTAATCTAATTTTTTCAATTCTTTTTTCCAGAAAATAATGAATTGTAACGATGATGCTCTGATTGTGTAAAGTGTTAAAAAGTGCTATACTATAAAAATAAATACCTCAGGCTGCTTCTCGTTGCATAAGAGATCAGCACCCCGCAAAATATTGCAAGGAAAACTTTCGCAACATCATGGCGTGCAAATAATAATGTAGCAGAATATACGGAGAACCATCACAAGCCGGCGGAAGGGAGGAGTTGGATGATTGATTCTATGAAACGAATTACCATTGTCACTGGACATTATGGCAGCGGCAAAACAAATTTTGCGGTAAATCTGGCTGTTGATCTTTGCCGCAAGGGGAAAAGCGTCGTACTGGTCGATTTGGATATTGTAAACCCCTATTTTCGCTCTGCTGATTTTAAAGAACAACTGACCGAAATGGGGATTGAAATGATTTGCCCTGTGTACGCAAACACCAATTTGGATATCCCCGCTTTAGGCGCCGACATTTATTCGGTATTTAATAAAGATGACGGACGGTATATTATTTTTGATGTAGGCGGCGACGATGCCGGAGCTGCAGCGTTGGGGCGGTATTCCCATTTGATCCAGCAGGAAGAATTTGATATGCTGTACGTTGTAAACTGTTACCGCTATTTGACCCGACATCCCCAGGAAGCGCTGGAAATTCTTCGGGAAATCGAAACAACTGCGCGGATTCCTGTAACTGGTATCGTGAATAATTCAAACCTGGGCAGCCAGACCACTATACAGGATATCACAAACGCAATGGAATACGGCGCGGAGGTGGCCGCCCTGGCAGGCGTTCCCATAACCGCAAACGCAGTACGACGGGACCTTGCAGCTTCATTGACAGAAAAACTGGTTTATCCGGTAGATATTTACGTCCTTCCCCCATGGGAAAAATAAAAGAATGGTGCCAATCAACCGTTTATCGGTTTTTTGTCAGTCAAAGAGTAAGGAGGATCGCAATGGCGAAGGTAACGATTTCGGAAAATGTCTGCAAAGGCTGCGGCCTTTGCACAACGGTATGCCCGAAAAAAATCGTCGTTTTAGCACATGATATCCTGAATGCAAAAGGATATCATCCGGCGAAGGTTTCTGATATGAGCCTGTGCATTGGATGCGCAATGTGTGCAACCATGTGTCCCGATTGTGCCATCAAAGTGGAAAGGTAGTGAAATATTTTGGCTGAACGCGTACTAATGAAAGGAAACGAAGCACTGGCAGAAGCCGCAATCAAAAGCGGATGCCGTCATTTCTTCGGTTATCCAATTACCCCGCAAACCGAGGTTGCCGCATACATGGCAAAAAGAATGCCGAAGATCGGCGGAACTTATTTACAGGCCGAGTCGGAGGTTGCTGCCATTAATATGGTGCTGGGTGCAGCTTCTGCGGGTGTTCGAGTAATGACATCCTCTTCTTCTCCCGGAATCTCTTTGAAAACAGAAGGTATTTCTTACATAGCTGGTTCCGATCTGCCCTGTCTGATTATCAATGTGCAGCGGGGCGGCCCCGGGTTAGGCGGCATTCAGCCTTCCCAGGCCGACTACTGGCAGGCCACCCGCGCTACTGGCCACGGCGATTTTCATATTTTGGTATTTGCACCTGCTACTATTCAGGAAATGGTGGATCTGGTGTATACCGCCTATGATAAAGCAGATGAATATCGGATGCCATCCATGATTTTGGCAGACGGTATGCTGGGACAAATGATGGAGCCAGTAGAATTTCCGGAAAAAGAAGCGGATCATCAAATTGAAAAGCCCTGGGCTACCACAGGCCATCAAAATAAACGCCCCCACAATATCACCAATTCCCTTTACCTGGATCCTAACGAGCTGGAACAAAAAGTTGTGGAGCGTTTTAAGCGTTATGAAATCATCAAGGAAAAAGAGCCGATGGCCGAGGAATACCTGGTGGAGGATGCAGAAATTGTGCTGGTTAGCTTCGGCGCTACTGCCCGTATCGTAAAAAGCGCCGTCAACAGCGCCCGTGCCATGGGCATTAAGGCTGGCATGATCCGCCCGATTACCCTGTGGCCGTTCCCGGAAAAGGTAATCCGGAAAGCCGCCAAAACAGCTGATTGCTTTTTGAGTGTAGAAATGAACATGGGGCAAATGGTAGACGATGTTCGTTTAGCCGTCAACGGAGAAAAACCCGTTTTCTTTTTCGGCCGCACTGGCGGCATCATCCCCTCCCCGGCAGAAGTGCTGGGAGAAATCCAAAAAATCATGGGAGGTGCAAAATAATGGCAGTCGTATTTGAAAAGCCGAAAACCCTAACCGACGCGACGCTTCATTACTGCCCCGGCTGTACCCATGGCATCATCCATACCTTAGTGGCACAGGCTATTGAGGAACTGGGCATTGAAGGAAAAACCGTTGGCGTTGCGCCGGTTGGTTGTGCTGTCATGGCATATAATTATTTTACCTGCGATATGGTGGAGGCCCCCCATGGACGTGCACCGGCTGTGGCAACCGGATTAAAGAGAGCACTTCCGGACAATATCATCTTTACGTATCAAGGCGATGGCGACTTAGCTGCTATTGGCACTGCCGAGACTGTCCATTCTGCTACCCGCGGGGAGAATATCACCGTTATTTTTGTAAACAACGCGATTTACGGTATGACCGGCGGTCAGATGGCCCCTACCAGCCTTCCCGGGCAGGTGACGCAGACCACCCCTTATGGGCGCGATACATCTGTCGCTGGATATCCTGTTCGGGTTTGTGAAATGCTCTCCACCCTTGACGGAGTCGCTTATGCGGAACGCGTTTCAGTGGACAGTGTGCCCAATATCCGCAAGGCGAGAGCGGCGATTAAAAAAGCCTTCGAAAACCAGATAAATAAAAAAGGCTTTTCTATTGTAGAAGTGCTTTCCTCCTGCCCCACCAACTGGGGGATGACACCGGCTGAAGCGCTGGATTGGCTGCGGGATAATATGATTCCCTATTATCCTTTGGGCGTTTATAAAGACATAACGGGAGGCGAAAAGTAATGGCACTGAAAAACTTTTTACTCGCCGGATTCGGCGGTCAGGGTATTTTGTTTTCCGGCAAGGTAATCGCCTATTCCGGGCTGATGGATGGAAAAGAGGTCTCCTGGCTTCCCTCGTATGGCCCGGAAATGCGCGGCGGCACAGCAAACTGCAGCGTCTGTATCTCCGACGAACCCATCGGTTCCCCGCTGGTCCTGTCTCCGGATATTTTGATGGCAATGAACTTGCAGTCTTTTGACAAATTTATCAATACGGTTGTCCCTGGCGGTATTGCTGTTATTGACAGTACCCTGGTGGATAAAAAGACGGAGCGCACGGACATTACGCCAATTTATGTTCCTGCCACTGCCCTGGCCAGCGAAAACGATTTACAGGGTCTGGCTAACATTATTTTGATTGGCACCATTTTTAAATATACGCAGTTTGCCGATTTCGAGGCAGTTAAAAAAGCAATCGATAAATGTGTTCCACCCAGAAAGCGCCATTTGATTGAAGCCAATCTGCGTGCGATTGAGCTGGGCATGAAATATTAATCGTCAGCTTTGGTTTTATGAGCGTTCAGACAAATAGATCTGAACGCTCATTTTTTGTATTTAGCTTTTCTCGTAAACATAAAAAATCAATGGTTCCACAGCTTGTAGAACCATTGATAAACGAAGATCTTTTATGCTGCTTCGTTGCTGGAAGAGGCAACATCCGGTGCAGTTGGCGTCTCGGGAGCCTCAGGGGCATCTGGAGCTTCAGGTATTACATCCGGAGTATCCGACTGTGGAAAAACAACTTCCTCCCCGCTTAAAAAAGCATTGAATTGTTCTTGAAAATGGCTGGCAAACGCCCGGCACCGCGCAGGATATTCTTCCGGCATCGCTTCTGCATACTGTTCTACAAACGTGTGGAATTGCTCCAAATAATTCTCTGCAAACGCTTCCATTTCTTCATAATCCGCATTCTCTTCTACGTTTCCGTTATAATAAACGGACACATTATCCAACAGCTGCTCGACGGTCAAGTCATACCCCAAACTATCTTCCACGTCCAAACTATAACCATAGCGCATCTCCACGGAAGGGGTCATAAGGCTAATGTAGTCAAATGGTATACCCGTATCAGCCATTTTTTTCAGGATCGGCTGTGCCGCCTTTACAAATTCTTCTTCATTTGTAAAGGAATTTAAAATCTTTAAATCCGCCCGGACAAAATCTGCCGCCCTCAGATCCTCCAACGTCATTTCTTCCGGAAGATCACTGTGATGCAACTGGATGGAAATGTCCATGCTGCTTACGCTCGTTTCATCTTTCAGCGCCCTGGCGCAAACCTGATTGGCCTCAGCACGCAAAGTCTCCTGCAAAATTTCCCTATGAGGCCCCCAGTTGTTCCATATCTCCGGAATAGCTGCCATACCTAAACTCCCAACAATGAGAATAAAGCAAACAAATCCGCTGAGAAAATCGTATCGAAGCTTTTCTCCTTTTGAAACAAAATAACGAAATATAATCTCTATGCCTAAAACAATCAGAATAACCGGTGCCAGCCTTGCCATCAGCAAAAAGCTGATCGACTGGTTAAACGTGCCGATAATCAGCAGTATACCGACCGCGATAAGCGCACAGGCCATGGTGATCGTCCCCACCCGGCGGCCTTGAGACCGCTGAGGAGGAACAGGCGGCACCGGATAGCGAGGCGGCTGTGGATATCTTGGCGGCTGTACCGGAGGCTGCTCTGCCGAACCAAACTTTGCAGATGCTGTTTCCAAAGTATTTTCTGTGTTTTCTCCTGTGGTCATTTCCGTTTCCGATCCCAAATTATTCATGATGTCCCTCCTGGTATTCTACAAAATCTTCTGTTTCTTTCGGCGTTTTTCCCCGGTTCAGCAGATATACGCCAAGGCCGATAACCGCACAGGCCACGATCAGGCTTGGAATGCGGTCGAGGATAAAATAAATCCAATCCGGCAGGTTAAATCTCCAAAACAGCGGTACCAGCACCGTTTCATATAAAGAATAAATTCCAAGGAGGATACAGCCCAATCCCAGAAATTTCGGCGCTTTGCTGGAAATTTTATCTCCGACCTTCGGCGTCCAGCCTCCCCGTTTCAAATCCTCCCAGAATTTGTAGTCCATCTGTAGGCGCTGATCTGCATGGTAGCGGGCGCTGTTGAAGGTATCAAAGAAAGCATAAAACCAAATGATGGGCAAAAATACGAAGAGAACTCCTAAATTGAGCATAACCGCTATGGCGATCACCGCCCAGAAAGCACCCATGATGACAAGCCCTTTTTTCATCATCCCCAGATACATTTGTCCTGCCCCTGGGACAAATGCAAAACAGAACACCAAAAATTTATTTCTCTCCATGCGAATTCTCCTTTTCATAGGTTTTGGAAGATGCTTTATCAAACGGCTCTAAGAAACTTTGAGTCCATTCCCCAAAGCTGGATGTGAAATGCTGCAGCCTGGTACGAATTCCTTCCAGACTGGAAGGCTTTTGCTCTTCCAAACTTGTCTGTACAGTTTGTTCCGGCCGCTGACTTCTGTCGATCCCTTTGCTGGGAAAAGTGAAAACCCCGCTCCACCAGAAAACCAGTGCAAGGCAGGCCGCAGCAGAAACCGTAGTAAGACGGCGTAAAAACAATCTCCGTTCTTTTTTTCGGACCTTTTTCATAATCTCGCCGTACAGCGGTACAGGCGGCGACTGCAAAACATCGTCGCATAAAAGATCCGTGTAGCGGGCTGTGCATGCATCGCAAAAAGAAAGATGCTCGGAAATTTCCAGCCGTTGCAGCTCATCCAGATCTTCTTCCCGTATCAGCGCCTGCAAAGCTTCGTCGGTCAAATGTCCGTTTTGATCAAACAAATCCAACATTATGAGCCTCTCTCCTTTCCAACCGTTTCTTTGAGCATTTCTCGAAGAAGAAATTTCCCCCGATAGATCTGCGTTTGAACCGTCTTAACCGGACGGCCCAGTATTTTTGCTATTTCCTCTGTTGACTTTTCTTCCAAAAAGTACATCGACACTACTTTTTGATAGGGTTCCTTCAGGCTTTGGATCGCCTGTAAAATGGCAGCGGAAGTTTCTTTTTGGATATAAGCGTCGTCCGGCCCGGCTCGCATATCAATCATCTGTTCGCCGACAGAATCATAATCCAGCTGAACCCGGCGGGCATATGCGCTTTTTAGATAATCCTTCGCCTTATTGCTGGCAATTCGAATCAGCCAAGGCTTATAATTTTCTCCCTGATACGTATCAATGTGGCGGTAAGCGGCAAGAAAGGTTTCCTGCGTGAGGTTTTGCGACTCATGATAATCATGGACCAGCTGATAGCAAACGGTAAAAACCAGTTTTTCATACTGTATCACCAGATCCTTAAATTTTTCATCCGTCATTTCCTCTGCATCACCGCCTTTATCGCTGCTTTCAAAAATACAAACGAGAAGCGCTGTGGCTCCACTTCAAAAAAGAAGAAAAATACAAAATTTATTTGACAGAATCCCGATCAAACTGGTAAGGCGATTTGTCGAGACTTCCAAAAATATATGTCCTCTTTCGCAAAAGCGCCCGAACTCTTGACTTTTTTTAACGGACAAGTATAATAAAGACGCAATCAAACGTTGCGGGAAATCGAATAACGGGGTGCTGCGTGCTCGCGGCTGAGAGCGGATAAAGCATATCCGAAACCCATAACCTGATCTGGATAATGCCAGCGTAGGAACGGAAATGCGCGTTGTGTGGTTTTATCCACGCAGCGTTTTTTTGTAAATTTTTGAGGAGATGACCTATATGCAAAAAACAAGCAAAACCCGCATCCTGGTTGAATGCGCCCTGATGATCGCCCTCGCAGTGGTCCTGGACATTCTGCCCCTTCCCAAATGGCCCAACGGCGGTTCCGTTTCAGTCTCTATGGTGCCGATTGTATTCCTTTCTTATCGGCATGGCGCCAAATGGGGCCTTCTGACTGGCTTTGCCTACTGTATCGTGCAGATGATTACCGGATTTTATGCTCCGCCTGCCGGCACTATTCTGGCTTTTACTCTGTGCATCCTTCTGGACTATGTAATCGCCTTTACTGTTTTGGGTTCGGCGGATCTGTTTGCCAAGCCTTTTTCAAATAAGCTGGTCGGATATACTGTTGGTGCGTTGATCGTGACCTTTATCCGCTTTATATGCAGCTTTTTGTCCGGCATCCTGATCTGGGGTTCCTCCGCGCCGGAAGGCCAGCCTGTTTGGCTGTATTCTTTGACATATAACGGCGGTTACATGATTCCCAACATGATTTTGACCGCTGGTATTATCCTGGTGCTGTGCTTAGCGATTGACCCCAAAACGCTGCGCCGGCCGCAGAAAGTGTCAGCCAACGCATAAATCTTCTTGTCAAAAAGGCTTCTTTCGAATCGAAAGAAGCCTTTTATCATTTTTGATACGTTTTGTTGTAAAATTTCTCCCGGTTTACAGATACCCGGCTATGGGTTCCCTCTCCAATCAGGCCCCGCTCATCCTCTGCCATCACTTTAAACTCATATCTTCTGCCTTCCACATTAACAAGCTCTGCCGTGGCCTTAACCTTCATTCCGATAGGCGTTGCGGATACATGGCTGACCGAAATCATTGTTCCTACCGAGGTATTTTCTTCGCCTATCTGTTCCGCAATGCATGCAGCAGCTGCATTTTCCATCAAAGCGATCATCATGGGGGTGGCAAAAACCTCCATATCTCCGCTACCGACGGCCAAAGCTGTATTTTCTTCATTCACAACCGTTTCTACGGTATATTTTTTCGCATCCATCTGTCTTTCCCCTATCTGTTTCAACACGCTTCTCTTATTTGTAGCCTTCCGCCCATTCGGCAGGATCATCCACCGCGCCGCAAAAGTCAAGCGTAATATTCTTGCAGGGCACAGGATGCTTTTGAACCGAAGGGTATAAATGGATTATAGCACAGAGAGTTCGGTTTGCAAAGGCTTATGAAATAATTTTGTGGATGGTCAGTTCCTTTCCCAATTCGCAGAAGATCGTGTCTCCCCTGGAAAAAGAACCAGTCAGATATTGCTGTGCCAGAGGATCTTCGATTTGCCTGCGGATCGCACTTTTTAGAGGGCGGGCGCCTTCTGCCGGATCGAATTCCTTTTGTTTTAATAAATAGGTCACTGCCTGCGAATCAATCGTTGCGTCCACCCCGATTTCTTTTAAGCGACTCTGCAGCTGTCCGATCATTCTGGAGCCTATCTGTTCCAACTGGGGCCGTGTCAAATATTGAAAAAACAATATTTCATCCATTCGGTTTAAAAATTCCGGGCGAAAATACTCTTTCAGTTCTTTTTGTACTTCCCGCTTCATATTCTGTTCCTGGACACTGCCAGTCCCGAAGCCCAGATTTTTTTGCTGAGCAATTTTCTGAGCCCCGATATTGGAAGTCATAATAATAACGCAATTTTTAAAATTGACCCGTCGTCCGGTAGAATCGGTCAAATACCCTTCATCCAGCACCTGTAAAAGGAGATGGAAAATATCCGGATGCGCCTTTTCCACTTCATCGAACAACACGACAGAATAAGGGTTCCGCCGCACTTTTTCTGTCAACTGTCCCCCATCTTCATAGCCCACATAACCGGGGGGCGTACCGATTAACCGTGATACCGCGTGTTTCTCCATGTATTCCGACATGTCAATCCGGATCATGGCATCTTCTCTGGCAAAGAGCGCTTCTGATAATGCTCTGCAAAGTTCGGTCTTTCCAACGCCGGAAGGTCCCAAAAACAAAAAAGAACCAATTGGCCGATTGGGGTCATTGATACCGGACTGGCTCCTTCGAATGGCCTTTGCCACAGCGTCGACAGCCTCATCCTGACCGACGACCCTTTCATGCAGACGATCTTCCAATTCCAGCAGCCGCTTATTTTGATCTTTCATCAACTGCGCAGCTGGTATCCCGGTCATTTTCGCCGTTACCTGTGCGACATCCTGCGCGGATACTACAACGGTCTGCCGTTTTTGTTCTGCAGCATCCTTCGGCCAGTTGTCTGAAATCCAGGTCTCTGCGCCGGAAGATCGTTTTTCTTCTCCGGACAGTATCATCGCATAATGATGTACCGGGCGCGGCAATGCTTTTTTCGCGTTTAATCGTGCGCAGGAAGCCGCTTCATCCATCAGGTCAATTGCCTTATCCGGTAAAAAACGATCCGGGAGATACCGTGCGGACAGTGCCACAGCCGATTCCAACGCATCATCTGCAATCTGCACGTTGTGATAGCTTTCATACCGCAGGCGCAACCCCTTTAAAATCTCCAAAGTCTTTTCTACGGTCGGTTCCAGCACCTCAACGCTTTGAAAACGCCTTGCCAATGCACTATCCTTTTCAATGTGCTTTCGATATTCCTCCAACGTGGTGGCCCCGATGATCTGCAGTTCACCGCGCGCCAACTGCGGTTTTAAAATATTAGCCGCATCAATGGCACCCTCTGCTGCCCCAGCCCCCATAATCGTATGAATTTCGTCAATAAATAAAATAATATTGCCTACGTCAACAACCTCCTGTAGGCAGATCCGCACCCTCTCTTCGAATTCTCCTCGGAATTTCGTCCCGGCGATCATATTCGTCAAATCTAAAGACAGGATTCGCATATTCTGCATTTCTTCCGGTACATCATCGGTTAAAAGCAGCTGCGCTAATCCCTCTACCACTGCTGTTTTTCCAACGCCGGCTTCTCCAATCAAACAGGGATTGTTTTTGGTCCGGCGAGAGAGGATCTGCAGCGTTCGAGAAATTTCCTCTTCTCGTCCGATGACGGGATCCAATTTTCCTTCTTTAGCCCATTGGGTCAGATCCCGGCTGTATTTTTCCAGATTGGGACATTTGGATGGCGCTGATTTTTGTTTTCCATTTTGCCTTTTCCCTTTTAAATACAGGCTTTCTACCAGTTCACTGCCTATGAGATCGATAAGGTCACGGTAAATACCGTCGCAGTCAATTCCCAACGCGTTCAAAAAACGGACTGCATAACTTTCCCGTTCTTTTAACAATGATAGTAAAATATGCTCTGTTCCAGCGATATTCTGTCCCAGCATGCGAGCTTCCGTCAAAGAATTTTCCAAGATCCTCCTGCATCGCGGTGTGAAATTCTCGGTCGACATCTGGGTTTTAATGCCGCGTCCGACCGTTTCAATCAATTTTTGTCGGATTTTTCCCCACTCAGCACCACGTCCATGCAGAATATTCCCGGCAATCCCGCTGTCTTCCTCTAGCAGCCCCAGAAGCAAGTGCTCGCTTCCCACATAGGTATGCCCCAGCACACAGGCCTGCGCAATAGCGGCATTTACTGCGGCGTTGGCTTTTCCGGTAAAGCCAGAAAATTTAAACATGTAACTCATCCTCCCGCCCCATCATATGATATAGCAACACCAATATATGATTTGCCTGATGGGAGACTTCTTTCAGACAATCTTACTATTGGTTGCCACCCGCCGCTTTATGCGGATTCGGATGGGAACACTTCTCCTCCGGATTTCATAAGATAGGGTGATAATATTTTTTAGGGAGGCTTTATCATGCCCTGCTGTGAAAACAAAAACAAAACCTGGATCATTGTTCTGGCTTTAATCCTGTTGTATGTTCTGTACTGCGATTTTGACCTGTGCAACATCTTTGGCGGCAGCACTTACAATAACAACTGCAACTGCGGCCGTAATGTACCGCCGTACTGCTGCGATTAATTTTGTCAGAAACAGCAAAAAGCCCGCTACTTCGCGGGCTTTTTTGCTTTTCTTAAGAAAACTGTGATTCTTTGATCATCGTCTCGCAAAGGAGCCGGTATTCACCGTATAAGCAATCTCCCAAACGGCATAAGCGTTCGTTTCCTTCTTCTCCGCATAAAAGTGCAAACGCCTTGCCGATATTTTCGAACCTTTCTCTGCTGTTTTTTGCACAAAGAAGGTAATAGGATAATGTCTTAGGATCATTGATCTTCTCATAAAGAAACAGATCGGCTTTTTGAATCTGCAAAGAAAATTCCTGCGATGCTGTCTCGGCTAAAACAGACGGCAGTTCTGCATTTAGAACCGTATCCGCTGCAAAAGCAAACAGGATTTTCCGTTGGAGGCGGACAAACGGCTGCAGGCTTGCTTCACAAAACGTCAGGACTGGCCCGTTTTCTTCCAGCAATACATCCGCAATCCGCTTGCCCAATCCATAAGCCTTATCGATATTCCCGTTTTCCTTCTGCATTACAAATTCCTGCGCCGCCTTCTCACCCGCATCCTCAAACGAGGGCGCCATCCCAGAAGGCGGAACGATTTTCATGTCACTATCATCCCCGGTAGACGCCAACAGCAAACAGGATCCTTTTTTAATCCGTAAACAGTACAGCGCAGCCACACTTAAAATGGGAAGAAAAGCAATCCAAAGCATTTTCCTTACCTCTTTCGCTATTTTTCTTGCTCCAACGCCTGCTCCAGCGCCAACGACAACTGATCCGGGCAGGAAGTCTTTCCCGTACCGCAACGAACACCCCGCAGAGACTGGATCACCTCTTTTGCGTTGCGCCCCTTGACCAGCTGAGAAATCCCCCGGCCATTTCCGCTGCAACCTCCTGCAAACTCCACTTTTCGAATGGTTTCCCCATCCAACTCAATCGTAATCAAATTCGAACAGACGCCCTTCGGCTTATAAATATACTCCATCGGCTCCCTCCATCGGCTGTTATTTTACCCTTGCCAAACCGTGCCGGATGGCATCTTCCGCCACGGCGTCCGCCACGGCATCTGCCACTTTCTCATGAAAGGGGTTTGGAAGAATATATTCCGGCGATAATTCCGTTTCTTCCACGATGCCGGCAATCGCGTATGCTGCGGCAATTTTCATCGATTCACTGATATCCCGGGCACGAACCCGCAAAACCCCTTTAAAAATGCCGGGGAACGCCATAACATTATTGATCTGGTTTGGGAAGTCAGACCGTCCGGTTCCAATCACATAGGCGCCGCCCTTTTTCGCTTCGTCCGGCATGATTTCCGGAACCGGATTGGCCATCGGAAATACAATGGAACGTTCCGCCATAGAAGCGATCATTTCGCTGCTGACAATATTGGGCGCGGAAACTCCAATAAACACATCCGCCCCCTTGAGCATATCAGCTAAAGTTCCCTGCTTATTTTCCCGATTGGTCAACTCAGCCATTTCTTTTTGCGCAGGATTTGTCCATTCTGCTCCGCGATAAATAGCACCCTGCTTATCACATAAAACGATATCGCCAAAATTCATCTGCAAAAGCAGTTTGGCAATGGCAATACCCGCTGCGCCGGCGCCGTTGATTACGATATGCGCCGTTCCCATTTCCCGTCCGGTCAGCTTCATCGCATTCAGCAGCGCCGCCGCCACGATAATCGCTGTCCCATGCTGGTCGTCATGAAACACTGGGATATCACAGCATTCCTTCAGCTTTTTTTCAATTTCAAAACAGCGCGGCGCTGCGATGTCCTCCAGATTGATACCGCCAAAGCTTTTGGAAATCAAAGAAACCGTGCGGACAATTTCATCTACATCTTTGGAATCAATACAGATTGGAAAAGCGTCTACCCCGCCAAACTCTTTAAACAAGGCACATTTTCCTTCCATAACGGGCATGGCCGCAGCCGGTCCGATATCTCCCAGCCCCAAAACGGCAGTGCCATCTGTAACCACTGCAACGATATTCGCACGCCGGGTCAGCTCAAAGGATTTTTCCTCGTCTTTCTGAATCTCCAGGCAAGGCCGCGCTACACCGGGAGTATAAGCCAAAGACAGGTCTTCTTTATTACGAATTGGCGCACGGGAAATAATCTCAATTTTTCCGTGCCACTCTTCATGCTTTTGCAAGGATCGTTCCATAATATCCATTTTGTCGACCACCTTATCGCTTCATTTTGATGAACCATCGGACTTACCCGATATGAATTTTATTATACACCTATCTTCTTATCATGCGCAAGGCATTTTATCAATATTTGAAAGTTTTCCGTCTTTTGGATCAATAAAAAGCAACGCTTCCCTGCAAAAAGCAGAAAAGCGCCCTCTATTAATCCTTTTGTTGTATTTGTTTTTCGATCAGCTCTTTTAAAACAGAAGGATTTCCCTGTCCTTTTGACTGGCGCATACACTGTCCGATTAAAAAGCCGATAACATTAGTCTTTCCGCCTTTGTAGTCTGCGATGGATTTGGGATTGGCTTCCAAAACCGATTGGACAATGGCCAACAGCGCCCCGGTATCCGAAATCTGGGCCAGGCCTTTCTCTTTTACCACCTGATCCGGCGTTTTATCTGAAAAAATGATTTCTTCCAGCACAGTCTTGCCTGCGGTAACGGAAATCGTTCCCTTTTCGATAAGGGATATCATATCGGTCAGTTTCTCCGGCGTAAGGGAAGTGTCTGCCAGAACTAGATTTTTTTCATTCAAAATCCTGGAAACATCGCCCAGCAGCCAGTTGGAAATATTTTTCGTCTTACAGGCTTTCCTGGCCACGCAGTTTTCAAAAAATTCGGCTTTGCCTGGATTTTCAGTCAACAGGTTCGCATCAAAATAAGGCAGACCATAGCTGTCCATATAACGTTTCATTTTTTGGTTTGGCAGCTCCGGCAGCTCGTCCTTTAGCCGCTGGATCTTCTCCTCATCAATTACAATCGTCAGCAGATCCGGCTCCGGGAAGTAGCGGTAGTCATGAGAATCCTCTTTGCTGCGCAAAAGAAAATTCTGCCCTTTGGCGTCATCCCATCGGCGGGTCTCCTGATAGATTTCGCCGCCAGCCTCCAGGATCTCGATCTGGCGGTTGGCCTCATATTCAATGGCGCGGACAGCTCCGCTGAACGTATTCACATTCTTCATTTCACACCGGGTTCCCATTGGCTCGCCCGGGCGGCAGACCGACACGTTAATGTCACAGCGGATAGAGCCCTCCTGCATTTTGCAGTCGGAAATATCAATGTACTGCAGGATGGATTTGATCGTTTCCAAATAAGCCTTTGCCTCGGCAGAACTGTGCATATCCGGTTCGGAAACAATCTCGATCAGCGGTACGCCGCAGCGGTTAAAATCCACCAGGCTTCCGGCAAAGCTTTCGTCGTGCAAAAGCTTGCCTGCGTCCTCTTCTATGTGGATACGGGTCACGCCAATGCGTTTGGTATGGCCTTGTTCGTCAACCATAACATCCAGGTATCCATTCTCGCACAGCGGAATGTCAAACTGGGAAATCTGGTAGGCCTTCGGCAGATCGGGATAAAAATAGTTCTTCCTATCCTGCTTGCTGACCGGGTTGATTTTACAGTGAAGCGCATGCCCCATTTTTACCGCATACTCCACCACCTTCTCGTTTAACGTAGGTAAAGTTCCCGGCATACCGGTGCAGATGGGACAGCAGTTGGAGTTCACCTCTGCGCCAAAGGCGTTTTTACAGCCACAATAAATTTTAGTGGCCGTATTCAGTTCCGCGTGGACCTCTAGTCCAATGGTCATTTCATAATTCATTCCGGCCACCTCCTTAAGCCTTTACGGACGGCGCAACGCCGAATCCGCCGCACAAACTCTCAAAACAGCCAGCCGTGTCAAACAGCATCTGTTCAGAAAATTTGGGCCCGATCATCTGTAAGCCGATGGGCAGACCATTGGCCGCAATCCCGCATGGAACTGAAATGGCCGGCAGCCCCGCGATATTGACCGTAACAGTACAGATGTCCGCTGCATACATTTTCAATGGATCGTCAGTACGTTCACCAATCTGGAACGCAGTAGTGGGAGCCGTGGGGGTTAAAATGACGTCGCATTGAGAAAACGCCTGCGCATATTCCTGGGCGATCTTCTGTTGCATTTGTTTGGCCCTTTTGTAATATGCGTCATAAAATCCGGAGCTGAGCACAAAGGTGCCAAGCATAATACGGCGTTTTACCTCATCTCCAAATCCTTCGCTGCGGGTTTTTTCGTACATATCGATCAGGTTGGTATAATCCTTGGTCCGGTAGCCATATTTCACACCGTCAAAACGGGCAAGATTGGACGAGGCTTCCGCCGAGGATATAATGTAATAGGCGGAAAGGGCATAGTCCGTGCTGGGCAGGCTGATCGAAACCGTTTGCGCGCCTTCTTTTGCCAGCTTGTCAACGCTTTCCATCACAGCGGTTTTGATTTCCGGCTCTACCCCGTCACCAAAATATTCTTTCGGGATACCGATCCGCAAGCCTTTTACCGACCGGTTGATCTTCTTTCCAAACGCACCGTATTCCCGCACCGCGCTGGTGGCGTCCATCGGATCATTTCCGCAAATGATTTCATACAGATTCGCCACATCCTCTACCGAGCGGCCCAATGGCCCGATCTGATCCAAAGACGAGGCAAACGCTACCAGCCCATACCGGGATACGGATCCATAGGTAGGCTTCAACCCGACTACCCCGCAGTAAGAAGCAGGCAGGCGGATTGAGCCGCCGGTATCAGACCCCAACGCCAGCACCGCCTCTCCCGCGCTGACGCAGGAAGCGCTGCCGCCGGAAGATCCACCGGGTACATAGGCTGGATTCCAAGGATTTTTCGTCTTTTTGAAATAAGATGTTTCACAGGAAGAGCCCATTGCAAACTCATCCATATTGCACTTTCCGATAATTACCGCATCTGCCTGTTTCAGCTTATTGACAACAGTGGCGTCATAAGGCGGCACAAAATTGTATAGCATCTTGGAAGAGCAGGTCGTCAGGATACCGCTTGTGCAGATATTGTCTTTTACCCCAACCGGAATACCCGCAAGAGGGGAAAGTTCCTCTCCCGCCGCAATTTTCCGGTCTACCTCTTCCGCCTTTGCCAGCGCCTGTTCCTCACATACGGTGACAAAAGAGCCAATCCTTTCTTCTGTTTTTCCGATTTGTTCCAACACCGAACGGGTGATTTCCACCGCACTGCATTCCCTGCTCCGCAGCTTCTCCGAAAGGGATGCAGCGGTCATTTCGAACAATTCCATTTTCTACATCCTTTCTATTCCACTACTTTTGGAACCACAACACAGCCGGCCTGCGTCTGAGGAGCATTCTGCAAAAGCTGATCCCGTTTCAAAGAAGGACGGATTTCGTCCTGCCGGAGCCGCATGGGGTTCGTCGGATCCACTGCGGTATAGCCGCCGCCCATCGGGGGCAGCTTCTCGCACATGGCCACAATGTTCTCCATTTCTTTTTGAAACTTTTCCACCTTTTCTTTTTCAATGGAAAGGCGGGACAATTTTGCAATATGCTGTATATCAATTTGCATGGGATGAAACCTCCTTTGCCTGTTATTCTGTCAAGGGTGCCCACTTCTGTAAGCATCTCATTTTTCCGGGATAGGTGAGCCGTCGTCTTCCAGCAGGGCCAGTAACGCCGCTTCGTCTAAAATCGGAATCCCCAGGCCCTGCGCCTTGACCAGTTTGCTGCCGGCTTCTTCGCCCGCAACGACATAACTAGTCTTTTGGGAAACAGAAGAAGAAACCTTTCCGCCCAGCCTTTCGATCCGAGCTCCCGCCTCGGAGCGGGTCATATGCGGCAGCGTTCCTGTGAGAACAAAGCTCAAACCGGCAAGCCGGTCGCTGGTTGGACGGTCTTTTGAACGGGTATTTACCCCCGCTTTCTGCAATCGGTCTATCAAGCCCCGGGTGGCATCCAGCGAAAAATACTCCACAACTGCCCGGGCCATAATCCCTCCGAATCCGTCAATGGAGGAAATATCTCCCTCCGACGCGGAAAACAGATGCTCAATATCCATAAAGCGCGCAGCTAAAAGCTTAGCTGCTTTCTGCCCGATCCCCCGGATGCCCAGAGCAAATAACAGCCGGGACAGATCATTCTGCTTTGATTTTTCAATGGCAGCCAACAAATTGGACCCGCTTTTTTCTGCAATCCGGTCAAGAACAGAAACTTCCTCTAAAGTAATATCATACAAATCCGCAGGCGATTTGACAAGCCCCGCCGATACCAAATTTTCTACGATCGAAGGACCCAGGCCATCAATATCCATGGCGTCTCGAGAAGCAAAGTGGATCAGGTTTCGCAGCAGCTGTGCCGGACAATCGCTGTTCTGGCAACGTTTTGCCGCCTGGCCTCCTTCAAAAAAGACAGGCGAACCGCATGCCGGACAGATATCAGGAATTTGATACACCGGATTTTCCTGCGCATGGGAAACAACTCCGATGACTTCAGGAATAATGTCACCCGCCTTCCGAACCAAAATCGTATCTCCAATGGCGATCTGCTTTTCGTCGATAAAGGCCTGGTTGTGCAATACAGCCCGGCTGACAGTAGTCCCCGCCAAGGTAATGGGTTCGAACACCGCTGTAGGCGTCAATGCGCCAGTGCGGCCGACTTTGACCTGGATATCCAGCAGCACTGTCGGCTTCTGTTCTGGCGGATATTTGTAAGCAATCGCCCATTTGGGGTATTTTGCCGTACTTCCCAACCGTTCTCTTTGTGCAAAGCTATCCACCTTGACAACCGCGCCATCAATGCCAAACGAATAATTTTCCCGATTTTCCCCAATCCGCTGAATTTCCCCCATCACCGCTTCAATAGAGGAAAAAGCCTGATAGGACGGCGAGACGGGAAACCCCTGCTGCTGCAGAAAATCCAAAGATTCTTTATGGCTGGTCAGAATTTTCCCCTCTATTTGCTGAACATTGAATACAAAGATATCCAATCCCCGCTGGGCCGCTATGGCCGGATCCTTTTGACGCAGGGAACCCGCCGCCGCATTCCTTGGATTTTTAAAAGGCTTTTCTTCCCGGATTTCCTGTTCTTCCGTCAACTTTTGAAACCGTTCCTCAGACATATAAACCTCGCCGCGCACTTCCAGAAAAGGAAACGGCTCCAGCAGTTTTTTGGGGATGCTCTGAATGGTTTTTAAATTCAGCGTCACATCCTCCCCAACAAATCCATCCCCTCTAGTGGAGCCCCGCACAAAAATCCCGTCCCGGTATTCCAGCGATACCGACAGTCCGTCAATTTTGGGCTCTACTACATATACTGGATCGGCTACTACTTCCTTGATCCGCTCATGAAAAGCATATACTTCTTCCGGGGTGAAAACATCCTGCAAGCTTCCCATCTGCACCTTATGCTCTACAGGTTCAAACGTGTTTTTCACCTGTCCTACAATCCGTTTGGTAGGAGAATCCGCATGTGCAAACTGTGGATAAGACTCTTCCAGATCCATCAGCTGATGCAGCAGTTTGTCGTATTCATAATCTTCAATCTCCGGCGCATCTTGGTCGTAATAACGCCGGCTATGATATAAGACCAGCTCTGTCAACTGGTCTATGGTTTGTTTCGCCTGTTTTTCATCCATATTAGGACCTCCGTACGTGACGAGGAAAAAGAAAAACTCATCTTTTATGTTATGGCAGTGCAAACGCCGCTTACATGGAAGACTTGTTTTGATACGGCAGTCATGCCAAACTGCAGCGCCTGCCGGACAAACCTGATGCTGCTTCGGCCGTACGGTTTTCTTTTATTCTGCCGATCATTTTTCACTCGCACTATGAAATGATTATAGCATATTTTGCTCTATTTCCAAAGCCTGTAAGCAATTTTTTGTTGTATTGTAGAAAAAATGAGGATTTTTCATTTGATATTTTACGCCTTTCCTTCCCGAATGATAGAAAATCTTTTGACTGGTCATTTTCTATTCGATAAGAATGCAGCTTTTTTCCGAAAAAGAGCAGGGAATTTTCCCTGCTCTTGCTATCTGTTCTTTTCCATTTATTCTGTTTGCCTGGCGGTGGGATCTTCTTTTCTGGGCGATTCGGTGTTAGAACTTTCCTTTATCTCCCTTTCGACCATATTGGCAATGGAGCGAACATTTTTCCATGCCTCCAGCGGCACCTGGGTGGGCTGAATCTCAATTCCCCATCGGTCAGAAATCTTCTCCAGAAGCATGATGAATGCCAGTGAGTCTAAAATACCAGACTCCAGCAATTCCTGATCCGGACCAACATGTTCCCCATTATTCCCGATCGTCTGAATGATCTTTAAAATCTGATCTTCCATTGGCAATCTCCTTTAACTGTTCCCAGTCGCATTTTCCGTTTTCATTCAAAGGAAAAGCTTTTACCAGACGAATCGACGGGCACATATAATCGGGGAGCCGGTGTGCCAGAAGCGCCCGGATTTCTGCTTCTGTCCGATTTTCACCCGGCCGCAGGATGACAAACGCTACCAGCCGGAGTATCCTTCCATCTTCGGCCTCCTGGCATACGACGGCGGCCTGTTCAACGCCGGGCAAAGCTTGCAGGTTTTTTTCCACATCCTGCAACTCTACCCGATATCCCCGTATTTTCACCTGCCGATCCCGGCGCCCCGCGCAATATAGAACGCCGTTTTTAAGCCAGCCCATATCTCCCGTATGATAGCATCTTTTTCCATCCTGTATCCCGAATGAATGGGACAGATCCGATGCAGTATATCCCGCCGCAACACTATCACCCAGGATGACGATTTCTCCCATCTCCCCCTCCACCGCTGGGATTCCGTCCTTTTCAATGCGGATTTCCACTCCAGTTTTCGGTTTTCCCACTGGCAAAAGCGGCAATTGTACCTCTTTTGGCCCAATTTCGGCGGACGTTACCGCAACCGTGCACTCTGTTGGACCATAAGCGTTGAGAATCCGGATGCCGGGAAACCGCTCCAGAAGTTTTCGTGCCGTAATAGGCGAAAGCGATTCTCCGCAAAAAAATATTGCGTTTAAATCAGGCAGCCGGGTCTTGCAAAAACTTTTGTCTGCTAATAAAAGCGATGCGAAAGACGGGGTCGTTACCATCAGTTCCCCTCTGCTGTGCTCCAGCCTTGAAAAAAGCAACGGATAGTTTTTCTGGGTCTGGCGGCAGATAACATATTCTTCTGCGCCCCAGGCAAAGGCCGGCCATAAATCTGCAACCGACAAGTCGAAGGAAAAGGCCGCCTGGTTTATGATCACCGCCGGAGGATTGGGAAACAGTTCTGTCATCCAGCTTCCGAAAGAATCCAAATTGCCACAGGTGACCCGTACGCCTTTTGGGCTTCCTGTGCTGCCCGAGGTATAGATGATATAAAAAATCTCATCGTCACTCCTCTTTGGATACGGCAGTTGCGTATCCGAACCGTCCGACTCTTCAAGGCAGATCTTTTCCAGTTTTTCTAGAGACAATTTCGCGATCCCAGGGCAGTCAAGGTGCTCTACAGCCAGTACCGCCTGCGGACGGGCTGACGCCAGAATCGCTTTTATCCTTTTGAAAGGAGCGGCCTGGTCTACAGGAACAAACGGGAAGCCGCCAAACGCACAGGCCAAAAGCGCTGCTGCCATCATCGGCTGCTTATGCCCGTAAACCAGAATCGCTTCTCCCTGCCGAAAATTCTTTTTCAAATAAGCGCACAGCCTGCCTGTCCACTGCCCAAGCTGCCGGTAACTGATCCGCTCTCCCTCGCAGCAATAGGCCGGAGTTTCTCCTTTTTCCCGCAGGTTCTTCCATATTTTCCCCAGTAATATCATATCCGGAGCTCCTCCTGAGGGATCAGCGCCGGATCAAACAGTACTTTGGAATGATTTTGCAAAATCAAGTTCTTTTGCAGCTCTTCTCCGTCCGAAGCCGATACGATCTGATAAACCAGGCTGTTGCGGTAATAACCGTCTGGCTCTTTGGAATAATGATGGTTCTCTTCTTTGATCCGATACCGTTCTTGCAATGCTGAAGTGGAACGGATTTCCCCCATCAGCATGCTATCCTGGAGCCAAACCTTTATCTGCACTGGATACGGCGTTGTGTTTTGAAAGCGGTAGTCACAGTTTTTGTAAACAATAGAAGTCCCAGTTCCAAAAGGGACCCTCCTGCCCGCGTCCGGAAAAAGAGCGTCGCTGTGATGATGCAGCTCTGTCACCTTCATCGGCGTATGTAAAACCATATAATGAATCAGATTGGCAAGCTGGCACAATCCTCCGGCAACCCCTTTTCCCAGGTGGCCGCTCGAAATCACCAAGCCATCCAGATATCCCTTTTTCCGGGTCGGCCGGCCAATCAGCGCCCACAGCGAAAAAATCTCGCCAGGGGCGATGAGAATACCATCAATCTGTGCGGTGGCCAGCCTAAGATTTTGAACCTTATTTCGCTGCAGCTGCATGTCAACTCCCGCCAGCGGCCGGAGCATCATGGACATATGACTTTTCCAGACACAGGGAAGCGTCTTTTCCGAAAATGTTTTTGCGAAATGGTTCCCGTAAAGCCAATCCCGAAAGGTGCGCTTGCAATTTTCTTTCCAAAGGGAAATCTCATAGCATACCGGCCCGTATTCGCAAAACAGCTTTCTGCGTTTCCTCACCTAATCACGCGCCTTTCACGCAAAGTTCACCTTTTTATCACATAAAGAAAAAATTTCTCCTACAATCGTCATTAAATCTTATTATATGCTTTCCGTTTTGATTGTCAAGCACCGTCAGCCGCCCCTCCAATTCCAATGCTACCAAAAAATTCCGGCACTTCCCCAACGATCACCGTTTGTCCCAACTCCATATTGGTTGATACTTGGGTCCGCATTGAAAAACCTGGGATTACGGCAGAAATTTCCATATCGATCTGCAGATAAACCCGATGAAGCGTTTGGTTTACACCGGCCTGGGTAAATTCATGATACAGGTTTGTCATGACCACTGACTCTGGCAACAGCCGGAACGAAACAGACGGTCCCCGTCCCGAAAGGATTTTCAGCCCCGTCAAGGAACCCAAAGGAATGGATAATCTGTGGGAAGATAATTCCTGCAGGCGTTCTCCCACTTGCTCTGTAATGGCGCTTTTGATTTGATTGAGCAATACAGTATCTGCCTGTAAAGCGGTGATTCTGCCGGTGCCATCCCGCGTCAGATGAATCATCTGATGGTAAGTAACACCCAGACGTTCCAGCTCCTCTGCTACAGTCTGGTTGATCGCTGCCGTCACCAATACCCTTGACTGATAGGAAAGCCTCTCTTCCACAGTCGGCTCAATCCAGGAACGAATTCCCAGAATCAGGAAAAGAAGTAAGAGAAAAAACAAAATCATTCGGAAAAGTATTTTACGTGTTTTTCTTTTTTTTGCCCGCAACATGCACCCACTCCCCTTTTTTCAGTATATGAGGAAAAAAGCTCTCTGTGCCCTATTTATGCAAAAAAGGAAAACGCAAAAAGCGCTTTCCTTTTTGGGGAGGGATATGCTCGAAAAACTACCGGATAAAATTTTTTATCCGGCTTTTATTTGGTGGGATAGGTAATCTCCGTATCCGTTGGCCTGTCATATCCGTCATTTCCTGCAGCTTCCAGTACATATGGTATTTGCCGGTAACAAATACCAAAACGATCGATCACGGTTACTTCTATTTCAATTTTCTGCCATTCCCCCTCAGAAAACCGCTCTTCCATTGGCACCGACGCAGTGACAGTGAAAGCGCTATAAACTGGAGTTTCATTCCCGTTTTCATAATCTGGCTTTGGCCCATTTTCGTAAAAATCCAGTTCATATTCCCGATAAACTTTGCCGTCTTTGATCAAACGCACTGTCCCCCCATCCGGATAGTTCGCCAAAGCACGGTATTCGGTGCTGTCATTTATTTGCGCTTCCACCTCCAGCGAACCATTCAGCGACAGCGTCGACGACAGATCCCCAATGGCATAGCGTGACATATCGCCCTGGAAGGTAGAATAGATCGACAGCAAATAATCATCCAGCCCATAAATCGTTTCCAGCGCCTCATTGGTTCTTTCGTCACCATTCAAAAAAGTCACCTGCACGCGAACCTCGTGAGACAATGGCAGATCGGCAGATCCTTCAAAGGCCCCTCCTCCCGTTCTGGACAATTCCTGTGTAAACGGCTCAAAATCCGGACCCGTAAAAGAAAGAACCGCTGTTGTATCTGCCGTGCTGTTTTTCGGCGTAACCGTGAACTTTGCTTTTACCCGCTGGCTGATCGGCTGCAGGCTGATCACATCATAATGGTAATCGGACACAATACTCGACTGGCTTTCTAGGCTTTGCTCTATGCTTGCGCGCAGGGAGGAAATTGCCGTCGACCACTCAGATTTTACACCCAAAAGGCTGCTCTGGACATCTGCCAGGCGGCTGTCCAAATTTTTGATTTGAGCCTGCAGGCAAATAGTAATTAGAGCCAGCGCCAGGATGAAGCCTGAAACAGTAAAGATAAAAATCCAGTTTCTTTGTTTTTTCAGTTTGCCTTCTCCTGATTCCGTCTGTTTCTCTGCGTTTTTTTCCGGCTGCTCGAAAAGGAATGCCCCCTCTGTCTTTTTGGGGCTGCTTTCTTCCAGCTGCAGCAGCTCATTTAAGGAAACTCCAAAGATGCGGCTCAGTTCCTTCAACTTTTCCAATTCCGGCACCGCCTGGCCAGATTCCCATTTCGAAACCGCCTGGCGGGATACGCCCAATTTTTCTCCCAATTCCTCTTGAGAGAATCCATGCTTTTTTCTCAATGCTGCAATTTGCGCCGCCAATTCCAAAATATCCTCCCCTTTCTTTTCCTTCTTACTTTACCAAATACCGCCCCTTTTGACCACCAACCAGCGCTTTCTTTTTGTCAACCCATGGTTGCGTACAATTGTTTCAAGCTTTTTCTTGCCTCGTCCATTGCAGAAAAAACATACCACTATGACCGAACGGAAATTGCGTTAATATGGCAAAGGTGGTATACTGAGGTGAAAAGATTTTAGGGGATGAAAAAATGAAAAAGCTGGTTCTTTTCGATTTGGACGGCACTCTGATCAATTCTATCGACGATCTTGCCGACAGCACCAACTATGCTCTCCAGCAGTGCGGCCTGCCCCTACATACGGTGGATGAATACAAATACTTTGTGGGGAACAGTGTTGACCCGTTGATTCGACGCGCTCTGCCGGAAGAAGAAAAAGAGAATCAAGAACTGTTCGATCGTGTCAAAAAAATCTACTTGTCCTATTATGCCGCTCACAGCAAGGACAAAACCCGTCCTTATCCCGGCATTTCTGATCTTCTGTCCCGGTGTAACAAAGCGGGTGTGCTGGTTGCGGTAGTTTCGAATAAGCCGGACGATATCACAGCGGATGTTGTACGATACTATTTCCCGCAGATTCATTTCGCCGCTACGATGGGGCCAAAAGAGGGAATTCCCAAAAAGCCGGATCCCGCCGGTGTACGGGAGGTCCTTCGCATAACCGGAATTGCTTTGGAGGATGCGCTGTATGTAGGCGATACCTGGGTAGATATGCAGACGGCCCAAAACAGCGGTGTGCAGTCCTGCGGGGTTCTGTGGGGTTTTCGAACCCGTCAGGAGCTTGTGGAAAATCACGCCGATTTTATTGCTGCCAACGCTGCGGAATTGGCTGAAATAATTTTCAAATAAGGCTTGACAAATTCTTTGAGAATCATTATAATGCTGTTAATTTGATATGACACCATAAAGGCAATGACGGAGACAAGCCTTTTCAGGCATCCTTTTCAGAGAGCTGCCGGTCGCTGCAAGGCAGTAAGGATCGAACAGGCAAATCCCTCCCAAGCCAAGGCACCAAAGCGTATCTTCGCGTGAGTAGATGTCCTTCGTAAGGCTGCGTTAAAGCCAGGGGTTTGTTGGAACCCTGCAAAGAGGCATGATTTTGTGCAATTTGGGTGGTAACGCGGGTTGAAGCTCGTCCCATGTCGGGGCGGGCTTTTATTTTTTTATTTTGATTTGGAGGGACCATATTATGGAAGCAAAACTCGTTGAAATCGCAATGCGAATCCGGGAATTAAGAGAAATTCTGGAAATAGCGCCAGAGCAGGCGGCACAGGCTACCAATACCTCTGTTGAAGAATATCTTTCCTGTGAAAGCGGGCAGAAGGACTTTTCTTTTACTTTTTTGTATCAATGTGCCAAGCTGTTCGGCGTGGACATGGTCGAATTGGTAACCGGCGAAAATCCCCGCCTGAGCTTTTATTCCATTGTGCGAAAAGACGAAGGGCTGCCTATCAAACGGAGGGCAGGCTTCAACTATCAGCATCTTGCCTATCTATTTAAAAACAAAACCTGCGAGCCATTCCTCGTCACTGCACCTTATTCCGAATCAGAACAGGACCAGCCGCTCCACCTGTCATACCATAAAGGGCAGGAATTTGACTATATCCTGGAGGGGGATTTAAAGATCCAGTTAGAAGATCACTGCGAAATTCTTCATGCGGGCGACGCCATTTATTACGATTCCGGGCATGGACACGGCATGATTGCCACTGGAGGAAAAGAATGCCGGTTTATTGCAGTTGTGCTGAAGGAGGAGGAATAGGCAATGAAATCTGTAACGGTTGAAGATCTGTACGAGCGCTTTTGTGATGAGAGCTTCGACAAGCATGGGGTACTGAAGACTTTTCGCCCTATCTATGAAGAAAATTTTAATTTTGCTTACGACGTGGTAGACGAAATTGCCCGGCTGGAACCGAACCGCCGCGCAATGATCTGGTGCAATGATCAGGGAGAGGAAAAAGTTTTTACTTTTGATGATATGCGCCGGTATTCCAATAAGGCTGCCAACCTGTTCATCAAGCATGGCATTCAAAAAGGCGATATGGTCATGCTGGTGCTCAAGCGTCATTACCAGTTCTGGTTCTCCATCCTGGCGCTGCATAAAATCGGCGCGGTCGCCATCCCCGCCACCAACCTGCTGACGAAAAAGGATTATGTCTACCGGTTTGAAGCCGCCGGCGTTACCTCCATCGTCGCTACCGCCACGGGCGACGTCGCACAGCATGTAGAAAGCGCCTGCGAGGAATACCATGGATTGACCTCCCGTTTTACCGCAATGGGCTCCCGCCCCGGTTGGATTGATTTCGATACCGAGCTGGAAGACATGCCGGATGAATTTCCCCGCGCTGACACCAAAGCGCTGGAGCCGATGCTGATGTATTTTTCTTCTGGCACGACCGGCTATCCTAAGATGGTCCTGCACGATTATACTTATGCTATCGGCCATTTGATCACAGCCAAATACTGGCATAATATCCCGTCCGATGGGCTGCACCTGACTGTATCCGACACTGGATGGGGCAAGGCGGTCTGGGGAAAGCTGTATGGCCAGTGGATGGTGGGCTGCACCGTCTTTGTCTATGATTACGAAAAATTCGTTCCGCATGACCTTCTGCAGCTGATCGAAAAATATCGTATTACCTCTTTCTGTGCACCGCCTACCATCTACCGTTTCTTTATCAAAGAGGGCATGGAAGGCTACGATCTGAGCTCGCTTAAGTATGCCACCACCGCAGGCGAAGCGCTCAATCCAGAAGTTTACAACCGTTTTTATGAGTATACCGGACTCAAATTGTATGAAGGCTTTGGGCAGACCGAGACAACTCTGACCCTGGCCAATCTGGCGGGAACCACTCCAAAGCCGGGTTCCATGGGAAAACCTTCTCCCCTTTATGATATTGTGGTTGTAGATGAAAACGGCAAAGAGGTACAACCCGGGTTGGTCGGTGAAATCTGTGTGCGCACCCACGATGAAAAGCAAGTAGGCCTATTTATGGGATACTACCGGGATGAGGAAAAGACCCGGGAAGCCTGGCACGACGGCCTTTATCATACCGGCGATACCGCCTGGATGGACGAGGACGGCTACTACTGGTATGTGGGGCGCACCGATGACGTTATCAAAGCTTCTGGATATCGCATTGGACCGTTTGAAATCGAAAGCGTGCTGATGGAGCATCCGGCTGTGCTGGAATGTGCGGTGACCGGCGCGCCCGATCCGGTGCGCGGACAGGTGGTCAAAGCCACCATTGTATTGACCAAAAATTATGTTCCTTCCGAGCAATTGGTAAAAGAACTGCAGACTTATGTAAAAAAACAGACCGCGCCATATAAGTATCCTCGCATTGTGGAATTCGTGGAGGAACTTCCAAAAACAATCAGCGGAAAGATCCGCCGGGTCGATATTCGGAAAGCCAGCGAAAAATCTAACCAATAATATACAAGTAATATACAAGACGGGTCAAATGAATGTTATAAAGCTCCGTTTTTGTTTGAAAAAATTTGCAGGGCGGCAACGGACGGTTCCGTTGCCGCTCTTTTTACAACATCAATAATATTTGTAGAACCAAAATAAAGTAAAACGGCAGTTACCCTGCAGGAAACAGGCCAAACGGCTCTCGCCGCTATTGAAAAAGCCGGCTCACCGTCCCAGGTCGCCGCAGATGGCCGCTTCCTTTCCTTTCTCTTAAACAATAGTATTTGGAAAACTCCATCCTCCCCAGCATGGCTAAAGTACAGATGTAATGAAAAGGCAAAATTTATTTTTCCAGCTTCCGGTCTGCAACAATGACCTTAGGTCCGTTTCCCTTTTCCAAAGATAGAGGCGACTCTTTGCGTATTTGCAGCAAGCGGCGTCAGAACACCCGTATTTTCTATGGCTTTGTGAGCTTGGTGGAAAACCGCCGAAACAAAGAACAGCATGACTTTGGTCATGCTGTTCTTTGCGAAAGTATGATATTATTTTCTTATATTCCCCGGCCAATTGCCGCAGACCCTGTTATTTTTTCAATCAATTAGCAGTCGCAGGACGGCCGCTCTGGTTCCGTTTCACTTTTTTCTTCATTTGCTTCTTCCTGTTTTGCTTCATCATCGCATTGTTGAACGCCTATATTTTCCGTCGGCACTGCGTCCACATACATCTCTACATAAAGATCATCTGCTTCACGCTGCAATTTCCCACCGCATTTCATACAGTAGACTGCTTGTATATCGTTGAGGGCGCCGCAATCCGAGCATTTTACTTTGTGCCGCGTCTCGTTGATTTTCTTCTCATTTTCCTCCAGAACAGCCAGCAGCTCGTCAATCTCTTTTACACACATGTCGATTAATTCGCTGTTTTCTTCCCCGCTTTTGCGGAATTTATAAACAAAAGCGCCCAATTTTTCATATGTTTTTTGAATTTCGCCGTTTATTTTCGCATTATTGATCTTTAACTTAGAAACTTCAACAGCCTCACCTGCTTTTTTGCCAGCCAAGTCAGCCAATTCTTTTGCCGTATTGATAAACTCATTGATATTTGCCATAATGATTCTCCTTTCGGGGTATTCGTATTGTTATTATACCCCTTTCAGCCTCAAGGGGCAAGAAAAACAAATCCTATTCCGTCTGCCTATAAAATGCTATAATTTCATCTTTGCGGCGCAAAACCATATCAAACCGCTCGATATATTCGTAAGGATATTTATAATTGAAAATACGGTGCAAAAGTGTTCCGCCCGGCCTTCTCAATTTGGAGACGCCACCAGCTCCTAATGCGATGATGGAATGGGTCTCGTCCATAATATAGACATTATAGTACCCTTCCTTCCCTTCTTTGCAATAACCGACATTCTCCATATTTTCCATGGTATTTTTCTGGCGGTACAGATAGTACGGCCGGTACTGCTCCTGGTAAAAACGTCGTCCGGCATACGAAAGCATATCCGTTACCCGCTGGTGCTCCTGCAAATAAAAATCCTTTGCATGCTGCCCCAACCGGGACGACCGTTTCACCGACAACGTGTGCAGCGTAATATTTTCCGGCGCCATCGCAATCACCTGATCTACCGTATGGCAAAAGCTCTCCAGACTGTCTCCAGTTAAACCGGCAATCAAATCCATATTGATATTCCGGTGGCCCGCCTGCCGAGCCATTTGAAAGGCTTCAACCGTCTGCGCAGCCGTATGCCGCCTTCCAATTTGTTCCAAAACAGTATCGTTCATGGTTTGCGGGTTGATGCTGATGCGAGTAACGCCTTTCCGCTTAAGCATCTCCAGGTTCTGCAAGGTGATCGTATCCGGTCGGCCGGCCTCTACTGTATATTCCCGCAGATGAGAAAGGTTAAAATGCCGTTCAATCGTACAAATAATCTGCTCCAGCAGGTCGGATGGAATCGCCGTTGGCGTTCCTCCCCCAAAATAAACGGTCTCCAGCCGCAGGCCAAGCATTTGAACAATTGGCGCCACATACTCAATTTCCCGGATTAAAAGCGCCACATATTCCGGGATCAGCTTTTTTGCCCGTTCGATGGAATGGGAAACAAAAGAACAGTAATTGCAGCGGGAGGGACAAAAAGGAATGGAAATATACAAACTGAATGACTCAGGCCGGGATAAATCCAAGATTGCCTTTTCTTTATCTGCAGTTCGAAGCAAAAGGTCAATCTTTTCATCTGTCACAAAATAATCCCGGTGCAGGTGCTTCCGAATCTGCCCGTCGTCCATTCCTCTTTCCCGATAGCGATAAATCAGCCTGACCGGACGCACGCCGGTCAGCATTCCCCAAGCCAGCGAAATGCCAGTGGCATCTTCCAGTTGCCGGTAGAGCATGCGGCACAAATGATATTCGCAAAAACGATCCAGATCGTTTTCCCCCGGCCTGCCGCGAAATTCCTCTTCGCGCAGCTTCTGGTCAAGTTTTGTAACAACTTTTAATGAAACTGTTCCATCCGGCTCGGGAAAGAAATATGTGTAAAGGTATTCTGCTTGACTAAAATCTTTTTCCGTTACAACCCGCACTTTGTTTTCGTGAAAAAACATATTGGCCAGAGATTCCAGCTCATATTTATAATGATGTCCATCTAATATCAGATTCATTTCTTTGATCCCATAAATCGATTATATTTTCTCTCCCAGTCCAGCGATGTTTCTCCTTCGTGTCCCGGATAAACCCGCCTGTCGCCTTCTAATGCTGCCAGCTTCGCCAAAGAATCGCGCATGGCCCAACTGTCTCCGCCATAGAAATCGCAGCGGCCACAGGTACCGCGAAACAGCGTATCACCAGAAAAAATTGCATTTTCAAAGAGATAGCAGACCGATCCTTTGGTATGTCCTGGTGTAGCAACAACAGTAAAGTTCATACCACTTACATTAATTTCATCTCCATCTGCCAACAAGCGATCCGCCTTTAAATGGAGTCTATCCGGAATACTGGAAAGCATCCCCCTATAAACTCGCTCTGGATCAGATAAAAACTCTTCGTCCGCTGCGCCGATCATGACCGGCACTTGTGGATCATACTCTTTCAGCGCTTTTACCGCTCCTACATGATCAAAGTGTCCATGGGTCAGTAAAATCGCTTCCAAAGGTTTTCCCAACTGCTCTAATGCCGTTTTGATCCGTTCAGCGTCATCACCCGGATCGATCAGGACACAGGCCGTGTCGTTCCAGATCAGATAACAGTTTGCCCTTCCAACACCTACTACTAAAGTTTTCACATTCATTTTGCGCCCCGCCTCATGATTTCGTCCGTATCCAGCATCAGTGTTACCGGCCCATCGTTTTGGATGTAAACCTGCATATCCGCTCCAAATTGACCAGTCGCCACTTTTTTGACTCCCTGTCGTTTTACTGCATCAATGAAATATTCATACAGAGGGACCGCAGTTTCCGGCCGGGCTGCCGCCACAAAAGAGGGCCTGCGCCCCTTTTTGCAGTCGCCGTAAAGAGTGAACTGGGAAACGATCAGCATTTCCCCATTGATATCCTGCAAGGACAGGTTCATCTTTTCCTGCTCATCCGTGAAAATACGCAAATGGACAAGTTTATCGGCCAAAAAATCACACTGCTCCTGCCCGTCTCCTTCGGCAATCCCGAGCAGTACCATGAGACCCTGGCCAATTTCGCCGGAAACTTCTCCGTCAATTTCTACGCGAGAAGACTGCACCCGCTGTACAATCACACGCATTTGGCTTTCCCCCTTTACTGATTCACCCGCTCCACCGAGATCACGCCGTTGATCCGCTGGAAGGTGCCGATAATATTATTCAACTGTTCCAGATGGGTGATTCCCAATGTGATCTGGATCATAACATGGTGATCCTTTGTCTCTCTGGCGCTTAAGGAATGGAGCGGAATGCGCATATTGGCGATGGCGATGCTGACATCCGCCAGTAAATCGCTTCGGTCAGCCGCATAAATTTCCAGTGCCGATTTAAATACCGAATCCCTAACGTTTTCTGCCCATTCAGCCCGCACCCAGCGTTCCTTCTGCTCTGTATCATTGATGCTGTTGACCACATTAATGCAGTCGCGCTTATGAATGGAAACACCGAAACCACGGGTGATAAAGCCTACGATTTCATCGCCGGGCAAAGGATTGCAGCAACGGGCAAACTTAACCAAACAGCCGTCTAGTCCTTCTACAATAACGCCGCTTTGGGCTTTGCGTTCCTTTTTGGGCCGGATAATCGCCTTATCCAGTTTTTCTTCTTCACTGGTGCGGTAAGTCCGCAGATATTCTTCTTTAATCCGGGGAATGATTCGGGATAACGATACCCCTCCATAGCCAATGGCGGCAAGAAAGTCATCGATATTGGTGAAGTGCTGGCGCTTAGAAATATCCAGCACAAATTCCGCCGCCTGCTCATCGGTCAAGGTAATACCGTTGCGCTTAAACTCCCGTTCCAGCTCTTCCCGGCCTTCCCGAATGTTTTCTTCCCGGCGTTCTTTCTTAAACCAAGCGCGGATCTTATTTCGGGCGCTGCTGGTTTTTACAATTTTAATCCAGTCCCTGCTGGGCCCGTGGTTCGCACTGTTAGAGGTCAGGATTTCGACGATGTTTCCCGTTTTTACCTCATAATCGATAGAGACCATCCGCCCATCCACTTTGGCGCCCACCATACGGTTTCCCACAGCAGTATGGATCGCATATGCAAAATCGATCACCGTCGCCCCAGCAGGCAAGCTGATAACATCTCCTTTCGGCGTAAAGACAAATACTTCCTCTGGAGAGAGATCCGTCTTGATCGACCGGATCAAATCTTCCGCATCCTCTGATTCCTGCTGTGCCTCCAAAAGCTGGCGCACCCAGGCCAGGCGCTCGCTGAGTTTATCGTTTCCGCTGACCCCGGCTTTGTACTTCCAATGGGCCGCAATTCCGTATTCCGCCGTATAATGCATATCCCAAGTGCGGATCTGCACTTCAAAAGGAATCCCTTCTTTATCTACCACTGTTGTATGCAGGGATTGGTACATATTGGATTTCGGCGTGGAAATATAATCCTTGAACCGGTTGGGAATTGGCCGGAACATATCGTGAATAATGCCCAAAATATTGTAGCAGTCAAACACCGTATCGACAATCAGCCGTATGGCATAAATATCGTAAATCTCTTCAAAGGCCCGCCCGTTCATATAAACTTTTCGGTAAATGCCGTAAATGCTTTTTACCCTGCCTTCGATATACACATTTTTATGCTCCTGCGTCACTCTCTCCCGGATTTTCTCCTTCATCCGGTTTAAAAAAGCCGTACGCTCTTCTTTTTTCAAAGCAAGCGTCTTTTCAATTTCTTCATATGCAATCCCGTCCAGGCACCGCAACGACAGATCTTCCAATTCTTCCTTGATTCCACGAATGCCAAGCCGGTGTGCCAACGGAGCATAAACCTCCATCGTTTCCAAAGCCTTGTCCCGGCGCTTTTGATCCGGCATGCAATCGATGGTTCTCATATTATGCAAACGGTCGGCCAGCTTGATAATGATCACCCGTACATCCTGCGCCATGGCAAGCAGCATTTTTCGAATGTTCTCCGCCTGTTGCTCTTCCCGCGAGGAAAATGGGATCCTCCCCAGCTTGGTAACACCGTCTACCAGCAGCGCAACTTCCTGGCCGAAATCGTGGGAAACCTCTTCTAAAGTGACCGGGGTATCTTCCACTACATCATGTAACAGCGCCGCCACGATTGTCTCTGTATCCATCCCGAGCCCCACCAGGATAGAGGCAACATTCAGCGGATGAATAATATAAGGTTCTCCCGAAACGCGCAGCTGTTCCCCATGGGCTTTCTTCGCTGTTTCATAAGCCAGCTTGATCTGCTCCAGATCAAGCTGCTTCCCGCTATTTTGAATTTGCTGCCTAAGGTCGTCAAAGGTACTAAGCATAGGTTTTACCCCTTTATCAGATGAAGTTTCTGCATAATCGGTGACTGCTCCAAATCTACCTTCTCTCTCACCTGAAGCACCGAAAAGCAAAATCCCCTTTTTTCTCTGCATACTTGCACAAGGCCCCTTTCCATCAGGATTTCCAATCCCAAACGGAAAGAACAATAATTTTTTACCTGGGCACCCAGGCGTGCGAACAACCCATCGTAATCACCATAAAAAGGACTGAGATCCCGCAATCCGCGATACAACTGTGCGATATCCGCCCGATCTGGAATAGATCGGTTTACAGAATCCTCCAAAAAATCCTCGGATCGCAGGAACCGGTCGTACTGCTCCCGGCCTTCAAAATAGGCTTCCTGCCGGAAACCAGAAAGCCGGATGTCCCTTATTTTTACCGACACCTGATCTTTTCCTTGGTAAATATTGATATCGCAGTTTACCGCAATATCAACCTGGTCCCCTATTTGATAGCGGAATTTTTCCGGAGCCATATTAAAATAGGCCGCATAAAAGCATTGGCCGTTTTGATTCATCTTCAGCCGTAAATGCTTTCCTCCGCTCATAGTGTAAACGCCTTCTATTCTGCACTGTTCATATAAGAAAACCGGCGATTCATTCGACATGCCAAAAGGCTCCAGTAACTGCAAAGATTTCAGCGCCGGGATCGTCATTTCCTGCATCGATACCGATTTGTCGATCCAAAGCGCCGCTGGGGGCATATACTCGCACATCCGGGCAGCCTCCTGTTGCAGCATGACATGAAATTTCGCATATTTTTCCTTCTGCAGGATCAACCCCGCCGCTGCCGGATGCCCTCCATACTGCTCCAGCAGCTCACTACACCGGCCGATACAGCCGATCAAATCGAATTCTCCAACACTTCTCCCGGAGCCGCGCAGCATCCCCTCCTCCTCACAAAGCAGAATGCAGGGCTTTCCGAATTTCTCCACCACTTTGGCACAGACAATCCCGATGACGCCTGGATGCCATCCTTTCCCAGAAAATAACAGGATGCGCTCCCGCAGGCAGGATGGATCCTTTTGGATCAGCAAAGCGACTTCTTTTAAAATCGCCGCTTCCAACGCCTGACGTTCTTTATTATAGCCACAAATTTCTTCGGCCAGCGCCGCCGCCTTTTCTTCCTCCTCACACAAAAGCAGCTCCACAGCTTTTTCCACATGTCCAAGCCGCCCTGCCGCATTCATCCGCGGCGCTAAAAGAAACGCAACGCTACCGGACGTTATCTCCTTTTCCGCTAACCCACAGGCTGAAACCAACGCCGCAAGCCCCATATTCTGCGTGTGTCGTAGGCTTTCCAACCCACGGCGGACAATGCAGCGGTTTTCTCCCCGCAGCGGAACCATATCGGCAATCGTGCCCAGCGCCACCAGATCGGAATAGTACTCCAGCATCTCACTGCCGTCATCCCCTTCCATCGCGCAAACCAGTTTAAACGCAACTCCAACACCCGCCAAATCGTGATATCCAGCTTGCTGATCCCTTCGATGCGGATTCACCACTGCAGAACACGACGGAAGCGTTTCCCTGGGTTGATGGTGGTCGGTAACCACCACATCCATTCCCAAACGGACAGCATAGGAAATCTCATCCAACGCCGAAATGCCGTTGTCCACCGTCACAATCAAACTGGTTCCTTTTGCCGCGACCGCCTGTACGGCGCCGGCATTCATGCCATAGCCCTCCCGATCCCGGTCAGGAATATAAAAGAACACATCTGCGCCAATGCTTTGCAGATAGGTATAAAGCAAAACTGTCGAGGTGATACCGTCGCAGTCGTAATCACCGTAAATACAGATTTTCTGCCCTTCTTCCACCGCTCTTCCAATGCGTTCTACCGCTTTGTCCATATCCTGAAGTAAGAAGGGATCCGACAATTCGTCGTCTCCGCGCAAAAAATTGCGAGCCGCTTCAACAGTAGTAATTCTACGTACCGCCAGCAGATGAGCCGTCAATGGAGGGATTTGTTCTCGGCAAAGCAACGCTACTATTTCAGAAGAGGGCGACGCCATCTTCCATTGTTTCATCGAAAACACCCTCCTTTCCTGTGTGACAGCATAATGAAGATATTTTATCACTTTATTGAAAAAAATTCAATATTTGCCCTTATCCCCCGCCGGTGCATAGCGCCCTATAATCTGCTGCGCCACCCGAACGCCGTCTACCGCTGCGCTGACAATTCCACCGGCATAGCCGGCCCCCTCGCCACAGGGATACAATCCCTTGAGTGCCGGAGATTGAAAGTCTTCTTCCCGCAAGATTCGTATCGGAGAAGACGTCCGGGTTTCCACCCCGGTTAAAAAGGCGTCAGCACCGGAAAAACCGGGAATTCGCCGCTCAAACCGCCGCAATCCATTTTCCAGCATTCGATTGATCTGGCTGGGAAACAGCATTTTCAAAGGATATGGACGAACGCCAAGCGTGTATGTTGGCTCTAATAAATTGGGCAAAGCGGGACGTGTTTCGTCCAAAAAGCTTTTTGCCGTCTGTCCCGGTGCAGCATAGCGTCCTCCGCCCGCTGAAAAAGCAGCCCGCTCCAGGCTCCGCTGAAAGGCAATCCCATCCATCGGGCCGGCGCCAAAATCCGATTGGTCTACTGAAACTACCAACGCTGAATTGGCGTTTTTTCCATCTCTCGCATATTCACTCATCCCATTGGTTACCACCGCCTGCGGCTCGGAAGCAGAGGGAACCACTATTCCGCCCGGGCACATGCAGAAGGTGTAAACGCCCCGCTCCCCCTCCCGGTATGACAGTTGATATTCCCCTTTGTCCAGCGCCGGATGCCCGGCATAATTTCCGTATAGCCCCCGGTCAATCACCGATTGCAGGTGTTCAATCCGCACACCGACCGAAAAAGCCTTGGCGACCATAGGAATCTGGCGCTGCATAAGCATTTCAAACGTATCCCTTGCACTGTGCCCCACTGCCAAAATCAGCTGATCGCAGGCAATCGGCTGCCCGTCCGCGATCAGTCCGACTAACTTTCCCCGCTTCATCAACAGATCCTCTACCTGCATGCCAAATTTGATTTCACCGCCCATCCGTTCGATTTCTCTGCGGATATTTTTCACTACCATCCGCAGCTTATCAGTGCCGATATGGGGTTTGGCGCGCCGCATCGTCTGAGCCGGTGCGCCAAAACGGGCCAACTGTTCCATCACATAGCCGCATCTGGGATCATGGATGCGAGTGGTCAATTTGCCATCGGAAAAAGTTCCTGCGCCGCCCTCTCCAAACTGTACATTTGTCTTTACATCCAATGTACCGGACTTCCAAAATCCTTCCACTGCCCGGATGCGGGCATCCACATCCATCCCCCGCTCCAATACCAGCGGCCGGTAGCCCTGCTGCGACAACAAAAGGGCCGCAAACATCCCGGCAGGACCAAATCCCGCAACCACCGGCCGGTGAGTCATCGGCTCCGTCCCGAAGGAGAGTTCCAAAGCGCTGTCTCGCCGCAGGAAAGCATTGGAAAGATTTGCACGCTGCAGCACAGCTTCTTCATCGCAGGTCAGTTCGACCCCTACCGAATAGACAATCCTGATCTTGTCCGGGTGCCGCGCATCGATTGAGCTTTTTACCGGAAAAACCGATAAAATATCCTTCGGATCCACCCTCAATTGCCTTCGTGCTGTTTGCGCCGCTTTTTCAAACGGCTCTTCCGGTCTGATCCAAATTCCTGTTAAAATAATCGCCATGGCATATCTCCCGTTCCCCACAAATAGGAACCGCCTGAACATCTGGGCCCAGGCGGTTCCTATTCATCCATCCAAATAAATCATTCTTTTTCGCTGATGACTACGACCGCCGTGTAATCCCCCACAGCCCAGACAAGATTTTTTGCTGGCGCTGAGATTGTCACCGCAGTCTTAAACTGCCCTGTTTCCACCGATCTCTTGCTCAAATCAATCTGCGCCACCAAATCGTCTGACGTCATGGTTTCCAAAACCTGCGCCGGGCCGATAATCCGGACCCTTGTAATCCGGTTGGTGAGAAGCCTTGCATCATAATCTGTCGGCACATTCAGCAAAGAAAGATTGGTAACGGTAAATTCCTTCGCCACCATATCCGTCCAGTCAAAAGTAACAGTCACCGTTTCCGTATGGGCCACGTTGGTAAAGTTATCAGGCAATTCCACATCAAAAGTAAAGTTACTCTCCAAGTCCAACGATTTAAAATCAATATACCCTAAAAGGATTTCGCTGTAGTTATCGATCTCATCCACCGGACCCGCCACCGTAATGGTCTCATTGGAAATAGTATACTTCAGTTCTTCCAAATTCAAGCCGTCCGGCGCATTCAAAAACTCAACCTTTACCGGCAGGTCGACCGTCTTTAAAATTGGCACTGTCACCTCTGCCTGCTTGACATCCATCGTCAATCCGGATGAATCAATTTCATTTCCATCTTTATCCAGCAAGATGATATCCGAAGTAAACTCCGTCGTTTTCGTCAGGCTTCCCTCATGGTCGATCGAAACCACACACTGGGCAATTTGGGCAATGTCCGTATCCGGTCCCGTTACCGATACCTGCGTTGGGCTGACAACAGCCTCTTCCATTAGGTAACCCTCTTCTGGGACAACCAGGCCCTCCATTTTCAAATCCACATTAAACTTTTTGGTAACCATACGGTCAAATTTTAAATTGACCGTAGATGGAGAAATGGAGGAAATAGTAAAGTCTTTCCCCGACACGTTTTCTGCTACCAACGGCAGGGAGAAACTTCCCGCGCCATTCACTAAGCTGAGATCTACGGAAACAGCGATATCTTCCGGCTTGATACTACCAACGACCAGCCGCTGCCCTTCGATGGTCACATCTACAAACAGGTCCTCCTCCCCAATGATCGTAAGGCCCATTCTGGTAATAAATGAGGTTTGGCTGTCCATCGTAACCGGAACTTCTTGGATTTCCCGGGGAATATCCGTTTTCATATTCATTGCCACCACCACCCAGATAATGCAGGCAATCAAAACGGAAATAACTTTAAAAAAGGTATTGTTTTGCCAAAGGGAATCCAGATGGAATTTTGGAATTTTCATTTTGTAATCGCCCTCCAAAATCCTGGCTTTTTATCTTCGGCCTTTTTTTCAGGCAAAAGCGTTTTTTCCAAAAGCTCACGCAGCATTTCCGCGTCGTAGCCGCGGGTCAACTTACCTTCCAGCGCCACCGAGATCACGCCGTTTTCTTCAGAGACAACAATCACCAGCGCGTCGGAATTTTCGCTCATCCCCAGCGCGGCCCGATGCCGTGTCCCCAATTGCTTGCTGATATCATAATTATCCGAAAGGGGCAAGAAGCAGCCTGCCGCATACAATTTTCCATCCCGCAAAATCATGGCGCCGTCGTGCAGCGGGGAGTTATGAAAAAAAATGTTTCCAATCAGCTCCATGCTGGGGACCGAATCAATGACAGTACCGGTTTTAATAATCTCTCCCAACCGGGATTTCCTTTCAATTACCATCAGTGCGCCGGTTTTCTGACGGGAAAGAACGGGGGCAGCTTCGCAAATGGCCGAAATCGCCGTTTTCCATTGCTGGTCCACTGATTTCTCCTCTTGATGAGAAAACAGATCCAGTTTGGAAATCCGGCTGCGGCCAACCCTCTCCAGCGCCGTACGCAGTTCGGGCTGAAAAATAACTGCCAATAAAATCAGGGCATTGCCAAATAGATACTGCATCGCGTACTTCATCGTCTGCAACTGCATCCAGTCCGCTAAAAAATATGCAATAACCAGCGCCAGTAAGCCCTTCACCAGCTGGCCGGTTCTGGTAACTTTTGCCCAGGTAATCAATTTATAAACCAAAAAAGAGGTAATCAGGATATCCAAAACGTCAGTCGGCCTAAAGCTTTTAACGACATTCACCAAATTAAGCCATGCATCGGAAAAGCTGATCATGCGGTTTCCCCCCGACTTTCCAAAATAGCACACAGATATAGTTCTATTGTACCACATCCTGCAATGAATTCAATGACTGTTTTCTGAAAATTATTTTTTTTGCGGAGAGTGTTTTCAGCCGAGCTCTTCCAGCAGGCAAACCGCATGGGCAGCCACTCCCTCCATATTGCCGGTAAAACCCAAGCCCTCTTCCGTTGTTGCCTTTACGCTGATCCTGCCAATCTCGGTTCCGCATACACAGGCAATTTTTTCCCGCATGCGGGGTATATAGGGCGCCAGCTTTGGCCGCTGGGCAATTACTGTGCCGTCAATATTTCCCACCCGGTACCCTTCTTTTTTCAACAAGAGAACCACAGATTCCAACAGGCGCAAACTGTCCGCCCCAGCAAAAGCCGGATCACTGTCCGGAAAAAGTTTTCCAATATCGCCCAGTGCCGCGGCGCCCAGCAGCGCATCTGCGATGGCATGCAGCAATACGTCCGCATCCGAATGGCCCGCCAATCCCATTTCAAAGGGGATTTCTACCCCCCCGATCACGCATGTTCTCCCTTTCTCAAAACGATGCACATCATATCCGTGCCCAATCCGCAGCGTCATCCCTTTCATCCTCCCATCCGCATTGATATGCCAACAGGCCTTCAGCTATTGCCAAGTCCTCCGGTGTGGTTATCTTGATGTTGTCGTAAGAGCCCTTCACCATCCGCACTGGCATACCAGCGTATTCCATTAACTGGCAGTCATCGGTAAAATCCCGATCTGCAATATCCGCCTTTTCTGCCGCTATCCCGTAAGAGGCGACAGAAAAGACCTGAGGCGTCTGCGCCGCATATAAAACGCTTCTATCCGGCGTTGAAACAATCTTTCCGGATTCGTCCACCTGCTTGATGGTATCTTTTACCTGCACCCCCAGCGTAGCCGCGCCCGATTCTCTGGCGGCGGCAATACACGCTTCCACATCTTCAGGGCGAACGAGCGGCCTGGCACCATCATGAATAGCGACAAACTGGCTTTGCGCGCTGATTTCCCGAAAACCGTTCCGCACCGACTGCTGCCGCGTCTGGCCGCCGGTAACAATGGTACGTATTTTTTGCAGTCCAAAATCCGCAACCATCTGATGCAAAACTGGAATGGACTGCTCACGGGTTACTACGATGATTTCCCTGACTGAAGGGCAGCTTCCTATCCTTTGTAAGGTGTGAATCAATACCGGCGCGCCACCTAACAGCACCAGTTGTTTGTCCATCCCCCCCATTCTGGAAGCGCTTCCTGCAGCGACGACGACTACAGACGTATCCGGCGTTTCTATTTTCTTTTTGCGTCCGGCAAACATGGCGACCCTCCCTGTAAAAATGGAACCCTTATTCGAAGGCCCAAATCAAAAATATTTATTTCAAAGACGTCTTTTCCCGTCTCTAAGCGCAGTTTTCAATAAACATAACAAACCGCAAGTATGGCAAAGATGCCCAAGCTGTCCACTGGATATATTCCATTCTCAAACAAATGAATACTGCTTTCTCCTGCTGTTTCTCTTCGTTAAAATTCAAATCCAGCAGCAGGCAGATTCCATTCGTGCCGTTTCAGGGCGCAAAGTATAAGTCCAACACCCCTTTTATATTTATTTTACCATATTTTCGTTTTTAGGGAAAGTAAAGCGCTTACCAAAATCAATCCCAAAACGCCGTATTATATCTCCAGTTGTCATCACAGACGAAAAAAGCCGGCGGAGCTTAAAAACCGCCGGGCTTTTTTCCCATAATCATTGCTTTCCCTTATCAGGAAACCTCATTTTTTTCAGCCACCTGCACCTGCTGCAAAATAAACGGAAGAACCTCCTCCTTACGAATATTCAGCACATAAGCAAATTCTTCATACAACATCTTCTCCGCTTCTTTCATAAACCGCTCATCGCTGATATGCAGCCTTCTTCCCTTTTTCTGCTGTTCCTGTTGATGAAAATGCAGCGCTTTTATCATTCTTACCAGTTCGGTTCTGTTTCCGCTGGAAAGAATTTGCTGGTACCTCTCCTTTCTATCTTCCTCTTCTTCAATCCAGTATGAGTTTTGATCCGGCATTTCCTGAATCAGCTTTTTAATCTCCTCGCCCGACAGAATCCGCCGCATCTTGGAGACCAGATTTTCATTGTCCACCGGTACAAAAAAGGTGGAGTCCGGCGCATATACCGGTTTCAGCATATAATATTCCTGTTTTTGCCCGCCGAAACTCCGTTGGGTCCGATCCATAATCCTACAAATACCATGGACGCTGTATAAGACCATATCTCCTGCCGTATACTGCTTCATTTCGCATCATCTCTCCTTTCTGTTCCAATCTTTCCAAGGTTTCTTTCCGCCATAATAGGCAACCGCTATTTTTGTTTGCCTGTCTTCGTCCATTCCGTTTAGGCGCCGGCACCAGCGCAGCAGGGATTCTTCCCGTTTCGCCCCGCTTTGAAAAAAAGGGACACGGCTTTCTCAAACACTCTTTTACATTGAGAATTCCGCACCTGCACCGCTCCGTCAAATAGATACGATCCGGCATTTCCAATGGCCTTAAATTTTCCTCCGAAGAAGCAGGAATAAAATTTTCCATTTTTCTCACCTTTTCTCACCTCAAACGAATTCTGCCCCTCTGTCTCCGTCCGCGTTACCCTTTCCCAAAACCGTTTCCCCGCTGTACAAAACCGAAGCCGCCCGTCTTACCTTTCCGGATATCCACTTTGCCGGGCACAATCCCGGGCCGCTGCACAAACACTGTTTTTTGTACAAATGTTTTCATGGGGACCAGAATACCAGGCCCCTTTTTATTTCCAGCCGATATCCCGAAATAAGAAAAAAGTTTGCTTCAACCGGACTTACGTTCCATAAAGCAAACTACACGTTGATTCTGATTTTATTTTAACATATTTTCCGGCTGAATGTAATGGTCATTTTTCACAAAGCTTTTCCGATTTTATGAAAAACTAAATGGAATGGAAGAATAGCTATTCTTCCATTCCATCTTAACAATTCGACGAATCTGAATTTTTATTTAACCGGATGCCGAACAATAGTTTTCAGTTTCTCCGAAGCAGTTCTTCTGGGATCGCTTAAATAAATTTCATGATGGAACCGGTTCGGGCCAAAGTCTTCCTGATGCCCGCTTTCCTGCACGAAAGCTTCCATTCGGGCAATCGTGGCCGGCTCGTTGTCATACGGGCCCGGATGCATTGACTGGACACAAAGGCCTTCCTCCCAGCGAAACAGCCGGGCGGCGGAAGCATCGATTTTTTTCTTTCGAAAGACTTCCTCCCTGGCCCAGTCAAAAACCGCCTGATCCACGAACTCCGGCAGCCGGATCATCGAAACCCAGCAAAACTCGGATTTCCTGCTGTAATCAATGCCGGGAGCTCCATTCGCCATCCACCAAAGCCCTTCCAGCGGCGGTACCACATAAGGAAAATATCCTCGATTTTTTTCGAACCCAAATGACTCATCTTAATCGTAAAAGAAATCCCATACAACAGCGAAAGCGCATTGGAATATGCGCCATTTTCTTCGTTTGGATCGCCTTTTCCTTCCACCGCTACAAACTGCATAGGCGGTACCTGAATCAGTTCCGGCTCCTTCTTGGGCTGATACAACTGTTTATATTCTTTTTTATAATCAAACGCCGCCATTTTTCGTCTCCCTTTTTCATATGTCATATGTCGCAAAATGCACTGAAAACTCTAAGTATTTCCTTTATTCTTTCGGCGGCCAATCCTCAGGAATCGCTACCGGCAGATTCCACAGATACCTGGCGGCGAGCGTCCGTATAATAACCACAACGGCGGCGCCCAAAAACATGGCGGCCCAGTGACTGATAAACGGGTAGGAGCACGCATACAGTACAGCCCCTACAAAGGCTGCCGACGCATAAACCTGCTTTCGCAGTACAATCGGCGTAACCCCAGCCAGCATATCCCGCAGAATGCCGCCGCCCACGCCAGTGGTCACCCCAACAAAAATCTGCAAAAACGCATTGTCTTCGAACCCCGCGTTGATCGCCGTATTGATTCCTACGACCGTAAAAATGCCAAGGCCCAGTGCATCCAGAAAATTAAACAGCGAAAGGTTCTGGATCCGATTGCTGATGATGATTTCCGGCTCGCTTTTCCCTACAAAAAAAATGAGAGCCGAGGCCAATGCCGCCACCAGTGCGTATACTGGGTTGCGGAAGGTATTGGGCGGCGTAATCCCCAATAAGATATCCCGAATCACACCGCCTCCCACAGCAGTGCAGACCCCCAAAACCAGAACGCCAAAAATATCCATTCTCCGCTGCACTGCCATCACCGCACCAGACAATGCGAACGCCACTGTACCCACAATCTCCACAAAAAAGACAATCGTATCCGCAATCCCCATTTTAACACACCCGCTTTCCTGTTATCATTTTATCTGATTTGCCTGTCCTTGGCAACCGCGCAAAAAATGACAAAAATTCGTTTGACAGTATTTGTTTTTTCGGCTATACTGCAAATAGAAATCAAAAATAATTTGTTCGGTTGAAGGATCCGGGAGAGACTATCCAGTATAGCGCCGAAGGGGTAAAGACGGAGATACTCTCAGGCAAAAGGACCGGGTTTGGACGAACCTCTGGAAAGCAGCAATGCGCCGAAGAAGCAACTGCCCCTGCGCCATTTGCAGAATAAGGGGAAGGAATCTTTCAGGCACCAAGACAGAGACGCGTGAAGGCCTTAGCTTTCACGCGTTTTTTGATTTTCGCAGATTCTCTGTGAATGCTTTTTCAATGAAAGGAGTTTGTTTTTTATGGAGCTGAAAACCCCGTTATATGACTGCCATGTGGCGGGCGGAGGAAAAATCGTACCCTTCGCTGGGTATCTTCTCCCTGTGCAGTACCCCTCCGGTGTAATTGCCGAGCATATGGCAGTGCGCACCCACGCCGGGCTGTTTGACGTATCCCACATGGGGGAAGTTATGATTACCGGCCCCGACGCTTTTGCCAATATTCAAAATCTGTTTACCAACGACTTTACTAATATGACTGACGGCAGGGTCCGCTACAGTCCTATGTGCTATGAGGACGGCGGCGTAGTGGACGACCTGATCGTTTACCGCTATCATCAGGAAAAATATCTGGTTGTGGTTAACGCTTCCAACCGTCATAAAGACGTGGAATGGATGAAATCGCATTTGTTCGGCGATGTCAAGCTCGAAGATATTTCCGATCAAGTGGCGCAGGTCGCCTTACAGGGTCCCGCTTCGACAAAAATCCTATCCAAGCTCACCGGCGAGCAGGAGCTGCCCGTTAAATTCTATACGTTTAAAGACCCGATTCTGGTTGATGGCATATCCTGCCTTGTTTCCACTACAGGCTATACGGGAGAGAGCGGTTATGAATGCTACTGCGACCCCGCCGATGCGCCAAAGCTTTGGAACGCGCTGCTGGAAGCGGGCAAGGACGAAGGACTGATCCCCTGCGGCTTGGGCGCCCGGGATACTCTTCGGCTGGAAGCCGCCATGCCGCTGTACGGGCATGAAATGGACGAGACCGTCACTCCTCTGGAAACCGGGCTGGGCAGCTATGTCAAAATGAATAAGCCTGATTTTATCGGCAAAAAAGCGCTGGAGGAAAAAGGAGAGCCGGCGCGGACACGGATCGGTCTTAAAATCACCGGCCGCGGAATCGCAAGAGAGCATTGCGATGTATATGGGAACGGGCGGAAAATCGGAGCCACTACTTCGGGAACGCATTGTCCTTTTTTAGGCTACGCGGTCGCAATGGCACTGGTAGAGTCGCCTGCGCCTGAAACTGGCACGCCGGTAGAAATAGACGTGCGCGGGCGGAAAATCACCGCCGAGGTCGTCTCGCTGCCTTTTTACAAAAAATCCAAATAATTTCCATTTATCTCATCTAAGGAGAATGTTTATGGAAGCTTTTCAGGTAGATGCTTTTCACATTTTTGATAAACAGTGGGCGCTGGTTACTGCCGGAACATTGGAAGACTATAATACCATGACGATCAGCTGGGGCGGGCTGGGTACCCTGTGGAGCCGCCCGGTTGCAACGGTATATGTGAAACCGGTTCGCTATACCTACCATTTTTTAGAAAAAAATGATTATTTCACCGTCAGCTTTTTCCCTGAGGAGTATAAAAAGGATCTGGGTATTCTGGGCAGCAAATCCGGACGAAACGGCGACAAGGTCGCTCTTACCAGCTTAACCCCGATAGCCGCGGAGCATGGCGTGACCTTTACACAAGCATCCGCCACTCTGATCTGCAAAAAAATTTACTGGCAGGATCTGGATCTCAAGCAGATCCCGCAGGACGCTGCCAGTGCCTATTATCAAGCAGAAGCGCCGCACCGCATGTACATCGGTGAAGTAGTCGGCATTCTCAGGCCCAATGATGAAAATTAAAGTACCGCTTAGGAGCACGAAAGCCGTGCATACTATGATAAAGCAAATTACAAGTAAAAAGGAGAGCTTGCAATGAACGCACCGAAAGAACTTCTGTATACCAAATCGCACGAATGGGTCAAAAAACTGGACGATGGTTCCGTTTTGATCGGTTTAAGCGACAAAGCGCAGAGCGATCTTGGAGACCTGGTTTTTGTCAACCTGCCCACGGTGGGCGACAGTTTTGCAGCTGAAGATACGCTGTGCGATGTAGAATCTGTCAAAGCGGTTTCCGATGTTTACGCACCGGTAAACGGCACGGTGACCGAGGTCAACGAAATCCTGCTCGACACGCCTGAAGCGATTAATCAGGATCCTTATGGCACCTGGATTGCAAAAATGACCGACGTTTCCGGCCTGGAAAACCTTTTGGATGCTGATGCCTATGTCGCTATATGTGAGGAGGAATAAAGTATATGGGCTCCTATGTACCTTCCACTCCGGCGCAGCGCCGGGAAATGCTGGAAGCAGTAGGATGCGCGTCCATGGAGGATTTATTCAGCCATCTGCCCCAGCAGGTATTGCTGGATCGGCCGCTGAACCTTCCCAGCGGGCTTTCTGAGCTGGAAGTCCGCCGGATCATGGAAAAAATGGCTGCGCGCAACACGGTGTTTTCTTCCGTGCTGCGCGGCGCCGGCGCGTATCGCCACTACATTCCGGCAATCGTAAAACAGGTTGTCTCCAAAGAAGAATTTGTAACCGCCTATACCCCCTATCAGGCAGAAATCAGCCAGGGTGTGCTCCAGTCTATTTTCGAATACCAGACGATGATCTGCGAGCTGACCGGTATGGACGTTTCCAACGCGTCAGTTTATGACGGCGCAACTGCGGCGGCAGAAGCGGTCGCCATGTGCCGCGACCGCAAACGCACAAAGGCGCTGATCTCTGCGGCAGCACATCCGGACTTGATCCAGACAGTCAAAACTTACTGTGAAGGCTCCGGCACACCGGTAGAAATCATCCCGGTCCGGGAAGGAAAAACCGATCTGGACAAGCTGTCTTCCCTGCTGGATGACAGCGTCTGCTGCGTACTGCTTCAGCAGCCCAATTATTTCGGTTTGCTGGAAGATGCCGAAGCGGCAGGGAAAGCTGCACACGCGGCGGGGGCTAAATACATCATGAGCTGCAACCCCATCAGTCTGGGGCTGCTCAAAACGCCAGCGGAATGCGGCGCGGACATCGCCGTGGGCGATGGACAGCCCCTGGGGTTGTCTATCTCCTTTGGCGGTCCCTACTTAGGCTTTATGGCCTGTACCAACGCTCTTCTCCGGAAGATCCCCGGTCGGATTGTAGGCGAAACCACCGATGTGGACGGCAAGCGTGCCTTTGTTTTGACTCTGCAGGCCAGAGAACAGCATATCCGCCGGGAAAAAGCTTCCAGCAACATCTGCTCTAACCAGGCGCTCTGCGCCCTGACCGCTTCGGTCTATCTGTCCGCTATGGGTGCTGAAGGCCTTCAAAAAGCGGCAGAGCAGTCCTTTGCCAAGGCCCATTATTTTGCCGAAAAAATGTCTGAGATCCCCGGCTGCCAGCTGCGTTTTACCGGCGAATTCTTCCACGAGTTTGTCGCCCAGTGCCCCGATATCCCCAAAGTGATGGACGCGCTGGAGCAGCACGGTATTCTCGGCGGCCTGCCGCTGGAGGGCGATCTTTCCGGATGTGTGCTCTGGTGCGCCACTGAACAAAACAGCAAAGAGGAAATCGATCAGGCTGTTGCAATCATGAAGGAGGTGTGCGGCGCATGAATCTGATTTTTGAAACCAGCGTTTTGGGGCGCGGCTGCTCTATTTTACCAGAGTGCGACGTCCCCGTTCCCGTTTTACCCAAAAATTTCTGCCGTGAAAATGCCCCGCGCCTTCCGCAGTTGTCCGAAAACGATATCAGCCGCCATTACACGGCGTTGGCGCGCCGTACCCACGGCGTGAACAATGGATTTTACCCTCTTGGTTCCTGCACCATGAAGTATAATCCCAAAATCAACGAGGAAATGGCTGCCCAGGCCGGATTTACCGCGATTCATCCCCTACAGCCAGAACACACGGTGCAAGGCGCAATGGAGGTGCTGTATCAGGCGGAAAGGGCCCTGTGTGAAATCACCGGTATGGACGCTATGACCTTTCAGCCGGCAGCGGGAGCTCATGGCGAGTTCACCGGACTTTTGCTGATTAAAGCTTACCACAAACATCGGGGGGACCTGAAGCGCACAAAAATCATCATTCCCGATTCCGCTCATGGCACCAACCCGGCCAGCGCAACAATGGCGGGCTTTACCGTTATCAGCATTCCTTCGCAGGAGGACGGTTGCGTAGATCTGGAAAAGCTCAAAGCCGCTGTCGGCGAAGATACTGCCGGCTTGATGCTGACCAATCCCAATACTGTCGGCCTGTTCGATAAAAACATTCTCGAAATCACGAAAATCGTCCATGATGCGGGTGGGCTTAATTATTACGACGGTGCAAACCTTAATGCGGTCATGGGCGTGTCCCGGCCTGGCGATATGGGCTTTGACGTTGTGCACCTGAACCTGCACAAAACCTTCTCCACTCCCCACGGCGGTGGAGGTCCTGGCAGCGGTCCGGTGGGCTGCAAATCCCTGTTGGCGCCCTTCCTTCCCGGCCCCGTGGTGAAAAAACAGCAGGAGCAGTATCACTTCGAAACACCGGAGCACAGCATCGGACGAGTCAAAGCCTTTTACGGGAACTTTACCGTAGTAGTTAAAGCCCTGTCTTATATCCTGACTTTGGGTGCTGAAGGCATTCGGGAAGCAGCGCAAAATGCTGTACTAAATGCCAATTACATGATGAAAAAGCTAGGCGATCTGTATACGATGGCTTATGAAGAACGGTGCATGCATGAGTTTGTTATGTCCTTAGAGCCGCTGAAAAAAGAAACCGGCATTTCCGCTATGGACATTGCCAAAGGCCTTTTGGACAACGGCATCCATCCGCCGACCATGTATTTCCCGCTGATTGTCCACGAGGCTCTGATGGTAGAACCTACTGAAACGGAATCCAAAGAGACGCTTGATGAGGCCATTGAAGTATTCCGCAGCTTATACCAAACGGCTAAGACCGATCCACAGGCTCTGCACGATGCGCCCCATCATACCCCTGTTCGCCGCCTGGATGAAGTCGGTGCGGCGCGAAACCCAAAGCTTCACTATTCCTTTTAGCAAAACAAAAGGCGCGTGCCCGAAATAAATTCGGGTGCGCCGCTTTTTATTAGGGGGCAAAACCATGATTCGGAATCTACAATTCTATCGAGGAACCGGAACCAATCCTTATGACAATCTAGCGCTGGAAGCTTATTTTTTTCAGCACTGCCCACCAGAAACCTGTATTTTTTACCTGTGGCAAAATGAGCGCACAGTGGTGATTGGCAAAAACCAAAATGCCTGGCGGGAGTGTAACGTGGATCTGTTGGAACAGGAAAACGGCTTTTTGGCCCGCCGCCCTTCCGGTGGCGGAGCAGTTTTTCACGATCTGGGAAATTTAAATTTCACATTTGTCGCACCGGCTGAGGATTATCATGTCAGCCGGCAGCTGGATGTCATCTGCCGTGCAGTCAGAACATTTGGCCTTAACGCACAAAAAACCGGCCGGAACGATATTGCGGTAGACGGAAAAAAGTTTTCTGGCAACGCATTCCAAAAATCCAAGAAAGCCGGCTGCCATCACGGTACATTGCTGATTCATGTCGACACCGCGCAGATGGCCCGCTATCTCACTGTCTCGGCAAAAAAGCTGCAAGCCAAAGGAGTTCCTTCGGTCCAATCCCGCGTTGTCAACCTGCAGGCACTCTGCCCTGCTATTACGGTGGAAAGCCTTTCTGCCGCGCTTTTTCAAGCATTTGAAGAGACCTATGGTCTCACCGCCCAGATTCTTTCTTCAGAATCGGTTGACTGGGAGGAAGTTCGGAAAATATCGGCTTCTTTTGCTTCCTGGCAGTGGAGACTGGGACGGGAGATGCCTTTTTCCTGTGAGCTTGCAGAACGTTTTTCCTGGGGGGAAGTGGTGTTCCGTTTTGACGTGAATAAAGGCAAAATCACTGATGTGCAGGTGTATTCCGATGCCATGGACACGGATTTCATTGGAAAGGTTCCGCCCCTTCTGCGGAATCTTCCTTTCTCCTTTTCTGCACTTGCCGACGCTTTAAACCCCTTGGCGCAAACGCCGCAATATGTTACAATGACGACAGATCTGCAAACACTGCTGCGGAATGGTTCGCAGCAAGCAAAAGGAGGCAAAACCAAGTGAATCATTATCAGCTGGCGGTAATTGGTGCCGGTCCAGGCGGATACGTGGCCGCTATCCGCGCGGCACAATTAGGCCTTAAAACCGCCGTAATCGAAAACCGGGATGTAGGCGGCACCTGCTTGAACAGGGGATGCATCCCCACCAAAGCACTTCTTCACGCAGCAGATGTTTATCATCAGGCGCAAAACGCCCAGGAGCTTGGGCTGGAGATTTCTGAAACAGGCTATCATATGGGGCGCATCCACGACCGAAAGCGCAAGATTGTTTTGCAGCTGCGAGGCGGCGTCGAACAGCTTTTTAAAGCCAATAAAATTGATCTGCTGCGAGGTACTGCTACTATCACAGCTCCTCATGAAATCTCGGTGACCGGCTCTGATAACAGCCAGATCACCGCCGACCATATTCTGATCGCCACTGGCTCTGTTCCCGCCCGGCCTCCAATACCGGGGCTGGATCTACCCGGTGTCGTAACCAGCGACGAAGTGTTGGAAGGCAACCCCATCGATTATAAAAACCTGGTAATCATTGGCGGTGGAGTGATTGGCGTCGAATTCGCAACCTTTTATAACCGGCTTGGCTGCGAAGTAACGATCCTGGAAGCGATGGAGCGGCTGCTCCCTACAATGGATCGGGAAATTTCTCAGAATATTGGGATGATTTTGAAAAAACGCGGTGTTTCCATCCACACTGGTGCTATGGTTCAAAAGATCACGGCAGATGACGGGACACTTTGCTGTCAGTTTGCCAAAGGCGACCAAAATCAATCGGTCCGCGCTCAGGGAGTGTTGGTTGCTATCGGCCGCCGGCCCAATACCGAGGGGCTGTTTGAGTCGGAAATGACTCCTGAAATGGAACGCGGCCGCATTGTCACAAACGAAGATTTCTCCACCTCTCTGGAACAGGTCTGGGCCATTGGAGATGTGACTTCCCGTATCCAGCTGGCGCATCTGGCCTCTGCTCAAGGCATCGCAGTGGCCGAGCGCATTGCAGGACACACCCCTTCTGTCAACCTTTCGCTGGTTCCCTCCTGCATCTACACCGATCCGGAAATCGCCAGCGTTGGCCTTACTGCCGATGAGGCAAAAGCGCAAGGGATTTCTGTGAAAACCGGAAAGTTTATGATGGCAGCAAATGGGAAAACGTTGATCGAAGGAACAGACCGCGGATTTATCAAAGTAGTCTGCGACGCAGAAACCGATATCCTTCTTGGCGCACAGTTGATGTGTGCCCGAGCGACTGATCTCGTCAGTGAATTTACACAAGCCATCGTCAATCGGCTGACCGCTCAGCAGATGCGGCGGGTAATCCGTCCTCATCCAACCTTTTCTGAAGCGGTAACGGAGGCGCTGGAAGACCTGGAAAACCATGCAATTCATGCAGCGCCCAAAGTCAAGCGGTAAAACCGTGCTGAAAAAATGGCAATTCCTTCCTTTTTAGTGGAAAACTCTAAAACACAATAGATCAGCCGTAAAGGAAAATCAAGATAATTTTTTCAGCATATTCGGGAAGACTTTTTATCCAGCGATACGGCAACAAAAGCGGCATAGCCTGAGGCTATGCCGCTTTTGTAATATACCGATATCGTTTTCTAAATTGCCTTACAGGCCATCAGGCCCTTCTTTTTCCCTTACCGTTTATGCCCAGAACACCGCCAACACAGGCTGCCGCCAAAGCGACGCCCATCTTCACTGCTTGGGATGCATCCAGGGAAAAATGCATAATTGCCAAAGAAATTCCGGTCAAAACCAAATAATACAAAAGGCCCGTCAGGAAACCGCACAACAGGCCTTTCTGTCCTACGATCCGGGCTGAAACATAACCGCCTAAAAACGTACCAACCCCCATTGCCCCAATCGCCAGCGGCAGAATAATTCCCTGTGGGATATCCTGCAGTGTCAGAACCAAGGCAAAAATCATCAAAACAACGGCCGGTCCCAACAGTCCGATCGCCGTACCGAACAGCACCGGCGTAACCCATTTGCGCACTGGAGATGAATCTCCTTTCGGCGGATTGTTTCGCATTCTTATCACTCCCGACCAAACTTCCTTAATTCCAGCATATTCTGGGCGGGAGGCTTTTATGCACAATATCCGGATCAGATTCCTTTCCGAATTTATTTGGCAGACTCTTCCTCATGAACAGTCAGGCAGCTTTCCACGGCCTTACGTAGAATCCGGATTTTGCTTCTCTCATTGCCAGTCTCAATGACAAGCGTATCATCTTTGATGCTGACGATAATACCGATAATTCCGCCAAAGGTCACAACCTCATCGCCAATTTGGAGATTTGAACGCATTGCGGCTTCTTGTTTGCTTTTTTTGTTCTGCGGACGAATCAGCATAAAATAGAAAACAACCAGGACAAGGATTAAAGGCAGGAAAGAGGCCAGCATACCTGCACCGCTCGTCGTTGCCTCGGTGGTGAGAAAAAGATTAAACATTGTTGCAACTCCTCCAGTTTTCTTGTAGTTTCATAACTGTTATCATAACATGGAAAGCCGCTTTCCGCAAGGCAAATCCATGCAAAGATTCTATGAATTTTCCAGATGACTCTTTGGGTACCCGCTTTCTCAAATGCGTTTCCCCAAAATTTCGCGCTGCTCTTCGTAAAACTGCCGATACCGGCCTTCGTCCAATGCCTCCCGGATCTTTTCCATCAATGTATTGTAAAAATAGAGGTTATGTTGAACCGCAAGGCGCATGGCAAGCATCTCATTTGCTTTAAAAAGGTGCCGCAAATATGCTCTGGAATGGTGGAGGCAGGTAGGGCAGCCGCAGTTTTCGTCAATCGGAGAAAGATCCCTCTCATATTTGGCATTCATAATATTGCGGATGCCCTGCCAGGTAAACAAGTGTCCATGCCGCGCATTGCGTGATGGCATGACGCAGTCAAACAGGTCAATCCCCCGCCAAACAGACTCAAGGATATTGACCGGCGTTCCTACTCCCATCAGATAGCGTGGCTTGTCCTTCGGTGCAAAAGGCTCTACTGCCTCAATGATGCGGTACATTTCTTCCGCGGTCTCCCCTACTGCCAGTCCGCCGATTGCAACGCCGTCCAAATCCATACTGGCTAGTTCCTTCATATGCTGCACCCGCAGGTCGTCAAACACGCAGCCTTGGTTAATGCCAAAAAGCATCTGGTTCGGGTTGATGGTATCCTCCTGTTTGTTGAGCCGGTCCAACTCCGCACGGCAACGATACAGCCAGCGGATCGTCCGTGCTACGGATGCCTCTGCATAAGCGCGAGGCGCTGGATTTTCTACGCACTCGTCAAAGGCCATGGCAATCGTAGACCCCAGGTTTGACTGGATCTGCATGCTCTCTTCAGGACCCATGAAAATCCGCTTTCCATCCACATGGGAAGCAAAGTATACCCCTTCTTCCTTGATTGTGCGCAATTTTGCCAAAGAAAACACCTGGAATCCGCCACTGTCTGTGAGGATCGGCCCCTTCCATCCCATAAAGCGATGCAGGCCGCCAAGATCATGAATCAAGCGGTCTCCGGGACGGATATGCAGATGATAGGTATTGCAAAGCTCTACCTGGCATTTCAAGTCCACCAGATCATAAGAGGAGATCCCCCCTTTTATCGCGGCTGCGGTTCCCACATTCATAAAAGCCGGCATCTGCACGTCACCATGCACTGTACAGAACACGCCGCGACGGGCATTCCCCTCCTGCTTGAGCAGCTGATACATGTTTTTTCCTCCTGTCGTCTGCTATTGCCAAAAACAATGGTTTCTATACAAACGCTGTTTATTATACTATATTTTTCTCCTTTCGACAAATAAATTCTTTGTTTTCTATTGTAATACATTCCCAAAGGTATATACTGAAAGAAAAAAAAGAGGTAGCAGAATATGTGGTGGATTTATGCAGTCGGTTCGGCAGTTTTTGCCGCGCTGACCTCTATTTTGGCAAAAATCGGCATTGAAAATGTCAATTCCAATCTGGCAACCGCCATCCGGACAATTGTCGTCCTGATCCTGGCCTGGGGAATGGTTTTTCTCACTGGCTCCCAATCCGGCATAAAAGAAATCAGCAGCAAAAGCTGGTTGTTTTTGATTCTTTCCGGCTTGGCCACTGGGTTTTCCTGGTTATGCTATTATCATGCAATCCAGGTCGGTGACGTATCCAAGGTCGTTCCAATCGATAAGCTCAGCGTGGTGTTAACCGTTATATTGGCTTTCATCCTTTTTCACGAAACGGTCAGCTGGAAATCTGTCGCCGGATGTGTGCTGATCGGTGCCGGAACTCTGCTTATGGTTATGAAGTAATCTGTTAACAGGCAAAAGAAAAATTAAAGCAGTAGCTGTCTTTTATGCGTAAAAATCTGTTTAGCACTGATGAATAATGATATAAATGTAAAGCGTTTTCATCTTTTTTCAGAGAAACATCTAGCAGGTACCTTTTTTAAAGAACAACCACGGCCTTTTTTACTACAATTGTCTTGGGGATGTCAATGTTAAATCGTAAAAGTATGTCGTGGTAGGGACCCATTCATAAAAGAGGGGCAGGAATCTGCCCCTTTTTCTTATTCATCCCCTTGCAAAGCCTCTAAAACCGCCTTGGCATCCCAGTCGTCACAACAGGCGACAAAAGCGTTCTTTCCCAAGTACAGCAACATTCTGCTATCGGCACCATCCCAAAAAATCTTCTGGACCTCTCCCATGTCCCATCCGCTTCCTTCCAGAAGCGTTTTGCCCGTCACCCTAACCTGTATGGGAGCGCCCGTCTGTTGACGGAGCTGGCGGCAAAAACGAAACAGCAAATCCGTTTGGCCACTTGGCACAAAAAAGCAGGCTTCGTCCGGGTTTGGGCCAGGAGGGGCAAAAAAGGCGGCGACTTTCAGCGTACTGCAGGCAAGGCCGCTAAGCAGTGCCGGAAAAATGCGGGTATCCGCCTGATCCCAAAGCACTCCGGCTAATAGGAGGTCGTCAGTCTGCCTGAGAATTTTTTCACTCATCTTCCCTCACCTCCTGTGTCCAGAATCGAAATTCCAAGGCGCTGCATTTCTTTTCGTAACAGACGCTGAACTTTTTCAGAAGGATCGATTAGAGGCAGACGGCAGGGGCCGGCTCTCCACCCGGCAAAATTCATTGCCTTCTTGATCGGGATGGGATTCACCTGCGCAAATAAAGCGTCGATCAGCCCCAGCAAGCGCAGTTGCATCGCCCGGCAGCCAGCCATATCCTGGTTTAGCCCTCGCCGGCATAGATCCGCAACGTGATCCGGCAAAAGGTTAGAAACCACCGATACAACGCCTTTTCCCCCCATGGAAAGAATTGGCGCGGCAATATCGTCATTTCCACTATAGACCGGCAAATCCTCACCGCAATACTCTACAATGCGAGAAGCCTTTGCCACGTCGCCGCTTGCCTCTTTTATTCCCGCAATCAGAGGATGTTCCGATAGTTTCCGGCAGGTTTCCACCGAGATATCCATACCCGTCCGAGACGGGACGTTGTAAACGATTAACGGCAGTCCTGCCGCTTCGGCAATCGTACAGAAGTGGCGCAAAAGCCCTTCCTGGGTTGTCTTGTTGTAATACGGCGTTACCGACATCAACGCATCCGCCCCGATGGCGGCTGCTTCTTTGGAGGTAACAACCGAGAAGGCCGTATCATTGCTTCCGCTGCCTGCAATAACCGGAACCCGCCCAGCCGCCTGCTCCACCACGCAGGATACCACCTGCAGATGCTCTTCCCGGCTGAGGGTTGCACACTCGCCAGTGGTGCCGCAGGCCACCAACGCGTCGATTCCCTGTTCAATCTGCCATTCCACCAAGCGCTTCATCTCTTCCAAATTCACCGAACCATCTGGATACATGGGAGTAATCAGCGCTGTAGCCGCACCTGAAAAAACAGCTTGTTTCATTCAGATCAACCGCCTTTCCAACAATCAAGCCAGATGTGGTTTCTCCGCCGAAACAAGCCGTAATTCAGCCGGTATGTACTTAATCCAGATAGCCCTTAGCCGCCAGCAGCTCCGCCATTAAAACAGCGCCGCCTGCCGCACCGCGCAGGGTGTTATGAGAAAGGCAGACAAACTTCACATCATACTGCGTATCTTCCCTTAAACGTCCTACGCTGACGGCCATGCCGTTTTCCAGCATCCGGTCCAGCTTGGGCTGGGGCCGGTCGCTCTCTTCAAAATAATGCAAAAATTGCTTGGGAGCACTAGGCAAACCCAGTTTTTGAGGCGCACCCGCAAATGCCGCCCACTTTTCTTTGATCTGCTCCAGCGTCGGTTTTTTTGCAAAGCTTGCAAAAACTGCCGCCATATGCCCATCGGATACATTCACTCTCAGGCATTGGGTAGTAATCAAAGGCATTTTGGCCGGAATTACACCTTCCGGCCCCACAGAACCCCAAATTTTCAAGGGTTCTTGCTCGCTTTTCTCCTCTTCTCCGGAAATAAACGGGATGACATTGTCATCCATTTCCGGCCAAGTGGCAAACGTTTTACCCGCACCGGAAATCGCCTGATAGGTGCATGCCAGCACTTTTGTCACGGCAAATTCCTCCATGAGCGGATGCAATGCCGGAACATAACTTTGCAGCGAACAATTGGATTTTACCGCGATAAATCCCCGCTTGGTTCCAAGGCGGCGGCGCTGTATATCGATCAACGCCGCATGATTGTCATTGATCTCCGGAATCATCATCGGTACGTCAGGGGTAGCTCGATGCGCGCTGTTGTTGGAAATCACCGGACACTCCAGTTTGGCATATGCTTCCTCCAATGCACGGGTCTGGGCCTTATCCATATTGACCGCACAGAAAACAAAGTCTGTCAGAGCTGCGATTTTTTCCATGTCGGCGGCAGCATCCATCACAACCATTTGTTTCATCTGCTCCGGCATGGGGGTATCCATCGCCCAACGGGAGCCAACCGCTTTCTCATAAGTCTTTCCCGCGGAACGGGATGAGGCCGCCAAAACCACCGGACGAAACCAGGGATGATTTTCCAAAAGGCTTACAAATCTCTGACCAACCATGCCAGTCGCACCGATGATGCCGACTTTGAACTCTTTCATTGTCCTGACTCCTTTATTTTCTTATTGCTATCTTATTTTTCCACCCAAAAAATGGTGACAGAAAAAAGGCTTTTTCTTTCGACGAAAATCTCTATCTCTCATAGAATGCGCTTTGGAAAAACCAGTTGTAAACCGCCGCAGGTTGCATTATAATAACAAACGGGCCCATAGTGCAGGAAAAAACCATCTTTCCGTCAGTATTTTTGTTATAGTAACACTTTAAATTCAGACTTGTCAATTATTTTTTGATGTTTTATCGTATAGGTGAAAAAGAAAATGAAAAAAAGTGATTTTTGGTATGATTTGCCCGAATCTCTCATTGCACAAACTCCCATTGAGCCACGTGACCACTCCCGCCTGATGCATCTGTCTGTTCCCGGCGGGCAGATTGAACATCTGCATTTTTACGACCTTTTGGACCTCCTCCACGCCGGTGACTGCTTAATCGTCAATGATTCGCGGGTATTACCGGCTCGCCTGTATGGAGAAAAGCAGACCGGTGCCCGCATCGAGATGCTGTTACTGGAGCAAAAAGGTCCCGATGTATGGGAAGTGCTGGTGAAACCAGGCAAAAAAGCGCTGCCAGGCGTGACGATCACTTTCGGCGGCGGGTTGCTTTGCGCCAATGTATTGGAGATTGTAGAGGGGGGCAACCGTCTGGTACGCTTTTCATACGACGGCAATTTTTTTGATATTCTGGAAAAAATCGGCCGGATGCCCCTTCCCCACTATATTACGGCAGAGCTGCAAAATAAGGAACGGTACCAAACTGTCTATTCCCATGAGTTGGGTTCTGCCGCCGCTCCCACTGCCGGGTTGCATTTTACCCTGGAAATGATGGACAAGCTGCGGCAAAAAGGTGTCAATATTGGATATGTGACCCTTCATGTTGGACTGGGTACTTTCCGCCCTGTCAAAGTTGATGAAATCACCGAGCATAAAATGCATTCCGAGCATTACCGCCTACCGGAAGAAACCGCCCGGCTTATCAACCATACTAAGGCGGCGGGAGGGAGAGTCATTGCCGTAGGTACTACCAGCACCCGCACATTGGAATCAGTAGCCGCCAAATACGGTGAAATTCGCGCTGATGAAGGTTACACCGATATATTTCTCTATCCCGGTTGCAACTTCCGGGTACTGGATGGGCTGATTACCAATTTCCATCTGCCGGAAAGCACATTGATTATGCTGGTCAGCGCTTTCGCTGGATATGAAAACACGATGCGCGCCTACCAGGAGGCGGTGGAGAGGCAGTACCGGTTTTACAGCTTCGGTGATGCCATGTTCATTGAAAAAGAATCACCCTCTTTTGCAGAAAAAAGGAAAGGCTAAAGCCTTTCCTTTTTTTCTCCTATTGCAGCTATTCGTCTTCCTCGTCTTCCTCTTCCTCAACTCCATGACTTCCTCCGCTGGAACTAGAACCGCTAATCTCGCCTTCCTCTGATTCTACCGAACCCAAATGCTGAACACAAGTGCCAGGGATATTGGATTCCTTGTACCATCCAGTTGCAGTGTCGGGACAGGCCGAAGTGGCAATTTCACCGGATTCCGTACAGTAAGTCATTTCCACCACTTTACCGCTGGTAGGGAACTGCTTCACTTCCAGCCCCTCGTGAATATGCTCCATGACCCTTCTCCAGATGATCGGAGGCGGATAACTGCTGTAGCGGATCTGGATATTTGAATTATCAGAATACCCGAACCACACCCCTCCAACATAGTAGGGTGTCATGCCCATAAACCATTGATTTACGTCATTATCGGTGGTACCGGTTTTTCCTGCCACCGGCATGGATCCGAATTTTGCGGTACTACCAGTGCCCTGCGCACCGTTAACGACCCGTTGCAGCAGCTTATTCATCACTTCCGCCGTGTCCTCAGAAATAACCCTCTGCGGCGTAGGATTCTGCTCCAGCACTACGTTTCCTTCACTGTCGTAAACCACTGAATAGCTATACGGCTCATAATACAGGCCGCCATTGTCAAAAATCTGATAGGCAGCAGTCATCTCCAATACTGTCACGCCGTTTGTCAGCGCGCCCAGACCCAGAGGCGCACGATCAACGTCATTATTGGCGCCAGTGCCAACCAGCGTTGTAAAATGGAGCTGATTGACCATGAAGTCATAAGAAACCTGCGGCGTTAAAAGCTCCAGCACCCGCACTGCGACAGTGTTAGTCGAACGGCGGATGGCATAATCCACCGTCACATTCCCCATATATGTCCCATAGTGGTTGATCGGCCAATCGCTGGTAAATGCTCCATCCTCAGAAGCCTGTTCCACAGGGCTATCATCAAAAATTTTGGACCAGTAGATCATGTCGAAATCCATAGCCGGACCATAGACAGACAGCGGCTTGATGGAAGACCCCGGCTGCCTCACCCCATCCGTGGCCAGGTTCAGAATGCGGTCGCCTTCTTTTTCACCACGACCGCCCGCAATACCGACCAGCTTACCATTGGGCTCCATAATGACCATGGCAGCATTGGGCTGTTCTTCTACATAGCTGAAGGTTTTCAAATTATAGCCCTGGACAGTGGGAAAAATAGAATTTTCCGCGTCCTGATCGGCAAAGACTACATCCAGATAATCCTGGATATCTTTATCCATCGTTGTATAGATGCGGTAGCCGCCTTTCAAAACTTTGTCTTCCGCCGTCTCGTAGGTATATCCATATTTATCCATCAGATCTTGAATGACCTCTTCCAGGACATAGTCCTCAAAATAGCTCAGCGTAGCCTTCTGAGTCGTATCGGAGGAATTATCATAAGTCACTACTTGGATCTGTTCTGCCATGGCCTGGTCGTACTCTGCCTGGGTAATATATCCCTGCTCGAACATCTGACCCAAAATCCATTCCCGGCGTTCCCGGTTATTTTCCTCGTGATTGAACAGCTCCCGCTTGGAAGGGTTTTGGGTAATGGCGATCAGCGCAGCACTTTCCGCAATACTCAGCTGGCTGACATCCTTACCAAAATACAGGTTTGCCGCGGCCTGTACACCATCGGTATTCCATCCTAAATGGATCGAATTAAGATATGCCTCCATGATCTGTTCTTTTGAGTTGGACTTTTCCAAACTCAGCGCCCGGAAAATCTCCTTGATTTTCCGTTCAACGCTGAAATCCTTTTCACCTGTAATATTCTTAATCAGCTGCTGGGTAATCGTAGAGCCGCCCTGTGTGCCGCCTTTCAGAAAATGAGTCACCGTCGCATACAGCGTGCGGCCCCAGTCTACGCCCTGGTGCTCTTTAAAGCGCTTGTCCTCACCGGCAATCGCCGCGTTAATCAGGTGCTCCGGGATATCCTCGTAGTCCACCCAGATACGGTTTTCTTCCCCGTGCAGACGGTTCAGTTCCACATATTCACCTGTCGCCTTGTCCTGCACATACAATATGCTGGTATAATTCATTTCGAGGCTGTTTAAATCCAAGTCGGACTCATCATCCAAAAATCCGACAATATAGACAGTCATCACACAAGCTACAATACAGCCGGTAATGACCATCACAAAAAACATCGTCGCCAAAGTACGGAAAAAAACTGATCCCAGCTCCTTGAAGATCTTTCCCGCTGATTTTGGCGCGCCAGTATCCCGAACAGCCGAAGCTTTTCGATCCGGGGGCGTATTTTTACGGGCATTGCCCATTTGCAGTCCCTCCTTGTTGCTTTTCCGGCAAAGCCGGAAAAAACGGTATGCCACAGCAGCCAAATCCACCATGAAACCCTGCGAAAAACACAACCGCCGGCTTTTACCGCAATGGCAGAACATAATCGCTTTTCCAAATGATTGCCGTACGAAACATCTTCTAACGCAAAATCGCTGTTCAGACGGCCTGTCGTAAATTCGGAAAAACGGGCTCATAACCACATACAGCTATTATACCATACTCCAAAAGGAAAATGTTAATAAATTTAAAGCAAAAATTATCACAAAATCAGAAAAATGAATACTTTTCCCCATTTTGCCCAAAATAATCGCAACTATTTCATATAAAGGCGGGGCGTTTATGAAAAAATTTTTCGGATTTACCACTATGTCGGTCGCAGGCGCCATGCTGATTTCTGGAATCCTATTATCGCTGACCGGCGAAAATTTCGCTGCACAGAACCCTATCAGCAGCATTTCCCAATCACAGGCATCTGGTGAATACCAATATTGGTTACGCGATTATAACGGATATCTAGCGGTGTTTGGCAAAGAATCTGAGAGTCCAGAGCTGATTTTTCAGGTTTTTACCCGTAATCTGCCCCAATATGATCAACAGGCTCTGCAAGACGGAATCGGCGTACGGGATTATGAAGAGCTGGTTGCTCGGATTGAAGATTTTATCAGCTGAAAATAAAAACCTCTATTTTAACCAATTTGTAACGAACCGTAACTGAAATATCGTTGTTTTTCGTCTGTTTGCGGCATATAATAAATACAGGATAAGAAATAGTTCTGTTTTAGGCGGTTCTCTCCGGCGATTTTATCGTTACTGGCTAAAACGATGATTTGTTTTTATATTCTTCAAAACATTCATGGTATTTTTCCCTAAGCCCCGGTATTGGCCGGGGCTTTTCTCCGTTCTGGTTCTTTTTTCATATCCCCCTTGAGCCTTTCATAAGCTAGTAAAAAGGCAGAGGGGGCATTTTCATGCTGGAATGGTTAGAACAAGTAAATGAGTCGGCCAACGGGGTAGTATGGGGCCCGGTCACTCTTTTTCTATTTTTGGCTACTGGGATCTGGTTTACATTGGGGACCGGTTGGTTTCAGCTGTCGAAAATAGGCCTGATCTTTCGAAATACCCTTGGAACCCTGGGAAAAAACCGGCGCCAGAAAAAAGACGGCATCTCTCCCTTTCAGGCAATGTCTACCGCCTTAGCCGGCACAATGGGTGTTGGCAATATTACAGGAATCGCCACCGCCATGACATTAGGCGGCGCCGGCTCTATATTCTGGATGTGGATCAGTGCGTTTTTCGGCATGATGACGAAATATGCTGAGGTTCTTTTGGCCGTTCGCTACCGGCAAAAAGGGGCTACTGGCTATTTTGGCGGCCCGATGTATTATATGGAAAAAGGAGTAGGCTCCAAGACCTTGGCTGTCATTTTCAGCTGTCTGTGCGTCGCTGCCTCCCTCGGCGTGGGAAATATGACTCAATCCAACGCTATTTCGCTGGCCGCAAACCAGCTGTTTTCCTTTCCATGCTGGCTCTCCGGTCTTTTGACTGCTCTTGCGATTGGCCTGGTCATCATCGGAGGAATACGCCGCATTGCCACTGTTACCGAATTCATGATTCCTTTTCTGTCTCTTGGCTATCTGGGCTGTGCCATACTGGTACTGATCCTTCGGGCGGACCGGCTGCCTGAAGCATTTCACCTGATCTTTTCTTCTGCCTGTTCTCCGGTATCCGCTGCCGGAGGCGTTGCAGGATATACCGTCGCTCAAGCCATCCGCTTCGGGTTTGCCCGAGGAATTTTTTCCAATGAAGCAGGTCTTGGCTCGGCACCGATCGCCCATGCAGCGGCAGATTCCACTCATCCCGCGGCGCAAGGCATGTGGGGCATTTTTGAGGTGTTTGCCGATACGCTGGTTGTCTGCACCCTTACTGCTTTGGTAATCCTGACCTCTGGCGTAGCCGACCAAGGTTTTACCGGCGCCGGAATGACCGCTGCGGCTTTTTCTGCGGTTTTGGGACCCTGGGGCGGAAAAATGGTCTCTTTCTCGCTGATCTTTTTTGCCGTTGCCGCAATCATCGGCTGGTCGTTTTATGGGGAACAAAGCCTTTCCTATCTTGTCCCTCACAGAAAAAACGCCATCTTAATTTATCGGCTGGTTTTCCTGCTTTGTTGCCTTTTGGGTGCAGTGACCAAGCTGGATCTGGTATGGGGAATTGCCGATACATTAAACGGTCTGATGGCAGCGCCTAATCTGCTGGCACTGCTCACATTAAGCGATGTCGTATTTCGTACAACAAAAGATTTTCTTCAACCAGAACAACGATTTTTCTTTAAAAAATCCCTGAATAGAATTAAAGATAAAAGCCTTCCATAAAAAGGCGTACGCTTTTTCTTGTTCTGCGTTACAAATTCCCTGTTCTATCCTATCTTCCCCTATCTGGCAAATCGGTGTTCAATATCAAAAAACAGCCGTTGGGTTCATCGGTAGATGCGGCATAGAAGCAGAGCCCAAATAACAGGTTCCCTTTTAAACCGAGCTTTTTTATGTTCGTCCAATCTACCACTATCCATATCCGCCAGGTTTTGATCTAGCATAGTAACCAAGATTTTCATGCGGTCAAAACGATTTTCTCCTAAAGAAAAGTGCGAAACAGACTGCTCTGTTTCGCACTTGTAATTTCGATTTCATCTGAAAAATGAAATCAGTTAACATAGTAATATGCACCAATTTCGCGATCTGGCTTATTTACCGAAATAACGGTTCAGCAGGCCCTGGAAAGCACAACCATGACGCGCCTCATCCTTACACATCTCATGGACGGTGTCATGAATCGCATCCAAGCCCAGCTCCTTGGCACGAGTAGCCAGTTTCTTTTTGCCTTCGCAGGCGCCATGCTCCGCTACTGCACGCAGCTCGACATTTTTCTTGGTATCGGGATAAACTACTTCGCCCAGCAGCTCAGCAAATTTGGCCGCATGCTCCGCTTCTTCAAAAGCAAATCTCTTGTACGCTTCGGCAATCTCAGGATAACCTTCCCTGTCTGCCTGGCGGCTCATTGCCAAGTACATTCCAACCTCTGTACATTCTCCGGTAAAGTTTTGACGCAGGCCTTCCACGATTTCAGGATCCACACCGGCAGCTACACCGATTCTGTGCTCGTCAGCCCAAACAAGCCCCTGTGTTTTCTGCTCCTGGAATTTTGAAGCAGGCGCTTTGCACTGCGGGCAAAATTCTGGCGGCTCTTTGCCGGTAAAAACATATCCACAAATGGTACAAATAAAAGTTTTCATTTTTTATCCTCCTATTGCATTTCTATTGTTGGTAACCTTATTCGTATTGATTACGAATAATAATATACTATACAAGTAGACAAATTGCAACTATTTTTCTGAAAAAAACAGAAATTTTGTGTCGCAAAAAAACAGCAGGCACCCTTCGCTTCCTAAAGAAAGATAATCTTTTTAAATCAAACAAATTTTTTACGGGACTCACAGCCGCCGCAGCGTAGCACTATGAATAAGGAAACAGAAAATACTTTCCTGTTTCCTTATTATTATAATCAGGCATATCTGCCATTAGATCTGATAAGCTTTAATCGCGCCGGTCGGACATTCTCCCACGCATACGCCACAGTTGGTACAAAGCTTTGGATCGATATGCGCCAGGTTATCCGTAACTGTGATCGCACCGGAAGGACAAGCTTTTTCGCACTTTTTACAGCCAATACAGCCAACCTTACAGACTTTTCGAGTCTGTACACCCTTGTCGTGACTGGAACAGCCGACGAATACCTTGCTGGTCGCCGGAATCATGTCAATCAAATGATTGGGGCATTCCCGAGCGCACATGCCGCATCCTACACATTTACTCTTATCTACTACGGCGACTCCGTCTACAATATGGATCGCGTCGTATTGGCAGGCTTCCACGCAGTCGCCAAATCCCAAGCAAGCGTGAGAACAGCTGACCCGCCCTTGATAAAACGAGTTACAGGCCGCGCAGGTTTTTACCCCTTTGTAGTCCATGATGTAATCGGTGGCATTGCAGTTACCGCCACATTTAACGATCGCGAACTTTTCCTCAACATCGGCTGCTTCCACGCCCAACACTGCGCTTACCGCCGCGCTTACCTTATCCCCGCCGGGAATACATAGATTTGTTTTTTCACCATTGCACAGCGCTTTCGCATAATCGTCGCATCCTGCATATCCGCAGGCACCGCAGTTTACGCCAGGCAATTCTGCACGGACATTCTCATACGTTTCGTCCGTTTCTACAGCCATAAATTTTGAAGCGATAACCAAAACAGCCGAAAGCAGCAGTCCACAGCCGGTGACGAGCAATATCGGGAAAACATAAGCTTCGAACATCTTTTCTAGGCTCCTTTACTATCAAATTGACACAGGCTTTATTGGAACAATCCGTCTACAACGCCGCCAAAGCCCATAAACGCCACCGATACGATCGCAGCTGCGATCAATGTAATTGGCATACCCTGAAAGCATTTGGGGGTTTTCTCCGAATCCAGTCTGCTTCTAACGCCGGCAAACAGGACCATTGCCAACATGAAACCAAAGCCGGCGCCAAGCGAGTACAGCAATGCGTTGCCAAACGAAGTGCCAAAGCTGACAGAAGGATCCCAATTATCGATATCCAGCATCGTAACGCCCAATACGGCGCAGTTGGTGGTGATCAGGGGCAGATATACACCCAGGGCGCGGTGCAGGGCTGGCATGAATTTTTTCAACACCATTTCAACCAACTGTACCAAAGCGGCGATGACCAGAATGAACACCACTGTTTCCATATACGCCAGATCATAGGGATCCAGCAGGAACACATAAATCGGAAAGGTAACCGCCGTGGCAATTACCATAACAAAGATAACCGCCGCACTCATTCCGAGGGCAGAATCCAGCTTTTTCGAAACGCCCAGAAAGGGACAAATCCCCAAAAATTTGGTTAAGATAAAGTTTTCGGCCAAAATTGCGGTCAAAAGAATGACCATCATGTTTTTTGCAAACTCCATTATTTGCAGCCCCCTTCCGCAGCCTCAGCGCATTTGCCGGCCATCGGGCAGCCGGAGCAGCCGATTTCCTGTTTCGGCTTTTTGCCCTTGCGCATCAGAATGCTGTTGACCAGCGCAATTAAGCAGCCAAAGACAAAGAATCCGCCTGGCGCCAACGTCATGATAGACATTGTCTGCACAGATTCTGGAATGATCCTAAGGCCAAACCAGGTGCCGGAACCCAGGATTTCACGGATAGACCCCATACACAGCAAAGCCAGCGTAAAGCCAAGGCCCATGCCGATGGCATCGCAGGCAGAAGCCACAACGCCATTTTTATTAGCAAACATCTCAGCGCGGCCAAGAATAATGCAGTTTACCACGATCAGCGGCAAAAACAGGCCCAGCGCCTCATAAATATCCGGAACATATGCCTCCAGCAAAAAGCTGACGACTGTTACAAAACCTGCAATAATAACAATATAGCTGGGGATACGGACTTTATCCGGAATCACTTTTCTTAACAGCGAAATCACAATATTAGAGCCTAGCAGAACCGCCGTAGCAGCCAACCCCATCCCCAGGCCGTTCACCGCCAACGAAGTGACGGCCAGCGTCGGGCAGGTACCTAAAGTCAGCACCAATACAGGGTTTTCTTTGATAATGCCGTTGAGCAGAACCTTCAGGTTACTCTGTTTACTCATGCAGCAAGCTCCCCTTTCACCAGTTCAAAAGCGTCAAGCGCTTTGTCGATTGCCTTCTTTACCGCATTGGAAGAAACGGTTGCACCACCCAGCGCATCTACACTGTCAGTAGAAGTCTGGCCAATATACTGGTCCAGATAAGATGGCTTGCCTACACGATCTCCTATCCCTTCCGTTTCCGCAAAATCAACCGGCTTTACGCCGATAATTGCACCGGTTGGATCCAGGGCGACAACCAAACGGATCAACGGATCCTCGTGATAGCCCTGTGCTGTAACGACCATCGTAACAGCGGACTTATCGTTGGCAATATATACCTCTCTTATCTTATCCACTTCCTGTTCATACTTGGTTACACCACCGGGAACCAACGCCGCATTAGCATCGTCTACTGTATACAGAACCAGTTCTTCCTCCGGCTCTTCTACCACTTCAGAAATATCCACGGAATTGCCGGACGCTGCACTGTACAACTCAAATGCCGTGCCCAGTGCTTTTTTATACGCTGTAGAAGTGATCGTCGCACCGGAAATGCCGTCCACTTCCGTATAGTCAGACGCGGTTTTCCCTACATAGCCGGCGCCGTAGCTATCTTCTGCCAATTTTGCGCCAAAACCAGGCGTTTCCGAATGTTCCAGCATCTTCACGCCGGTAATCGTTCCTTCCGCATCGAAGCCAACCATCAAATTAATGGGGCCGTCATAGCCTTGAGCAGAGGCCGTCACGACATACCCCAGACCGCTGGTTTCCTTATAAGCGTCTACCGCGCCCTCGATATCAGAGGGCAGCTCTACTGCTTCAAAATCAGTAGCGCCGGGTAACACAACCGCCCTAGCTGAGTTGGCCTCCGCATTTTTCGCCTCATCAATGATCGGTTTGGTCGCCTGGTAGGTGAACACCAGCGCTGTAGAAACAACCACACAAATTACAGTCAGCACAACAACGGGAACAACAAAATCTTTTACAAATTTCATTTCGCAAGACCTCCAAACGGTTTTGTTTTTGTCCACCTATCAATCAGGGGCGTTAAAATGTTCATCAGCAGTATCGCAAAAGATACGCCTTCCACATATTGCCCATACAGACGGATTACAATCGTCAGCAGACCGCATCCGATTGCAAAAATCACTTTACCCTTTTTGGTAACGGGAGAGGTAGAATAATCGGTTGCCATGAAAAATGCCCCCAATACCAGTCCGCCCGCCAAAATCTGCGAAATAGGATTTACACCCAGAATCCAGGACATGACGAATACCGTCCCAATATAGGTCAAGGGGATGATTGGGCTGATAACCTTTTTATAGATCAGGTAAATTCCACCGATCAGCAAGGTGACAATGCAGGTTTCTCCCAAGCTGCCGCCCCGCAGGCCAAACAGCAATTCAAATACATTGGGAACACCGTCTACTGAACCCAAAGCCATATTTCCAATTTCGCTCAGACTGCCAACCTGTGTGGTATTGATTGCACCCAGGGGGGTCGCACCAGCGATATGAGAAATTCTGCCGTCAGCAAAAGTGGGGGTCACAAACGCGCTTGCATCTCCCATCGCTGCGGAGAAGGATACCAACAGAACCACACGCGCCGTAATAGCCGGGTTCGCAAAATTTCTGCCAATACCGCCAAACAGCATCTTTACCACAACGATCGCCACAAAACAGCCGACCATCGCCATCCAGAAAGGAAACGTCGACGGCAGGTTAAACGCCAACAGCATGCCGGTGACAATTGCGCTGCAGTCGGAAATCGTATTGGGCTGCTTGGTCACAACGTTATACAGATATTCAAAAATGATACAGGAGGCCACGCAAACGCAAATAAGCATCAGCGCACGCAGGCCAAACAGTAAAGTTGCCGCAATCGCCGTCGGGATCAGCGCAACAACCACGGTCAGCATAATGTTGGAAGTTGTCACGGGATCTTTTAGATGCGGCGAGGTAACGACCAAAAGTTTATTTTTCAATGTGATTCACCTCTTACTTTTTTTCTCTCAACATCTGCTTGCCCATTCTGTTGTAAAGCACCAGGTAACGGTTAGCCGGACATACATAAGCACAGCAGCCGCATTCGATGCACAGGTTCACTTTTAGCGATTCCAGCGCCTCCCTGTTCTTGCCGTGGACTGCTTTATCGATAGCCGCAGGCATCAAATGAACCGGGCAGGCTCCAATACACCGGGCGCAGCGGATGCAAGGGGTCTCCAGCCGCTCCAGAGCATCTTCTTCCGCAAATGCCAGAATTGCGTTGTTGTTTTTGATTACCGGGTACTGGTCGCTGGGAACCGCAATTCCCATCATTGGGCCGCCCATCAGAATCAGGCGCGGTTCTTTGGCATAGCCGCCACAGAATGCGATGACATCTTCGATTTTCGTACCGATGGGTACCATAACATTTTGTGCTTTTGCCACCGCAGAACCATCTACCGTTACCCTCTTTTGGATCAAAGGCATTCCGGTTTTCATATAAGAGGCAACGAAAGCCACAGAGGATACATTCATGACGATAACGCCCTGATCCGCTGGGAGCTGCCCTTCTTTAACCACCTTGCCAGTGGTCTCATAAATCAGTACCTTTTCCGCTCCCTGCGGATATTTGGATTTGAGGACAGCTACCTGATAGCCGTCTTTCCCAAGGATCAGCTGCTGCATTTTATCGATAGCTTCTTTTTTATTGTCTTCAATCCCGATGATCACATTTTTGATCCCCAGGTACTTTGTCACCAGCTCGATTCCTTTGATTACGTTTTCGCCATTCTCCAAAAACTCCCGGTTGTCTGACGTGATGAATGGCTCGCATTCAGCGCCGTTGATAATCAGCGTATCTACTTCATCCAAATTTTTCGGGTTCAGCTTGATAAAGGTTGGAAACCCTGCGCCGCCCAGGCCCACCAGTCCAGATTTGCGAATCGCCGCAAGAAAATCCTCCCGGTTTTTTACCACTGGCGGTTCAACCGATTCATCCACCGTCTGCTTTCCGTCGCAGGCAATGACAATTGCTTGCGTCCGCACGCCATTGGAATCGATAAAATCCTCAATGGCCGTAACCGTTCCGGACACGCTGGAATGAATCGGCACGCTCATGAATGCGTCGGAATCCGCCAGCAGCCGTCCAACCTTGACCTCATCCTTCACCTTCACCGCCGGGGTACACGGCGTACCCATATGCTGTAAAAGCGGGATGGTAACACTGGCCGGTACAGGCATGGATACAGTTTCACAATTCATAGTGTTCTTATGATGTGGAACTTTTACCCCATTCAAGTTCATTTTCAACTTTAAATTCCTCCTGTCCTCATATTTTCCCTTGCAATACTATCTATAAAATATGGTAAACCCATAGGATTCCTTAGCCTAATCGGCGATCCAGTTTTTCCAACGCCGGCAGCACTGTTTTCAGCACCAAACCGGTAACAAATCCCATGCCGATCCCTGAAAGAATCAAAATCGGAAAATAGTATAAAGTGAGCGCCGTTCCGGTCAACATGGCAGCGCCGAAAAGCTGGCCCATATTATGGCCGATAGCGCCCAAAATACTGATAACCAAATAAGAAAGGCCGTTTTTCTCCAAGCGCAGCAACAACAGCATCACCGTTACAGAAACCAGCCCCCCCAATAAACTCAGCAGGGCACCGGTAGGCCCCCGCATCAGCAAAACCGAAAGCGCTTTCAGTATGGCCAGCGTGTAGGCACTGGGAACTCCCAGAAAAAAAACGCAATACATCGTCACAATATTGGATAAACCCAGTTTGATGCCCGGAGGCAAACCGGGAATCGTAACCATCCCTTCGATATAGGAAAGAACCACTGCCACAGCAAATAGCAGCCCCATAAAACATATTCGTTTTGTTTTTCTATTTTTACTCATCCGCAGCGCCGTTTCTCCATTCTTTTACGAAGCATTCACAAAATGATAACCCTCAGCCTGTTCGTTTGGTGTAAAATAAGGCAAAATCCCGTTGGATAAATAAACATTTTTCTCTCGGTCGATCAAAATAAAATCAAAGGATTCTGCGTCCGCGTAGGCCATTGCCTTTTCACTGCCGGCCAAAAACAATGTGGTAGATAGAAAATCCGCCATCCCGCCGTCCTGGCAAATGACCGAAACGGAAATCAGGTCGCTGTCGCCTGGATATCCGGTATCCGGGTTCAAAATATGATGATAGCGAACGCCATTTTCTTCAAAGTACCGTTCATAATCACCAGAAGTCGCCATCGTCGTATCCGTCAACTCTACAATGCCGATATAATCGCTTGCCTCCCCCCGAGGGTCCCGAATTCCGAAGCGATAGGCGGATCCGTCCTCTTTCCGGCCGATGGTGAAAATATTGCCGCCAATTGACAGATATCCCGAGTGGACGCCATACGACTTGGCAGTTTCCATTGCCAGCGATCCCGCCGCGCCCTTCGCTATGCCGCCCAAATTTAATTTTTGCCCTTTCTGGCGCAACATAACCGAATGGTCTTCTTCCCGCAGCAGCAAATCTTCATAATTTACCAGTTTCGTGGCCGACTGAATTGCCTGTTCGTCAGGAACGCGGGGATCTTCCCCGGTAATATCCCACAAATCAGCCAAGGGGCCGATGGTAATATCAAAAAGCCCTTGGGAAAGCTGGCAATATTCTTTTGCCGTTTTTAAAAGCTGAAAGGTCTCTTCGTCAACCTGGACATAGGAAAGGCCGGCATTTTGATTGATCCGGGCAATTTCAGAAGAAGAAATATAAGCCGAAAAACGGTTTTCAAAATCCGCCAGCATCTGGTTTACTTCTTCAACAGCCTGTCCGCTCTTCGCACCAGAAAGTTTTTGATCCACAAAGGTATCCATGACAAAAGCGCTGCCGGTGCTGGTTGTCCACTCCTTTTCCCTACTGTCCCAAAAAAATCCAAAACAGGCCAAAAAAAGAAGCAGCATCAAACTGACGGCCACGGTAATTACTGTTTTTTTCCTAGGATAATTCAGCAAAATTTCAACCCCGTTTTATGATCGCATACTGCTCTTGGGATATTGTAACGCATTTACCTTCTAATTTCAAGCATTCTACGGTCTTTTCCGCAAACTGCTGACATTATAATAGGAAATCTTGTCCAATTTTTCTCAGAGCAACTGCAAAATTTGTAAAAGTCCGCCGCTTAATCGGTTTGTTCGTCTTTTCTCCTTTCCTGTCCTGGCCGAGTCAAAGGCAAAAGCCCCGGCAATAACCGGGGCTTTTCTATTGGGTATCTACAATTTACTCGTGGTCTTGACTACAGTCCTCACAGCTGCAATCGTCACAGCCGTCACACTCGAAATCGAATTCTAGTTTTTCATGGCAGTTCGGGCAATGGATAAACCCTTCGTCCAGCATTTCCTCGTTGACATAAATGCTGTCTCCGCAGGCTGGGCAGGTCACTTCATACAGCTCCTCATCGTCGCATTCGTCTTCTTCACAGCCACAGCCGCAACCGCACTCATCATCGCACTCATCACCGTAGAACTCCTCTTCCAGTGCGCCCAAGTCCTCATCGATTTCATCCAATCCATCGGACAGCTCAGCAACATCGTCTTCCAGATCGGTTACAGTCAAAGAGATGTCATCCAGCACATCAATGATTGCTTTGAAAACTCTACCCTCTTTGCTTGTTTCGTCTATCCCAAGGCCTTCGCTCAACCCCCTGAGGTATGCAACCTTTTCAAGAATCGTCATCAGTAAATCCTCCTATCGTTGAAATATAAAAATAGCAGCTGCTATTTTTGTCAATGCTACTAGACACCCGTCCAGTCCGACGATAACCCTTTAAGCACGCTCCATGTATTCGCCGGTTCTGGTATCGACGCGGATCATATCTCCTTCTTCGATAAACAGCGGTACATTGATCTGCGCGCCGGTTTCCAGCGTCGCAGGCTTAGTGGTATTGGTCGCCGTATTGCCTTTAAAGCCGGGATCTGTCTGTGTCACCTGCAGTTCCATAAAAAAGGGCGGTTCTACGCCAAAAATGGACCCCTTGTAAGATAACACCTTTACATCTGTATTTTCTTTGACGAATTTAAAATTATCTCCCAGGATGCTTGCATTAATCGGGATATTTTCGTAGGTTTCGTTGTCCATAAAGTAATAAAGATCGCCGTCATTATACAGATACTGCATGTCCTTGCGCTCTACGTATGCGGTCGGGAATTTGTCGGTAGGGCTGAACGTCTTTTCAACGACAGCTCCGGTAATCACATTTCGAATTTTTGTACGGACAAACGCCGCGCCCTTTCCGGGTTTTACATGCTGGAACTCGATGATCTGGACGACGTTTCCATCCATCTCAAAAGTTACGCCATTTCTAAAATCTCCTGCAGATACCATATATTATACCTCCATCGCCATACTCATAATCGAATATTGAGCGCATTTTTAACATTATAATTCTATATTATATTCCAGTCTTTTGCAAGGGATTCTGCAAAAATTATACAAGGATTTTTTTAAATGCATCCACTGCAAGCAAATAGCTGTGTTTTCCAAAACCGGCAATCGATCCGGCGCAGACCGGCGCAATGACCGAAAGATGGCGAAAGTCGCTTCTGGCCTGAATATTGGAAAAATGCACTTCGATGCAGGGGATTTTCACCGCAGCAATGGCGTCGTGGATTGCATAGCTGTAATGGGTATAGGCGCCGGCGTTCAGGATGATTCCATCGACGCGCCCCATGGCCCCGTGCAGCCAGTCGATAATCTGCCCCTCATGGTTGGATTGGTGGATTTCGCATCCAAATCCTTCCTTTTCGCAGTATGCGCGGATTTCGCCGTTAATCTGCTCCAGCGACTCCGACCCGTAAACGCCGGGCTCACGGATCCCGGTTAAATTGATATTGGGCCCGTGGACAACCATCAACTGCTTTTTCATGTTTCACTCTCTCCCGTCTGCTTCAAAATGCTTTCATAATACCGGCGGATTGCCAAAGCATCCTCCGCCTGGGTCCCCGCAGATTCACAGATAACCGTTGGACTGCAATTTTTCCGAACGATCCATTCGGCCATCGGTTCAAAATCCGGGCCAAAAACCGTATCCGCAAATGTCAAATGCCGTTTTTCTCCCCCTTTTTCCGTGTACTCAATTTTGGAAAAATGAGAATGGAACCGGCGCATTCGATCGGTGCCCAAACAATTTTCCATTCTTTCAAATACTTTTCCAAAATCAGCCGAAGTCTTCAAGCTTCCTAGCGTTCGGGCATTAAGATGCCCAAAATCGATGCAGGGCAAAAAGCGCTCATCCACTTGGCACAGCTCCATAACCTCATCCAAATCGCCCAGTTGATTGATCTTCCCCATGGTTTCCGGGCAGATATGCACATGGCCCAAGCCATTTTGATCCAGCACCTCTACTGCCCGCCGCAGGGTATCCTGTGCCAGCTCCAGCGCCTGACGCCTCGTCATTTTTGAACAAGACCCGGAATGGACTACAATCCGGTCGGCACCCATCGCATCTGCCGCAACTGCGCTTTGCAAAATATAATCGATACTCTTGTCCCTTTTCTCTTTTTCTATGCTGGAAAGGGAAATAAAATAAGGGGCATGCAGCGAAAGGGCGATCCCTCTCTCCCGCGACAGCCTTCCCAGTTCCTGGGCCGCTTCCCGGCTGATACGCACACCGCGGCCGCACTGGTATTCAAAAGCATTCAATCCCAATTTTTCCAAATATTCCGGCATCTGGGCGGTTTTTCGATATCCCATGGCATGAAAGCTGTCCGCGCTGCCCGCGGGGCCAAATTTTGCGCTCAAAAGTTTTGCCTCCTTTGCTTTGCGCGGTACCGTTTTAAAATACCTCTTTCCAAAAAGCGTTTGAAACGAAAACGAAAAAACGGCTCCATCTGGAACGGTTCCACCAAAATCGACGCCATTCCCGCCAGGTTGGCGCCCAGGATATCCGTGAAAATCTGATCCCCTACCACCGCCGTCTGCCGGGGAGCGAGTCCCATGGCCAAAGCAGCCCGCCGGTATCCGCCCGGAAGAGGCTTTTTAGCATCTGCCTCAAATGCTAGTCCCAGTTTTTTTGCAAAAGGAGCTACCCGAGGCGAATGATTATTGGATAAAAGAATCAAACGGATACCTGCCGCCCGCATCTGATCCAACCATTGCAGGATCCGTCCGTCCGGCAGCGGATGGTCATGTGTTGTCAAGGTGTTGTCAATATCCAAAATCAAGCCTTTTATGTCCAGCGCCCGCAGGCTGTCTGCCGTAATATCGTAGGCTTTCGGCACAGCCGCCGTTGGAAAAAGCAGAGCCATGTTCTGTCCTCACTTTGGTAAAGAAAAAGCGAGCAAAAGCTCGCTTTTTTCCATATTATTTGAATTTGCGCTTACGAGCAGCCTCAGATTTCTTCTTGCGTTTTACAGAAGGCTTTTCATAATGCTCCCTCTTCCGTACTTCAGCAAGAACGCCCGATTTCGCGCAGGATCTCTTAAAACGCCTCAGCGCGCTGTCAAGAGATTCATTCTCTTTGATACGAATTTCTGCCATTTCTAAATCCCTCCTTCACCACAGGGCAGGAGTAATCTACCAAATTCTCAGGCCACGCCTGCTGCTTACTCCCCATCTATTTCCTATAAAACCAGCTGTTGTTTGCAAGCAGCCGAATTTGGCACCAAAAGCCACAAGAAAAATTATACTATGTCATAACCATCTCTGTCAAGAGCGGCCTGCCATCAACTTTCAACAAAGGAAAGCACTTTATTAGTATACCCTAAACTGCAAAAAAGTGCAAGCAAAATATTGCATTATTTTACAACCAGATTTACCAGTTTGCCCGGAACGTAGATCTCTTTTACAAGGGTCTTTCCTTCCATGAGAGCGGCGACAGCGGGATCCGCTTTCGCAGCGGCTAATACTTCTTCCTTACTGCTGTCCGCAGCCAGGTGCAGCCGTGCTTTTATCTTTCCAGCCAGCTGGACCACGATTTCCATCGTTGCATCCGTACATTTTTCCGGATCGAAGCTGACCCACTTCTGCTGGTTCAGCATACCGCCGAATCCCTGCTGTTCCCAGATTTCCTCTGTTATATGCGGCGCAAACGGATTTAGCATAATCAGCAACGCCTTATATTCCCCACGATTCACACAACCGGTATCCGCAATATCGTTTAAAAGCGTCATCATTGCTGCAATTGCAGTATTAAATTTCAGCTGCTCAATATCCTCCGTTACCTTTTTGATTGTCTTATTTACAGCGATCTCCAGTTCCGGCCGATAGGTCTCGCCGTCAATCAGATGCTCCTGCAGGTTCCAGATTCGATCCAAAAAGCGTTTGCAGCCTTTGATAGAGGAGGAATTCCAAGGCGCGCTTTTTTCAAAATCGCCGATGAACATTTCGTACAGGCGCATGGTGTCCGCACCATATTCCTTCACGATATCGTCGGGATTGACTACATTTCCACGGGATTTGCTCATTTTTTCGCCGTTTTCACCCAGGATCATGCCGTGGCTAGTACGTTTGGCATAGGGTTCCGGTGTAGAAACCACCCCAATGTCATACAAAAATTTATGCCAAAACCTAGAGTACAGTAAATGCAGAGTCGTATGCTCCATTCCGCCGTTATACCAATCCACGGGCAGCCAGTAGTCCAACGACTCCTTGGAAGCCAGCGCGTCGTTATTATGCGGGTCGCAGTAGCGCATGAAGTACCAAGAGGAACCTGCCCATTGGGGCATCGTATCGGTTTCTCTCTTCGCAGGGCCGCCGCAGTGCGGACAGGTAGTATTCACCCAATCGGTCATTTTCGCCAGCGGCGACTCTCCGGATTCGGTAGGCTCATAAGAATCCACCTCCGGCAACGTCAAAGGCAGTTCACTTTCCGGCAGCGGAACGTAGCCGCATTTTTCGCAGTAAACGATCGGGATAGGCTCACCCCAGTAACGCTGCCGGGAAAATACCCAGTCGCGCAGCTTATAGTTAACTTTGGCATGGCCTTTTCCCTTCTCTTCCAGCCAGGCCTTGATCTTTTCCTTTGCTTCTTCTACCGGCAGGCCGTCAAGAAAATCGGAGTTGACCATCACGCCGGTTTCACAGTCGGTAAAAGCTTCTTCCTCTACCCGTCCGCCCTTGACTACTTCAATGATGGGAAGGCCAAACTTTTTGGCGAAATCCCAGTCGCGGGTATCGTGCGCCGGTACCGCCATGATAGCACCGGTACCGTAGGTCATCAACACATAGTCGGAAATAAAAATCGGGATTTCTTTGCCGTTGACAGGGTTTATCCCCATCACGCCTTCAATTTTCACACCCGTCTTGTCTTTTACCAGTTCCGTGCGTTCAAAATCAGATTTTTTTGCCGCTTCCTCTTGATATTCTCTGATCTTGTCCAAATTGGAAATCTTGTCCGCCCATTTTTCAATATAAGGATGCTCCGGTGAAATAACCATATAGGTAGCGCCAAACAGTGTATCCGGGCGGGTGGTATAAACGGTCAGGGTATCGCCGGCGGTGGTGGCAAAATCCACCTCCGCGCCAGTAGAACGGCCAATCCAGTTGATCTGCGAAGTTTTGACCCGGTCGATGTAATTTACCTTTTCCAGATCGTCGATAAGCCGCTGGGCGTAGGCAGTAATTTTCAGCATCCACTGGCTTTTTACCTTATGGATTACTTCAGATCCGCAGCGTTCACATACGCCGCCGACCACCTCTTCATTCGCTAAAACGCATTTACAGGACGTGCACCAGTTGACCGACATTTCTTTTTTGTAGGCCAGCCCTTTTTTGAACATCTGCAAGAAAATCCACTGGGTCCATTTGTAATAATTGGGGGCAGTTGTGTTGATCTCCCGATTCCAGTCAAAGGAAAGCCCCAAGCTTTTCAGCTGGCTTTTAAACCGGTCGATATTCTGCCGGGTTACAATCTCGGGATGGATATGGTTTTTAATGGCAAAGTTTTCTGTCGGCAAGCCAAAGGCATCCCACCCCATGGGATACAACACGTTGTAGCCCTCCATCCGCCGTTTTCTGGAAACAATATCCAGCGCTGTATAAGAGCGGGGATGCCCCACATGCAGCCCTTTGCCAGATGGATAGGGAAACTCTACCAGCGCATAATATTTTGGCTTGGTATAGTCATCCGTAGCGGCAAAGACATTTTTGGCGTCCCAGATATCCTGCCACTTTTTTTCGATTTGCGCAAAATTATAATTCACTGTAAACCCTCCTGACAGCGTCGATCAAACTCAGTCCGTCAAAATGCCGGAAAGATCCACTTGCTGCGCATCGGACCAAAGCCGCTCCAGCGAGTAGAAATCCCGAGTCTCTTTCAGGAAAATATGCACGATTACATCATAATAATCCAGCAAAATCCAGGAAGCAGTCTGATATCCCTCAATACGTTTTGGCTCCATCCCCAGCTTGGAAAGCTTTTCTTCCACCTCGTCGGACATGGCCTTAACCTGCGGCACATTGGCGCCGCTGGCAATCACGAAATAGTCGCCAATAGAAGTGAGCTCCTGTATCCTGATCGCCTTGATATCCTCGCCTTTTTTGCTGTCTAAAATTTTAGCAATTTCATAAGTCAACTCCAAAGAGTTCATATTGTTACTCCTTTTTCAGAGATTTTCCGTTGTTTGCGCCAGAACCAGCTGGTTATACGCTTCCCATGCGTCCCGGCAGATCGGGCTGCCGTTTACCAGCAATTTCCCCAATGTATACCGTAAAATATAAAGAACCGCTTGCTCCAACGACCGGTCAGCCAGCGTGCGGACCGTCTCTACATCCGAATAATCCCGACCCCGCTCAGTCAAGTCGGCGGTAAAAATAATTTTTTCTAATAAAGACATACCGGCTCTACCGGTGGTATGATACCGCACTGCCTGTAAAATGTCGTCATCCTCTACGCCCATTTCTTCCCGCAGGTACTGGGCCGCGGCAAATCCATGCCAGATAGGCGGCTGCCGGTAAAATGCACTATCCAGAATTATAGCAGACCTTTTTATCCATTGCAACTGTTCTTCCAACGGCATATTTTTGCAAATATCATGACAAAGGCCCGCATAATATGCCTGCTGCGGATCCGCGCCGTACCGGCCTGCCAGCCGCCGAGCCTCCTCGGCAACACCGTAGGAATGGGCCAGCCGATCCGGTTTGAGCATCCGCTCCATTCGCATTTTTACCTGTTCAACTGTTTCCATCCACTTTTCCCTCCTTTGGCAGGTACAATTTATTTTCTTCAATATAACGTGCCACTGATGGAGGTACCATCCCACGCAGCGTGCGCCCCTGTTTTCGGGCCGCGCGGATTTCAGTAGAGGAAATATCCACCACATGGCAGGGGATAATCTTTCCGCAGGCGCCTAACGTCTCCAGAAAAGACAGGTGCTCTCTGAGCTGCCGCTCCTCTCCCTTCTGGCGCGCACCGGCAACCAGTACTGCCCGCCGGAAAATCTCATTGGCATGGTACCAGTTCTGCACCGTCAAAAACATATCCGTCCCCATCAGAAGGAACATCCGGGTATCCGGATAAAGCGCTTCCAATTCCCGTAAAGTATCCGCCGTATAGCTGTTTCCCTGGCGGCGCAGCTCCAGATCGCACACGCAAAAGCGCGGATCCCCCTGAACCGCCAAACGGCACATGGCAAGCCGTTGGCTGCCGTCCGCCAGTTCGGTCGCCCGCTTATGAGGCGGAATCGCCGTTGGGATCAGCAAAACCTTGGCAAGCCCCAGAGCATCAGAGAGCTGGGTGCATAAAGATAGATGCCCGTTGTGTATGGGGTTGAAGGTCCCGCCAAAAACGCCCAGCTTTTCCATTGCTCATGCCCCTTACATTTCGTAAATCGGTTTTTCAGGATTCCGTTTAAATAAAATAAACCGGCTGCCGATCACCTGTACAATCTCAGCGCCGCATTTTTCCGCCAGCTCCTGCGCCGCTTCCCGCGCGAAAACCGGGGCGCTTTCCAGCACCCGCAGTTTGATCATTTCCCGAGCCTTGAGCGCATCCTCCACCTGTTGCACCAGCATGTCGCTGATCCCGCCTTTGCCAATTTGAAAAATTGTCTCCATCCCGTTGGATTGGGAGCGCAGGGCCGCGCGTTGTTTGCTTGTAATCAATATTCTTCCTCCATTTTTCAATCGTTTTTCGCTTGGTATTCCTTCAATTTTTCGCAGAACAGTCGCAGAGCCTTTCCCCGATGGCTGATCTTATCCTTTTCCTCATCGCCATATTGGCCAAAGCTCCGTTCCCCCACATAAAACAGCGGGTCGTAGCCGAAACCGTGATCGCCGGACAGAGCATATCCGATTTTCCCCTCGCAGATCCCCTCGGCAGTCAGTTCCGTCTGATCCGGGAAAATACAGCTGATGGCGCAAATATAGCGCCCGGTGCGTTTTTCCGCCGGTACGCCCGCCAGCTGACGTAAAAGCTTTTGATTGTTGCCATCGTCCCCCTCGCCGCTATATCGTGCGGAGTATATGCCCGGCGCGCCGTTCAGCGCGTCCACACAAAGGCCCGAATCATCCGCGACAGCCGCCAAGCCGGTAAGGCGGCAGGCCTCCTGCGCCTTGATACGGGCATTTTCGGCAAAAGTGGCACCGGTCTCTTCCACATCCAGTGTCAGGCCCATCTCCTTCAAGCTAAGCACCTCAAATCCCATTGGTTCCAAGATCCGCTTAAATTCCCGCACCTTTCCTTCGTTACCGGTAGCAACGACGAATTTCATGCTTCCACCTCTCCCTGGTCTTTTTCAAACAACGCGTCTACAAATTCCCGGGCGTTGAACGGCTGCAAGTCGTCGATCCCCTCTCCCACGCCGATATATTTGATCGGCACGCCCAGTTCCTCTTTAATGGCAATCACTACGCCGCCTCGGGCAGTACCGTCCAGCTTAGTGAGCACAATTCCGGTAAGGCCGGCGGCATTTTTAAATTCTTTTGCCTGATTCAGAGCGTTCTGGCCGGTAGTAGCGTCCAGCACCAGCAGGAATTCAGTGGCGCAGCCCGGCGCTTCTCTTCCAATGACCCGGGTGATTTTGGACAGCTCGTTCATCAGGTTTTTCTTATTGTGAAGCCGACCAGCCGTATCACAGATGATCACATCCGCATGCCGGGCCTTCCCGGCAGTGATGGTATCAAATACCACTGCGGCCGGATCCGCTCCTTCGGTGTGCTTAACCATGCCCACACCGGCCCTGTCTGCCCAGACTTGCAGCTGGTCGATAGCCGCTGCCCGAAACGTATCTGCCGCGCCCAGCAGGACTTTTTTCCCTTTTTTCGTCAGATCGTGAGCCATTTTTCCAATGGTGGTTGTCTTTCCTACCCCATTGACCCCAATCACCAGAATGACTGACGGCTGCGTGGATAGATCCAGTTCCTCGCCTCCCTGCATCATCTGTACGATGATCTCCTTTAAAAGCTCCTTTGCCTCGGCCGTGTCCCGGCAGCCTGTCTCCTTGACCTTTGCCCGAAGCTGCGAGACAATCTTGCCACTGACAGCTGCGCCCACATCGCTCATAATCAGAATTTCTTCCAATTCCTCATAAAAATCCTCTTCTATTTTATGCCCGCCGAACAATCCGTCAAGATTTTTGAGCATTCCCTCTTTGGTTTTGCTCAACCCTGCTTTTAGTTTTTGAAAAAAGCTCATATCCTTTTTCCCCTTTAGATATTTTTCATCCCCAGCTTATTCTCAATTTCCGAAACCGCCAAAGTTAAAATCTTGGATACTCCCTCCTCCTGCATGGTCACGCCATACAGCACGTCCGCATGCTCCATGGTTCCACGCCGGTGAGTGATGGCAATAAACTGCGTATGCTGGTTTAGCCGCTGCAAATATTCCGCATATTTATTGACGTTCACATCGTCCAGCGCCGCCTCAATCTCATCCAATAGGCAAAACGGCGCCGGACGCACTTTCAGAATTGAAAAATAAATGGCAATCGCTACAAAGGCCTGCTCGCCGCCGGAAAGGGCCGCCAGATTTTTGATAATTTTGCCCGGCGGCTGGACGTAGATCTCAATGCCGGACTCCAGTACATCTTCGCCCTCCGTCAGCTTCAACTGTGCTTTGCCGCCGCCAAACAGTTCCACGAAAATTTGAGAAAAATGCCGGTTGATCTGTTCAAAACTGTCGGTGAACAGTTCCCTCATCTGGGCAGTCAGATCGCGGATCAACTGTTGTAGTTTTGTTTTAGATCGCTCCACGTCTCCAATCTGTTCACTCATAAACTCGTATCGCTGGGACACCTGTTCGTATTCTTCAATCGCTTCCAGGTTGACGGTACCCAGCGCACGGATTTTCCCTTTGACCTCTCCCAGCGCACGGTTAGCCTGATTGACATCTTCCGCTGGCTGGGCAATGGACTCTGCTTGGGATCGGGTGGTCTCATATTCATCCCACATTTTAGAGATAATAGCGTCATATTCTTTCTGCACCGCCGCTTTTTTGTCCTCCAGCCGCAGCAACTCGCCGGCGTATTTTTCCTTTTGTACCAGGATATCCTTTTCGCTTTGGCGAAGCGAGGTGGTCTGCTGTTCCACCTGCTGACGAAAAGCGGTCTTGTCCGCAATCTGCTCCCGCAGCTGCCCGATCTGCTGTTGCTTTTGTATCTTTCCCCGCTCGATTGCTTCGATTTCTTCCCGTGTTCGGCGGTTCTGCTGCGCCAGGCTTTCGATCTGCTCTTTTACCGAGGCCATCTGTTTTTGCTGATCGTCCCGGCGGTTCTTCTGTTCCGCCATCGCCTGCTCCAACAGTGCAATTTCCTGTCCAACCGCCATTTTCTCCATATGCAGCCCGCTCAAAGCATCGGCGCTCTGCTCCCGCTGCTGCTGGGCCGCCTGTGCCTTTTGCTCCAGTTGAGCCAGTTCGGTGCGAAAATCAGACAGAAACGCTTCTGATTCAGATAACTTCTCGGCGTCTTTTTCGCATTGCCCAATCAAAGCCTTGATCTGTTCGGTCAGCTTGTGCCGCTGCTCCTCCGAGCGATCCTGATCTGACTGCAGGTCCTCCAGCATGGTGCGGACCCTTTTTTCCTCTGCGCCGTACCGGATCTGATCCTCCAAGGCGGTTTTTTGTTCCGCTTCTATCCCTGTGAGCTGCGCTTCCAGCTGGGAAATTTCCCGGCGCAAAGCTTCCAGTCCCTCATCCAGGCTGCCGGATTTTTCCCGATAGGCTGCGACCTGTTTTTTCAGCGTATCAATTTCGCCTTTTCGACTCAAAAGGCCAGTGCTTTTTCCCGTAGAGCCGCCGGTCATGGAGCCGCCGGTATGGATCAACTGCCCGTCCAGCGTGACGATGCGGAATTGATAGCCATATTGCTTGGCGATCCGGATCCCCTCGTCCAGATCGCTGACAACCGCAATCCGCCCTAAAATTGATTCTACGATTCCCCGATAGGTTTCGTCAAATTCGACCAATTCGGATCCGATCCCCACAAAGCCTTCAAACCGGTCCAGGCCGTTGACATTTAACCGTCTTCCCTTTACCGAGGTCAGCGGCAAAAAGGTCGCGCGGCCGGCGCCGCTGTTTTTTAACATTCCGATGGCGCGCTTGGCTACCGCTTCATTGTCTACCACAATATTCTGCAAAGCGCCGCCTACCGCCGTTTCCACTGCAATCAAATATTTGGCATCCACCCGCAAAAGGCTGGACAGCGCCCCATGGATGCCGCGGATTGCGCCACTGCGGCTTTGGCTGAGCACATATTTCACACTATGGGCAAAGCCCTCCATGTTCCGCTCCAACTCTTCCAGCAAAGCCGCCCGCTGACTCCACTCTTTCATTTTCAGTTCCAAGCTTTGTTTTTCCGCTTGAAGGGCCTGTTCTTTCTCCTTCCGGGAGGATAACTTCATCTGCACGCCTTTGGCGGAATTGGACAGGCTTTGGAGTGTTTCTTCCAACGTCTGCAAAAAATCCCGGCACTCGTCCAATTCCCTTTTCAGCGAAAGGCGTTTTTTTTCTTTCTCATCCTTATCCTCTTCCAGAAGGGCGTTTCGTTCTCTTGCGTCCGCCAGCGCATTCTGGTTCGTTACCAACAACATCTTCCGCTCCGAGAGCGCAAATGCAAGGCGGGACTCTTCTTCCTTTTGCGCCGCAAGCTGTTTGCTCATCTGCAGAAGCTGCTCTTGGTAGCGCCCGCTTTCTTCCTCCAGAGCCCTGATTTTTGTTTCCATCTGCGCCTGTTTTTGGAAAAGAACAGCCTTCTGGGCCTCCTGCTGGGCTATGTAGCGGGCAAAAGCCTCTTGAGAATCCGCTGCAGATTTCTGTTCCGCGGCCAGCGCCTGGGCCGACCGTTCATTGTGGGAAATATCGTTATACAGCACGGCAATACGGGAATCGGACGAGGAAATTTCCTCCTCCAGCCCCCCGATTTCGGTACGAATCTGTTCAATCTGCGCGCCGGTTTTCTGCATGGAGGAAAAAAGCGCTTCCATCTGCCGGCCCAGTTCCTGCAGCTGCTCTTCGATCCGGTTATGCTCCAGCCGGCCGACCGTCTGCTGATCATCCAGTTCCCGCAGCTGAACCGTCATTTTGGCAAGCTGCGCAGTCCACAGGGAAAGCTCTATCTGCTTGCGTTGTTCGGCCAGTTCCAGAAAACGCTTCGCCTTTTCTGATTGAACCTTCAGCGGGGCGATCCGATTTTCCAGCTCGGTCATGATGTCTTTTAAACGCAACAGGTTTTCCTGTGTCTGCGCCAATTTCCGCTCCGCCTCTGTTTTACGGTAGCGATATTTGGAGATTCCGGCGGCTTCTTCAAAAATTTCCCGGCGCTGGGTGCTTTTCGCCCCGATGATCTCGGCGATTTTACCCTGCCCGATCATCGAATACCCATCCCGGCCCAACCCGGTATCCATAAACAGCTCATGGACATCCTTCAACCGAACCGCGTTGCCGTTGATCCGGTATTCGCTTTCCCCACTGCGGTAAAGCTTACGGGAAATGGCGATTTCATCTGCATCGATAGGCAAATCCCGATTTTCGTTGCCGATGGTTAGCGTGACCTGGGCAAACCCCATAGGCCGGCGCAACTGTGTTCCACCGAAAATCACATCCTCCATTTTGTCGCCGCGAAGGGTCTTGGAAGACTGCTCCCCCAGCACCCATCGGACCGCGTCGGAAATATTGCTCTTTCCGCTGCCATTCGGCCCTACTACCGCCGTAAGCCCCTTTCCAAATTCCAGCTTCACACGATCCGGGAAAGATTTGAAGCCATTAATCTCCAGATATTTTAAATACAATGTTTCACTTCCTTTATCCAAAAAGGATCCTCTGCCGGCATAGAGGGATCCGGGAGAATTTCCACCTCATATCCCATTGCCGCCAGCCAACGGATATTCTCCCGCTTTTGTCCCACAGCCTTGGAAAGCATTTCCGGTCGGACGAATATCTTCCATACTTTTTCCTTGGAACCGCTTTTCTCCAGCCGATCCAGCAGGCGGTTTCTCCATGTCCTGGAATAGACCATCTCCCCAAAAGCGGGATGGATAGGACCCGCGATGCAACTTTTTTCCAGTGATTTTTCCGCATGCAAACCGATGCGGATCACCGCGATTTTTCTATCCTCAAAAAAGCGCAGCAGCCATGCAGCCGAATCAGCCGCCTGTTCCACCGTCAGCGGGACATAGCTGCCCTGCCGGTACCAACGAGCCAAATCAGTGCCCTCTACGACCAGCGCAGGATAAAGCCGCACACAATCCGGCTTCAATGCGGCAATTTTCACTGCCGTTTCCTGGCAGGAGGCCCATGTCTCCCCTGGAAGCCCAATCATCATTTGCAGCCCCAGCGCAAACCCGGATCCCCGAATCAAACGAGACGCGCATTCCACATCTTTTGCCGTATGCCCCCGCCCATTTTTCAAAAGCACCCGATCGTCCATACTCTGCGCGCCCAGTTCGATGGTGGTAACTCCATATTTTTTTAAAAGGGCCAAAACCGGCGGATCGACGGCGTCCGGCCTCGTAGAAATGCGGATGCCGTCAAACGATCCGTTTTTTACGAAGGGATAAGCCGCTTTTAGAAGCGACTCCATCAGCACCGGGTCTACGGCGGTAAAACTTCCGCCGAAAAAGGCGATCTCTGCCGGAAAATTCCGTCCCTTCAACCGCTGCTCCGCCTCTTCGCAGGTTTTGGATACCTGTTCGGGCGATGGTGGAAAAACGCTGCCACTGATTCTTTTCTGGTCACAGAAACTGCATCGATTGGGGCATCCCAGATGCGGAACGAAAAAAGCTATATTGGCGTGCTTCATTGCCCCATCAGTTCCAGCGCTACCTTTGCCGCAGCCTGTTCAGCGTTTTTCTTGGAACGCCCTTCTCCCCGGCCGATGACATTGCTGTTTAAGTGCACCTCGACCACAAAATGCTTATTGTGGTCCGGACCCGATTCCTCTACCAATTCATAGGTTACCCGCTCTTCCGGATTTTTCTGGATGATCTCCTGGAGAATTGTTTTATAGTCTTTAAACGCCGCCGGCGTGTGGTTTTCGATAGCGGGAACGACATAGTGAAGGACAAATTCTGTAGCTGGCTCCATGCCCCCGTCCAAATAGATTGCTGCAATCACCGCCTCAAAAGCGTCAGCTAAAATCGACGGGCGCTTCCGTCCGCCGGTGGATTCTTCCCCTTTGCCCAGGAAGAGAAAATTACCCAGTCCCAGCTCAACAGCATACTGGCAAAGCGCTTTTTCACAAACCAGCGCCGCCCGCAGCTTAGTCAGTTCTCCTTCTGGCAGATGGGAATAATGCCGGAACAGATAGTCAGACACGATAATCGACAGAACCGCGTCCCCCAAAAATTCCTGCCGTTCGTTGCAGGGCTCCCCCTTCTTCCCCTCATTGGCATAAGAAGAATGCGTAAGGGCTATGGTCAGGTATTTCACCTTATGGAAGTGATATCCCAGCTTTTCCTGGCATAATTTCAAATCATTTTGACTGCTCATGCATTTTCGGCTCCTTGCTCTTTTGCTTTCATTTCAGCCAGATACCCTTCAATCGCCCCGATCACATCCTGGCTGGTAAAGCGCATTGCCTGCCCAATGGCGTTTTTAAAGGCTTTGGCATCAGAACTGCCATGGGCCTTGATCGTGGGCTTGGAAATGCCCAAAAGCGCGGCGCCGCCGTACTCTTTATAATCCATCTTCTTTTTAAACTCCCCCAAGCCACCCTTTAAAGTCAGGGCAGCCAGCTTTGTCATTGTATTTTTCATAAGGATATTCTTGACCTGACCGATCAGCGCCTTGCTGAGGCCCTCGGTCAATTTCAACACAATGTTTCCGGTAAAACCATCGCACACTGCGACGTCACAGCCGCCCAACGGCAGCTGACGGGCTTCGATATTTCCGACAAAATGCAGCGGAGAGCCTTTCAGCTGCTGATAAGCCTCCTGCTGCAGCGGTGCGCCCTTGTGTTCTTCCGTGCCGTTGTTGATCAGTGCCACTCGCGGAGAATCCACCGACATAATTTTATTCATATAAGCAGAGCCCATCAGGCCAAACTGCACCAGCATCTCCGGCCGGCACTCTGCGTTGGCCCCACAGTCAATAAGCATATACCGTCCTTCCACTGTGGGAATGACCGGCGCCAGCGCCGCACGCTTAATCCCTTTGATCCGCTTAACGATCAGGCTGGCACCGACTACAAACGCGCCAGTACTGCCTGCGCTGACAAAAGCATCGCCTTTGCTCTCGGCTAAAAGTTTTAGGCCTACAGCCATGGAGGAGTCCTTGTAGCTTTTTAAAATTTCAGTAGGCTCCGCATTCATGTCCATTACCTGCGGCGCATGGACGATTTCCATCCGTTCCAATGAAACGCCGTTATCCGCGGCTGTTTTTCGAATCACAGCCTCATCGCCGGTGAGAACGATATCAATCCCGTACTCTGCCGCGGCCATAGCAGACCCTTTTAGAATTTCCAACGGGGCGTTGTCCCCTCCAAAAGCATCTACAATGATTTTCATAAGCACACCAGCCTTTCTATTTGCTAACTCTTATTGTTTGACGGACAGCCGGACTCTCCGGTAGCAGATTGCCTGATCTGGCATGAAAATCGGCCAAGCAATGTGCCAATCCCCTCCCGCGCACTGTGCCGCCGCCCGACAACAGAGGACTTACCTTTATCCTCTCCGAATCGGGAGATCATAACACCATCTTGCCTTGCCCACAGGCTGGAATCCATAACAGTTAGATCGCCGGTATAAGCAGCGGGGGATGTTGTCCCATCATAGCATCACGCGGCCAAAGCAACGCCGGCTTTTTGCCATATGGATTCTGCCAACATTTCGAATGCAACCTCGATATAGCCGGTTATGCCTAGCAGCTTAAGGAGAACGCCCCGGCAAACCCCATACATTTTCGCATCTTTATGCAATGCACGTATTTTCATGCGACAAAGCGCAGAAAATCTACTTACATACGTCATTATATTATAGCAAACCCCTCTTTTTTTTTCAATAGTTCCATTTTTACCAAGTGCTATCCATTCATCCGCTTAAAGGTTAAGTACAGCATGGCACATATCTGTTTTTCGAACGCCTCCTCCTAGGAATCCATGAAAGTAAAGCGGCAGAAAATACATCCGCCAGCCTAAATCATATTATTTGTTTTTATGCTTTCAAAATTCCATTTCATCTCGATATGCGAACCATTCAGCCGTCTGCCGCGTCCATGAGTTCTTCTTTTGATTTGGATGGTCTGTAATCCCCTGATGTCAGAGTCATCCTATCATCTTTCTGAAAAAGTCCGCTGCGCCGCATCAAGAATTTTTCCACAGTTACTTCTGGTATTTGCTCTGTGCCGCATAGCACCTTTCTTCTCTTACCATATCTGTGTAGCTGTTCGTTACGAAAGGGTTTTGGAAAGCGTCTTGTAGCAATTAACAGGTATCATTCCCTTTTAGCCGCCAAACAAAACACAAGGCTGCCATCTTTACACACGGCAGCCTTGTGTTTTTAACGACCTTTTACAAAAACACCGTAGCGGAGGGTTTTATATATGGTCACACCAATGTCAACCAAAGTGAACAGAACAATAAAGGCAAGAAGGCCGTTTGATACCATGTCCGCATTCCAGAAAGAAAGGAATTTTTCTGCTGAACTTGCTTCTCCCCCCAGCGCCGACTGGATTTCAGAAACAAAATTCGGGTTCCAAATGGGCAGGACCTTCAGAACAACTACGCTTAACACAATTTGAATTGCTCCACACACAATATTGCTGACCATAACTAATTTGCAGTAACAGCCCACCACCAGTTGCAAGATCTCATCCGCAAGGCCCACCAGCAGACTAAGCACAAATACCGGAAGAATGGTTCCCCATTGGTCCAGATTGAAAACAGGCACGGTTTTGACTGTTTCGTTTTCCGGAAAGAAGGCTGCAAAGAACTGCGGGGCAAAAATCAGCAGTACACAGAAAATGACGATAAATACAATGCCCGCTATACTATCTCCTCGGCTGATGAGCGCTTTTTTGTCTGGTATCGGTTCCAAAAAGCTGGGCGTCCATCTGGATTCCGCTGTTTTCTTTTGCTCTGACAGCTTTCCTACCGACCACTTTTCTGCTTTCTTCGTCTCGATCTTTACTTTTTGGCGTTCCATAACGGCAAAGATCAATGTCACGGCACCGAATGCGGATACGCAGGAAATCAGCACATCAGAAAATCCTTTGGTCAGACCGTCAACAATCGCACGGATTATAATGGGCGCAGCGTTTTGCGAAGTAAAAACAGCGGCCTGACCAAAAGCATGAATAAGGGAAACGGCCAAAATCGGGACCGCAGTGCAAATTAAGATCACTTTGACAAACCAAAGATAGGTTTCAAAATATTCAGGACCGATCAGATACTGGCGGTCATTCTGATACTGTTTTGCAAATTCCGCCGGATCTCCAAGCTGGGTCAATACCGTTTCCATGGAACCTTTATCCGCGTACATATCGCTGATCAGTTCTTCTAGCTCCATCCGCGCCTCATCCCTTTGTGCCCTGGATAGACGGCGAATAACCTGATAGATATATCTTCCCATCAACTCTTTATCATCGAGCGTCATGTTTCTTCCTCCCCCAATAACCGCCTCATTCCAGCGGATAAATTCTCCCAATATGTTTTCATTTGTTTATAGATTTCCGTTCCATACTCCGTTCGCTGATAATATTTTCTAGGCTTTGCACCGCCGGTTTCCCACTTGCTTTCCAAAAGTCCCTGACTCTCCAGCCTGCGAAGAAGCGGATACAAGGTATTTGGATCTATGGTGATGCCCTTTTCTTCCAGGCTCTGCACCAGAGCATATCCATATTTAGGTTCTTTCATTTGGCTAAGCACACTGATTGCCAGCGTCCCTCGGCGCAGCTCCAAAAGCAAGGAGGACAACAGATCCTTCTCTTCTCCCATCAGTGTCACCTCCTAATAATAATATACTGTGTATTACACTGTATTGTCAATAACAAAATAAAGTAATTAAAAAAAATAACAAATTCTAACGGTTTTCATGATGACGATAGATAAAAAGACCTCCGCCTGACTTTGCGCCGGGCGGAGGTTCTTACCGCATAAGTTGCCATATCATCAGCAAGGAATTTCATCCAACTCACCATTTCAGTTTTTCAACGTCTTTCATGTAAACAGAGACCTCCCCGCATTTAGGACAAATGGCAACTTCAGGTCTCCCTATTCTGCCTCCAAATAATTTGTTTTTATCGGACGATAAAACAATCCCATATCCGGCACCCTCTACTTTTATTGCACAGTTTTCTTTCATATCACTTCCACAGCGAATACATTTCCTCATTTTAAAGCACCTCCATTTCACATTTATAAAGTCTTTGCAACGCATCAGCCGCGCAGCCGGAAGGTTTTCGGTGCAAACCGATAAATCAAAATACATGCCGCAATGAAATACAGCACGCAAAAAGCAATGCACATCACTCCAAATACCAAGGTGGGCATCCGTACCCGCATTAGGTAGAAACAGACAAAGTAGGTAACGGACATTACCAACTGATATGTTCCGCTTTTTACCTGTGCATCTACAGAATATGGCTGCAACAGATAGTAAACAGTCAGATAGTGAACAGAAAAAAACATGCTCATGCAAAGGATGGAAACAAAGAGCACCACATAATTGAGCGGATTATCCGTTCCTCCGGACGCATACAGAAGGACCCCAAGACCTGCGCCGATTACCAGGGCCGGCGGCAGATTGATCTTCATAATTTCCCTCAAACGGATTCGGAACAATGTTAAGACCATATCCGGCTTTTTATAAAAAGAGTAGGTCAGCAGGCTGTGGTCGCAGTTCATGAACAGCGCCCTGGTGAAACCGGTTCCACGATTAATGGCATACATAATAAATGCAAAATAGGGAAGAAACACCATCAACAGCTCATTGGTTTTCTCTTTCATTTCCGGTACAAGGTAAAAAGCCAAAAGAACACCAAGCAGTATAAACAGGCATATCGATGTTATTTTCTTGGTGGAACTCCAGAGAATCTTCCTGTGCCGTTTAATGAACAGTTCATTGAGGTATTCGAACCCCTTTCGCTTGCTGGTGATGCTGGTATCTGTACTGATCATCTTCTGGCTTTGCCTCTGAGACGCCTGTGCTATAGTATCCATCTGATTTGTCAGCTGCGCCAAAAGCTGCTGATTGATTTCTCTGTATCCGCTAAAATGCAGGATTTCCCAAAGGCCGACAGCTCCTGCCGGAATAAAAGCAACGATCAAAACTGCCGAAACGATTCCCGGAACGACAATTCCCGCTGCGGACAGGCCATAGGCAGCCGCCAGCAACAGCCCAACCAAAATCCAAAGGTGTTTGCGCAGCTTGTTTTCATTGTAGACCAATCCCCGCTTTTTATAATCCCAAAGCTCAAAAGCCGCCACAGCCATTTTGACGCCTGCTACTGAAAACGGAATCAGCAGGCATAGCCACAGGGGAATTCCTTTGTCCAGCCCAAACCAGAGGGAGAACGGAAGGAAGCCTACAATCACTTTTAAAATCGCATAAATGTAGTTGACCAGTGTATATTTCCGCGCATCCATCCGCATCAGGATCATGGCATAGTATTTATCTTTTGTTGGATTAAATATGTTGGTATTCATCCATGCGCCAATGATTGTCAAAAAAAGCAGGATGTGCAGATATACCTGGTCGGCCGGTACTGTTTCATATAGCAGCCCAAAACCAACTACCATCGTGATAAAATAAAGGAACTTACCCAGGAAAACCGAAATGATTTCCCACAGCAGGGAAAGCACATTGGCGAAGATCTTAAGCCCCCGCACACGGTACAAAGTTGCCGGCAGGATCCGTTTGATCAGCGGAATCTGTTTGAGGGAATACAAAATGCCATTGACACGGTATGTATTTTTCAAAGAAAACGAAATCTTAAGAGTCTTAAGCATGTTCTTCCTCCCGCAGAGCTGCAATGATCTTATCTTTGAACTCATGGCTGTCCAGATTGGATTTGTCAATTCGTTCCAACATTCCATGATTGAGCAGTACAATCTCATCGCACAGATCCAGCGCCAGATCCATGATATGGGTGGAAAAGATGGTGATTCTTCCCTGCTTTAAGGAGCGGAGCAGCTGCTTCATTTCCTCGGCGACCACTACATCCAAGGAAGTCAGCGGTTCATCCAACAGTAAAAGGGGCGGTTGCGCAATGATGTTAATAAGCATCTGCATTTTGTTTTTCATCCCGTGGGAATAGTCTTTTAAAAGCTTATCCCGATCCTCCGGCTCAATACTCATATACTCAAAGTATTCATCGATTGATTTGGGGGTTTGGATCCTCTTTTCATTGATGTCCAGAAAGAATTTCAAAAATTCCCGCCCCGTAAGGAACTCAGGCACAGTGGGGGTGGACAGTACGTACCCAATATCATCTGCCACAACTTCACGACGATTTCCATTATCCTCCAGCCAAAAGCTGCCTCCATCCGCTTTGATATCCCGGTTTATACAGTTAAAGAGTGTGGTCTTACCTGCACCGTTCCGTCCAAGAAGGCCGTAGATCTTCCCGCTTTCAAAGGTAAAACTGATGTCCCGCAGGACTTCCTTTTTCTCAAAATGTTTAGACAAATGCTCGATAACAAAATTCATAGAAATTTCCTCCGATTACATTCTGCGTTGATAATAAGCTATAAAAGCAAGGTCCAGAACCGTTTTCAGAAGGAACACTCCCACAAAAGCAAGAGTAACCCAGAGAGGTGCATCTAAAATAATGGCAGCCCAGGCTCCTCCCATTAGCAGCCAGTGAAGGATCTCGCCGGAAAGCGCCTGCGCTTTGCTGCGAATCAACTGATTGCGTTCATCCTTTCTCTCGATTTCGTTTTGCTTCACAATTTCCGGGTTTTTTTCGTTCCAACGTTCCACCCACCACTTGACAAGCCCAAAGCTGAATAATCCGGCGCCTACGCCGATTACCGCTCCAATCTGGGTTTTGTTCCACACTTGTGCCGGTAGGAATTTTGCAACAGCCGCAAGAACAAGCCCCAGGATTTCCAAAATCAGATACAGCGTTTGCTTTGTTTTCGCTTTCACGATCCATCCTCCTCATAGATAAAAATCTCTTCAATTGCCATATTGAAATATCGGGCAATTTTAAACGCCAGGACGATGGAGGGGTTATACCGTCCATTTTCCAATGAACCAATGGTCTGGCGGGAGACTTTCAAAGCGCTTGCCAAATCTTCCTGCTTGATGCCGCGTCTTTTCCGGATTTCTTCCAAGCGATTCTTCATAAGGCCCCCTCCTGTTTTTTATGGAAAGTTTGCTTTCCGTATTTCATTATATATACTACAGAACAAATGTCAAGTTAACTTTCCGTAAAAAAAGGCACCCGATTGGGCGCCCAAAACATTTTCCAACAATATCCGGTTTACATCCGCCTGCAAAAGCACTTTGTATTTCACCATATTGTCCGGCACTTGATTCATCCCTGTTTCACCGATTCAAGGCTAGTATTCGGCGACAGGCCGACAGAGCATTTGAAAGACCGGCCAGCATGACTGTTTGGCCGGTCAGTTCGAATGGGAATTTCCCCAAATGACCTTTCGCCGTATCGCGAATCCCAAACGCCGTTCAAGGCTCTTTCCGCAGTATATAACTCAGAAAACTAGAACATCGCCCGTTTCCCTTATCCCAAAGGATACATACAACTTCCTTCTTTGCAAACTCCATTTTCGCTGCAAAGGCTCCCCTTATATACGGAGCGGGGAAAACAGAAGCGTGTTATAAATCGCTCTCCAACATTCATTCTGTAAAGCTTAAGTCCAGGGGGCTCCATGCCTATTCTTCATTTTCCCACTTTCATCGCGGCTCCATTTTCCAGGCATACAACGCGGTTGCAACCGGTGAGCGTCGATGGGCGATGCGAAACGATGAGAAGCATCTTATCTCCGCACTCCTCACGAAGTGTTTGGAGCAGTTCCTTTTCGTGGAGTACATCAAGGCTGCTGGTCGGTTCGTCCATGACAATAACATCGGGGTTCACCAGCATCGTGCGAGCAATCCCCACCCTCTGGCGTTCCCCTCCGGAAAGTCTGGCTCCCATCTGTCCCATCTGCGTATCATAGCCATCCGGCAGCGTCTTGATAAATTCAGCAAGTCCCGCTCTGCGGGCAGCATCTTCAATCTCGTTCCGAGACGCGTTTGGTCTGCCTAAGGCGATATTCTCTGCAATGCTTCCATGAAAGAGGAAGGTATCCTGTTCCAAAACAGCGATTCGCTGCCGCAGTTCCGCCAAAGATACTTCTTCAATCGGAATACCGTTGATGCGGATCTGTCCTCCTTGCACGTTCCAGAAACGCAGCAACAAACGAAGTACAGTAGATTTTCCAATACCGCTTTCCCCCATGATCCCCAATTTTTCGTTCTCAGAAATGGTAAGGCAGAAGTCCTGCAAAATGGTTTTAGAAGAATTCCCATAGGAAAAGCTCACGTGATCGAATTCAATCACCCGGATTGGGCCGCACTGCTTTGGATGCTGCGGTTCGGTCACTTCTGGACTTGTATCTTCAATAAGAAATAAGCGTTCTGCGGCTGCATAGGTTTCCAGCAAGCTGGAGATCACCATAGTAAGAGACTGGGTAGACGAAAAAGAAGCCGCCGCCACAAAGGACAAAACCACTGTTCCAATAGGATTCGGCGCTCCGGAAGCAGCCAGCCAAGATGCTACCGCAATCACCAGTATCCTTGCCAGATACACAAAAAAGGTAGGCGCAGAGGAAACTGTTTGCCTGTGAATGGTCAGGCCATGGGCAGCACGGTTTATCTCACAGTTTTTCTCTCGTACCTGCTCCATTCTTTGTAGACCGAAACCAAAAATCTGGATATCCTTTAGGCCGTAAACGCTCTCCAGCACCAGCGATTTCATCTCCCCAAGGCGTGTGCGGTAGCGCATCCCCACATCGCGTCCGGCCCTTACAGCGATCAGCGGGAATATAACACTGACTATCAGATAGACGGGCAACAGCACTGCTGCAAACAGCGGATGAAACCACAGTGCCAATCCAAGAGTCACACATGGCAGGATAATCACCGTAAACATCGGGCCAATGGTGTGCGCAAAGAAGAATTCTACCGTTTCGATATCGGAAACAGCAATATTCAAAATGTCCCCTTTCTCTCTGTCCATAAGGCAAGCGGGAGCCAGCTTTCGAATGGTTTCATACAGATGCACCCGCATACCGGCCAGAAGCTTATAAGCGCCTGCATGAGAAACGACGCCTTCGATATAGCGGCCAAGCACGATGAGCACAGCGGAAAAAAACATCCATCCGCCATAGAACCAAGGGGAACCTCCAACCATTCCCGTGCAGGACAGAAGCAACAGAGCGCCAAACCCCATCAGGCCCATCTGCGCAAGATTTCCGATGATGCTGGCAAGAGTGGATACAATCAGGGTTCCTTTCACCGGCGCGGCAATTTGCAGCAGCCGCCGTGTCATAGAAGGGATAGAATAAGAAAAGCGCTTACGCATGGAGTATTTCCTCCTCTCCAATTTGTTCCAGCTTCGCCTGTTCCTCCACCAGTTGCCGATACAGGCCCGTTTTCTGCATCAGTTCTTCATGAATCCCTTTTTGAGCGATTTGGCCATTCTCCAATACATAGATCACATCCGCATTTTGAATCGTAGACAGCCGGTGCGAGATGATAATTAGGGTCCGAGTTTGGGATAACTCATCGATGCAACTCCAGATTTCCCGTTCACTTTCCATATCGACGCTGGAAGTAGCCTCATCAAATATAATGTATTCCGCCTTGCATAGCAAAGCTCTTGCAATACCAATCTTCTGCCGCTGACCGCCGGAAAGCTTGCCGCCGGCATCCCCCACTGATGTGTTCAACCCATCCGGCTGGGAAAGCACCCACTCCTTCAGGCGAACTTCTCGTAAGACCTCCATCAGTTCCTCATCTGTAGCCGCAGGCGCAGCCATACGCAAATTTTCCGCTAAGGTACCGCTGTACAAATGCACTGTCTGCGGTACCATGATCACTCGGCGGCGTAACTCTTCAGGCGTAAAGCTGGTATAGTCCCGTCCTTCCAAAAGGATGCGGCCGTTCTCTAAATCATAAAAACGCATTAAAAGTGCTGCAATAGTAGATTTTCCGCTTCCGGAAAGCCCAACCAAAGCCGTCACTTTTCCTTTTGGAATTTCCAGGGAAATATCCTTTAAAGCTGCATTTCGTTCCTGATAGCGAAATGAAACATGCTCCAGACGAATCCCATCATACGGATTCTCTTCTTCGGGCATATCCGGATGATAAGGCCGGGATGTATCAACAGCTAAAAGCCTCTCCACTTTGTCCGCGGCGGAAACGCCTGCCAGTGCAGAATGCGTTGCGCTCATCAGCTGGCGTACCGAACCAAAAAAGCCAAAGGACAACAGCAACACCATCAGTCCGTCAGAAAGAGAAAGATTCCCATTCAAAAGCTGCCAGGCAGCGATTGCGGCGACAACGACTACAGCGCCGTAAATAAGGCCATCCGTGAGAAGGAAAGAGGAAAAATTCACTTTCATAACGTCCATGATCTTATTGTTGAAACCGCGTGATTTTTCCGCCAACACGCGGGTACGGTTTTCGTCCCGCCCAAAAAGCTTCAGGGTGGTAAGACCCTGAACGCTCTCCAAATAATAACCTGTAAGATCCTCTAAAGAAGACCAATATTCTGTTTTTAGTTTTTCGATATGCCGGCGGAATATATTATTTACCGGCAACAATAAAAGGGAAACTGCGAACAGCAAAATGGCCGAAGAAAAAGACACCTGCTGCAATTGGAAGAACAGATAAAAAGGAGCGATCAGACTGTAAAGCAGGCCAGGCAAATATTTGCTGTAATAGACCTGCATGGATTCAACGCCATCTACAGAGGATGTAATGGCGGAAACCGGCCCAATTTTTTCTATATTTCCTACATCGAGCGCTAACACCTTGGAGAAAATGCCGGCACGCAGGGATTGACGTGCCTTGGCGGTACAGCGATATTCTACCTCGCCAGTGAGCAGTTCCGATAAGAGCATTGCCGCAGCGGCTAGCAAAGCCGATAAAATTGCCTGCCCTGCATCAGCTGCAGTAAGTTCCGGTGAGTTGACATTTCCCAAAAAGCTGGAAATAATCCGTGCAAAGGCTGTCAACCCTATTAATGCAGCAAGTTTTAACCCCGTAATGAGAAGAATCCATCTCCATAAACCCCTGGCCATACGGAGAAGCGTCTTATTTAAAAGCAGCAATGGGATTTCCTTCTTTCTAAAAAGCAAATTTCCTGCATACGCAAAAGCGTTCTATGTGAACTTTTCTTTCTATTCTGGGAATGCGCACAAGGATCCAAGGTTCATTATAGTTAGCAAAAGCTAACTTGTCAAGGGCTTCCCAGTCAAAAAATAACCTCTCAACGCAAAGCGATGAGAGGTTCAAAAGATGAGTCAAAAACTGATGTGCAGATTCTCCTGACAATTTGGGGCCTTGTTCTATCAAGGAATCGCAACCATCTGATTCTTTCGAAAAAAGCTTTTTGGGATCGTTCCCTGATTGCCCAGCTTCCAGGGGGTTTAATGGCGAGATAAATCGTATTTTTCAATATGGAGAAAAGGACGAATAAGAAAGTCTGCCGCGCTAAGGTCATTTTAAGCTACTTTTAGAACCAAACCCATTATCCTCCTGGATGGGAGTTTCCCTATTCTTTATCCCTTTTCCTTAACTGCAAATCTCTCCATTTTTGGCAAATTCACAAATAGTTTCAATATGGTACGTAGACGGAAACAAATCAACACATGCTATTCTCTTCACATGATATCCATTTTTTTGAAATACCTCTATATCTCTTGCTAAACTCGTCGGTTTGCACGCAATATATACCAGTCGATCCACTCCAAAATGGATAATCTTTTCAAGAGCTTTCGGATGCACACCGTCTCGCGGCGGATCTAACACAATAAGATCCGGCCTTTCCCTAAGTTCATCGATCACTTTCAGCACATCGCCTGCCCAAAAAGAGCAATTATCCAAACCATTTTCCTTTGCATTTTCCTTTGCAGCCTCTACGGCTTCTTCCACAATTTCAACACCCACAACCCGCTTTGCAACAGGAGCAAGAATTTGCGCGATGGTACCGGTTCCGCTGTATAGGTCAAACACGACCTTATCTTTGGTATCTCCAATGTACTCTCTTGCCTTTTCATAAAGAATTTCAGCACCAAGAGAGTTCGTTTGGAAGAATGAAAATGGTGTGATCTTGAATCTTAACCCCAGAATTTCCTCGTAAAAAGAATCTTTTCCATACAGGATCCGAGTACCTTCATCTTTCACAGTATCCGCAATACTGTCATTAACGGTATGCAAAACACCAGCGATGTTTCCCTTCAGCGAAAGCGCAAGAAGACGATCCACCCAAACTTTAAGGAAAGCTTCTATCCTTTCCATGGAGATGGAATTGCTCACATCCTTGCCGGAAGCGGTAATCAGGCCGATCAAGATTTCACCGGTTTTTACTGCTTTACGGATCAGCAGATGACGGAAAAAACCAGTATGCCTCATCCTGTGATAATACGGCAAACCGCTTTCCTGAGCGATCCGCAATGTGCATTCCAGGATCTTCCTGTAATCTGAATCTACAATTTGGCAATTGGGGACGCTGACAATATCATGGAAACTACCTCGCTTGTGCATTCCCAGTGCCATAGGGCCGTCTTTCACTTCATCGCCGAAAGTGAATTCCATTTTATTGCGGTACTCATTTATCACGGGACTTGGGCTGACACCCTCCCACGCATATTCCCCGTTCACTACTTGGTTCATCATTTCCCTTACCTGCTCTGCTTTCATTTGAAGCTGCTGGGTATAAGAAAGATTTTGATACGTACAGCCTCCACAGGCTCCAAAATGAGGACAAGGAGGATCTATTTCTCCAGGTGCTTTCTCAAGAACTTTCAGGAGCCTTCCTTCCGCTTGTCCCCTGCGAACTTTATTGATAGAGGCCTGTATTTTCTGTCCTGCCACGACATTTTTAACAATGACGCTTTTTTCCTCTCCCGAAACGTCCACAATTCCCTTATTAGGGAATTTAACTTTTTTTACAACTCCCTCTACCATCTGCCCCTTTTTCATGCTCGCTCCTTCTGTGAATGTGGCATATGCTTTTTTATATTCACTCTCAAATTGACATGGATTTTTTCAAAAGGGCATTCCACCATATTGCCTGTAAAAGTCTTTGCAGCAGAGTTCCCTATTTGTAAACAATACGAAAGGATACCCAGAAACCGAAATCTCTAACCACAGAAAAACCTCCGTGGCGTAAAACAGAATCGAAAGCATCCTACATAAACTTTTAGAAAGAAGTTTTCCGCCTGCTGAATTGAAAGGACATGAATCATATCCATTTTTGATATAGGCAGAAACTTTTTCAAGGATAAAAGTCCGCCCACGCCCTTCACCGGCAAAACCGCTGCTTCGCGGACACAGCAAACTACAGGTAGAGCCCAAACGATACCTTTTCCTCTTTTAACAGTCCCGCAGCCGAGCCGATTCTGCTGGCCTTCAGTGAATGGAAGCAGATCAGCCTGGCATGCCCTCACAGCGATGGAGAAAGGAAAATTTCACCGGTTTCATCTTGCACATCGTCACCGGTATCCCACAGCCGGCCAGTCGCCGGATCCGCTCCGGCCACCCAAACCGTCAATCCTTGAGTCCTCTTTCGTAATCGCACCCTTCTTTGGCGCAGTAAATCCGACCCATTTTCCCGGCCTTTCTAAACAGTGTCGCACCGCATTTGGGGCAGGTCTCTTTTAACGGCGTATCCCATGTCATAAAACCGCATTTGGGGTTATTCTCGCATCCATAATAGACTTTTCCCTTTTTCGATTTTTTCGCCAGCACTTTGCCGCCGCAAAGCGGACAGACACCGCCGGTATCCTGCACAATTTTCCGGGTATTTTTGCATTCCGGAAAGCCGGGACACGCCAAAAATTTGCCGAAACGTCCGGTTTTGATTACCATTTTCCGACCGCACAATTCACAAATTTCATCCGTTTCTTCGTCCGGTACTTTTACCCGGGTACCATCCATATTTTTTTCCGCCTGGCTGAGCGTCGCGGCAAAATCCTCATAAAAGGTGGATAAGGTATCCACCCAGTCGGCGGCGCCTTCCTCCACTTCGTCGAGGTTTTTCTCCATCTGTGCAGTAAAATCCACATCCACGATCTTTTTAAATTGATCCTTCATCAGCTGGGTCACTACTTCGCCCAACGCCGTCGGTTTCAGTGCTTTCGCCTCTCGCTCCACATAACCGCGGGATAGAATCGTAGTAATGGTCGGCGCATAAGTGCTGGGCCGGCCAATTCCATTTTCCTCCAGCGTTTTGATCAGCGACGCCTCGGTAAAACGGGGCGGCGGCTGGGTAAAATGCTGAGAACCCTCCAGACTCTTCAGCCTTAGCAGATCTCCCTTTTCCAACGGGGGCAACGCGCCGGACGCACCCTCTTCTCCATTGGAAGTTTCTTCCTTGCTCTCCTCATATAAAACAGTATATCCATCGAATTTTACCGTATAACCGGACGCCTTAAACAGGTATTCTCCTGCCCTGATATCCACCGAAACCGTATCCAGCAGGGCAGTAGCCATCTGGCTGGCAATAAACCGCTCCCACACCAGCTTATAAAGCTTATACTGGTCTCCGGTGAGGCTGTCTTTCACTTGATCAGGAGCCATTTCCGGCATAGTTGGGCGAATTGCCTCGTGGGCATCCTGGGCGTTATTTCTGGATTTATAGACTCGGCGTTTGGGCGGCAGATAATTTTTCCCGTAGCGCTGTTCAATAAAGCCGGCCGCTTGCTGGGCGGCCTCATCCGAGATGCGAAGCGAGTCGGTACGCATATAAGTAATTAAGCCTACAGCGCCCATATCGCCTACCTCAACGCCTTCATACAACTCCTGAGCCGCTTTCATTGTACGTCTTGCCTGAAAGCCCAGGCGACGGGAGGCCTCCTGCTGCAGGGTACTTGTGGTAAACGGTGGCGCGGGTGATTTTTTCCGCACGCTTTTTTTCACGTTCTCCACCACATAATCGCAGCCTTCCAGCTCCTTTAAAATGGCGTCGGCCTCTTCTTTTGTTTTGATGGAAATTTTCTTATCTTTTCCGTACAGTTTGGCCGCAAACGCCTTCCGGCTGGCTTTTCCCAGCAGTTTGGCATCGATGGACCAGTATTCCTGCGGCTTGAATTTCCGGATCTCCTCTTCCCGATCCACAATAATACGCACCGCTACCGACTGAACCCGGCCGGCAGAGAGCCCCCGGCGCACTTTTTTCCATAAAAACGGGCTCAGCTTGTAACCGACGATCCGATCCAGAATCCGACGAGTCTGCTGTGCATTCACCAAATCCATATCCACCCGACGCGGCGAAGCCATACCCGACTGAACGCCTGATTTGGTAATCTCATTGAAAGTGACGCGGTTGGCCTGATCCAAATCCATCCCAAGCAGATAGGCAAGATGCCACGAAATCGCTTCTCCTTCCCGATCCGGGTCGGTGGCCAGATAAATCGCATCGCTTTTCTTGCCTTTTTTCTTCAAGGTTTGCACCAGATCTTCCTTGCCCTTGATCTCCACATAGTCCGGCCGGAAACCATGTTCAATATCAATCCCCAGTTTGCTTTTGGGCAAATCCCGAACATGTCCCATGGAAGCTACCACATCATAGCCTTCCCCAAGATATTTCTGGATTGTCTTTGCCTTTGCGGGGGACTCCACAATTACAAGTTTTGACATTCAATCCCGCCTTTACTTCTGTAATCTTTGCCAGTCGCAAAAAAGCAGACCGACTGTATCTTTGCCGCAAAAGCACCATATCTTGTGCGTTTTTGCTTTTATTTTTCTAGCAGATACAAAATCTTTTCCCTGCATTCGCCGATACAAACCCCATTATTTCAAGTTCTGAAAGAGCTGTCAAGACTTCTGCGGGATTTTTTTTCGTGCGCGCCGCAATTTCATCGACATTGATCGGAAGTTCCGACAAAATCTCATAAATCTCGCGGATGTTTTCGTCGCACCCTTCTGGCAGCGCACGTTTTTCCCGAATTGGTGCGGCGGCCCGCTCTTTCTCCTCCGGCCTTATTTTTCCTTCGGCCTCTTCAGGGCCAGGCTTTTTAGGCAGATCCGGAATCTCCCAATCTATTTTGGCAGCATACCGGTACCGATATTCTTCTAAAATATCACCGGCACAAGAAACGGGGATCGCTCCCGCCTGCAAAAGGCGGAACGGCCCCTTGGACAACCCGCTTAACACGCTGCCAGGCACTGCAAACACGTCCTTTCCCTGCTCTACCGCATAGTTGGCGGTAATCAGGGAGCCGCTGGTCAGCTCGCCTTCTATCACCACTACACCCAAAGACAAAGCAGACATCAGACGGTTCCGAATAGGGAAATGGAACCCCTCTGGCTTTGCGCCTAAGGGAAATTCAGAAAGAACGGCGCCGCGTTTGGGCGTCTCCCTGCGCAGTGCCGTGTGCTCTGGCGGATAAATAATATCCAGTCCGCAGCCCAGCACCGCAATCGCACTTCCGCCGGCACGCAGGGCTGCCGCATGCGCCGCGCCATCAATACCACGAGCCATGCCCGTGATGACTACCGCGCCCATACGGGCCAGCCCAAACCCTAATTCTCCTGCAACCGTTCTGCCATAATCGGAGCATTTTCTGGCACCCACCAGCGCAATCGCCACATTTTCATCCATGCCTTCCAGCGTTCCATCTACATATAAAACGGCAGGCATGGCATAAATATTGCGCAGCCGGTTGGGATATTCCTTTTGATCCGGCGTCAGGATGCGGTATCCCTTATCCAACGTTCTTTCCTTTATCCGCAGCGCGTCGGATAAAGACGCGTCGGCAAGCTTCTGTTTCTCTGCCGCCGTCAAAAAATCGATGTGGCGAAAGCCGGTTTTCTTTTCCGCATAAAAATGTTCCGCCGTTTCAAAGCAGGCCACAATGTCATTGATCCGAGGACTGCCCGGCCCCAACGCGTTAGAAAGCCAAATCCAAAATTCCATCTTTTCCTCCTTACCGGCACATTTCCCATAAAATCAATGAAGAAGCAACCCCTGCGTTCAGCGATTCCGCTTCCCCCTTCATGGGGATATAAAGCGTTTTCTGACAAACTTCCAATACCGGACGGGAAATTCCATTTCCCTCGTTTCCAACTACGGCCACCGATCTTTTTGGAAAGGAGAATTCCCCTAAGCGGATGGCCGTGCCATCCAATGCAGCGCCAAAACAGGTGAACCCCTCCTGCCGCATAGCCTCCAACGCCTGCGCCAGGTTCCGCACCGTCCAGATCGGAAGCCGGAACACGCTACCCATCGCACTTCTAAGAACCTTGGGGCTGTAACAATCCGGACAGCCTTCGCTTAAAATAATGCCATCGGCACCGAATGCATCTGCCGTTCGAATAATGGTGCCCAGATTGCCCGGGTCCTGCAAATGATCCAGCGCGAGAAACTTTTCACCGGATCCGGCAATCTGCCGCAAAGCGCGCTTTGGCATCCCGCAAACGCAGTAGATTCCCTGCGGCGTTTGCACGCTGCTGATCTTTGTCTCCAGCCCATCGGAAACCAAGTATGCCGCCCGCGTTTTTTGGCATAGTGCATTCCAAATGGAAGCGTAACGCACAGCGCCGCTCTCGCTGGCAAAAACCTGTTGCAGTGGCAGGCCGCAGCGCAGTACCTCCTGCGCCAGCCGCATCCCCTCTGCCACAAAAGATTCGCTTTCCTGCCTGGCCTTCCTGCTGTTTTGCAGTTTGATCAACCATTTGATTTTTTCGTTGTCTTTGCTGGTTATCCGTTCCATTTCAAACTCCACTCATTTGCAAAACAAGCCCGTGTCAGCAACACGGGCTTGTAAAACTCCTATTAAAGAGCCGCTTTCGCTTTTTCTACCAAGGAAGTGAAAGCTGCCGGATCGTTAATCGCAATTTCAGAGAGCATTTTCCTATTCAGCTCCACGCCGGCTTTTTTCAGGCCGTTCATAAAGGTAGAATAGTTTATGCCGTTGATGCGGCAAGCAGCAGAAATTCTGGTGATCCACAGGCTTCTGAAATCTCTTTTTCTCTGCTTCCTGCCTATATAAGCATAGTTGCCGGATTTCATGACAGCCTGTTTGGCCATCTTAAAGTGAGTGCTCTTCGCTCCAAAATAACCTTTTGCCAGCTTTAAAACTTTTTTTCTTCTCTTACGGGTCATCATTGCCCCTTTTACACGAGCCATATTCTTAATCCTCCATCCAGATATTCATTAGTGATTCGCCATCAGCAGTTTGATTGCTTTCAAGTTGCTCTGATCCGCATAAGCGGCCTTACGCAGCCCTCTCTTGCGTTTGGTGGATTTCTTGTTCAGAATATGGGATTTGTAAGCATGCGCACGCTTTACTTTTCCATTTTTGGTTAGTTTAAAGCGTTTTTTTGCGCCGGAATGAGTTTTCAATTTAGGCATTTTGGTTTCCTCCCATTTGATTTACTTAACGGGCTTTGCAGAGATGAACATCGTCATACTTCTGCCTTCCATTTTCGGCTGCTTCTCAACGGTACCGACCTCGGCAACCGCATCTGCAAACCGCTGCATTAGTACGGTACCCATTTGGGAATGCGCCATCTCTCGTCCCCGGAAGCGAACCGATACCTTAACTTTATTCCCTCCTTTGAGGAACTTCACCGCATGATTCACTTTAGTATTGAAATCATTGGTATCGATATTCAAAGAAAGACGAACCTCCTTGATCTCAATGACCTTCTGGTTTTTTTTCGCTTCCTTCTCCCGCTTTGCCCGTTCAAAACGATACTTGCCGTAATCCATAATGCGGCAAACCGGCGGAACAGCTTGCGGGGCAATTTTTACCAGGTCGAGATTTTTTTCAATCGCAACCTTCATCGCATCCTTTGTTGCCATAATTCCCAGCTGGCTACCGTCTGCATCGATGACACGGATTTCCCTGTCTCTGATCTCTTCGTTGATCTGCAGTTCTTTGTTGCTAATGTGAAAGCACCTCCATTATAAAAGCCCGAAATCTTCAACAACAAAGCGCGGAACGAAATTCGCCCGCGCTCAATACACATAAAAAGGCTTTCCCTTTTTGGTATTGACCCGACATCGCCGCTGCGAGCAGGTGAGAACGAATAGGTTCCACTTTGTTTTCCCGTTCAGTATAACAGCAAGACTGAGCCCTGTCAAGAGTAATGTGCAAAATTTGCCTCAAAAATCCAGCTGGATTTCTTTTTCAAGATGGAACGAATACAAAATACACGCTTTTACTTCCGTCTGTAGGCTCTGCCGTAAAATCATCCGGTAAATCCGAAGCTGTTCGCGGTACTTGTCCGCCAGCTCTTCCGCGCAGGATACGACATCTGTTTTATAATCCACAATCACCATTCCGCCTTCTTCCCAAAATACGCAGTCCGCCACCCCCTGTACCGTTATCTTATCCGAACCGGCGTTTTCATATCCCATCCATTCACTGCCGACCTCCCAGAGGAAGCGGAGTTCCCGTTCCAGGCGGTGCGACGCTTTCATCCGGCGGTACAAATCGGAAGAAAAAAAGCGCGCAATGCGATCCAGGGGAATCACCTGTGCCTGGGCCGGTGTCAAAAACTCCAAGCGAAGCAGACGTTCCAGCTCTTCTGCAGGATCTGCGGCACACCTGTCGTAGTCGGCGTACTGCATAAAATGATGCAGCGCATCTCCCCTCTGCGCGCCGGAAAGCTGTTCTCCGGCCAGGAAGCGCGGTGTCTTGGTAAAAGCGTAGCGGTCGGACGCCTGTTTTTTCGCCACGGCCGAAACACCCAGCTTTTGAGGAATATGAGTGGCTTCCTTATGAGGATACCGCCATGCGCAGTTTCGCCTGAGCTGCGACAAAAAGATTTCATCTACCGGCCGGCCTTTTTCTAAAGACAAATTCTCTGCTTCTTCCGCTTGTTTCTCGGCCTGTGCAAAGACGACCCGAAAATCTACCGTTCCCGGCTCCGGGCGCACCAATTCCATTCCCGCCCGCTCCCGCAGGCTATCGCAACTGGGATGCCGCAACGCGCACATCAAAAGCCAGGCGCCCATGGAATCTGCGCTTCGCACTACAAAAGGCCGCAAGGGGCCCTGTGCCGACAAGGACACTTTGCGCAGCATTTTGTCCGGATTCCCCGCTATGGTGATAAACAGCTTTTCCCGGGCCCGCGTCAGCGCCACGTATAATACTCGCAGCTCCTCGCTCAAACTTGCCCGCTCATTTTCCAGCCGCAGCGCCTCCAGCGGGACAGTGGTAAATTCCTTGAGCATCCCCATATCCCGCCGCACACAGGCAAAGCCCATCTGCGGATGCAGGGCGATCCTCTCGCGCAGATCCTGCTTGTTGAAAGCCTTTGCCCCATCGCAGAGAAAAACATACGGAAATTCCAGCCCTTTGGAGCGATGAATACTGAGGATCCGCACCGCATCCCCGCTACCGCCGGACGAAGCGGGCTCAAAATCCGCTTTCTGCTCAGACAGCCGGTCCAGAAAGCGGACAAAGGCATACAGCCCGCGGCCGCCGCTTTTTTCAAAGGCGGCCGCATAACTGCAAAGCTGGTGCAGATTGGCTTTCCGAGCCTCTCCCATGGGGTAGGCGGACACAATAGCCGGATAATCCGTTCTGGCATAGATCTCGGTCAGCAGGCCAGCCACCGGCATGCTGACTGCCTGCCGGCGCAGTTGCTGGGATTGGCGCAAAAAGGCGCCGCTGGCCTCGTCCCCCTGATGGGCGCTTTTTTGTAAAGCCGAATAGAAAGGGCCCTGGCGATCTAACAGACGAATTTTGGCGATCCTCTCCGGCGAAAAACCGAATAAATCGGACATCAACACAGTCAAAAGAGGGATGTCCCGGTACGGGTTGTCCAGCATTTGTAAAAAAGCTGTGATCACCCGGATCTCCCGGGTCTGCAAAAAACCGTTTCGATTGTCCGCCCAGCTGTTAATTCCCTCTTTCAAAAAAGCTTCTCGATAGGCCTGGGCTTTGTTCTTCGGAGAGCGTAAGAGGATGCAGATATCCCCAAACCGAACCGGCCGGGAGGCGCCGTTTTCCCACACGCTGGCGCCGTCTGTTATCAACCGGGCGACCTGGCGTGCCACATAGGCGGCCTCCTGCTGCACGGTGCTTTCCTGTGAATTTGCAGCATCTATCAGGTGCAACTCCGTCTGCATGCCTTCCGTCTGCGGGTAGGGCGCGGCGGGGATCAGTTCCTGTTCCGACCCGTAATCCATTTCCCCCATCTTCCGGCTCATCAGCTGCCGGAAGACAAAATTGACAAATCCCGTCACTTCCTGCCGGCTGCGGAAGTTTTTCCCCAGCATGATTTTTGCAGGATAATTCTTTCCGTCGAAGGGGTGGTAACTGTCCAACTTTTCCATAAAAATTTCGGGCATCGCCTGCCGGAACCGGTAGATGCTTTGTTTCACATCTCCCACCATAAAAAGATTTTTTCCCTGTTGGGAAACGGCAAAAAAAAGCATGTCTTGCGCGCTGTTGGTATCCTGATATTCGTCTACCAGCACTTCTTCAAATTCCTGTGCCGTCTGCCGGGCCAAAGCCGTCGGCTGGTAAAGGCCATCCGTTTTTTCCATCAAAAGGCGCAAAGCCATATGTTCCAAATCAGAAAAATCCAAAAGCTTCTGCTCTTTTTTCAGCCGGGCAAATTGCTGGTCATAAGAGAGAACCAGAGAGAAGAGAGTCGCCACTTTCGGTTTTAAATCTGCAATATCCTCTTTAAATTCCTGCGCATTGGCACAAAATTGACGCTGCGATAACCCTTTGACGATCTTTTTAATCTGGTCACGCCCAGACTGTATCCGGCGCTTTAACACGTCATCTTCGAACCCGCGCAGCGCGCCGAGCCTTCCAAAAGAGAAGGTCTTCAATTGTTGGCAGCAGCCATCCCAATCACCGGATCGCATGGTTTCCAGAAGCTGCGCCAGACGCTGGCCATCTTCACGAAACGGAGCGCCGTACGCCTTTTCCAGCTCTGGTATTCCTTCCATTTCTTCCAAAAGTTCCTGGTTCATCTGCCCGCAGTATTCCACCGCCTCTGCTCCATAGGAAAGGATCGTTTTCCCCCAGACTGTTTCTCCTACCGCAACGGCGGGGTCATACATTTTTTCCTTTCCGGCCAGCCAATCCTCGTAAAACGGATGGGAGCGGATAAATTCGTATAACTTCAAAATCGTGTCGATGATCCGGCTGTCATCCCTCCCGCCGGACAACAGCTCTACCAGATTCGAAAAACTGCCGTCCTCGTCCGCGGCATAAAAGGTCTCGATTACCTGCGCCGCCGCTTCCTGCCGGAGAAGGGACAGCCTGCTTTCCTCCCCCAGAATAAAATCCGCAGGTAAGTCCAATTCTTCCGCGTGCTTGCTGATCAAATCCAAGCAAAAAGCATGAATGGTGCTGATATGGGCTCGCTCCATTAAAAAGCGCTGGCGGCGCAGATGCGGGCTGTAAGGCCTTGCAGCCTGCTCCTGCGCCAAACGCGCGTCGATCCGCTGGCGCATTTCCCGGGCCGCCGCATTGGAAAAGGTAACAACCAGCAAGCGGTCCGCATCCACCGGATGCTCTTCATCCAGCAGCATGGAAACAACCCGCTCTACCAAAACGGCGGTCTTGCCGCTGCCTGCCGCAGCTGATACCAAAAGCGTTCCGCCGCGGCTTTGGATCGCCTGTGCCTGTTCTGCAGTCCAGCTTCTCTCACTCATTTTCTTCACCGCCAATCTTCTGGAAGAACTCCTCCCGGGAAAAATCCTGCCGCAGGCGTTTCGGGCCGTCCTCTTCCCGACCGCAAATGCTGCGATAATCGCACCATCCGCACAAGTCGAACTGCTTTTCTTCCAGCGGCAGCGCCGGGATGTCTCCCGACCAGAGTGTTTTGACCATTTGCCGCAGCAGGGATTCGATGTACCGCTTGAGCTTTCCCAGTTCCTCCAGCGACGCCACCGAGGATTTGGCATCTATCTGCCCGTCTTTGATCTTTGCTGGGATAAATACGCCTGCGCCGTCTGATTCCATTCCCTCCAAGACCTCTGGATCGGAAAGCAGCAAACCGTTCATTTTCAGCGCCTTTTTCTGCTGGGATTGCATCTGCTCTTCCCCTGCATGCCGGTCTGCGGGCAAAAAACCGGTTCTACCCGGCATGTACAGGACTCCGGCCGGAATGACGTTTTCCAGCTGATCCTTTCCATTTTGACAGATCGAAAACAGATAAACCAGCATCTGCAAATTGATGCCGTAATAAATATCGGTAAAATCAAAATTTTTAGCGCCGGTTTTATAGTCCACTACCCGGACATAGCGTTTTCCCCGCTTTTCCATTACGTCTACCCTGTCTACAACACCTTCTACCCAGATCCTGCCGCCGTCAGGCGCCGTCAATTCCAACGGTGGGACGGAAGAATCCTTTGCGATGGCCAGTTCGAATGCCACCGGCTCAAAATCACAAACCGCAAACTCCATGGCCAGATGCCGGATGAGCCGGACAAGCGTGTTCGCCATCCGTGTAAACAGGTATTTAAAACGTGCCGTCTTGTCCGGTTCTCCTCCCATGGCTTCCTGCAAGTAGTCGTCCAACGCCCGGCGCACCAGACGACGGCACTCCTCTTCGGGTAATCCGCACAGCGCCTTGCCGGGGTATTGCGAGGTTACCTGCTGCAGCACATAGTGGATCACCGTGCCCGATTCCATCGGAGACAACTGTGCCTTGCGGGGCTTTTTAATCCCCAGGCCCCGCTCGCAAAAATAAGCAAACCTGCATTGATGATACCGGTCAATCTTGGAAGGGGAAAGCCGCATTTGGCTGCCGAACAGTGCCCGGGCCGTCTCTCCTGATTCTATGACGAATCCCTCCGGCCGAGCGGGGTAGCAAATCCGCCGGTACTGTTCGGCATAGGCACCGTTTTCCAGCAGAGAGCCCAGAGCCGCCGCTTGGGCAGAATTCTTGTCCGTCACTCGCCCGAATACATGCAGCGCAGTTTTTTCGTTGAGCGCATAGAAGACAGGTGGTTCTTCCGAAGCTTTTTGGCATGGCACCTGAGGGAAAATATCCAAAACTTCCCTCACCATCACGGATGGCGCCATCGGAACCCCTTCAGCCGATTCCTCCGGCCAGGACAAGAACAGCCCATCGCTGGCGCAGGTCATGGCCGTATAAGCGAAGTAGCGTTCTTCCAGTACCCGCAGTTCAAAGGGTTCCGAAACGGCAATTCCTGCCAAAAAAAGCTGTTCACGCTCCCGCTCGGATAAAATCCCTTCCCGACTCACTGGGGCAGGGAACACATCTTCGTTGGCCCCGACTACAAACACATACCGGGGTGCATTAGGACGGATGCGGTCGGCAGTGCCGATAGTGACCGTATCCAACGCCTGGGGGATTTGACCCAAGTCAGCGGTAAGCAATACCACCCGCATCAGCTCGCAATGTTTTGCCAACGTATACGTCCGATCGTTCAGTACCATCGCATACTGATCCCACAAATCCATCATCCCGTCAAAAAGGCCCCGCACGCTGTCCCGCTCGATGTTGTCCTCCTGGGAATCCTGCTTTTTTAATTGCTCCAGAATCTGAGCCTCTTTTAAATATTCATACAACGCCATAACCAATTCCCGCCCGTTGCAAACGCGGATCTTTTCCCGAAGCACAGTTAAAGGCTTCATCAGTCTTTGGCGAAGCGCCTCGATTTCTTCCAGTTTCCGAACGTCTTCCGCCTGCATCCTGCCAAAGCCGGACGGGTTCCATACGAAAGGCGCTTCCCATCGGGCGCCACTGATATCCCATACATAGGCATACTCTTCCAGCAAAGCCACCTGCTCCAGGGAAAAATCCAGCAGCCCGGTTTTTAAAAGGGAAAATAAATCCTCGCTGCGGAACCGGCTTTTTGCCGCCTCCATCGCCGACAGAACCGCCGCCGTCAGCGGCTGTGACGCCACGTCAAAGCGCTCGTCCATAAAATAGGGGATTTCATAATCCGAAAAGCTGGCGCGCACTGGCTGCAAGTACGGATCCAAATCCCGCCCGATCACCACGATATCCCGATAGCGGCACCCTTCTTCCCTTACCAGATGTGAAATACGCGCCGCCACCCATTCCATTTCTTCGTATGGATCCCGGCAGGGCGTCAGCCGGATTCCTTCTGTTTCTGAGACCGTCTTTTTCCCTTCCCGGAATAAATTTTCTTCCAGTTTCGCAAGTGCCGGCGCACGGAAGCGCACAGATTTTTGCAAAAGCACCGGTGTTTCCACCGGTATGCTGTTTTTTCTTGCCAGCTCCATCAGCCTTCCTGCCGTACGGCAGGAAGGGACAAAAATTCCGTATCCTTCCGAACGATCAAACAGGCTATCAGTGCAAAGGGAAAAGGTTACAGAGGAAGCGGTTTTCATCAGCTCTTCCAGCAGGGCGAATTCCCCCGCCATAAAGCCCTTAAACGAATCCACGAATATGGCGTATCCCTGAAAAAGGGGGTTTCCTTTTAACCGTTCCTGCGCATCGTCCAGCTGACTTTTTTGCTCGCCAAAAGAAGAAGCCAGCAAGCTGTCATATGTTTCATAAATCAAATAAAGCTCATCTATTTTTTCGGCAAAAGAAGCTTGGCCAATCCGGCTTTTGACCTCCCGCAACATCTGAGGGGCAATCCCCGCTGTGCGGAATTCTTCCATCTGGCTGGCCAATGCTGCGATAGATGCGCCGCTGCGACCGCTGTCTTGATACCGTCGCAGCACGCCCTTAAGCTGTTCCAGCGCCAGATGCATCATTAAATATTGGGCCGCCTCCTGTGGCGTCTGTCGAGCGGCGCCGCCCAGTTCCCGAAAAATCCGGTCGCAAAGACGGGTAAAGCTATAAACCTCGACTCGAAGTGCTGAAGAAGCATCCAGCGCATGCCGCACCGCCTTTTCCATTTCCAGGGAATATTGTTCCGGCACCAGTAACAAAACCCTCTGCCCGGCGCGGGCAGCCTTCCCGGCTTCTTCCAGCACCCGGGATGTTTTTCCCGTACCGGCCGTTCCCAGAATCCATCGGATCATCTGCTTCTCCTCCAAACCGAAAAACAGGGCTTGCAATTGCTCACAAGCCCCGGTCCTACCCTTTTTTCTATTTCAATTTCGCTTTTTTTCGGATAAATGTCACCAACAGTTCCGCTGTATCATCATAGCCCAAAATGGAGGAATCCACCGAAAGGTCATAGTTCAGCAGATCATCCCATTTATGATTGGTGTAAAAATGATAATAGCTTTCTCTGGTCTTATCCGTCTTGGCAATCAAATCCTTCGCCTGCTTCATGTTCAGATGATACAGTTCCATGATCCTTTTCTGGCGCACCTCAAACGGCGCATGGATAAACAGGCTGATATGGCAGGGATGGTCTGATAAAATGTCGTCTGCGCACCGGCCGATAATCACGCAGTTTTTTTCCGCCGCTTCCTTGCGGATAACGTCCGCCTGAATGGCAAACAAGCGATCATTTGTCAATACATCCGGATAGCTGAACGGCACCGTAAAATTGCCGTACGCTGTGGTGGAGAGGGTATATAGATAACTTCTTTCGGGTTTTTCATCCGCTTTTTCAAAGGCCTTTTCGCTGATTCCGCTTTTCTGGGCCGCCAACGACAGCAGCTCTTTATCCAGATAGGCAATGTCCAGCGTTTTCGCCAGCCGTTTTCCAATTTCACGGCCTCCGCTGCCAAACTGCCTGTTGATGGTTACTACAAAAGGATTTGTCATCGCTTATGCCTCCTTCCAAAAAATGGCTTGGAACACATTCTTCATTTTTATTATAGCACGTTTCCTTCAGTTTACAAGGTTTCTTCGCGATCTAGAGGCAGGATAAACCAAAAATCGCTTCCTTTTTCCAGCTCACTGTCCACCCCAAAGGCTGCGTTATGCAGTTGAAGGATCTCCTTTACAATGGATAGTCCCAGGCCCGTACCGATTACCGCACGGCGGTGGGGCGTTTTTTTGCTGTAATAGCGGTCCCAAATGCTGTCCATTTCCTCTGGCGGAATGCCGACGCCATAATCTATCACGTCGATACGCACCTGGGATGCGGTAATGTTCTGGCGTACCGTAACCCTTTTCCCCTCGCCGGTAAAAGAAATGGCGTTGTTGATCAGATTGTAAATCACCTGGCCGATTTTGACCTGATCAGCCTGAACCCAGGCATCCTCCTCAGCTTCAAATTCGACCGTATATCCCTGCTGTTCCACCAGTTTCTGGTAGCGAGACAGCGTTTTCCGGATCTCCTCAGTCAAATTAAACCGGCTTTTTTCCATCCGGCGCACACCGGCCTCTACCTGAGAAAGATCTAAAAGATCATTGACCAATAAACTCAGCCGCTGTGCCTCATCCACAATAATCTGGATATTTTCCGGTGTATTTTCACCCGGAATATCCCGCATTACCTCGCCGTAACCAATAATCATGGTCAGCGGTGTACGAAGATCATGGGAAACATTTGCCACCAAATCTTTACGTAATCGATCCACTCGTCCCAACGCCTGGGCTGTAACGTTGAGCGTATCGCTCAATTCGGTGATTTCCCGGTAGCCATGGCCGTTGAACGAAACTTCGTAATTTCCTCTGGCCAGCTCTTTGGAGGAACGGTTGATATCCTCAATCGGCTTGGCAATAAAGCGGGACATCCATACCGCCAAAAGCCCTGCCAGCACAAAAAACAGAACGCCAATGCAAAGGATCTGCACCCTCAGCGTCCTGACAGTGGCGCTTAGCGGTGTAATCCGGGCGTTTATGCTAATCATTACCTGCGTGCCGTCCTGCCTGTCCGCGATTTGGAAATAGGAAAGGCTTTGCTGAATCTGTTCCACAGAAAAAAGCGGCTTGCTCAGCCACGGATGCTTTTTTTCCTCGGCACCGGGTTCTGATGATGGCGCGGGAAGGCTTTCTTTCCCTCCCTCGTTAAAATACATCATTTTTGTCCCGCCCTTTTCCTTCACCTTCTGGAACAAAACAGCTTTTGCCTGCGCATCCATTTCCTGCAGCGAGCAATAGCGGAATTTTCCGCTTTCCTGCAGCTGCTCTCCATCCGCTCCAATCAGATGCACGCAGATATCCCCTGATTCTGTAACCCGGTTTAAAAGCTCTGTCAGGTCCCCGCTGTCAATGTTATCCGCGATCGTCTGGCTGTAACCGCGGACCTCGCTTTCCTTAATCATCTGATAAAACTCGTCCAGAAACACCGTTTGCAGCAGCCATAAAACAATCAGGATACAGACAGAAAAAACCGCCAGGCAGGAAAAAATCTTCCCTTTTATACTAATCTTGCCCCATCGCAAAACGATAGCCTACCCCCCGCAGCGTTACAATACCCGAGCTATACGGCCCCAAGCTTTTGCGCAAAAGCTTGATATGCGTATCCAGCGTTCTCGCATCGCCATAATAATCGTATCCCCACACCTCATTGATCAGTTTCTCTCTCGTCAGTGCAATGCCGCGATTGCGCACCATGTAAAACAGCAGGTCGTATTCTTTCGGCGACATATTTACCGGCTTGCCATCTACGCAGACTACACGGGCGGTAAAGTCCACCGTAAGCCCACCGCACTGATACACTTCTTTTTTCTTCGCCGCCTCCGGCGGGGCACACCGCTTCAGCACCGCCTGGATGCGCAGCATCAGCTCTTTGGGAGAAAAAGGCTTGACCACATAATCGTCAATTCCCATCCGAAATCCATAAATTTTATCGTATTCCTCTCCGCGGGCAGACAACATAATAATCGGCACATCGGAAAACTCTTTGATTTTCGCACAGGCAGTCAGGCCGTCCATTCCCGGCATCATAATATCCATTACGATCAGGTCAAAGGAGCCGGACCGGCACAATCCTACCGCCTGTTCCCCGTCAGAAGCCTCCTCCACTTGATACCCTTCAAAGCTTGCATATTTGGCGATGAGCTTTCGAATATTGGCTTCATCGTCCACTACCAGGATTTTATACAATACGTTTTCCCCTCTTTCTGCCATTTGGCGGTTTTGGTTATATGAGGTTAGTATAGCAGAAAAATGTGTTCATTCCATTACAATTTTTTTTCAAAATAATTTTTTGTTCCTTTCAGCCGTTTTTGCAACGCGTGTCTTCCCCTTTCACGCGAAGCGCTTTCTCCTGGACGAACAGGGCCCTTTCCAAAAAAATTGGCCCGCCTAAACCCATTTAGGGCTACAGGCGGACCAACCGGCATCTTTCGATTAGTTTTTGGTATTTTCCGCAAAGGAGTTATTCACCAGCTCCGAAAAAGGAGCGGCTTTTTCCAATTCCCCTGCCTCCTGCATCACGGTCTGCAGCTTTTGGAAGGATTCCTCCTTCATATCCGGCGTAGCGCGCCAGGCGTCGATATCCTTATAGTTCTGCACAACGGTCTCCAGCGTTTCCAGATCAGTGTCCGGAAAAGACGGCTGAATCACCTTGGCAACTTCCGCTGCCGTATGTTCCTGTACCCAGGTGAGCCCCTTGGCAATGGCGTTAGTAAAGCTCTGGATCAACTCCTCGTTCTTTTCGATAAAGCTCTTCTGTGCAAAATAAGCGGTATAAGGGATCTCGCCGCTTTCTGCACCGACCGACGCTACAATAAAGCCAGCACCCTCGGCCTCCAGCGAAGAAGCTGTTGGCTCAAACAACGCTACGTAGTCTCCCGTACCGCTGATAAAGGCGCCCGCCATAGCGGAAAACTGGATGCTGTCATCAAAAATCACATCAACGCCAGGGGTCATACCGTGCTGTTTGACCACATATTCCAATGTCATATACGGCACGCCGCCTTTTCTGCCCGGCAGAAGGCTTTTCCCTTTCAGCTTTTCCCAGGTGAAATTTTCATCCGCTTCCCGTGCCAGAATGAATGCGCCGTCGCGCTGGGTCATTTGAGCAAACACCTGCATGTAATCCTCTTTGCCCTCATTGTAAACGTAGATACAGGCCTCTGGGCCGGCAAAGCCGATATCGACGCTGCCGGAAAGCACAGCGGTCATTACCTTATCGGCGCCCTCGCCGTTGCTCAGTTCCAGCTCCAGTCCTTCTTCCTCAAAAAAGCCCAGCTCGATTGCCGCATACTGCGGCGCATAAAATACCGAATGGGTCACCTCGCTCACCGTGACCTTCTGCAATTTTTTCTGCTCGCCGCAACCGGCCAAAAGCCCCATAAGCAGCAGCGCCGCACAGAAAAGTAAAAGCAATTTACTCATTCTTTTCTTCATCGTGATACTCCTTCCAAAATCAATTTCTATGGCTCATTTTCCGGGTTATTACCCGTTCGGCAATTACGACCGATTGATATAATAAAGCGGCGACGACCGCGAGGATCACAACGCTCGTCATCACCAGATCCAACTTAAAGACCTGGCCGCCATAGACAATGAGATAGCCCAGCCCCGCTTTGGAGACCAGGAATTCCCCCGCGATGACCCCAACCAGAGAAAGTCCGATATTGACCTTCATGGAGTTAAAAAGCGTGTGCAGATTGGAGGGCATCACTACTTTGGTAAATACCTGCCGGCGATCCGCGCCAAAGGTACGGGCCATCGTTATCATTTCCTCATCCGTACTCAAAAAGCCATTTAGCATTTCCAGTACTGTGACAATCAAAGAGATTGCAAGCGCCATCACGATGATAGCCTGCGTCCCGGCGCCAACCCAGACAATAAAGACCGGACCCAACGCAATTTTCGGCAGCGCGTTAAGCACAACCAAAAAAGGCTCGCAGATACATGACAGCGTTTTCGACCACCACAGCAGTACCGCCAGGCCAACTCCCAGCACCGTACCCAGCAAAAATCCTATCAGCGTCTCCATGCAGGTAACGCCCAGATGGGTCAAAAGCCCGTTTTCGCCTAAGTTAAGCAGTGTCTTTACCATCCGGGATGGCTGGCTCATAATAAAGCTGTCAATCACGCCGATATTGGCCAAAATCTCCCACAGCGCCAGCAGGATGACCACTACCGAAATCTGGACTGTCCGGATCATATATTTTTTTCGTTTCTGCTTTTGCAGGTATGCGGCCCGTTCCTTTGAGACCGGCAACACGGCCGTTTGATTATACATGGACATCAAGCTCTTTCCATATGGTATTGAAATATTCCTGAAACTGGGGCTGCTCGCGGCGCTGCAGCGGCGTCAGTTCCGGATCTGCAAATTGAATTTCCATAATCCGAGAAATATGTGCCGGCCGGCGGGACAGCACAATAATTCGGTCGGACATGCTGATGCTCTCCGAAATGTCATGGGTCACCATCAGGGTCGTTTTCTGCTCCAATTTCAAAATGCGCCGCACATCATCAGTTACAGCCAGGCGGGTCTGATAATCCAGAGCCGAAAAGGCTTCGTCTAAAAGGAAAATATCCGGCTTTACCGCCAATGTGCGAATCAAGGCAGCCCGTTGCCTCATGCCGCCGGAAAGCTGGGATGGATATTTGTCCCGGAACTCCCATAATCCATATGCTTTTAACAGGCTGTTTGCATATTCCACGTTTTCCCCTGCTAGCTTTTTCCGGATTTCCAGCCCCAGCACCACATTTTGATAGATATTTCGCCATTCCAGCAGATTATCCCGCTGCAACATATAGCCAATGTGTGGAGAAATCCCTTCTACCGGCTCTCCCTGCAGAAGTACTCTGCCGTATGTCGGCCGGATCATTCCAGCCACGATGGACAAGAGGGTGGATTTTCCGCATCCGCTTGGTCCGACAATGCTGACAAATTCCCCTTTTCCTACCGAAAAGCTGATATCTTCCAGTGCAGTCAGTTCGCCGTTATCAGCCTGGTAGGTTTGGGAAATCTGTTCCACTTTTAGTATTTCCTCCATTTCAATCCCCCCTGTTCTGAAAAAGATACGTCAGTTTTTTTGTATGAAAAGAGAAAAGCCGCTGTGCTGCCGTTAGGGAGTCCGATGTTTCCGGACAAACGGCTTCAAGCTGCTGTTCGCTGACTTCCTGTTCTTTCAACTCGTTAACATTCTATTCCGCTGCGGCTTTCATGGTTCAAGCGAAGCGTTGTTCTTTTGGCTTCTTTTTCCGGTTTCGGAAAAAGAAGCTTCCTAAACGGGGATTACAAACAAAAAAGCAAACACACATTTTAGATAAGTAAATCGTTTTTTGTTTTTCCATTGCCCGTGTCGATAGGCATAGACCGTAAAGGTCCAAGAATGGATGAACCTTATGTGAACCGTCGTGGTTGAAGGACGGCCCCACATTCAGACCTTCCCTATGCAGAACTGATTTCCCGATGGGATTCTCTGAAAAAATCCCGCGGATTGAGCAGATTCGGATGATCGGCCCTTCCCAGCATCCGAAACAGTCCCAGCGCAATTTAATCGGAGATGCGGATATCGCAATGGGGCTTTGAATCACCGATCTTTTTCGGATGAACTTTTGCCGCGCTCCGATGCGATTTTCTTTACACTGTCCCGATACGCAGAAAAATCAGGATCTTATTAACCGATCAATAAAACGAAGAATGGCGGCATCCTGCATGCCTATTCTTCAAACGGAATGAAAACACGACTTCTTTATTTTTGTATCCCTTTTTTATACCAGAACAAAGCCTCTCTGCCAGAGAAACAAAAAAGGGTATGGTGAAAAGGAAGATCTTTTCACCATACCCTTTTTAATCTTTATCAGAAATTTCCACCCATCAGGCAACTTGGAAAATAAAAGCCCGCCGCCTTTTAAAAGAAAGTCATCTGGCTGGAATCAGGCAACCCATCCAGCGCGCCGGACTGTCCAAGAATTTCGATCACTGCTTTGGATACCCCTGCACGTATCTGTACCTCGTCCTTGGAAATATAAGGACCTCCTGCCGCCGCTTCCTGCAAACTTTGGGCCGCACTGACGCCAAGCCCTTTCAGCGCATTGAAAGGCAGACGGATTTTCCCCTCCTCTACCTGATATTTAGTTGCGTGGGAGCGAAACAAATCCACCGGCAGAAAGGAAAATCCTCTGGCCAGCATTTCATTCACAATTTGCAAGCTGCTGTACTGTTCTTCTTCCTTAGCAGTGCGTTCATTCCCCTTTATCCGCAACCCATCCATCTTCATTTTTACTGCCGCTTTGCCTTTAATCGCTGCATCGGCGTCAAAATCTTCCCCACGGACAGTGAAAGTAGTGGCGTAAAATTCCAGCGGATAATAAATTTTGTACCAGCCCAACCGGATCGCCGCAATCACGTATGCCGCCGCGTGAGCTTTGGGAAACATGTATTTAATTTTTAAGCAGCTGTCGATATACCACTGTGGTACGCCATGTTCCAACATGGCTTTTTTGTGCTCGTCGGTCAGAAGTTTCGGCGCATTGCCCTTACGAGTGATCTCCATGATTTTAAACGCCATATTGGGATCAAGCCCCTTCTGGATCAGATAGATCATGATGCTGTCGCGGGTACCAATCACCTCAGAAATTGTGCAGGTGCCGTTTTTAATTAGTTCCTGGGCGTTGCCCAGCCAAACATCGGTGCCATGAGACAATCCTGAAATCTGCAAAAGATCTGCAAAGGTCTTTGGTTGCGCATCGATAAGCATTTGCCGGACAAAATTCGTCCCCATTTCCGGCAGCGCCAGCGAGCCGGTGTTGCAGGAAATCTCCTCTGCCGTCACCCCCAAAGCCTCTGGCGATGTGAAAAGGCTGAAAATCTTTGGGTCGGAGGTATCTACTTCCATGACTTTTACGCCGGTCATATCCTCCAAATGCTTATATAAGGTGGGCACATCGTGTCCCAACAGGTCCAGCTTCAGGATCGTGTCATGCAGCGAATGAAAATCAAAGTGAGTGGTCAGAATGCCGGAACCGGCGTCGTCTGCCGGATGCTGGATCGGCGCAAAATCAGCGGCCTCAAACTGGCTTGGCACAACCACCATGCCACCGGGGTGCTGGCCGGTAGTTCGCTTGACTCCGGCACAGCCGGCCGCCAGCCGCAGCTCCTCTGATTTGTGGACGACCCGCCCCCGCTCTTCCATATATTTTTTTACAAAACCATAGGCAGTCTTTTCCGCTACCGTAGAGATCGTTCCAGCTTTAAACACATGAGTTTTGCCAAAGAGTTCCTCCGTATACCGATGCGCCTGGTTTTGATATTCGCCGGAAAAGTTCAGGTCAATATCCGGCGCCTTGTCTCCATTAAATCCCAGGAAGGTTTCAAACGGGATGTCATGCCCGTCCCGTTGATAAGGCGTTCCGCACACGGGACAGTGTTTGGCTGGAAGGTCAAATCCAGAACCGTAGGAACCGTCAGTGATAAATTCACTGTGCTTGCAGTGGGGGCAGACGTAATGGGGCGGCAGCGGATTGACCTCCGAAATTCCAGCCATCGTTGCTACAAATGAAGATCCCACTGATCCTCGGGAACCAACCAGGTAGCCGTTTTCCACCGACTTCCAGACCAGCTTTTGGGCAATGATATACAGCACTGCAAAACCGTGCTTGATAATAGAGGTCAATTCCCGGTCCAGCCGCTTGGCCACCAGCTCCGGCACCGGATCGCCGTAAATCTCCTTTGCCCTGCTCCATGTAATATTCTGCAGATCCTCCTCCGCCCCTTCGATCGTCGGGGTAAAAGTCCCGTCGGGGATCGGCTTAATCTTTTCCACCCGGTCGGCAATGCGGTTGGGATTGGTCACTACTACTTCATAGGCCTTGTCCTCGCCCAAATAAGAGAATTCCCGCAACATCTCGTCAGTGGTGCGCAGATACAGCGGGGACTGCTGATCCGCATCCTTAAAGCCCATGCCTGCCAGCAGGATCTGCCGGAAAATATTGTCCTTTTCATCCATCATATGTACGTCACAGGTAGCGCATACCGGGATTTTCAGCGTATCGCCCAGCCGAACGATCGTCCGGTTATAGTCTCTAAGCTGCTCCTCATCCCTGGCAGTACCATTATGAACCATGAACATATTGTTTTGAATGGGCTGAATTTCCAAAAAATCATAGAATTTGGCAATCGTGCAAAGTTCGCCCCAGCTTTTTCCATCCACCACTGCCCGGAACAGCTCGCCCGCCTCACAGGCGCTTCCCAAAATGAGCCCCTCCCGGTAACGGATCAACTCGCTTTTCGGGATGCGGGGCTTTTTATAGAAATAATCCAAATGGGATTTGGACACCAGCTGATAAAGGTTTTTCAATCCGGTCAGATTTTTGACCAGGATAATCTGATGATAAGAGTAAGCGTTTTTATAATCGACCCCGGATAATCCCGTGTTGATCTGCTGAATGCCCTGAATCTGTTTGTCCTTTTGTAGGATTTCCGCCAATTTGATGTAGATTTCCGCCAGAATCCGTGCATCGTCACAAGCCCTGTGATGGTTGAAATTGCCCAGCCGCAGATGCTTGGCCACCGTGTCCAGCTTGTGATTGCGAAGATCCGGAAACAGCTTTCGCGCAATGGGCACCGTGTCGATAGCGGTAAACTGATACGGCATCCCGCACCGCCCGGCCGCCGCCTTGATAAAACCTGTGTCAAACGGCGCATTGTGCGCTACCAGCACCGCATCATCCCCACCGCAAAACGCGTAAAACTGCCGCAGCGCCTCTTCTTCCAGCGGCGCATCAGCTACCATCTCGTCGGTAATGCCGGTCAGCTGGATGATCTTTTCCGGGATCGGACGCTGCGGGTTAACAAAAATGTTGAAAGAATCCAGCACCTGCCCATTCTCCAGCTTCACCGCACCGATCTCGGTAATCCGGTCATTCCCAGCGGAAAGCCCAGTGGTCTCCAGATCAAAAACAATGTAAGACCCCGTCAGAGGCATGTCCTTCCGGCCGCTGACAATGGGTACCATATCGTTGATAAAGTAGCTTTCCACACCGTAAATAACTTTAAAATCCCCGCCGGACTTGGCGATGGCTGCCGCAGCGCCCGCCGCCTCCGGGAATGCCTGTACTACCCCATGGTCGGTAATGGCAATAGCCTTGTGTCCCCATTCATACGCCCGGTTAACCAAATCCTTGGCATTGACCACCGCGTCCATAGCGGACATTTTCGTATGAGCGTGCAGTTCCACCCGCTTTTCAGGGGCTTTATCCTGGCGGATCAGCTTTTTCACCATGCAGATATCATACGGCCGGATGGAGATTTCACCATCGTATTTATCGTAAGACGCCTCGCCCCGAACCAGCACCGTCTTCCCCTTGGCCAGCGGCTCGTAAACCGCCGCCTTTTCTTTTTCAGTGATAACCTTCATCACGTTGGAACTGGTATAATCGGTAAAATGGATCGCTAAAATCACCTTGGAGCCATCCCGGGACTCGCGGCTGTCCACCGCAAAAATATCGCCCCAAACGGTCACCTTGCCGCTCTCCGCATCAATAGAATCCAGCGAGACCGGCTTTTCCTTGATGGCCCGGCCGGTAACAACCGACAAAGAATCCTTATCAAACGGCAGGTCACCCATGTCAAAGGCGATGGTCTGACATTTGGCCGGCGCAGCTTTTTTCTCCTGCGACGCCTGCTGCTTTTCCCTTTGGATTTTTACCGTCTTCCTACGGTTTTCTTCCGCAGATTGGGTAAATTCTTGGGAATATTCCTCCAGTTCGGTCACGCCGTCAAACGCGACCTCCACTTCAGTGCCGAACTCCTGGCACAGGATTTTCCGGATGTGCCGGTCGCTTCCGGCGCTTTGTAAAAGCGCCAATCCACCTCTTTTCAAGTGAATCTGCATCACACCATTCCGATAATCAGCACTCACTCCGTCCAAAAAACCATTGACCAGGCAATTACGGTGACGCAATTCTTCTACCACCTGCTCGATATAGCTGCCATCCAGCAAACTCTCGTCATACCGGGGCGACAGAACACACTTTTTCAGCCGAAGCTTTTCGCACAGCTGCTTTTCCGCCGCGTACAGCTGGTTTTTCGACACAACAGAAGTCAGGCGCAACCCTACCTGCAACTCACTTTTTTCCCGGGAAACGGTCATGGACGCCACTTGCGCGAGTGCCATATCATCCGGCAGGCCGGAGCACAAATCACCAAACAGTGCGCCAAAGCAATTGGAATCCATAGCCCTTCCCCTTTCTCACTTTTTACATTTTTTCGATCTCGGATAATAAAACGTTTAAGATATCCTTTTCAGGGAATTTTCCCAAAACTTTTCCTTTTTTAAACAGCAGCGCCTCTTCCCTACCGCCTGCAATGCCGATATCCGCTTCTCTGGCCTCGCCCGGCCCATTGACAGCACAGCCCATGACCGCTACGGTAATGGGCTTGGTGCAATCCCGCAGCTTGTCCTCCACCTGGTTGGCCAGCGCGATCAGGTCAATGTTCGTCCGCCCACAGGTGGGGCAGGATACGATGCGCACTCCTTCATCCCGCAGCCCGATGGCCTTGAGGATATCCTTGGCCGCCGCGATTTCCCGTACCGGATCGTCAGTCAGAGATACGCGGATGGTGTCTCCGATCCCATCCAGCAGCAATGAACCGATTCCCGCTGCAGATTTAATCAGCCCCATCCGTTCGGTGCCCGCCTCGGTCACACCCAGATGCAACGGGTAATCACACCGCTGCGCCGCCAGGCGGTAGGCCTCCACCATGGTCCTCACATCAGAAGATTTGATGGAAATAACAATGTCCCCAAAATCGTTTTTTTCCAACAGAGACACATGGCGCATAGCGCTTTCCACCAGTGCTTCCGCCGTGGGAGCACCATACTTTTCCAATAAATCCTTTTCTAAAGAACCGCTGTTTACCCCAATGCGGATGGGGATATTTCGGGATTTGCATGCCTTCACTACTGCCCGAACGCGGCTTTTGTCCCCGATATTTCCAGGGTTAATCCTCACTTTATCGATTCCCGCCGCCACACATTCCAACGCCAGCCGGTAATCAAAATGGATATCCGCCACCAGGGGAATCCGGATCTGGCTTTTGATGGCGTCCACCAATCGCACCGCCTCCATGTCGGGGATCGCTACCCGGACAATCTCGCAGCCGGCCTTCTCCAGTTCAACCGCCTGCCGAACATTGCCTTGCACATCTGCCGCAGGCCGGTTAAGCATAGATTGGATACTCACCGGCGCATCCCCACCGATGAGCACCCCGCCGGCTTTTACCTGTTTGGAAACACGTATCATCAACTTCACCCCCGAAAGAGCCGTACAATATCGTTAAACGTCACAACGATCATCAAGCCAAACAGCAGCACAAACCCCAGTGCGTGTACATATCCTTCATATTTCGGATTGACGGGTTTGCCGCGCACCGCCTCAATCAGCAAAAATAATAGCCGCCCGCCGTCCAGCGCGGGGATCGGCAAAAGATTAAACACGCCAAGGTTGATGGTGATAAACGCAGCCAGCATCAAAAAGGAAGACAGCCCCATGGAACTTGCTTCGCCCACAGCGGACGCTACTCCAACCGGCCCGGACAGCTGATTGATTCCAAATTTTCCGGTGGCGATATCAATCAGCGAAGTCCATACCGGCTTTGCCACCGTTCCTGTGTAAAAAAACGCCTGGCGCAGTACCCCTCCGACCGTCTTTTCCCGGCCATACACCTTGAAATCCAGTGTTGTGGTGACCGTTCCATCCTCCATTTGTTCGGTCGAAAACGGTACGCCAGTCAGTTCCACTTTCTGTCCATCCCGCAAAACGACCATATCCACGCTGCCGTCGGAATCCCGCATCATGGTATAGATGATATCATAGTCAATGTTAATCGACGAGCCGTTGATTTTTAGGATTTTATCGTCTACCTGCAGCAGCTGGCTGCTGGTGGCCCCCTCCTCAAACCGGGCGATAGTGGTCGTCCCGATGGCTGACTGCTGGCTCACGACAATAACCAGCAGCAAAAAACCCAGGATCAAGTTCATCAGCGCACCAGCGGTAACAATCAGGATCTTATTCCAAACCCGCGCTTTGGAGAAAGACCCCTCCTCCTCGCTTTCCTCGTCCTCGCCTTCCATGCTGACAAAGCCGCCGATCGGCAGCAGCCGCAACGCATACTGTGTATCCTTTTTACGTGTTTTCCAGATCACCGGGCCCATGCCCAGCGCAAACTCATTGACTTTGACGCCCGAAAGCTTGGCGGTAATAAAGTGGCCGAATTCATGAATGAAAATCAGCACGCCAAACAAAAGAATAGTCAAAATAATACCCAAATCTCAAATCCCCCTTCGCCGCGCTTTGCGGCCGTTTGCTTCCTCCAAACACCATGCCGGACAACATCGATTTTTTTTGCACCGTTTTATCCGAAAGTTTTCTTTTTCCTCCGTATTTTGAATCCTCTGCATCTTCATTTACAATGCTCTCTTACAAACCGGCGTGCTTCCTGCTCGGCCCAAAACACATCTTCCAGAGCATAATCCAACGGCATCCGCTGGGCAAAAGTCGCTTTTTCTACCAGCTCGCCAATTTGCAGAAACCGGATCTTTTCTTCCCGGAACAACGCCACTGCTTCTTCGTTGGCCGCATTGGCGGCACAGGGATACAGTCCGCCCATCCGCATGGCGTCTATGCAGACCTGTAAACAGGAAAACGTTTTATAATCAGGCTGGTAAAAGGTCAGTTTCCCATAATCTGTCAAGGAAAGCGGCTTTGCCCCGCTGGGCACCCGGTTCGGATAAGTCATGGCATACTGAATCGGGATCTGCATATCCGGTACGCCCAGCTGGGCGATGCAGGAACCGTCTATAAATTCGACCATCGAATGGATTACGCTCTCCCGGTGGATCACCACCTCGATGTCGTCCACCGGCTTTTGGAACAGCCAGACAGCCTCGATAACCTCCAGCCCTTTGTTCATCAGAGTGGAAGAATCAATGGTCAACTTAGCCCCCATAACCCAGTTTGGATGACGCAGGGCCTGTTTGACCGTAACCCGTTCCAATTCCTCTCTTTTTTTTCCAAAAAAAGGGCCGCCAGAAGCCGTTAAAATGATTTTATGCAGTGCATCCTTCTTAGGATTCCCCTGCAAGCATTGAAAAATTGCCGAATGTTCGCTGTCCACCGGCAGAATTTTCACTTTTTTTTTCTGCGCCGCTTCTATCACCAGCTGTCCGCCCGCTACCAACGTTTCCTTATTGGCAAGGGCCAGGTCAGTCCCCGCCTCAATGGCAGCCAAAGTTGGCTGCAGGCCGATCATTCCCACGACCGAGTTGAGAACCAGGTCGTTCTCCGGCAAAGACGCAATCTGGCAAAGACCCTCCATTCCACACAAAACCTGCGTGCTGGTATCCGCCAGCCTGATTTTTAAGTCCGCCGCCGCCTGCGGATCCATCATCACCGCATAACGGGGAGAAAAAGCCCTGACCTGCTGTTCCGCCAAATCAGTGCTCGTATTTGCGGAGATCGCCTCCAGCCGATAGCCCAGACGGCGCACCACCTGCAACGCCTGCGTTCCAATAGAACCGGTTGAACCCAAAATTGTGACTCTTTTCTGCTCCATATACGCCTCCAAATGGTTACCGGACAATGGGGAACAGCCGGATAAATAAAAATACAAACGGCAGTACGAAAAAGACGCTGTCAAACCGGTCCACAATCCCGCCATGGCCGGGCATCAGCGAACCGTAGTCCTTTACACCGCATTGCCGCTTGATCAGCGAGGCGGACAAATCCCCCAGCATCGAAACCAAAGCGCCGACCGGCGTCATCAACACTAGCAAAAGATACCGAATCTGGAGCTGGACGCCCCAAATGCTTCTGCCGGCCCACTGGCAAAACAACGACAGCAGCAGTACCGTGACCACGCAGAACACTACGCCGCCCACCGCGCCTTCCACTGTTTTTTTCGGGCTGATTTTAGGCGCCAGCTTGTGCTTTCCCATGGTAATGCCAAAAAGATATGCGCCTGTGTCAGTCAACCAAGCCAGGCCAAAAGCCAACAGCGTATAGTAAATTCCCTCCAACGGGGTTTCACTCGCCTGCCGCAGCCAGATCAAAACGCTGGTCGTGTAGGAAATAACACTGGTGGCGGCAAAAGCCGTCGCGGCTTTCGTGTAATGCAGCGATTCATGATAAAAAAGTAGAATTCCAAAAATAGCCAGCGCAAAAACGGCTTCGCCATACACCAGCCACTGTCGGGCCTGCTCGATGTTAAAAAAAGGAAGCGCGCATCCAAACAGAAGGCAGACGGCGGACAACGCCTTATTTTCCCATACGCCGGTCACATGAAACATTTCATGCAGCGCCAAAAAAATAATCACCGCTGCACTGATATTCAAAAAAATGGTCTGATACAACGCCAAAATGGCAAAAAAAATCGTCAGGCCTATCACAGCCGTTGCAATCCGCTGTTTCATCAAATGCCTCCAAATCGTCTGTTTCGTTTTGCATACTGGGCAATGGCCTGATCCAGATGCGCTGGGGTAAAGTCCGGCCATAGCACATCCTGGAAGACAAATTCGGTATAAGCCAGCTGCCATAACAGGAAATTAGAGAGACGAAGCTCGCCGCTGGGACGGATCAGCAGGTCGGGATCCGGGATCCCAGCCGTATAGAGATGCCGCTCGAACAGCCTTTCGTCAATACTGTCCGGATCCAATTCCCCCCGAGCCGCCATCTGTGCCAGTTCCCGCGCACTATGCGCGATCTCCGCCCTTCCACCGTAATTTAAGGCAACGCAAACAGTGATCCCTGTATTTTTTTCGCTTTCCCGTTCTGCGCTCTCCATCAGCTGCTGCAAATCGGAGGCCAGCGGCTTCCGGTCCCCCAGGAAAAGCAGCCGCACATTCCGCTTCGCTTGTTTGGAAGCCTCCTTCAAATAACTGCGTAACAGCTCCATAATCGCATCCACTTCACTTTGAGGCCTCTTCCAATTTTCGGTGGAAAAAGCGTAGGCCGTAACATACTTTACCCCGATTTTCTGGCAGTAGTCACAAATATTTTCAAATGCCTTTGCGCCCTGCTTGTGGCCGGCATTTCGCGGCAGCCCCCGCCGCTTGGCCCAGCGCCCATTCCCATCCATAATAATCGCAATATGGGCCGGAACCGAAAACGACTTCTTTTGATGTTCTTCTGACATAAATCAAACTCTCCCGTGCCCCCCTGAAAAGGCGGCCGCCAAAAACAGGGTACGGCTTCGAAATTCGTCGAAAAGGCATAGGCGCAGCCTATGCCTTTTGAACCTGTACCAAATGTTTTTCAGATTTCCATAATTTCCTTTTCTTTTGCTCCAGCCATTTTGTCAATCTCTTTGCAGTATTTATCGGTCAAATCCTGAATATCCTTTTCGTATCCTTTCAGGTCGTCCTCTGTAATTTCTGAACTTTTTTTCATGGCCTTATATTTTTCCATCGCATCCCGGCGGATCGCGCGGATCGCCACCTTGGAATCCTCCGCTGTCTTTGCCACCTGACGGGTCAGTTCCCGGCGCCGCTCCTCGGTCGGCTGCGGGAAGGTCAGACGGATTACATTGCCGTCGTTGGTGGGGTTGATACCGATATCAGATGCCAAAAGAGCCTTTTCGATACTTTTCAGTGTAGACTTATCCCACGGCTGAATGACCAGCGTGCGCCCCTCCGAAACGGTCACTGCCGCCATGGCGTTGATCGCGGTCGGAACTCCGTAATAATCTACCTGCACTTTATCCAACACCGCCGGATTAGCCCGCCCCGCTCGAATCGATGAAAACTCATGGTTCAGCGCGCCGATGGTTTTGGTCATTTTTTCGTCATACAGCTTCAGATGCTCTTTCATAAAAACGCTCCCTTTCTCCGGCGGATGTTCTGTTTTCTATCCGCAAGCCGTCCTTTCCGCCCAAAGGTCCGGCCACCCGGCCGCCAACTGGCTGCCGCACACGCTTCTTATTTTTACCCCTCTGTTACCAGGGTGCCGACGGCCTCTCCCTGTACCGCACGAACCAGATTATCCGGATCGCCGATATCAAAAACCAGCACAGGGATATGGTTATCCTTGCACATAGAGGCTGCCGTCATATCCATTACCGCCAGCTCCTTATTGAGCACCTCGGAAAAGGTCAGGGTATCGTATTTTACCGCGTCGGCATACTTGTGAGGATCCTTGTCATATACGCCGTCCACCATCGTCGCCTTCATCATGATCTGCGCACCGATCTCCGCCGCCCGTAGAGAAGATGCGGTATCCGTGGAAAAGAAAGGGTTTCCGGTGCCGCATCCAAAAACTACGACCCTCCCTTTCTCTAGATGGCGCACTGCGCGCCCACGCACATAGGGTTCCGCCACCTGCTGCATCGCGATGGCGGTCTGCACTCGTACCGGGACTCCCAGCTGCTCCAGCGCATCGGCCAAGGCCAGCGCATTAATAACCGTTCCCAGCATCCCCATATGGTCTGCCCTGGTGCGGTCCATTTTGCCGCTGCTACGACCCCGCCAAAAATTTCCGCCGCCCACAACGATTGCGACCTCAGCGCCCAGCTCAGTACACGTTCTGATGCTCTCGCAGATGTGCTGTACCACGTCGTAATCCAGCCCGAATTTCTGCTCGCCCGCCAACGCCTCTCCGGACAGCTTGAGTAAAATACGTTTGTACTTCAAGCCCATTCCAATCACTCTCCAGTTTTTTGGATCATTGCTCAATTTGTATCTATTTTACAATATCGGCCCTGTACATGTAAAGTCTTTCTATGCTTTTCTTTGTGAAAAAAGAGAAAGAGAAATATGAACTTTTTCCAAAGCTGGCCAAAAACAGAAAATTTTTCTGAAAAATTCGACATCTTCTTCTCAGGGAGGATACCATTTCCTTTTAAGGTGCTCGCGTCCCGTTTTTCACGTAAAAAAGGCCCTTTTAAAAAGGGCCTTTTTTTGCCAAAATACGGCAAATCAATCGTTGTCCATCTCGAATTTTTCCACAGCGCCAGTAACTGCATTGATTTCGATATCGTATTCTACCCTCCCGACATGGAAGGAAATTTCATATTTGGTCTTGCCGTCATCCGTATCCAGCTCCGATTCATACCGGGAAATATCCCCTTCCGCTACTCCTGCACGGGATAACGCGATCTGTTTGGCCTCTTCCTTCCCGATCAGCTGGCCTGTAGAGGCAGCTGAACCGGACTGGCCGGACTGTTCCCATTCGTATTTTATCACATCGCCGGTGGATGCGTTGATATCATACTCGTATTCCAGCCCATCCACAGAAAATACCAGCTCGTAAACCAGCATTCCGTCATCCTGGTCCAGCTCGGTTTTATAGAATACAGCGTTCGCTCCATCTATTCCCGCGTGGGATAACGCAATCGATTTTGCCTGATCTGTACTGATATCCGCTTGGCCTGTCGGAACGGATGTAGCATTCCAGCCGCCCTCCTGATCCTGCTCATTTTTCAGCACTGCACCGCTTAACGCGTCGACCTCATACTCATATTCCACTGTGCCGGAGGAAAAATCCACCTCATAAACGATCCTGCCGTCGTCGAAATCCAGCTCCGCTTTGGAAAATCCCACATCGGAAGCGGCCACTCCCGCATGGGCAAAAGCGATTTCCTTTGCTTTTTCCGCCCCAATATAGGATTTATCGCTGGCACTTCCTACCACTTCAGTATTTTCCAGCGGCGTATTGTTGGCCGCAATCAGCAGATTTAATTCGTTGACGGATAATTGCGACAGTTCCTCGAAGGAATACAGCGTATTTTGCTGAATCAATTGCTGGACCAGCTGCGCTTTTCCCGGGGTAATCCCATAGGTTTCAGCCAAAGTTTTCAACTCATCATCGTCGGACACTGTCTGGCTGAGCACCGAACCGGTAAACGAATTTGTCTCGAGCAGAGCATTTACTTCCTGCGTCAGCTTTTGTTGAAGCGCTGCACCCAAATCCGGGTCTTTATTATCCACGCTGATTAAAATGGAGTTCGCCAGTTCGTCCAGATACCCATTTCGCAACATAGAGCCAATCAAAGCGTTCATCGTTACATCCAGGGAGCTGCCTTTAAAATCCATGTCCCCCAGTACAACTTTTGCGTCGTCGTTTAGCGCAATGGTTTCCAATACTTTTTCGTATTTATTGACCCGGATTTCAATACTCGGGTTCACATCCAAAGAGATCGTCGACGCCACAGCGTTTTGTCCTCTGTATCCTGCGTATCCCAAAATGCCGCCAACGGTTAAGACCAGCGCCGCTGCGATACCCGCCGCCGCTTTTATCCAACTTTTTCTTTTATTCTCTGTCAAGGCAATCACGGTTCCTTTCTGTTCCCTACAGTCGGAGAGAACAGATTCCAGAACGTCCGGAACTGCATGATGAAATGCCGTCCTGATTTTTTCTTCCACTTCCCGATTTTTCATCGTTCCTCTCCTTCCGTTACATATTTTTTCAGTTTTTTCAATGCGCGGTGATATTTTGAAAGAACTGTCGGCAATGGCAGCTGCAGAATCTGCGCAATTTCGCGGTGCCGAAAACCGGAAACCGCATGCAATACGACGATCTGCCGTTCCTCCTGGGTCAATCGCTCCATACAAGCGCCGATCAGCAGCCTATCCTCCGGGGTTACGCTGTCACAGCTTTTCAGATACGGCTCCCAATCCTCCGGCGGAATATCCGCCGTTCTGCCCCGTTCCCGCAGCTTTTGCAGGCAGCGGTTCCGGACGATGGTAAAAATCCAGGCCATGGGCTTTCCCTGCGGGCGATAACTTCCCGCCGCCTGGTAAATATCCAAAAAGCAATCATGCAGCGCATCCTCCGCATCCGACGCATTTTTCAAAATAGACAGGGCGAAGCCATAAATCGATGCATTTGTGTGTTGATATAAGGCCGCCAGGGCATCGTGATCTCCCTTGGCAATCTGCGCCATATATTCTTCCAACAAAGCTTCTTTGTCTGGCACTGCCGATTCCTTTGCCGGTACCAAGCAGAAGAACAGCAATGATATCCGCCCCTTTCATTTGAATAATGCGCTAACCCGCCGAAATATTGCATGAAAAACAAAAAATTTTTTAAGCAGAACAAAAAAGATTCAAAAAAAGGGCATTGGCCCGCTAACGCATCCAATGCCCCTGCAAAATTTCAAAAATGAATCAGCCTGGATGATTATTTCATCATACTGGCGACTTCATCGGCAAAATTATCCTCTCTTTTTTCCAAGCCTTCGCCTTTCTCAAAGCGGACAAAACTCACAGCCTTGATCTCGCCGCCCAGCTCTTTGGCGCAGTTTTCGATATACTTGGAAACAGTGATGTCACCATCTTTGATGAAAGGCTGCTCCAACAGGCAAACTTCTTTGTAGTATTTATTGATTCTGCCCATGACCATCTTCTCGGCGATATTGGCAGGTTTGCCTTCATTGATCGCCTGTTGGGTCAGGATCTCTTTTTCCTTGGCGATTTCATCAGCCGGTACGCCAGCCTTGTCCAGATAAGTGGGATTGGCTGCTGCAACCTGCATTGCAACATCCTTCGCCATTGCTTTGAATCCGTCTTTTGCAGCGATATCTGCAGGTGCGTCGAACTTTACCATAACGCCGATTCTGCCGCCGCCGTGGCTGTAAGTGACAACCTCGCCTTCATATCTTGCAAAGCGGCGGATTTTCATGTTCTCGCCAATGGTCAGAATCTTTTCACGCAACGCCTCTTCCACAGTAAACTGGTCGTCAGCCTTGCATGCCATCAGTTCCTCTACTGTAGCGGGGTTCTGCTCGGCAACCGCTTTCGCGCAAGAAGCGACAAAGCTCTGGAAACTTTCGTTCTTGGCCACAAAATCGGTCTCGGCGTTTACTTCAATCACGACACCGACCTTTTTTGCTTCATCAACATAGGTATATACGATACCCTCGGCTGCAATACGGCCGGATTTTTTGGCCTGTGCCGCCAAGCCCTTTTCACGCAGCAGCTCAATCGCCTTCTCCATATCGCCGCCTGCTTCGGTCAACGCTTTTTTGCAGTCCATCATGCCGCAGCCAGTTCTCTCACGAAGATTCTGAACATCTTTTGCAGTAAATGCCATGGGAAATTCCTCCTAGTTTCTATTTTCGTCCGGATGCTCGGCGCCCATCCTTTTTATCCGTGTATCCCGTAAAATGCCCGGGACAAGCTCGGGCATTTCGGTAAAAAAATCCTATTTCTCCGCTTCTTCCGCTTCCTCTGCCTCTTCTTTTTCTTCTATAGCGGCTTCTTCCGCATTCCCCTGCCTGCCTTCGATAATCGCATCGGCCATCACAGAAGAGATCAGCTTGACTGCACGGATCGCATCGTCATTGCCGGGGATCACATAGTCCACCTCATCGGGATCGCAGTTGGTATCCACAATCGCCACAACCGGAATTCCCAGCTTCTTTGCCTCAGCAACCGCGATTTTTTCCTTGCGGGGGTCCACGACGAACAGGGCACCAGGCAGTTTCTTCATATCCTTAATCCCGCCCAGGAATTTTTCCAATTTTTCGATTTCCAAGTTCAGCTTGATGACCTCTTTTTTGGGCAGGCGCTCAAAGGTGCCGTCCTCCTCCATTTTCCGCAGTTGAGCCAGTCTCTGAATTCTGCGCTGAATGGTTTTGAAGTTGGTCATCATACCGCCAAGCCATCTGGCGTTAACAAAATGCACGCCGGCACGCAGCGCCTCTTCCTTCACAGATTCAGCCGCCTGCTTTTTGGTGCCGACAAACAGCACAGTATCGCCATTGGCGGCGACATCCCTTACAAACATGTAGGCTTCTTCCAGTTTTTTCACCGTTTTCTGCAGATCGATGATATAAATACCGTTTCTCTCGGTGAAGATGTACTGCGCCATTTTCGGGTTCCATCTTCTGGTCTGGTGGCCGAAGTGCACGCCGGCCTCCAACAGCTGCTTCATAGAAATAACGCCCATTTTTACAATTCCTCCTCAGGTTTTTCCTCCGCCCGGGCAATTTCCGGCCAACCGGAATTTTCTCCCGGCACCTACCAAAATCCGACCCAAGCGTGTGTTTTTGCCGTGTTAGTATAGCACAATGCTTTTCAAAAAGCAAGTACTTTTTGGAAAAGCAACGCAGTTTTTTCTGGCTTTTTCAGTATAACTCGCCTTCCCCGTGATGTCTAGGATATTTTGGCCTTCGCGGCTCCGGGCGGCGGTCAAAGCAGACCAATACTGCATCCTCGCCGATCACCTTTACTTGGTCCCATGCAATGACAAATTCTTCCCCTTTTCCAAATAGGCCAAAAAAACGAAATCGTCCGCGCACGACTACGGCGATGACCTCCGCTTTTTCACTCTCGATTTCCACATCGCAAATAGCCCCCAGGCAATTTCCGTCTTTGATGTTAATGACATCCTTATATTTGAAATCTGAAATCCGGTAGATCATCCGCACTGCCCCCTTTTCGCATGTTTATGGCTTTTCTTTGTCCGTTTATGCCTAACAAAAATTGCCAGGAGAAAAATTTGCATGCTGGGACAAGGTGCTGTCCATGATAAGAGCACAGCCGTCTGACGGACGGCAAAATCGGGAGGAAGCGGGCGTGATGGGATGTATTACAGCAAGGTGGAAATCTGCGGCGTGAACACAGCTAAATTAAAGGTGCTCAAGGAAAAGGAAAAGGCCGAACTGCTCAAGCGGGTCAGACAGGGGGACGAGAAAGCCCGGGAGGAGTTAATTAATGGGAATTTGCGGCTGGTTTTAAGCGTGGTGCAAAAGTTTACCAACCGGGGTGAAAATCTGGACGATTTATTTCAGGTTGGCTGCATTGGCCTGATCAAGGCCATTGATCACTTTGACCCGGAACAGGGAGTACGCTTTTCTACCTACGGCGTACCGATGATCGTCGGGGAGATCCGCCGTTATCTGCGGGATAACAACAGCATTCGGGTCAGCCGCTCCATGCGGGACATAGCCTACAAGGCTATGCAGACCAAAGAGCGGCTCACCGGTGAAAACTTAAAAGAGCCGACGGTGGAGGAAATCGCCCAGGAGATGGGCATGCGCAAGCAGGACGTCGTGCTGGCGCTGGAATCTATCGTGGAACCGGTTTCCCTGTACGAGCCGGTCTATTCTGATTCTGGCGACACCATTTTTGTCATGGATCAGCTGGGAGACAAAAATGACGACAGCAACTGGCTGGAGGAGCTGACTATCCGGGAAGCGATTTCGAATCTAACGCCCAGGGAGAAAAAAATCCTCTCCCTGCGCTTTTTTACCGGCAAAACCCAAATGGAGGTGGCGAGTGAAATCGGCATTAGCCAGGCTCAGGTCAGCCGGCTGGAAAAAGGTGCGCTGGAGAAGATCAAGGGAAATCTCTAAGCGCTGTTTTGGAGCGGACAGCATGAATGATCACTCTTAGAAGAGGGGGCTCGCCCTCCTCTTTTCGCGTTACTACGGCGTTTCCCGGGGATCAGCGGCTTCCGCTTTTTCGAACCGTTCGCAATAGCTGTATGGGCCGAGATCTACAACCTTGCCCGGCTCCAATGAAATCGTCTGCGAAACGCTGTGCTCCAGATCGTCCCAGGGGAGGATGCGATACTCGGTAATGCGCTTAGGCAAGCCGGCGTGATAAATGCTGTAAACGACATTTTTTCCATCGGTAAAAACGCTATTACAGTAACTCCCTGAACCATCCTCTAAGCCGGGGACCGGAAGAATCATGACCTGTTCCTGCGCCGCGTCCAAAATCCAGAAAAAATGGTGGGCGCAAAACAGCGCTCTGTCATTTTGTGGAACCGTAGACTGAGCCGGCGAAAAAGGCGTCACTTTTTCCGCTTCTTCATCTGGCCAGCCGGATTTAGCGACTAGCTGCGCGTCGTCCCCTGTCAAACGGTAAAGCGCCATATCCATGGAATTGCTCAGGAGAACATAATCGCCAAAGACCTGAAAATCCCGGACAAATTTATCAAAAAAGCCTTCTTCCGCCTCAGCCATCGGAACCTTTTGTACTAGTCTGCCGGACAAATCGTAAACCTCTAGCAACCAACCTCTACGCCACTTTCCATAGTCAGCCTGGGTCCATTTCCATTCCTGTGCCAAAACATAGATTTTGCCGTTTGCCGCAGCCATCGCGCCGATGCAAAAAGGATTTTGTCCTTCGTTTTTCTTTTCGATCAGCACGGTGGTTTCTTCGCTGGCAGGATCATAACATACAACCGTATCGTCGATCCATACGGGATCATTTGCATGGCTTTCACGCGTCTCCCTCGCCCGATAGTAGAGCTTACCGTCCTGCTCGGCCAAATCGGAATAGGCAACCCCTTTTTCAGCAATGCAGGCAGTCATCCCCTGCTTTTCCAAAGAAAAGCGGTAGATGACCCCCTTTCCTTTCAACCGGCCGGGTCCGACCAAATAGTACGAATCCCCTACCTGCACGGGCTGTCCTGCGCCAATCCCCCACGCTGCGTCGCTGGGTATATCTCCAATGACTCCGATCTCGGCAGTTTGCAGGTTTGCAGCAAAATAACGCATCACGGAGGAGGATGCCTCCTGCGCAAAAAACAGTACATCGCCGCGGATCCCTCGAATATCCGCTCCCGTGTTTTCGAAAACGATCTCGTCCTCTTCACCCGCCTGATGCCCGTAATCATATGCGGACAAAACCGGTCCGGTTTCTTTTTCGCCGCAGCTGCTCAGCAGTACCGTAACCGCCCAAGCTACTGCCAGCAGCACACCAGCCTTTATCCTGTTCACAACAGCGCCTCCTTAAATGAACCTTTTGTTTAAAAAAACCTTTTTCACCCCAAAAAAATTACAAAAAATGTTCAAAAAGTATATTTAAAAAATAAGCTCCGTTTATCACATCCCGTGTATAATATCACGTCAAAAGGCCATACTTGTATCGAGGGATTTTAATATCTCCTCGCCTGAAATTTTAGGAGGTGACCATTCATGCAAGAGTCTAAAAACAATAAGCAGCAAAACCAGCAGAATCAGCAAAATCAACAGCAGAAGCAGCAGAACCAAAACAAAGAGCAAAACAGATAACACCCTTTTTTATAAAACAAATCGGGAAAGGCATATGTCTTTCCCGATTTGTTTTTATTGTTCCAAAGGCTTTTCGCAGTCCAGCCCGCAGATATTCCTTTTCCGAAGTGATTTATTCTTTTCTTTCCGGCGGTTCGTCATGCCGGTAGGCTACCTCCCCATTTACAATAGTATAAAGAGTTTTTGCGAACACCTCCATGGGGTTTCCATCATAAATGGCCAAGTCCGCATCTTTGCCCGGCTCAATGGAACCAATCCGATCCGATACGCCGCAGATTTTCGCCGGATTGCAGGTGATAGCTTCCAGCGCGTGCTCCACGCCAAGCCCTTCCTTGGCGGCAAAACCCGCGCAGATCGGCAAATACTGGATACGGGTTACCGGATGGTCGGTGGTGATGGCGATCAGTACGCCCGCATCCTGCAAAATCCCCGGTGTCTTAAAGTCCATGTTCTGAACCTCAATTTTATTGCGCGACGACAGTGTTGGCCCGATGATCGCTGGGAATCCGGACGCCTTGATCTCACTGGCGATCAAATGCCCCTCGGTACAGTGGTCCAGCGTTAGCCCTAAGCCGAACTCTTTGGCAATGCGGATAGCCGTCAGGATGTCGTCTGCCCGGTGGACATGAGCTTTCATCGGGATCTTTCCATCCAGAACCGGCAGCCAGCATTCCATTTGATAATCCGCCTCAAACGTTTCTCCATTTTTCTGCGCGGCTTTCTTTCGGGAGCGGTAGTTCTGCGCCCGGGTCAATTCATCCCGCAACAGCGCGCCAATAGACATGCGGGTGGATGGAACTTTATTCTGTCCGCTGTAATTCGTTTTGGGATTTTCTCCAAAGGCTATTTTCATCGCCGCCGGTTCTTTTACAAGCATCCGGTCAATCACCCTGCCATGGGTTTTCATGACCAAAAACTGGCCGCCTACCACATTGGAACTGCCCGGACCCACCATGACCGCCGTAATGCCTGCGCTTAAAGCGTTGTGGAAAGCCGGATCCATGGGGTTTACTGCATCCAGCGCTTTAAGATAGGGAATCACCGGCTGGTTTACCTCATTGCAGTCATCCCCTTCAAACCCCTTTTTTTCTTCGGTAATCCCGATATGGCAATGGGCTTCCACCAATCCGGGCAAAATCCAGCCGCCCTGGGCGTCGATCACCTCTTCAGGATCCGGGCAGGAGAGCTTTTCTCCCACTGCTTTGATCTTTCCATTTTCGATCACGACCTGTCCGTTTTCAAAAATTTTCCCCGCCATGGTCAGAACTCGGCCGTTTTTTACATACAGCATTGGCATACCTCCTTCTGTTGCAGAACTAGTATGCCATTTTTTACCGGAAAACATACTGCCCCGGCAAAGGAAAACGCGCGGCCCGTAAGCCGCGCGTCAAACCGCCGTCAAAATGCCGGACTGGGCCAATGATACAAAATCATCGCCCGCCACAATAATATGGTCGCGCAACGTAATTTCCAACACCTGCGCCATGTCATACAGCTGGCGGGTCATCAGGATATCCGCATCGGAAGGAAGAGCTGTGCCATGGGGATGGTTATGGGACAGAATAATGGCAGAAGCGGAACACTGCAGCGCCTGCTCCAAGATCCGGCGCGGATGAAATCCCACCTTGTTTAAGCTGCCTTCCCCCATGAGCACGCAATTTAAAAGTTTGAGCTTATTGTCCAGGCAAAGCAGGTAAATCCGTTCGTTGGTGGCGCCAACGTATTTGGACATTAGGAATGCGCCCGCCTTTTCTGCGGAATCGAGAATGATTCCCGGGTCATTCCGATCATTGAGATACGCGTTGGCCAGCTGCGGGATCATTTTGAGCAACGTTGCCGTATTGGCGCTGATCCCTTTGACCTTTACAAGATCTTCATAAGAAGCGTCAAACACGCCGGATAGAGAGCCAAACCGGTTGACCAGTTCGTGGGCCAGATCGTTTGTATCCCTTTGGGGGATGCTGTAAAACAGCAGGAGCTCTAAGATTCCATGGGCGTCAAACCCTGTGAAACCGGTTTGCAAAAACCGGTCTTTCAGGCGCTGCCGATGCCCATAATGGTTGTGCTGCGCCATCCTCCCCCTCCTTTTACAGCTTTCCGGCTTCATCCGGAAACAATACCTTGACAAAATCCACCTGGGGAACGGTGAAGGTTTGTCCCTCCAAATAGGAAAGCAATCCCGTTTCCCCAGCAAAGGAAAAACTCACCTGATAGGCGCATAACGCCTGAAACCGATAGCCCAACTGGCGGTCTGCCCGGTTTTTCCCGTATTTGAAGTCTCCCAGAAGCGGATGCCCAAGATGGGCCATATGGGCGCGGATCTGATGGGTCCGTCCGGTTAGCAGATCGATTTTCAACAACGATAATCCATCTTTTTCCGCCAGCACCTGATAAGCGGTCCGAATCGTCCGGCCTCCAGGTATGGGCCGGTCGTATACACGCACCTGATTTTGATCCGCATCCTTTTTCAAGTAGGCGGTCAGTGTCTGCCGGGGCCGCGGCATTCTGCCGTGTACAACACATAAATACCGCTTTTGAATCTGCCGGTCCTTGATCCGCTGGTTCAGCTCCCGCAGCGCCGCCGCATTTTTGGCCGCCAGCACAATACCGGAGGTATTGCGGTCAATGCGGTTGCACAATGCCGGGACAAAAGAGTTCTCCTGCCGCGGATCATACTCCTTTTTCTCGTACAAATAATGCAGGATCCGATTAATCAGGGTATCGAAAGCCTCCCGGTCGTCCTCATGGACAATCAAGCCCGCCGGTTTATTGACCAGCAGCACGTTTTCATCCTCGTACAGCAGGTCAAGCTGGGCCGGCGCGTGCAAAAACGCCGCCTTTCCCGCAGGGGGCGAAAAAAATTCGTCATTGATATAAAGCTCCAGCACATCTCCCTCCTGCAGCCGGGTGGAGATCTCACAGCGCTTTTTGTTGCGTTTAATCCGCTTCAAGCGGATGTACTTATACAAAAGCGGCTGCGGCAGAAGCGGTACCGCTTTGGTCAAAAATTTGTCCAGCCGCTGCCCCGCATCGTTTGCGCCAATCAAAAACGTCTTCATAGCTCCATCCTATTCTGGCTATCGCCTGCTTTTCCGCGTACCGGACACCGGACGTTTGGTGCGGGGTCGTCTGTCCAACGTATCCGGCTGTACATAAATATGGACTGGGCCCTGCCTTTGGGTGATCTGCGTGCCGGCCGTAACCGGATACTTTACCCGGCGGTTTTTCCGCTTTTTCCGGTACAGAAAATGCCGAACCCGCACAGAAACCACCAACAGGAAAAACAGCACTACCACGACCGCAAGGATAATTCCTACCCACTTGATGATATTCCATAAATTCTTCCAGAATATCGTATTATCCTTTACCGGCAGGCCGGTTTCGGCATCCACCTTCTGCCCTGCGGTGTCGCTCAGCGAAAACTGCAACGGAAAGCTTCCCAAATCCCTGTACATGCTGTCGCTTTCAGGCTTGAGCGTGATTTTAAGCGACGGAGCTACCTCCTCGCCATAGCGGTATGTTTCCGGCACCTGGTACTCCAAATTCAGATCGCTAATACTATATTGGCGATGCAGTTCCAGCGCAATGCTATTGTCCGGATAGATGCGCACTTCCTGCACCTGGGTGTCCCCTTCTAAAACCGGGATCACAAAGCCCTTTAAACTCTGTTTCGAAAGGGTCACCTGATCAAAGGAATCAAAGCAGTAATCAAACAGGGCAGCTGTGTCCTCATATTTTTCGTATTTCTGGCTGCTCATGGTGACACAGATTAATTCCAGTTCCCCCCGCTTGGCAGTTGTGACCGAAGTATGCCGCGCCTCGTCGGTATAACCGAGCTTGCCGCCGGTGCATCCCTCGTAAGTGAACTGGGATTCGACAAACATGCTGTGCTGGGTTCCAAGATTCCGTTCCTGGCTTTGCTTATTCGTCGGCTGGATGGTATATTCCTCCGCGCACCAGTACTCCCGAAAGCCTTCCACCCCCAAGGCGTATTGGGTAATCAGCGCCATATCATAAGCGGTAGTATAATGGTCAGGGTCGTGCAGGCCGTTGGCGTTGACAAAATGTGTGTTGACCGCACCGATCTCCTTCGCTTTTTCGTTCATCATCTCCACAAACTGGTCGATGCTTCCGCCAACACACTCGGCAATACCATTTGCCGCGTCATTGGCCGAAGCGACCATCGTGGCATAAATCAAGTCTTTTAAGGTAATCTGCTCCCCTTCGGTCAAGGCAATGTGGGTACTGCCTGGGTCGATCGAATGGGTGGCTTCATAGCTCATCGTATGTACGGTGGCGGGATCGGCGTTTTCCAACGCCAGCAGAACAGTCATGATCTTGGTAATGCTGGCCGGATACATCTGCTGGTTCATTTCCTTTTCTACCAGCACCTGCCCGGTAGATACATCCATTACCACCGAAGTCTGGCTGGCAGTGGCTGGAACTTCGGTGGCATATGCCGCGGAAGCCCCAAGCGGCAAAAAAAGCACCAGCATGACCATCAAAAAAAGAGCCGCATATTGCTTCATATATTTACTCCGTTACAATGTAATAAAAACAGGCAAAACCTTTTGAAAAAACCTTTCGATTCCAAAAGGCGGCAACCCGTTGAAACAGTCAAAACAAGCCAAAAACGGCCATCCATATTCTCCAGGGTCCAAGGACTAAAACATGCTCCAAGCATCTTGCGCCGAATATCCAGATGCCCGAAAACAACAGCCGCTGTGCAACTGTTGTTATTATAACAAGGAACTGCATAGCTGCCAAGGGGAAAGCAAAATTTTCACCTGTTTATCACAAAAAATGGGTTCCCGGGTAAAAATTTTCGTTTTTCTTGTTATCCCGGGCAAAATATACTATAATATAGGATAAATATGTTGTCCAACATTTTCCGCATGCCGTTGCGGCGTTTTCATTGGTTAATGCTGTGGCGAAATCATGGGGGATTTTCTTTATTTTTGATTAGACGGAGGTTCTTTTCATGGCAAGGACAGAATTGAAAAAAGTATTGGAACAGGCCGAAGCACTGGCCGGCCAGCAGATAACCGTATGCGGATGGGTGAAAACCATCCGCGATTCAAAAGCATTAGGCTTTATTGAATTAAATGACGGCAGTTCTTTCTCCAACCTGCAGGTGGTTTTTGAGGACGCTAACATATCGAATTTTAAGGAGATTGCAAAATGCAACGTCGGCACCGCTTTGCGGGTCACCGGTACGCTGATGCTGACACCCAACGCCAAGCAGCCCTGCGAAATCCACGCTTGTGAAGTTGTGGTGGAAGGCGTCTCAGCTCCTGATTACCCGCTGCAGAAAAAACGCCATTCCCTGGAATATCTGCGGACTATTGCCCATCTGCGTCCCCGAACCAATACCTTCAACGCGGTATTCCGCGTCCGTTCGGTGGCGGCGTTTGCCATCCATCGCTTTTTCAACGAGCGGGGCTTTGTCTATGCTCACACACCGCTGATTACCGGCAGCGACTGTGAAGGAGCCGGAGAAATGTTCCATGTAACCACCTTTGATCCTGATTCCGCTCCTCGCACCGAGGATGGGCAGGTAGACTATAGCCAGGACTTCTTTGGGAAAATGACCAGCCTGACCGTATCGGGCCAGCTGGAGGCCGAATGCATGGCCATGGCCTTTGGCAACGTTTACACCTTTGGTCCGACTTTCCGGGCGGAAAAATCCAATACGCCCCGGCATGCGGCGGAATTTTGGATGATCGAGCCGGAGATCGCCTTTGCCGATCTGCAGGATGATATGGCGCTGGCCCAGGATATGATCAAATATGTGCTGCGGTACGTGCTGGAGCAGTGCCCGCAGGAAATGAAATTTTTCAACGATTTTTACGACAAGGGTCTGATCGAACGGCTGCAGAATCTGATCGCAGCCGATTTCGGCCAGATCACTTATACCGAGGCGGTCAAGCTTCTGGAAGAACATAAGGATGCATTTGAATACCCGGTCTACTGGGGATGTGACCTGCAAACCGAACACGAGCGGTATCTGACCGAAAAGATCTTCCAGAAACCGGTGTTTGTCATCGATTACCCGAAAGAAATCAAGGCGTTTTATATGCGCCTGAACGACGACGGGAAAACCGTCGCCGCTATGGATCTGCTGGTGCCCGGCGTCGGAGAGATCATCGGTGGCAGCCAGCGTGAGGAACGGCTGGACGTCCTGACCGCCCGGATGAAGGAGCTAGGACTCAAGCAGGAGGATTACTCCTGGTACCTTGATCTGCGCCGTTTCGGCGGATGCAAGCATGCGGGCTATGGATTGGGATTTGAACGGCTGATTATGTATATGACCGGCATTTCCAATATCCGGGATGTGATTCCTTTTCCCCGTGTTACCGGTTCTGCAGAATTTTAACAGCGCACGAAGCAATAACTCAATCAAAAAATGCAGGAAGATGCAAGATATGTTGCATCTTCCTTTTTTCGTATGCAAATTGGCTGCACATTTCACAAATCCTGTCGCCAAAACACATTTTGAGCCGTCATTCTATCAATTTTTGCAGGATTTATAAAATAATCTTGTAATTTTGAATATAATATTATATAATTGAAACACAATTTGAATTTAGGTGGTAATGACGATGCAAAATATGAAAGATATCGCAATGCTTCTGGCAATCAATCATATGACAGGTTCTCAATCCGAGACCTGTGTATCCCAGATGGCCACCGCTGATCTGTCTGCACTGAAGGACAGCTATATGAAAGAATACGAAGCTTATCAATGCAAAAAATGGAAACTGGATATGTCCCGTGGAAAACCCGGGCCGGATCAACTGGTTCTTTCGGCTCCTATGCTGGATGTACTGAGCAGCCAGAGCGACCTATCCGCTTCCGATGGAACCGACTGCCGCAACTACGGATGCCTGGATGGCATTCCGGAGGCAAAAGAGCTGATGGGCAGCCTTTTGGGGCTGCCGGCAGAAAATATGATCGTCGGCGGCAACTCCAGCCTCAATATGATGTATGACGCTGTTGCGCGCGCCATGCTCCACGGCGTATATGGATCGCCAAAGCCTTGGTGCCGCCTGGAAAAGGTAAAATTCCTCTGCCCAGTTCCCGGCTATGACCGCCATTTCGCCATCTGCCAGCATTTTGGCATTGAGATGATCTGCATTCCCATGAAAGAAGACGGCCCGGATATGGATCTGGTAGAGAAGCTGGTCGGCGAGGATGACAGCATCAAGGGGATCTGGTGTGTGCCGAAGTTTTCCAACCCCACCGGATTGACCTACTCAGATGAAGTTGTACGGCGTTTTGCCAACCTCGCGCCAAAGGCGCCGGATTTCCGCATTTTCTGGGATAACGCTTATTTTATCCATGAATTGACTGATCAAAAAGTGGAATTGCTGAATTTATTTGAAGAGGCAAAGAAAAACGGAAAGGAAGACATGGTTTTCATTTTCTGCTCCACCTCAAAAATCAGCTATCCCGGCTCTGGGTTGGCGGCCATGGGGGCATCCTTCCACAACGTTCAGAACATTAAAATGCATATGACGGTTCAAACCATTGGAAACGACAAAATGAATCAGCTGCGGCATGTGCGTTTTTTTGGCAGCAAACAAGGGGTTTTGGAACATATGAGAAAACACGCCCAGCTGATTCGTCCCAAATTCCGGCTGGTGGAACAGATCTTGGAAGAGGAGCTGGGATTTTGCGGTATCGCCCGTTGGACCCGTCCGGAAGGAGGATACTTCATCTCTTTGGACACCCAGCCCGGCTGTGCAAAACGGGTTGTCGATCTCTGCCAGAAAGCCGGTGTTATCATGACGCCGGCAGGCGCCACCTATCCCTATGGGGTTGACCCAGATGATACCAATATCCGGATCGCACCGACCTATCCTACGCTGGAAGAACTGGAACCTGCGGCCAGGATCCTCTGCCTGTGCATCAAAATTGCGACCATTGAAAAGATGATCGCTCAGACTTCTGAAAAGGAAACGGCACCCCAAGCGCCTTATGCGATTGCCCAGTAGAGCGATTTGAAAAAACGTCAAAAAAGAGAAAGCGGAAAAACCGCTTTCTCTTTTCTTTTATCTGGCCGCTACATTTAAGTTCCCATCTTATTCCACCCAGACCGTAGGAGGGTTTTCTTCCTTTGGGGTATCGTCTGATTCTGTGGGAACGGCATAAGCCGCCCCTTCTTTTGTTTGTTCGTCTGCCTCCTGCGCTTCCTGAACCTGCCGCAGATAATCCAAAAAGCCCGGCTTTTCGATCTGTTCTACAGGGATATCGCTCAGCATAACTGTGTGCTCATCATCTGTGTCAAACAGCCCGACCGACGTAAAGTGATGCCCTTTTTCTCTCAAAAAAGCACTGACCTTCTGCAGATATCCGGCGGCCTCCTCCAGTGTCAATTTCTCCAGATCCGGATAAAGCTGAACCGACTTTTCTACCGGTAAATTGGGGTCAAAGGCCATCCCTGGTACCCAAACCGCGCTGTCCTGCGGCTCATTAACGCCGATAAAAAGATTGATCCTGCCCAATCCCGCCTGTTCCATTTGAATCTGCAAAAGCGCCCTATATTCCTCCTGGAAACGGGAAATGACGTTGCCGTTTTCCAACACGTCAGACTGGTAGGTATCGTAATCCACCTTTCCGTTGCGGCAGATGATATCAAAATGCAGGTCGGGGTTATTGGGGGACACCGCGTGAACCAGATATCCCCCCAATTTAAAGTTATAGGCCGCCCGACTTACCTCAAACCCCATGGTGTACAGACCGCTTTGCTGGATATAATCCTTTGCGGCCCGCTGTGAAAGGGCGGCGGAAATGGGATCCCCAGTAAAAGAAAGGGTTATCCAGGCGGCAATGAATAACAGTCCAAAAGCCGAAACAGCGGCTAATATTCGAAGCCAAAGTTTTTTCTTTTTCATTTCTTTCCCTCCCGCGCAAAAGCATAATCCAGCAAAAAACCGATCCCAAGTCCCAATCCGCAAAGCAGAGCATACAAAACGGCCATAGGGAAAGAATCAGCAAAGCCTGTTCCAGGAATTTGGAACAAGTATGCCAACAGGAAAATACCAAGAGGAACCAAAAGAGATTTTCCCCGAAAAAGCCAGTACCCCAGCATACCCAACCCCGGCATCAGAATAAAATTATAAAACACATTCATAGAATCGGTCACCGCAACGCCGACCAGCGCGCCGATCAACAGAAGCACAATTCCCATCAGAAAAAACGCCTTTCGCACCGACGCGATCAGCCGGCGATCCAACGTTTCGTCCGGCATCTTTACCGGGTCCAAGGAATAGGCAGACCGGCATTCTTCACATGTTTCCAAATGTTCCCGTACCAACCGGCAGGAAGCCTCGCTTGCTACGCCGTCCTGTACCAGCGGCAGAAGGTCGCGGATGATCTCGCATTTTTCTTTCATTTGTCTCCCCCTTTCTCCATCTGCTGTTTGAGCCAGACGCGGGTCCGATGTTCTAAAACCCGTGCAGAACTTTCGCTGATTCCGGCTTTTTGCGCAATTTCCGCGTAGCTGTATCCGGAAATACGCATGGAAAAAACCAAATTGACCCGCTCGTCTTTTTGGCGCATCAGCCTTTTAATGCGGTGCAGCGTCTCTCGGTTTGCAGCAGTCTCCTCCAGCGTCTGCCGGGCATAGGTTTCCAACAGGTCATCATATTCCACCGTTTCCCGGCGCTTTCTCATTTCCTTCAGCCATAGGTTCCGCCCGATAGCGAATAGCCAGGTTCTGACACTGCTCTCCTGGCGAAAGCGCCCAATCCCCAGCATCGCCTGCAAAAAAGTCTCCTGCATCAGATCGCCCGCCTGCTCCGGATCATGTGTCAAACCAAAAAGGTAGCGGTACAGTTCCTCTTTATGCAGGTAGTAAAGCTTTTCAAAATCTTTCAACCGACCGCCCCCTTTCTATTCTATTGGTTCCCCCACATGAGGAAACGTTACATTTTTTGCCGAAAAAGAAAAAGCCCCCGGCCACCGCCAGACGGCCAAGGGCAAATACCTCACTCATTTTTCCTTTAAAAGGCTTTTCAGCTCGTTCATAAAGGTATTGATATCCGCAAACTGCCGGTAAACCGAGGCAAAGCGGACATATGCTACCTCATCGATTTGTTTGAGTTTTTCCATCGCCAGTTCTCCAATTCGATAAGAGGTCACTTCTCGCTCCAGCGAGTTAAGGATATCTGCTTCGATTTCATCTGTCATCCGGTCGATTTCTTCTAAAGAAACCGGGCGCTTTTCACAGGCGCGCAGCAACCCATTAAACAGCTTGTTCCGGTCAAAGCTTTCGCGGGACATATCTTTTTTGATCACAACAATAGGCATTGTTTCCACCGATTCATAGGTGGTGAACCGCTTGGCGCACTGAAGGCACTCACGCCGACGGCGGATCCGTTCGTCTACCGCCCTGGAGTCAATTACCCTGCTGTCATGATAGCCACAGAACGGACATTTCATCATGATTCCTCCATCCGGAATCAGAAAATTTCTGATTCTGGAAATAGTATATCAGCGCGGGGAAAAAAAAACAAGAAAAACCTGATTTTTTCTGATGATTGTAATTCTTTTTGGAAACCTTTATAATGGATAGAAGTATTTTTCTTTTCAAAAAATTTTTCACTACCAAAAATTCAGACATTTTTTCATCGGCAAAGGAGTTATCATCATGAGCAAAGTTACCTGGAAGCCAGGTACCCTGTTGGCCCCTGTACCGGCGGTCATGGTGTCCTGCGGAACAATGGAGAAGCCCAACATCATCACCGTCGCTTGGACGGGTATTGTCAATTCTGACCCGGCCATGACCTACGTATCGGTTCGCAAAGAGCGATTTTCCCATGAACTGATTTTGAAAAGCGGCGAGTTCGTGATCAATCTGACTACTTCCGCCCTGGCCCGCGCGACAGACTTGTGCGGCGTCAAATCCGGCCGGAATACCGACAAATTCCAATTGGCAAAACTGACGCCGGAGCCAGCTTCTCTGCTGTCCTGCCCCATGATCGCCCAGAGCCCCCTATCTCTGGAATGCAAGGTTACCCAGGTGCTGCCTTTGGGCTCCCATGACATGTTTTTAGCTGAAATTGTAGCGGTAAACGTGGATGAATCGCTGTTGGACGAGAAGGGGAAGCTGCACCTTTCCCGGTGCGGGCTGCTGTCTTATGCCCACGGTGAATATTTCTCGCTGGGGCGGCGGCTGGGGGGCTTCGGCTATTCAGTCCGCAAAAAGGCGTCCGGCAGGAAGCGGCGGACGCCAAAAACGTAAAAAAGCCGTTTTTGACGCTTTACGCCCGCAGATGCGGATTTTCTTGGGCAGGGATGCACTTTTGCAATAAACTGCACCGCCTGAATCTTTGGGAGGTATTATGATATGAAACGAATATTGGCTATTTTTTTATCAGTGCTGCTGATCTGCACTGGATGCACCACACAGACGCCTTCTTCCACCGCATCTCCGCGGCCGGAATCCGTTGCCGAATCCTCCCTTTTGGAAGGATTCGGCCAACTGCCAGCGGACCGCGCCGAAATCCCTTTCGACCAAATGGAGTACATCCAGCCCGACTTGGAAGCAACCATCGCCCAATACGAGGATTTTGCCCGGCGGGTGCAGAACGCTGGATCCGCAGACGAAGTGATGTCCGTCTGGAAAGAGGAAGCGCAGCTTTGCAAGGACTATTATAACATGTATACCCTTTCCAACGTCCTGTTCAGCCTCGACACATCCAATGAGGAAAACGCGGAGAACTATCAGTACATGCAGGATTTTCTTGCCAAGCTCAAACCCGCTGCCGTTTCCCTCACCCGCTCTATCCTGCATTCCCCGTATCGCAGCCAAATCAGCGAGATCGTTGGCTCCCATGTGTTGGACGCCATGGAAATCGACGCCAAAAACTATTCTGAGGAGCAGCTGGAGCTGGAATTGAAAGAAAATCAGCTGACGACCCAGTACACCCAGCTGCTGTCACAAGCTGCGGTTTACAAAACAGAAGACTATACCTTTACCACCAGCGATATGTATTACTACATTTACGCCGGCGACCAGGAGGACCGGCAGCTTGCTTCGCAGCTTTTAGGGGAATATTATCAGCAGCTGAACCGGCAGTGTGCGGAAATTTATACGCAGCTGGTGGCGCTGCGCACCGAAAAGGCCAAAGCCGCCGGGTTCGACGACTACCTGGATTATTATTATTTCAACCGCTCTTACCGTGGTTATGGCCGGGAAGAAATCGAAGATTTCCGTTCCTGGGTAAAAGAGTTCATCGTTCCCGTTTACCAGCAGTTAAAAGACGATGCGGCCGCGCGGCTGGGGCGCCCGCTGAACCTGTTTGAATATACCTCGCCGCTGCCGGAACAATCGCGTGTATCCTACCTGGAGAGCATTACCAGCGCCAGCGGACTGGTCGAAATCGCAGTGGGCATTCTCCAGGATATCTCTCCCGAAACGCGCGAAATGATCGATTTTATGACCCGAAACAACCTGTATGACCTGACAAGCGCACCCAACAAAAGTCCCGGTGCTTTTACTACCTACTTTTATGGTTGGCAGGAGCCGTATGTCCTTTCCAACTATGACGATGCCGGGACCTATATCCATGAGATGGGGCATGCGCTCAATTTTTTCCGCACCGGCGATTTGATGGTATTGGAGCAGGATTTGCAGGGCTCCGATATCTCGGAAATTCATTCCCAAACACTGGAACTGCTGGCCAGCCCCTGGCTGGACCGCATTTATACCGACGCCAGCGCGGCGGAGAAATCCAATGTTTTCGAAATGTTTATCACCATCCTCTCCGCAACTATGATCGACGAGTTTCAGCACAAGGTATACGAAACTCCTGATATGACTGCCGACCAGCTCAACGCTCTGTACGCACAGCTGGAACAGGAATATTTTGGAGAAATCGATAACCTGGGACTCTCCTATCTGGACGACGGGTTGGACTGGGTGGATATCCATCATCTGTTTGAGTCGCCGATGTACTATGTGGAATATGCCCTGACCGGTGTGGTTGCTCTTGATTTCTGGCAGGATTCCAAGGAAAATTGGGACGATGCTTTCGACGCCTACATCCAGTTTGTAGATATCCCCAACGACATAAACCTTCCCGATTCCCTGGCGCTTGCCGGACTGAACAACCTGTTTGAAAAAAGCACGATCGAAACGCTGGCACAAAACCTAGAAGCTTATTTTTCCGGCGCTCTGTTTACAGAATAATCAAAGTATATTTACACATTTCGCACAAAATTATTGAATTGAAGAAACAATTATAGTATAATATAGTTAATTACAAAGAGATTCTTTGCAGGTTGGGCAAGGATTGTTTTCCATGTGCTCTTCCTTATGGATAATTAAAATAAAGGGGTTGAATCTATGAACATTGTGATCACTGCCAGAAAAACAACGGTAAAAGACTCTTTCAAAGAGCGGATTGAAAAAAAGCTGGCTAAATTCGACCGTTTTTTTGATGATGCGACTGCCACCGTCGTCGTGACCAATGAGAGGGATCGGGAGACAGTGGAAATCACCATACAGTCGATGGGAATGTTTTTCCGGGCGGAAAAAACCACTGGCGACCGGATCGATTCGCTGGAATCCGTGACAGATTCTCTGATGAAACAAATCATCCGCAACAAATCCAAGCTTCAAAAAAAATTCCGTTCCCCGGCTTTTGTGGAGCCGATTGCTGATGAACCGCTTTATGAAGAAGAAAATCCTCAAGTGGCAAAAGTTAAGACTTTCCCGGTAAAACCAATGCCGGTGGAAGAAGCCATTTTGCAGATGAACCTGCTGGGACACACCTTTTTTATCTTCCGCAATGCGGATTCCGGGGAAATCAATGTAGTCTACTCCCGCCGAAATGGTGATTACGGCTTGTTGGTACCGGAAATGGAATAACTGGAAACAGCTCAAAAAGGATGGTATGAAAAAGAATACCATCCTTTTTCATTTTTATGCCCTTTTCCAACTGCAATTTTGGCTAAGGGACCGCCTTTTTACGAATTTTCTTGCGGTTTATATCCGAAACATAGTATAATAATAGTGGATAAAAATTTTTTTCTTGATTTCGAAGTGGCAGCATAACATGTGTGCTTACCCCACTTTGGTTTGTACGGCATGAAAAAGGAAGATAAAGGTCTTTGCGTATGAGTGTAATCAAAATGGCGGCCCCCTGCCTGTTTGGGTTGGAGAGTGTCTTATCCGGTGAATTAAAAAAAATCGGCGCCAAAAACATTGAGGTGGCCGATGGCAAGGTCACCTTTACTGGTGACTGGAGCATGCTGGCCAAAGCCAATATCTGGCTGCGCACGGCAGAACGAGTGTTGATTGTCCTGGATTCTTTTCGTGCGGAAACATTTGAGGAGCTCTTTCAGGGGGTTCTGAAAATTCCTTTTGAAGAGTATCTGGGAAAGGAGGATTCTTTCCCAGTGAAAGGATGGTCTTTGAATTCTCAGCTGTCAAGCGTTCCCAGCTGCCAGTCCATTATTAAACGGGCCGCCGTAAAAAGAATGGAACAACATTATCACCAAAGCTGGTTTGCTGAAACCGGTGCTGTCCACCGAATTCAATTTTCTATTCGAAAAAATATTGTCACAATCTTTTTGGACAGTTCCGGCGCCGGACTGCATAAACGCGGGTATCGCCAGACGTCCTTGCTGGCGCCGATCAAAGAAACGCTCGCTGCAGGCATTGTCGATTTTACCCGCCTGTACGACGATTCCGTTATCTGCGACCCCTTCTGTGGATCCGGCACGCTGTTGATCGAAGCCGTGCTGAAAGGAATGAATATCGCCCCTGGCATCAACCGCCGGTTCGCCGCAGAAAAATGGGGTTGTGTACCAGCTTTTGTATGGAAAGAGGCACGCAGGGAGGCATTGGAATCGATCAAACGGGATGCCAAGATCAGGGCATACGGCTATGACATCGACCCGCAGGCGGTAGAACTGACCATGGCAAACGCGAAAAAGGCGGGAGTTGCCGCCCACATTCGAACCAAAATACAGGATATTTCTCAATTTTCCATCCCGCCTGGACGAGCTATCGTGATCTGCAATCCCCCTTACGGCGAACGCCTTCTGGAAATCAAAGAGGCGGAACGCCTTTATCGGATCATGGGAAATGTTTTTCCGGCCGATCCAGATAAAAAGTATTACATCATCAGCCCCCACGAGGAATTCGAGCATCTCTTCGGCCGCACCGCAGACCGTCGACGGAAGCTGTATAATGGCATGATAAAATGCCAGCTATTGATGTATTTTCGCTGATGCTTTATAGCATAAAAATTCTCATGCGCCTGAAATACACCAGACGGCATCCCAAGTAGAAAAAGCGTGGGGGTTTTCGTAAACGGGTGTCGTCCCAGTCCATTTACTGAGCTTTATACCACATGCTGCTTTTGGCTGGCATACGGCCATTTTCTGCATAATAAAAAGCCGCCCATAGGCGGCTTTTTATCTTAATGGATTGCTTTACAATTCAAAAGAACTATGGCGGGTCACATGGCAGCCAATATTGACCGCTACCGGAAGCCCGGCGATATGGGTGCCGTAAGTTTCAATATTCACACACAGCGCCGTTGTGCTGCCGCCAAAGCCCTGGGGGCCTACATTGGTCTGATTGGCCCGGCGCAGCAGTTCCTCTTCCATTTCTGCGTAAAGGGGATCCGGGTTACGAAGATCAGAGCTTCGACATAATGCCGTTTTGGCAAGCAGCGCACATTCTTCGAAATCACCGCCGATACCAACGCCGATTACCATAGGCGGGCAGGGGTTGGCGCCCGCCAGTTCCACTGTTTCGATGACAAAATCCATAATCATCTCCTTAGTGGCAGCAGGTGTAAACATTTTAATCCGGCTCATATTTTCGCTGCCAAACCCTTTGGGCGCGACAGTAATCTTCAGGCCATCTCCCTCCACGATCTTTACATGGATAATCGCCGGCGTATTATTATTCGTATTCACTCGCCGGATCGGATCGCTGACCACGGAACAACGCAGCAGCCCTTCTACATAACCTTGAGCAACGCCCTCATGGATGGCATCATTCAAGCTGCCTCCCACAAGGTGGACATCCTGTCCCAATTCCACAAAAACAACGGCCATACCCGTATCCTGGCAAATCGGTACATCAATATTTTTTGCCTCTTCAAAATTTGTGACCAGATCTTTTAAAATTTCTTTTCCCAAGGGGTTCTTTTCTGTTTTACAGGCCTCCCGCATGCGGCATTCTACGTCGCAGGGGAGGATTTTATTCGCCTTGATACAGTGCTCCTTGACCAGTTTTGTAATTTCCGAAACTTGAACTTCTCTCACCAAAACGTCCTCCCGATTCTCTATTTTACCTGTTTTCCATCTACAAAAACCATTTTGGGTTTGTTCGCCACAGCCAGCGGATCCCCGTCAAACACCAGAATGTCCGCGTCCTTTCCTTTTTCCAGCGAGCCTACGCGGCTGTCAATCTTGCAGATTTTTGCCGGGTTGATGGTGATAGCGCGCAGCGCCTCCTCATAATCCATTCCCTCTCCCACAGCAAAGCCGGCACTGGTTGGCAGCAGGGGCATCGGAATTACGTCATGATCGGTACAAATCGCCGTCAGTACGCCTGCTTTGGCCAAAACGCCGGGGTTCGCCTTTGTAGCATTGGAAAGCTCCGGCTTGGAGCGGGCAGTCAGCAGCGGGCCGCAGATTGCCGGAATGCCCTCTTTGGCGATATCCTCGGCAATCAGATATCCTTCGGTGCAGTGAACCAGAATATAATCCAGATGAAACTCCCGACCTATGCGGATAGCCGTATAAATATCGTCCGCCCGATGGCAGTGAAAATGGGCTTTGACCTGGCGCTTTAAAAGCGGGATCAGCGCTTCGCATTTCATATTAAATTCCGGTTCGGGCTTGGACGGATCCTCCTGCGCTTTTTCTTTCTTTTCCAAATACTTCTGCGCCTTAATCAGTTGTTCGCGAATGATGGCAGCCGTGCCCATTCGGGTGGAGGGCAGCTGATTCTTCCCTTTGTAAACCCGCTTGGGATTTTCGCCCAGGGCGAACTTGATGCCCGCATTTTCTAAAAGCACCATGTCGTCTACGCGGGTGCCTACCGTTTTCATCGCCAATATGGTACCGCCAATGGGATTGGCACTTCCCGGGCAGGTGACAACCGACGTAATGCCCGCGTCCACCGCTTCCGAATAGCATCGCTCTCTGGGATTTACCGCATCGATCACCCGCAGGTGCGGCGTGCAAGGATCAGTGGCCTCATTGCAATCAGAACCCATCGGCCCAATCGAATCCTCCTCAATGCCAATATGGCAATGCGCATCAATAAATCCGGGGGTTACCGTTGCGCCTTTCAAATCAACTGCACCGGCCGGAACATCTGTAAGCTCAGACATGGGGCCCACTGATACAATATGCCCGTCCTGCATCTCGATAAAACCATCGGCGACGGGCGCCCCCTTCATCGTGTGCAGATACCCGTGAATCAGAAACATGAAATATCCCTTCTTTCCTAATAATAAAGCCAAAGAAAAAGCCGAAGGGTGCCCCCTTCGGCACAAAGCACAAGGAATAACGGTTTTGAGAAAAACGCCGCACTTTTGCCTTTTCCCAGGGCCTGGCATCTTTACCCTACTGCGTTGTTATCTGGAAGAACCTCTTCTTCCAGAGGACCGCCGTCCCTCATTATATTTTTTTAAGTCAGACATTTTGTCATCGCTGGTCTGCTTGAACTTGCTGAGCATGTCCTCAAACGACATATTCTCATTTTTCTTTTTGCTATTCCAATCGTACTGATCAGGACGTTCCAAACGGTGGGGACCCGGCGCAGATCGTCTCGAAGCAGGTGCAGGCCTGTCCGCCGCCCGCTTTATCGATAAGCTGATTTTTCCTTCCTCGGTGATGTTGAGGATTTTCACCTTCACCACCTGGTTTTCCGTTACATGGTCGCGGATCTCATTGACAAAGGTCGGCGCCACTTCCGAAATATGTACCAGCCCGGTTTTTCCACCGGGCAGTTCCACAAAAGCACCGAATTTCGTGATCCCCGTTACCTTACCTTCCACAATGTTTCCAACCGCAAGCTGCATTAAAAGCTATGCCTCCCCTTAAAAAATAAATCTAAAACAGAACCTTTTCAGGCTCAATTCTTCGAACTGTCGATATAAACCTTTTCGTCCGGATAAGCATAGCCCAATCTTTCTCTTGCAATCCGCTCGATATAATCTTTATCGTCGCTCATCGCCAACAATCGCTCTACCTCTTTGTTCTCTTCGCTTTGCTGCTGGCACTGCTGTTGCACTGCCTCCAACATCATTTTTCTATCGCGGATTTCCAGTTGCTGCACAACAATAGAATACGCAATATACACCACAAAAAGACAAACCGCTATTTTCAGCAACCTGCTTTTGGGATTTTTCTTTTCTTTTCTCATGGACTGCCTCCCCCTGGCAAAGCCCCGGCTTACTTGTTTCGCCGAAAAATTTTTCTCTTTTTTGAGGATAGACTCCTCCTATTTTTAAAGTAATTATACAATAATATTCGCCTTGTTTGCAAGTGTTTTCTGTGTTTTTGCACAGCTTTTTTCGCGTTTTTTCCCAGTTTCCCAAAAAGTCTTCCCACTTTTCTGCCAATCCACCTGATCAGAAGAACCACCGGCCGCAGGAGCAATTTCCAAAGAGCCCGAAAAATCCAACGGATACAGGCAATGAGGCGCTGCGCGCACTTCATCACCAACGTCCCGAGGGTCAGATAATACAATAAAAAGCCAAGCAATTCCCCCAGCAAAATAAAAAAGCGAACCTGACCGAAATTCACCGTCATCGTCAAAAAGAAAGACATAAAGCTGCAAAAAACAAAGTAGATCACATCTTCTGCGACGACAGCGCCGGCAGGAAGAGGGACAGCGATCCGGAAAATACGGAACAGGTCGTATATCACCCCAAACACCGCTCCCATTAAAAGCGCCTGCAGAAAAATAATCGTCTGCGTATTGACCGCGATCAAGGCCTTCCCTCCCGACTTGCCGCCTCACAGGGTTACTGGAACAGCCGTGCAAACAGTTTTTTAGGCCGGTCGTCTGTATAGACCAGCGTATGGATTTCTCCTTCGATGGTCACTTCTCCTGTGTCCACATTGAGCTTATTCATATGCAGATCGTTTCCCCGGATGGTTAATTCTCCCAATTCGGTGAAAAGAACTGCCGTCTCTTCGTTAAAGCTGTCAATATCCGACACGCCGGAAACCGTCAGGAAGCTTCGATCCTCTAAAATCACATGGTGTGGCGTTTTCGGCCGGTTTTTTTCGTCTGCCATGATACTTTCCTCCCACTTTCAGGTTTGGTTCATTTTATGCATCGGCCGGACAGGATATGTCCCATGTGACGAAAAAGTACCTTTGCCGGCATCGCGTAAGAAAGATCTGCTCAAAAGAAGTGCCCTCTCGGACAAAACCGAAAGGGCGCTTTTAATGCAGCCAAAAGATGCTTTCTCAGATGTACTTTACCGTTTCCATTGTATTGCGGCAGACGCAGTCAAATATAAAAGCCGTATCTTTCAAAAATCCAAAATCCGGGCGGTGAAACAGCCGATCCGCACGTATTCTGACGCCTTTTCCATGTCTGGACGGCAAAAATCTTGTTACTCCATCGTTCGGATCATAAGATATTCATGCAAAAGCCTTCCATCCTTTAGGCAAATGGCATTGGGGCGAACCCCGGCAATGCGGAATCCCATTTTTTCATACAGGTGTCGGGCACGGTCATTTCCTTCGACAACCTCAAGCTCCATTTGCAGAATTCCGCCATGCCGCTGCGCAATCCCGATCATTTCCTGAAGTAAGCGCGTACCGATCCCCTGTCCCCAGAATTCGCGCAGCAAAGCAATGGCAACGCTCGCTCTGTGCTTGGTTTTCAATCTTTGATGAAACGAAATCTGACAGCTCCCAGCCACCTTTCCGTCCACAATGCAAACGAGCATCGCATCTTCTTGGGAGGCGTTCAATCGTTCAAACAGCGCTTTTTCCCCTTCATAGGTATATTTTCCGCATTCTTCCGGATATCGCAGAATAAACTCGGTTTCACCCGCCGAGAGCAAAAGATAATCCAGCATTCCCGGAATATCTTCCTCCCGGGGACTGCGAATCAACGCTTTTCTCCCATCTTTCATCTCAAACCATGTTTCATTGACAACCATCGTCTTGCCTCCTTATAAAAAGGTTACAGAATTTCGAAAGGATGCAGGGGAAATTTTTCTCAAGCATGTGGCGCATTTTACATAATCGCTTTATTGATTGCGTTAATATATGCTTTGATGCTCGCTTCGATAATATCGGTAGAAAGGCCGCGGCCGGTAATGATTTCGTCGCCTTTCAGGATTTTGACCACGACCTCGCCCAATGCGTCCTCACCTTCGGTGACCGACTGAATCGAATAGTTTTTCAACGGAAAATTTTGCTTTACAATCCGGTCAATCGCCTTAAAGGCAGCGTCAATAGGGCCCTCACCTCTGGCGACATGCTCTTTGCCCTCCCCGTCTTTGACAAGCTTGACAACAGCGGTGGCAGAAATGACCGTACCGCTGTTAACGACAAAGCTGTCCAAGGTATAGGCCTCTGGAATCTGATAGCGGTTGGAGCTGATGAGTGCTTCAATATCCCGGTCCGTGACAATCTTCTTCCGGTCGGCCAGCACTTTGAATTTCTCAAAGCTCTGTTCCAGCACCTGCTCGGGAATCCGGTAGCCCAGCTGATCCAGCCGTTCCTCAAACGCGTGGCGGCCCGAATGCTTACCTAACACCATCCGGTTTTGATAGATGCCCACCGACTCTGGGGACATAATTTCGTAGGTCAGCCGGTTATTGATGACCCCATGCTGATGGATGCCTGACTCATGGGCAAACGCATTTGCGCCGACAATCGCCTTATTCGGCGGTACCGGCACGCCGGTCACGGTAGACAGAAGTTTGCTGGTCCGATAAATCTGGCGGGTGTCTATTCCGGTTTCACAGCCGTATATGTCTGCCCGGGTTTTGATTGCCATGACGATCTCTTCCAGCGCAGCATTGCCCGCCCGCTCACCAATACCGTTGACCGTACACTCAATCTGATCCGCACCGCCCTGCATACCGGCCAGGCTATTGGCCACCCCCATCCCCAGGTCGTTATGGCAATGCACGGATAAAACGGCCTGATCCGGATGCTTTAAATGGGCTTTTACATAACGGACCAGCTCCTCCATTTCTGCGGGCGTGGCATAACCCACTGTGTCCGGAATGTTCAAAACACTGGCTCCCGCCTGCTGCGCCGCGTCAAACACCTGCACCAGATAATCTCTGTCACTGCGGGAAGCGTCTTCAGCGGAAAACTCAATATTAGGGCACATGCTTTTGGCATAGGCGACCATCTCTTTCACCTGTGCCAGAACCTCTTCCCGTGTTTTATGCAGCTTTGCCTCCAAATGGATATCGCTGGTGGCTAGAAAAATGTGGATCAATGGATTGGGATGGTCCTTTAACGCTTCCCATGCGCAGTCAATATCCCCTCTTACCGCGCGGCAAAGCCCGGCAATCTGACAGCCCTGCACCTCATGCGCGATTTTTTCTACGGATTCAAAATCCTCCGGCGAAGCGACAGGGAACCCTGCTTCGATCACATCTACTCCCAGCCGCTCCAGCTGGCGGGCCATTTCCAGCTTTTCATGGATATTCATGCTGCAGCCGGGGGACTGTTCTCCATCCCGCAGCGTTGTATCAAAAATTTTGATTTTCCGCATGACTCTGCTCCTCCCTGTATCTCGTCTTTTAGCAAACGCATATGGTTTCCATTCCAATTAAGATATACCTTGTTTCATTCTTGCTGTCAAGAGCGCATATGCCCTTGACGGCGCCTTATTTCCCCTTTAAGATAAAACCAAAACAAGAAAAGAAAGGGGTTCTCTTTCATGATAACAGGCAAGGAGAGGCTTAGCCGATGCAGAACACTGTTTCTCACATTTCTGAAGATCGGCGCATTCACTTTTGGCGGCGGATACGCTATGATTCCGCTGATTCAAAGGGAAACCGTGGAGACCCACGGATGGGTCACTGAGGAAGATGTTTTGAACATCATCGCTGTGGCAGAGTCCACGCCCGGTCCTATCGCCATCAACAGCGCTACTTTTGTTGGGTATAAAGTTGCCGGATTCTGGGGAAGCCTTTGCGCTACATTGGGCGTTGTGCTTCCTTCGTTTATTGTCATCAGCATCCTTTCTTTTTTCCTGGAGCCTTTTAAGCAGTTGAAACTGGTTTCCTATGCATTTGTCGGCATTCGAGCTGGCGTAATGGTGCTGATTGTGGAGGCGGTTTTAAAAATGTACAGAGCCTGTGAGCGAAACTGGATCAATTACCTGCTTCTCCTGGCGGCATTTGTCTGCGTGGCCTTTCTGGATCTGCATGTTATTCCGGTTTTGCTGGTCGCGGCAATTTTCGGTATTCTCTACCAGTCCTTCCGCGCTAAGACCTTAAAGGAGGAGAAAAAATGATTTTCTGGCAGTTGTTTATTACCTTTTTTCAAATTGGCCTGTTCACCATCGGCGGCGGCTATGCCATGATCCCCATGATTGAGGAAGAAGTGGTCCGGCAAGGGTGGCTGACTCACACGCAGCTGGTGGATTTCATCGCCGTTGCGGAATCGACTCCCGGCCCTTTTGCGGTCAACACTGCCACCTATGTGGGAATCACCACCGGTATGCGCGCTGGCGGCAATCTTTTTTGGGGCTTGCTCGGCTCTTTTCTCGCGACATTAGGCGTCGTCCTCCCCTCTTTCCTGATCATACTGATCATCGCTAAATTTTTTGCCTCCTTTCAGGATAACCGGTTCGTCAAAGGGGCTTTATACGGCATACATCCGGCGGTAGTAGGCCTAATTGCGGCGGCGGCTTTGTCTTTGGCCAATGGGAACCTCTATATCAACCTTTCCTTCGAATCCATTTCCGCATTCTTTTCTTCCCTACAGCTTCTTCCTATTTTGATCTTTTTCATCGTACTGGCGTTCAGCTTTTGGAAAAAAAGGGCCCATCCAATCAAGTTGATTCTTCTATCCGCTGTTTTAGGCATTGTCTTCTGCAGTGTAGAAGAGTTGCTTTTCGTCTGAGCAATCTGCTATAATAACTTTACGGCGCCGCCGGAAACCGGGGATCCCAGATGCCTGCCATCGGGCAAAAATCCTCAAAGGATGTGAAACACATGACAAAAAAACAGGTGGCTGAAGAGTCTGTCCGGCGGCTGAAAGAAGCCTATCCGGACGCAATCTGCTCTTTGGAATCTACTCAGCCCCATGAGCTTTTGATCGCCACCCGCCTTTCCGCCCAATGCACCGACGCGCGGGTTAACATCGTAACTCAGGTCCTGTTTGACAAGTACCGGACGATCCATGATTTTGCTGTTGCCGATCTTGCGGATGTGGAGGCTATTGTTCACCCCTGCGGGCTATATAAAACAAAGGCCCGCGATATCATAGCCATGTGCCAGATGCTGGAGCGGGATTTTCATTCTACGGTTCCCGATGAAATGGAAAGCCTTTTAAAACTGCCGGGAATCGGCCGAAAGACAGCAAACTTGGTGCTGGGGGACGTCTATGGCAAACCTGCTGTGGTCTGCGATACCCATTGTATCCGGATTACCAACCGCATCGGCCTGACCGATACCAAGGATCCTCTGAAATGCGAAATGCAGCTGCGCCGGCTGCTACCGCCGGAAGAATCCAATGATTTCTGTCACCGTCTGGTGCTGCACGGCCGTGCGGTTTGCAAGGCCCGCGGCCCTCAATGTGATGGCTGCTGTTTGAAGGATATCTGCAAAACCGGAAAAAAAGCCTGACGGGGAATGGTTTACATGCTGTCGAAATTTCTTTCTTTGAAACGGATTCTTATCGACGCCAAGGCCAACTCCCTGGAGGATGCGATCCTCCTTTGCGGCAACCTTCTGGTCGGCGACGGATGCGCTACCTGTGAATATCCGGCCGCGATGGTAAAAACCGCCCGCCAATTGGGGGACGCCATTGTTATGGCACCTCAAACAGCATTGCCTCATGCTTCTTTTTCTGAAGGCGGGTTACGTCCGGCCGTTTCGGTCGTCCGGTTAGCTCAGCCGCTGGATTTCGGCAAAGCCAGCAGGCCCGTCCGGCTGCTGCTGGGTTTTTGCGGCTCTGATGCCGGCAGCCACATGGAGGTACTGTCGGCCCTGGCGCAGTTTTTGAGCATCCCGTGCGCAATTTCTTCCCTGCTGTGCGCTCCTACCGCGGAGGATCTCTACTGGACGCTATCCAATCAAACGACTGCTAAACAGGTCCCTTTTTCATAATAACAAAGGTTTTTGCATTCGGATTAGGCCGCATGAACAGAAGTGATCAAAAGGGAGGGCTGCGCCTATGGGATTTTTTATCAACGGTGGTTTTGGAATGATATTTTTTCTGCTATTTGCTTTGGTAATTGGAGTGTTTATCCTGACGGCGATCCGGGGAATTTCCCAATGGAATAAAAATAATCACTCTCCGCGACTGGAGGTAGAAGCTACGGTAGTCGCAAAGCGCGAAGAAGTGACGCATCACCAGCACAATACGGGAAATAATACGACTCATCTATCCACCTCTACCTGGTACTATATAACTTTCCAGGTGAAAAGCGGCGACCGAATGGAACTTGGCGTTAATGGGCACGAATACGGAATGCTCGTTGAAGGCGATTTTGGCCGGTTGACATTCCAGGGCACACGGTATATAAGCTTTGAGCGAAGCGATAGTAGGTGACTGATATCCGGCCAGTTTCTCCCACGATGCGTTTCAACCAGAACAGAGAAAAAACCTGTGGTTAAACCCACAGGTTTTTGGTTTTATGCAAGAATATTTATACTGCAATTACTGCAATTTTTCCATTATACCGCTGTTTTTTCCAATTCGGCTTTCAGCCATTTCATAATCCTTTTCTCCAGTCGGGAAATATAGGACTGTGAAATCCCAATGATATCCGCTACCTCTTTTTGCGTATGTTCGTTCTTTCCGCCTAAACCAAACCGAAGTTCCATGATGACGCGTTCCCGCTCGCCTAGTTTTGCCACCGCTTCCAGCAGTAGTTTCCTTTCCACCTGGTTTTCTATGTTTCGATTTACCGTATCGCTGTCGGTTCCCAAAATATCCGAAAGAAGCAGTTCGTTGCCGTCCCAGTCTATATTCAGCGGCTCATCGATGGAAATTTCATTTTTCTGCGACTGGGTCTTTCGCAGATACATTAAAATCTCGTTTTCAATGCAGCGGGAAGCATAGGTCGCCAGTTTGATGTTCCGATCCGGGCAGAAAGTATTGACCGCTTTTATCAATCCAATGGTGCCAATGGAAATCAGATCTTCTACGCCGATGCCGGTAGACTCAAATTTACGTGCAATGTAGACCACCAGCCGAAGGTTATGAACGATCAGCGTTTCTCTCGCTTCTGCGTCCCCCGGGAGCCGCTGAAACACCTGCGCCTCCTCTTCCCTGGTCAGCGGCGCCGGCAGGTTCTCCGGCCCGTTTATGTAAAAGACCGACTCTTTTCCGCCCCAAATACGAGCCAGAAGCGCAGCGATTCTCTCCTTGATTGTCTTTCCCATACCGATCCCCTTTTTCCTGAAAAGTTTTTTTGGGCCGGTCCAGCCGCTGCAGGCCTGGATGGAGCAGAATGCCGTAACCGGAATCAAAGAAATCCTGATCGGCGATGGCGGCCATTACCTGTTCCACCTGCTGGTACCGTCCATTTTGCTTAATGGCCAAAAAATCCGGTCTTACTACCGGTAGCAGTCCCTTTTTTCCTACCGCCTCATAGGGTATAAAACGAATCCCTTGCCGGGCGGCTTTTTCAATCCGGTCTGGGCCAGGCCGTTCAAAATACGCTGTCAGCGGCTCGGGCAACAGCTCCTTTATGGACCGATAGCGGCAAAGCACCACTGGCAACCCACTGAAGGGATCTGACAGACGATTTCCTGTATCGACCTCCCCCCATAAAGAAACTTGTCTGCCATCTATCCCGATCTGAACCTGCGCCAGTCCCCTTTCCTCCCGCTGCATCTGTCGGCGGCGGGTGCATAACCATACAATCCCATAAACAGCCAGCACTCCCAGCACTAATCCCATTGCCGGGATGTGAAAATAGACAACACCGTTTCCATAAAGCATAGACGGCGGCGTAAAAAGGATCCAGATCGCTACCATCAGCCCGGCAAATAAAAAACCGGCAAGATACAATAGCCCACACTGAAATAAAAAAGTCCGCAGGGAACGAAAAGGAAATGCTACCGCAGTCATGATTGCGGCCGCCGCAATGCGGGTCAGGGTCAGCACCGGTCCATTCAGCTGCGGCAGAAGCAAAATCAAGGCGTAAATCCCACCAAAAAATGCCGCCGCCAGAATTCTCCCGGTTTTTCTTTCCCGTCCCGCCAGGGCGGCGGTAACCAAAAGCAGAAAAAAATTAATCACCGTGTTGAGGAACACTAAAATATCTACATAAATATCCTGCTCCATCGCATCCCCTCCTGCTTGCCCTATGTAAAATTATAGGCCTGGGACAAGGATAGGCTTTGTCAGAACCTGTCGCCCTGTTTTGAAAAATCCTCCGGCTGCTTTTCCCTGTCGCCCCGACATGGGAACCGACGAAACCGGAAAACACCCGCAGAAAGCCATAATAGGCTTTCTGCGGGTGTTTATACGCACAATCGGGAATTACTACAGACGAAAAGGCAAAGGAAGTTTCCTTAACGGCCGGCGGCTATCCTGTCGTTTGAAAAAGGCGGAGCGCCTGGCCCCGTGTTATCTCCATTCAAGGCTTCCCATTAGGAAATAAACCAGTTTTCAATCTCACACTGCCACTGCCCACCCTTTTGTTTTGCTTTTGCATCATGATAGCCGATGGCGCCCAGACCGCTGCGCCACTTCATCGCCGAAAAAGTAAATGTCTGCTTCGATCCTTTCTGTGACGACAGCGAAAGGATCACTCCATCTTGATAATACAGCTCGTCCGGATCGATCTGCCCTTCTTCACAAAGCTGCTCATAGGTCGATTGGAACGCCTCTTTGTCATACCGGCAGCCAACCAGATAACAAAGCGCTTCCTTTTCCTGCCCCGTCAGGTTTGTCACTTCCCCCAGATCCAGAGCTATTTTTTCAATTCCCTCGTTGAGTGCTTCATCCTTTTGGTACAGTTCGTCAATTCGTTCCAAATAAAAAGGCAGCAGGCTATCAACCATTCCAGTAACCTGCAATGTGCTAACCCCGCTTAACTGGCAGGGATAACTTTCCAATATCGATCCATCATAGCCGATCTGGACGGTCATCCCCGCTTCCAGCTGAGACGCCTGCATTGATTCCCCCTGTTCGTCGGCCATATCTATCCCGGAGGGGGAAAGCAGGATCAAATCTCCTGTTTCCTCACCGTTTTCTTCCTGTGTGAGCAACAGGGATTCTTCTGTCTGATACAAAATCCGGCAATTCATATATTCCGCCGGCGGGGCAGAAGGCGGCGTATTCTGCGGCAGGGAAAGGGAATCCGGCCCTGTCTGTCCGCATCCGGCCAGGACCAAAAGGGCAATTGCCATGGCGAATATTCGTTTCATCACGATCTCCTCCTTTTTTCTTCTTCTTTTCAGTGTCAAAAAGGAAGGATAATCCTGCGTCGAGTCTTCTTTTTTCGGTGCCAGGCTTTTGGGCTGAGCATATTTATTTGCAGGGTTATGCAGCCTTCCCACAGGCCTACTGATTTTAGTAAGCCGCCCACAATCGGGAGGCCTTCCAAATGCGCCCGAGTGACAACCGTGCAGCATCAAATCTTAAAATCACATTTTCATATTGCCATAATAAAAACTCTATGTGGAAGATTTCTCCACATAGAGTTTTTCTTCTTTTCGTTTCGCCAGCATAAGCCATCATTCCCGATGATTTCCGATAGCGCACAGCCTGCCCCTAAAAATGAGCAAAGTCCATCAATCCTCAACTACTGTGTAATGAGTGGAGGCATCCTCTTTTGTCGCATATTCGCTGACCTTCAGCACACGCACTTTCACCGGACGGGAACCCATTTGAATCGAGATCAAATCATTTTCTTTCACCTCATAAGAGGCACGGGCTACCTTTCCATTGACCAGAATCCGTCCAGCGTCACACGCTTCATTCGCAATCGTCCGGCGTTTAATCAGCCGGGTGACTTTTAAATATTTGTCTAAGCGCATCGATAAACTCCTTAAGAAAAATGCGTAAACACAAGAAACCTCCCGTGTTTACGCAACGCCCTTTCCGTTTGCAGACGCTTACTTGGAAACTGCATCTTTCAACGCTTTACCAGCTTTAAAAGAAGGCAGTTTGGAAGCCGCAATGGTGATTTCTTCTTTGGTTCTTGGATTAACACCTTTTCTCTCTCCGCGCTCTTTCACCTCAAAGGTGCCAAAGCCGACCAGCTGAACCTTGTCGCCGCCAGCCAGAGTCTCGGAGATCGCGTCGATTACGGCAGCAACCGCTTTATCGCTGTCTTTTTTGGAAAAGCCGGTTTTCTCGGCAACCACGTTAATCAGTTCGGTTTTCGTCATTGTTTTTTCCTCCATTTATTTCAACTTTATTATTGTGCAGATATGCAGACACATCCGCTTAATAACTTTTCTTAATTTCCCGCCAGAGTTCGTCCAGCTTTTGGATACCGGCGGTTTTCATATCGATTCCCCGTTGCCGAGCCAGCTCTTCTACCTTGGCAAAACGTCTGACGAATTTCTCGCAGGAAAGGCCTAGCGCCTCCTCCGCGTCAACGCCGATAAAACGCGAAATATTTACTGCACTGAACAACAAATCGCCCAATTCTAATGTTTTTTCCTGCACCGTGCCGCTTTTTACCGCATCTTCCAGCTCATCTACTTCACTTCGCAGGTCACGGAACGCATCGTTTAGGCTGTCGTAATCCATCCCCGCACGGGAAGCTCGCTTTTGAATCTTTTCCGCCCGCATCAGAGCCGGAAAAACCTTCGGCACACTCTCCAGGGTTTCCGTCGCCGTCTTCTGCCCCTTTTCCCGCTGTTTGATCTCCTCCCAGTTAGAAAGGACTTCCTCAGCAGTATCCGCTTTGATATCGCCAAAAATATGGGGATGACGGGTCACCAGCTTTTTGCAGACGCCATCGCAGACATCGTCAATGGAAAAAGACCCCTGTTCCTCCTCCATTGCCGCATGGTAAATCACCTGCAACAGCACATCGCCCAGCTCTTCCTGCAACAGCACGGGATCTGCGGCATCAATGGCTTCAATCGCTTCATATGTTTCCTCGATGAAATTTTTTCGGATCGACGCATGTGTCTGCTGCGCATCCCAAGGACAGCCGCCCGGGCCGCGCAGGACACGCATGATCTGAACCAGATCGTGAAATCCATATTTTTCCTTTAACGGGAAATCCGATCGCATTCCCCCACCTCACGTCTAACATAGTAGCCTATTCATCTTACCCTATTAACCTGCTTTTTTCAAGTAGTTTTGCGATTTTTTCTCCCTTTGGAAGCATTAAAACATCATATTTCACAATTCCCCGCACCAAAAATAATGCAATCACGTACACCGCGCCTGCCAGCAGGATAGATATGGCAGTAGAAACGGTATTTCCTGCCAATTTTGAGAGCAGCCCGTAGCTTGCCCAAGCAGTGATACCGCAAAGAATGCCAGCGAAAAGAGGCTTTAAAAACACCTTTCCAAACCGAATCCGGATTCCCGCTGTCCGGCACAGCACCGGAACGGAAATGCAGACGATCAGACTGTAGCATAAAAGCGTTCCATAGGGAGCGCCCTGGATGTTCAAATTGGGAATGGGCACCAGCACAAAATTAACCGCCAATTTTAAAAATCCTCCGAGCAATGTCAGTTTTACCGGGACATTGACCTTTCCCACCGCCTGCAGCATACTGTTGGTAGGCGAACTGAGCGCTACAAAAATTGCCGCAATCCCCAATACCCTCAGGATCGGAGCGGCGATCGGGATCGAAGCGGGATCAGCGCTGTAAACCAACGTCAGGATCGGCTCGGCCAGCGCACAGATCCCCAATCCCGCCGGGATCGCAATCATTGCAGTGACCCGCCATACCGACTCAATATTGCGCCGCAGCATCGGCGCATTTCGGGCGGCCCATGCGCCCGTCACCGCTGGAAGGGCGCTAACCCCAAAGGTGGTGGTCAGGGCGGGGATCAGATTAAAAAGCGTAACTGACATATTATAAGCGCCAAACAGATAATTCGGAATTTCATCCTGCGGCATACTGGCGGGAAAGATTCCATCATACATCGCAAGGAGCGTCTCTCCACCCCGATCCAAAGCGATGGACAAGCGGTTGGTCAGAGAACTGACGTCAATCAGAGTGGTAATATTCAACGCCAGCGCGCCCAGGCAAATCGGGATGGCAATGGTCCAAAGCTGCTTTAAAATCTCCCGGCTCCTCCTGGCTGGCGCCGCATGCTCCAACATCTGCCGGGAAATGCCGTCCCCTCTGCACTTGCTGTATATCCATAAAAAAAGCGATCCTACCGCCGTGCTGGCTACAATACCAAGGATCGCTCCCGCGGCGCCATAGGGCAGTACGGCAAGCTGGGCCTGTGCCTGTGTCCCGACGGGCTCACCGAATACAGTGCCCGCCCGCTCGTATTCCTCCAGGCCCATTCGAACAGCAGAAGAAGAAAACAGCAGACCGCAGGCCAGCTTTGCCAAAGCTTCGGAAATCTGTGACCAAGCGGTGGGATACATATTGCGCAGGCCTTCGTAATAGCCCCGGTAAGAGGAGCTGACACAGACAAAAAAAATCGCCGGGGACATGACAAACACCGCCAAAAAAGCATTGGGGTTTTCTGCAAAGCGCACATAGGGCCCTGCGCCCGCAAACATCAACAGCGTACCCAACAGCCCGGTACACAGAAAGGAAATCGTGGAAAGGCGTTTGATTTTGCGCACATCCCGGTAACGGCCCTGCTGCATATTTTGAGCTACCATTCGCGCTACGGCAACTGGCATGCCGGCTACCGACAGCGCATACAGCGTGTTGAACAGTCCATACGCCGCGTTAAAATAGCCAAAACCGCTGACGCCAATGATCCCCTTCAGCGGAACCTTAAAAAAATACCCGATGATCTTAACAATCACCGTAGCGCTCATCAAAATCAAAGCGCCGTGCAAAAAATTTTGCTTTTGCTTTGCTGACAAAGAAACACTTCCTTTGCTGTCGGTCAAACAGGATGGCGCGGCAGTTTTACGTTCTGCAGAGCATGCGCCATCCTGACGGATGGTCAAATCCTGAGGCATTTGTGCTTGATGGCCTTAACGTGCCGCATGGCTTTTAAGAATGCTTATGAAATCTTTCAGGCAATTAGACCGGATTGCGCCGGGATCGCGGATTTTCCCGTCGGTCCCTGCTACAAAGATGTTTTTTATCATAACATATCTACCATATAGATTCAACCGGTTGGGCGGGGATATACGTTTTTTTCAAACAGATTGCTAAAAAAGACCGATACCCTCTTCAAGGTATCGGTCTTTCGTTTTACAATTCAAGCCGGGCCCATGCCCTTTCCGCTGAATCTTTGTATTAATACATGCCGCCCATGCCGCCTGCAGGCATTGCAGGTGCAGGATTCTCTTCCTTGATATCCGCAACCAGGCTCTCGGTAGTCAAAACCATCGCCGCTACAGAAGCCGCATTCTGCAACGCGGACCGAGTGACCTTCACAGGATCGACAATACCGCTGGGGATCATATCGCAGTACACTTCTTTCGCCGCGTCATAGCCATAGCCAACCTTACCGGAGCTGACAATCTTATCGATAATCACCGCACCGTCCAGGCCCGCATTGGTGGCAATCTGACGGACAGGCTCCTCAATCGCTTTGCGGACGATTTTCACGCCGGTCTTTTCGTCGCCTTCCAAAGTTTCCAGCAGCGCTTCTACTGCTGGGATCGTGTTGATCAGCGCAGTACCGCCACCGGCTACGATGCCCTCTTCCACAGCAGCCTTCGTCGCAGACAGAGCATCCTCAATGCGCAGCTTTTTATCCTTCATTTCCACCTCAGTCGCTGCGCCGACTTTGATGACCGCTACACCGCCGGACAGCTTGGCCAAACGCTCCTGCAATTTTTCTTTATCAAACTCGGAGGTTGTGGTCTCAATCTGGGCTTTGATCTGATGGATCCGTGCCTTGATCTCGTCGGAAGATCCGGCACCGTCCACGATAATGGTATTCTCTTTCTGGACCTTTACCTGTTTTGCACGGCCCAGCTGATCCATAGAAGCATCTTTCAGCTCCAGCCCCAGTTCTTCGCTGATTACCTGTCCGCCCGTCAGGATAGCGATATCCTGCAGCATTTCTTTTCTTCTATCGCCGAAACCAGGCGCTTTTACTGCAACGCAGGTAAACGTGCCGCGCAGCTTATTGACAATCAGAGTAGACAGGGCTTCGCCTTCGATATCCTCTGCAATAATAACCAGTTTCTTACCCGCCTGAACAATCTGCTCCAGCAAAGGCAGGATTTCCTGAACAGCAGAGATCTTTTTATCGGTAATCAGGATGTAGGCATCGTCGATTACCGCTTCCATCTTATCCGTATCTGTGACCATGTAAGGGGTAATATATCCCCGGTCAAACTGCATCCCTTCAACCACTTCGCTGTAGGTCTCAGCGGTTTTGGATTCTTCAATGGTGATTACGCCATCGGCAGTCACTTTCTCCATTGCTTCGCCAATCAGTTTGCCTACCGACTCATCGCCGGCAGAAATAGCGGCAACACGCTCAATATCAGCAGTGCAGGTGATTTTCTGAGAATTGGCAACCATTGCCTCTACAGCGGTATCGACTGCTTTTTGGATTCCCTTTTTCACGACCATGGGGTTAGCTCCCGCCGCTACGTTTTTCATGCCCTCCCGAACCAGAGCTTGGGCCAGCAGGGTGGCGGTAGTGGTGCCGTCGCCTGCCGCATCGTTGGTTTTGACAGAAACCTCTTTTACCAGCTGCGCGCCCATGTTTTCAAACGCATCCTCCAGCTCGATTTCCTTGGCGATGGTAACGCCGTCGTTGGTGATCAGCGGAGAGCCGAATTTCTTGTCCAGAACCACATTGCGGCCCTTGGGGCCCAGCGTGATCTTGACCGTATCGGAAAGCTTATCGATGCCGATTTGGAGCGCCTTTCTGGCGTCTTCGCCGTAAATGATCTGTTTTGCCATAGTTGATTCCTCCTAAAATTCGTTTGGCTGCGGCTTCTTACTCAACAATAGCCAGAACATCGTCCTGACGCAAAATAGTGAACTCCTGGCCATCCAACTTGACCTCCGTACCCGCATATTTGCTCATAAGCACACGATCGCCGGGTTTGAGATACATTTTGACCTCTTTGCCGTCCACAACGCCGCCGGGCCCTACTGCCACCACTTCTGCAACCTGGGGTTTTTCTTTCGCAGAACCCGCAAGGATAATCCCGCTTTTTGTTGTTTCTTCCGCCTCGACCATCTTGATTACAATCCGGTCCGCTAAAGGTTTGATTGTCATAAGAATGCCTCCTGTATGATAAATGATCCATTAAACGCTTTGGCACTCTTTATCTTTGAGTGCTAAACTTATTTTAGCTTTTTTTCAGGAAAAATCAAGTCTTTTAGAAGAATTTTTCCAAAATTAAAAAATCCTTAACATTTCCGCCTTATTAGGAAACGGTCGTACCGCCTCGGTTAATCGTAGAATCCACCGTCACAGAAAATTGGACATTTCTTAGCGATGCCGCATAGCCTTCTCCGTTTGCTTTCCAGTATTCCGGCTGCTGCTGCATCAAAATATTGGCATAGCCCAGTGCATCGCAGGAAATCTCATGGAACAGCCTTTCCAATGCATGTTCTGTTTCCCGGCAGACCAACTGCCGCTGTTCTTCTTCGTACCGGTCGTACCGCTCAGAAAGAGAAAGCCCGCGCACCGGGGAAAGTTCTTCGCTTACATTACTTTTTACCCGGATGGAAACCTGATAAAAGGGCGCCCCGTCCTGAATGTAGGCGGCCACTGTTACGTCAGAATCCACTACATCCAGAGTCGTTACGCCCAGGCTGCTGTCCTCTAGAGTTAGCTGCGTTTTTCCAACCTCTCCAGCTGCCCACAAAATACCGCGCGTCTCCTCCGGCGAAAAGGTGCCGGCGATTCTGCCGTCGCTGAGAATGGCCGTCCCGACAATTTGAATGCTGGGATTTTTTTCATCTCCGGAAAAAGCCGCCAGTGGCAGGTACGCGCCTACCGACGGATTCTCCAATGATCCGGCGATCCCTTTTAACTGCGATCTTACCAGTTTTCCATTGTCCTGATAGCCTTCCAGCATCATTTTTGTGCTGAGAACCGGCAGAATTGTGCTGTCCAACGGCTCGCTTAAAACCTCACCTGCTTCCCCGTCAGCGATCAGCACATCCATGTTCGGCCGGGATTGGGCGTCTGCGTTAAAGTAATCTATCACCGCTTCGATGCCGTCCCGGGCAATCTGATCGCCTATAATAATCAGTTTGGTATGACCCCAGAAAATCTCCTGCCCCTGTTTCAGATTGGCGTTGCGCATGGCCTCTGAAATCGTTTTGCCTTCCACGCGAAGCATCTTCCCGCCGGAAGTATCGTCTCCCTCCGCCGCTTCCGGATCGAATATCTGCAGTGTTAAAGCGTATTCGCCGTCTTTCCAGTCCAGCCCTACGGCTTGGACAATCGCCCGCTCGTTTAGCTGAATGGAGCGCATGCATCCCGGAAGCAGAATCAGCAGAAAGAACAGTGTCAAAAATATCATCTTTCTTATTTTCATCGTCCGGCCCTTCCTTTCCTGCAAGAAAGTAGAAGCAACAGCGGCAGCAGAACTGTAAGCAGAAGCGCCGGCAGCCCACCGGCAAAAAGATCCCCCAGCTTTTCCAAAACGTCCGGTTTTTCCGTTAAAATCCCGGACAAAACCGCCGCTAGAACCGCGCAGGCACCCACCGTGTATTTTGACGCTTTTTGCGGCAGCATCCGTGCCAGGGATTTTCCCGCAACCTCTAAAAACAGAGACAGGCGAACCAGCGCCATAAACACCCAAAGGGCGACATGAAGGCTGTCCAGGCGCTGGAAGATCGATACTTCTGCGATTTTGGTCACTGTATAAAACGGAAAGCGCTGGCTTTTGGCGTAATCCCCCAATGCTGCTGCAGTAAACAGGAAAATAGCCGCCAACGCTACCATGGACAGCAGGCTCCACTTCCAAAATACACTGCCTTTATTTTGATTGACAGCAGGAATCAAAAATAAAAGCGCGGCTGTTTCTACATTGCCAAGAGTCAGGTTGATAAACAGAAACATCTGGTTTTGCCATCCGTCGTAAGAAGGGGGCCGGAGAAATTCCCATTGGGCTTGCGGCCACAGGCTGATACCCACAAACAGCAATGGAATGACAAAGGCCACCAGGACAAACGATCCAAACCGCGCCGTGGGCTCGTACCCCATGGATGCTGTATACCCTCCCACTGCCAAAAGCAGAAGGATAAACAGCCAGGGAGAGGTTTGGGCGTAAGCGACGCTGGTTAAAAAATAGGAAAAGGCGCAGGTGGTCTGGATCAAAACGCACAGGGAAAAAAGGAAAAAGGCCGCCGGGCATACTACGCCTATCCTGCCCCAGTTTTCCCCTGCAATATCCAAAAGGCCTTTACCGGGATGCCGGCGCAGCAGAAAGTACGCGGGCAGCAAAAGCAAAGCGCTCGCCACAACCGAAACCGGCAGCAAAAGCGCTGCGGTCAATGCCCCTGGCTGTTCTTTCTGGGGCGCTGCCAAAAAAAACTGCATAACCCGGCTGAGAAATAAAAGCACCGCCAGCTGCCAGGAGCTGATTGCAGATTCTCCTTTCAAATCATCGCCTCCTTTGTTTTAGCGAATCTCCGTACCGGGAAGGTTTTGGATCTTGAGCTTTTTTCGGCCCAGCTTTTTCCATCCGGCCCGCAGCAGTACATCCCGCATGGCAAACATCTGAAACGGCGATTCCGGCGACATACTGGGAATGCCATAGGCGTTGACCGAACAAAGGTTGACGATCATCAGGGCAAGGCCCAGAGAAATCCCGAAAATTCCAAGCGTCCCGCCTATGATGATAAACCCGAAACGCATGATGGTCACTTCCTGGAATAAGGACGGAACCACAAAAGAGCTTAATGCCGTCAGCGCTACTACCATGACCATGGGGGAGCTGATCAGCCCCGCTGTCACTGCTGCATCCCCGATAACCAGCGCGCCGATGATACCAATGGCGTGGCCGATAGGCCGGGGTAGCCGCAATCCAGCCTCCCGCATCAATTCATAAATAAAATGGATCAAAAGCGCCTCAATCACCAGCGGAAACGGCACATCCTGCTCTGCTGCTGTGACATTGAGCAAAAGCGCCTCAGGCAACAGCTCCGGATGAAAAGTCCCAACCGCCACATAAAAACCGGGCAGCAGGATGGTAAAAAAGAAAGCCAAATATTTAAGCCACCGTTCAAACACCGCATAATAGGGCCGGTGGGTATAATCGTCAATACTTTGGAAATTCTCATTGAAAAAATATGGCACGATTAAGGCAAATGGTGTACCATCCACCAAAATTCCTACCCTGCCCTCGCTGATTTTGGCACAGAGGGTGTCCGGCCGTTGTGTGGTGCCGACGTTGGAAAAAATGGAAGTGATGTCCGTATCCAAAAAAGGCTGGACATAACCGGATTCTAAAATGATATCGGTGGGGATTTCCTGGATCCTGCGGCGGATATCGCGCAGCAGCTCCGGCGCCACCATATCCGTTTGATAAATCAGGCACAAATCGGTATGACTTTTGACGCCCGCTTTCATCAGCTCCATTTTCAGTGTAGAAGACTTGACCCGGCGGCGCACCATCGTCATATTAATGCGGATGGGTTCGGTGAACCCCTCCCGCGAACCCCGGACGTTTTCCTCAGCCGACGGCTCGGACACGCTGCGGAACTGAAATCCCTGTACACCGGCTACAATGACTTTTTCTATCCCATCTATCATAATCCCGGCAAAGCCGGACATCAAAAATGGGAATAATTCCCCCAGTGTTTCCACCTCATTTTGATCCATGCCCAGCACCGCCCGGTGTAAAATCCAGTCGCGCAGCTCCTCGGGGGACGGCTTGTCCAAAACCAGATCTCCCAGCGGCTCCAGCATGATCTCGGTCAGGGTCTGCAGGCTGAACATTCCCTCAAACATCATCAATTTAACCGGTATCCCACAGACTGTAATTTCCCGCACCATAAAATCCGCCGTATCATGCAGCGCGGCCCGGATAACCGAAAGATCTTTTTCGGCATTTCCGGTCAGACGGATAGACTCTGTTGGCGGCGGCTTTGGCGTGACATAAAGCGACTGCTCTTTTTCCTTGATTTTTTTTGTAAACCATTGCGGCATCGCGATCCCTTCTTTCCCAGACATTGTTGCCAGATCGCAGGAAAAACATGCACAAATTGCCGCTAAAAAAGATGTATAGGGCCAAACTTGCGGTGCATACTAGAAAAAGCCGGAAAAAGAAGGAGGCCTTTATCGATGACAGTTAATTTTCTGCGCACGATGATCCTATACATAGTGATCGTCATCGCAGTACGGATTATGGGAAAAAGGCAGATCGGGGAACTTTCCCCCACAGAACTGGTCATTACGATCCTGATTTCCAATATCGCTACCCTGCCGATTGAAGATACCAATATTCCCCTAACCGCAGGCCTGATTTCAATTTTCTCGCTGGTAGCTTGTGAAGTTTTGGTATCCGGCGTCCTGTTAAAGAGCCCCAAAATGCGGAAAATGGTATCCGGCTCCCCTAAAGTGCTGATCCGGGACGGCGTGATTGACCAAAAGCAGCTCTCTACCCTGCGCCTTTCCATTGACGATCTGACCGCTCAGCTGCGTGGGCAGGGTTGTTTTGACATTAACCAGGTGGCATTTGCCGTAGTGGAAACTACTGGAAAACTGAGCATTTTCCAAAAATTCAAATTCCAGCAGCCGACCAATCAGGATTTGCACGTAAAGGAACCTAAAAACGCCGACGCTCCCCCAGTGGTTGCTGTTTCCGACGGACAGGTTTCCGACGCGGCTTTGCGATTTTGTGAAAAAGACAGGGAATGGCTGGGGAACCTGCTGCAAGAAAAGCAATGCCCTCTGGAGGAAGTCTTTTTACTGACTTGTGACCGCAGCGGGAATTATAAACTGGTGAAAAAGGAGGCGACGTCATGAAGAGGGTCGCCTTGTGTACCGCCATCTTGCTGGTTATCATTCTTCTTTGTACGGCAAGCCTTGTCACAGTATCACGATACCAACGGGATTTTACCAAAGCGATTCAGGATCTGGAACAGGCCGTATATCAGGAAACATTTGAGGCATTATCCGTCCGGGCCGCCAGCGTCTGCCGGGACTGGATGGACGCCGAACATGTGCTGATTCGATTTGTCCGCCATACGGAACTAGATGAAGTGACCGGCGCCATGACCCGTTTGGAAAAACTGGCCAAATACGGAGATCTTTCCGAATTTTCCGCCGAACTGAATCGGATCAAAAATCTACTGCATCATATCTACGATTCTGAAATCCCCTATCTGCGCAACATTTTCTAAGAGAAAACAAGAAAATAAACTTTCTTTTTGAAAAAGGACGCGTTTTGCGTCCTTTTTCTCCTTTTACAGTATAAAACAGCCGTTTTATTTTTCGTCGTCGTTTTGAAACTGTACCGGCTCAACCGATTCGGTCAGCTTTTCAAAGCGATAACCCTGTGCTGTCAGCTGGTCAATGACCGGCCCTACCGCTTCCGCTGTGGAAACCCGCATGGAGTCATCATGGCAAAGGATCACAACTTTATCCTTTCCCTTCGCACCATTTACAATATTATGAATCAGCGTATCCGTATCCGTCATGTAGGATTTATCATCACCGGATACCAGGTTCCAATCATAATAGATGTAACCCCGCCGGCGCATTTCGATTCGGATGGCCTTTTGAACCGAAGGGCTTGCAAAACTGTTTTTGACGCTCCCACCTGGAAATCGGAAAATTTTAGGTTCTACCCCTGTAACCTGAATGATTTTTTCGCGGATTTTGTGGAAATCGGCCAGGTAACTTTCCACGCTGCTATAAATTTCCTGGTATACGTGGGAATAGGTATGTATCCCAATGCTGTGCCCCTCATCGACGATCCGTTTTAGGATTGCATCGGAATCGACACCGGATACCTCCTGGCCGGTTACGAAAAAAGTGGCCTTGACTCCTTTTTCCTTCAGCGTATCTAAAATAGCAATGGTATTTTTGGAAGGACCGTCGTCAAAGGTATAATAAACCACCTTTCCTTCCTCTTTTGCAAATTCACTGCCGGTGTTGACATACATATCCGGGTACAGATCCTCATACGCTGATCCCAACACCTCTTTGGTCTGCCAGATCGCCGCCAGCATTCCTCCACAGCAAAGAAGCGCGGCTACAGCCGCCAGCACCTTCTTACTGCATTTCATCAAGCAAAACATTGTATCCACCAACCTTCTGCTTTTAGTATATTGTCCTCCTTTGTCCGCTTATGTCCTCAAAAGCAAAGGCAGGCGGATCATCCGCCTGTCTTCTCCCCGTTTCTTATACTTTAAAATATTTGTCCGGCAGTGCGGCCCCCAAAAAAACGCATGCCGAACAGAGCGCAGTTACTTTTCCGTCTTTTTCTTTCCAACCATACTGGCTACGCCGGAGATCATCCGGCCGGAAACGGATCCTGATTTGACCATAACACCCGCCGTGGCGCTCTGCCCTACGCTGCCTGCTACGGTAATATTTTTCCCGGCGCTCACTCTGCCGCCGACATTTCCGCCGATTTCACAATCCTTTCCCGCATCCACATTGCCTTGGGTAACGTCTCCGTGGATGATAACATCTTTTCCCGCGTTTGCACCGCCATGCAGGATATTCCCGTTGACCGTAATATCTTTTCCCGCATCCACTTTCCCGGCAACATCCCTTTCACAAATTAAGTCGAGATCGCAGTTGACATTCAGCGCTGGGCCGTCATAGCGGAACACCATATTTTGCCGTTCGCTGCCGGAGAAGTGCCGCAGCAGCTGGTGGCCCCGATAGACCACCACGTGCAGCGCTCCGTCCTCCGGCCAGGGAAGGCCCTGTACAATGCCGATAGGTGCCAGCGGTTCTGTCTGTGGCTGCGGGGCCTCCGGCTGGATACCAAACAGGCCGTCGATCGTCGTATCAAACATCCGGGCAATCTGCGGCAGCAGGCCGATATCGGGGCAGGAGCGCTTAGATTCCCACTTGCTGACGGCCTGCGGGCTGATGCCAAGCTGGCTGGCAATCTGTTCTTGCGTCATTCCCTTTTGCTTTCTCATGCTGCTGATCGAATCACAAAGAATATCGTAATTATTACATTCTTCCATAAAAAGGCCTCCTTTTTATTTTTCTCCACGTGGCAACTTCATTGTACCTGTGGCCATCCCATTTGGCAATTGATCATTTGTTGATATTGCCTGTTTTACTATAAACCTTTAGTTGTTTTATCGATTTTCTTTACGAAAATTTTTCTGATCACAATGGAAAATGATCAAAATAAAGGAAACAAATAGTTGTTTTGTCAAAATCTTTTCCCGGGAATAATCAACCATCGGTTGCGGGGTATCATACAAAAAATGTTTTCCTTTTTTAGCGAATGATATAAATTTATGCTTTTCCCTTGTATGGATTTCGATAGAATGTTATTCTATTTACAGAAGACTCTTTTGCCGCTATTGCAAGAAGACAGACACCAGCCGATAAAATGGAGGATCATCATGAAGTATATCAATCAGCTGCTTTACGAAAATATGCCCTATCCAACGGATGTGAAAAATCCAGACAGCCCCATGAAAAACGGGAACATCAAAAGGGCCGGGTGCGGCTTATGCTGCCTGTGTATGGTAGTAGACCGGCTCACTACCCAATCCCTGCCGTTGGAGGAATGCCGGGATCTTTCTGTCGAGCATAAGGCAAACCTCGACCCTGGAACAGATCTAAAAGTTTTAAGCCCCGTCATTGCCAAAAAATTCGGCCTGCGGTACGAAAGTACTGATGATATCCAGGTAATGATCCGTTGCCTGCAAAACGGCGGCTGCGCCATTGCCAATGTGGGAGGAGACCGGGACGACGGCAAGTATACCGGCGTCTTTTCCCACGGAGGCCACTATATTACGGTCATCAGCGCAGATGAAAAGGAACTGTGCATCCTGGATCCCTCTTTGAAAGAAGGGAAATTCGATGAAGATGGGAGAAAGGGAAAGGTTCGCATTGAGGGAGATTTCGTTTACTGCGACCCGAATGTGCTGGCGAAAGACACGGATAATCGCTCGCCCAGCTATTATCTGTTCACACGGTAAAAATTCTATTGGAAAAAAGGCGGCTGATTCAGCCGCCTTTTTCTCTTTTCATATTTTCCATCTGGGCCAGCTGGCAGCAGTCCTTTTACTGACTGGAAAAGCGGATACATATCCACCTTCACTGCCGGACCTTTACAAAACAGAATACAATTCCTTTAAATATTTTGTAAGCTTTACATTTTCGCCATAATCCACTGCGCAATCAACGATACTGGGGATCTTTTGGGCGAACGCCTCCTCCAGCGTGGGAATCAGATCCTCTGCCCGCTCGATGCGGTAGCCTTTTGCTCCAAAGCTTTCGGCAAATTTGACAAAATCCGGATTGGTAAAATCCACGTAACAGCTTTTCCCGTATTGATCCATCTGCTTCCACTTAATCAGCCCATAGCTGTTATCACGGAAAATCAGGGTCACAAAAGGATTTCCCAGCCGCATGGCGGTTTCCATCTCCTGACAGTTCATCAAAAATCCACCGTCGCCGGTAACCGCCAGAACCCGCTTATCCGGGTAAATCAATTTGGCCGCAATCGCACCGGGTACCGCAAAACCCATGCTGGCAAAACCGTTGGAAATCAGGCAGGTATTGGGCTGATAACAATGATACTGGCGCGCAATCCACATTTTATGTGCGCCCACATCTGAAAGCAGGATATCGTCGGGGGCAAGGACTTTACGTACATCACTGAGGATCTTCTGAGGACGCATGGGAAAACTCATATCCTTTTCATAAGCGGCATATTCTTTTTCCATCTTCTCCTTGATCTCTCTGGCATAGGCCGATGCAAAAGGATGTTCCATCTGGCTTAAAATACTGCGAAGGGAAACGGAAATATCGCCGACCACTTCCACCGCCGGTTGGTATAATTTATTAATATGGGCAGGACGGGCGTCGATATGGATAATGTTTTTGTGCTGATCGCTATTCCATTTTGACGGCGCGTATTCTACAATGTCATACCCTACCGACAAAATCAGGTCGGCATTTTCCAGCACTTTGTTGGCGTAATCTTTCTGAGGAATCCCAATCGTCCACAAGCAGTAAGGATTATCGAAGGGAATAATCCCCTTGGCCATCATTGTATGTATGACTGGGATGTGCAGCTTATTCACAAACTCTATCATTGCCTTACTGGCATGGTTGCGGATAGCACTGCTGCCTGCCAATATCACAGGGTTTTTTGCCATCATCAGCCGGACTACCGCATCCTTGACACATTGGGAATCCGGAATTTCAATCGGTATCGTCTGCTTTTCCAGCGGTTCTTCCCCCGGGCTGACCGGCATTTTCGCAACGTTGACCGGCAAATCAATATGGCAGGCGCCGGGCTTTTCGCTTTCTGCATATTTAAAGGCAATCCGTACAATTTCGCTGACCGTATCCGGAAGGACAATCTGCTTCGTCCTCTTGGTAATTGGTTCGAACATTTTGCAAAGATCCAAAAATTGATGGGAGGTCAAATGCATCCGTTCCGTACCGACCTGTCCGGTAATGGCAACCAGCGGGGCACCATCGCTGTAGGCGTCGGCCACACCGGTAACCAGATTGGTAGCTCCAGGCCCCAACGTTGACATGCAAACACCGGCTTTGTGGGTCAAGCGTCCATATACATCGGCCATAAAAGCTGCCCCCTGCTCATGCCGGGTTGTAATAAAGCGGATGCTGGAATGGGAAAGCGCCTCCATAAGCTCCAAATTCTCTTCTCCCGGAATCCCAAAAATGTACTCGACTCCCTCTTTTTCCAGACATTTCACCAGCATTTGCGCTGTGTTATACATTTGTTGTGTCTGGCCTTCTTCCTGCATAATGTATGCCTCCTTCAAGCCGCAATCTGTCATTGCGATTATATGTATTATTGTATACATATATTTCTTGCGTATTATATCACACACACGCCTACTTGGAAAGCCTTTTTTTCACATAGTGTAAAATTTTGTTATAAAAAACAAAATCACAGGCAATCCCATAGAGGAGCCTGTGAAAATAGCTTCTTTTATTTTTAAGAGAGCAGATATTGGATGGCCGAATCAGTCTATCCTGCCGTATTTTCGAAAACGCTCATACCGGGCAGCCAACAGCTCCTCTAAATCGATCTGAGCCTTTTCCTCCAGCGTTTTCCAAAGCAATTCCTCCAAATAGGTATAGACCTCTGAAAAGCTCAGCCCTTCTTCCGGAATGATCCGTTCAATCACCTGCATCTGCTTCATGTCCTCAGCTGTCAGTTTCAGGCATTCGGCCGCCTCCTTATTTTTTTTGGCATCTTTCCATAGGATACTGGCGCACCCTTCCGGAGAAATAACAGAGTAAAAAGCGTTTTCCAGCATCCAAACCTCGTCGCCCACTGCCAGCGCCAATGCGCCGCCGCTGCCACCCTCGCCGATGAGTACAGCAATCACTGGCACGCGGAGCCCCATCATTTCTATCAGATTTTCCGCAATGGCCTGGCCTTGTCCCCTTTCTTCTGCGCCGATACCACAAAAAGCGCCTGAAGTGTCCACAAAGCAGATGACCGGGCGGTGGAATTTTTCCGCCTGCTTCATCAACCGCAAAGCCTTTCGATACCCTTCCGGATTGGGAGAGCCAAAATTGCGATACACTTTTTCTTTGGTATTCCCGCCCTTTTCCATGGCAATGACGGTCACAGGTTTGTTCCGCAAACGGGCAATCCCTCCAACGATAGCAGAGTCCTCTGCAAAACGCCGGTCGCCATGCAATTCAATAAAGTCGGTAAAAATCCCCTTGATAAATCCAATTCCCGACGGGCGGCCTTTAGCCCTGGCCGCCTGCACCTTTTCATACGCCGTCTTCATCCGCTCATCCCCTTTCGTGCAGCATAAGCAGCCGGGTCACCAGCTTCTTTTGACTGGCACGGGGCGCGATGCGGTCTACAAATCCTCGCTGCACCAAAAATTCCGACCGCTGAAAACCGTCGGGCAGTTTTTTTCGGATCGTCTGCTCGATTACCCGAGGGCCTGCAAAGCCAATAAGTGCGCCGGGCTCAGCCAAAATAATATCCCCTTCCATGGCAAAACTGGCGGTGACGCCGCCGGTTGTGGGGTCGGTTAAAACAGTGATATACAAATTGCCCGCATCGCTATGGCGTTTGACCGCACCCGAAGTCTTGGCCATCTGCATCAAAGACAGAATCCCTTCCTGCATCCGGGCGCCGCCGGAAACAGTGTAACCCACCACCGGCAGGGAATGGGCGGTAGCGTACTCAAACAGACGGGTGATCTTCTCCCCTACGACCGTTCCCATGCTCCCCATCATGAAAGAAGGTTCCATCACAAACAATGCGCAGTTCTCTCCGCCAATAGAGGCCGTCCCACAGATAACAGCCTCCTTTTCCCCAGAAGCCAGCCTCGCATGCCGGAGCTTTTTATCGTAACCAGGGAAATGGATCACATCCCTGGCGCGTAAATCCGCATCCATCTCGCAAAAGCTGCCGGAATCGGCGATAAAGTCAATTCGCTGCCGGGCATTCATCCGAAAATGATAGCCGCAGCTGCAAACCAGATGGTTATCCCACAGCTCGCTCGATGGCACCGACTTTTTACAGGCCGGGCAGACCTCGCCAGGCTCCGTGTGAATCTCCGCTGCAGCGCTGGCCGGCGTGCGGCCGCCTTTTTCCAATTCGTTTCTCGGTTTTTTAAAAAATCCCTGAAGCTGCATGAAAGCTATTCACCCCTCTTCGCCATAAAATCGGTATGGTAGTCCCCTGCCAGGAAAGCCGGGTCGCTGATAATCTCCAGCTGTTCATCCAGATTGTTGGGAACGCCCTCTATTACCAGCTCGCATAAGGCGGAATTCATTTTTCGTATGGCCTCTTCCCGTGTTTTCGCATAGACGATCAGCTTGCCCATCATAGAATCATAATATGGCAGCATTTCATAGCCCTGGTACAAAAAAGTATCAAACCGAACCCAAGGGCCGCCAGGAACATGTAAAAACGTGACTTTTCCACCGCTTTTCGCATTGATGCGGCATTCGATGGCCGCACCAGTGATTTTAACATCTTCTTGTCGGAAATTCAACAGCACTCCACAGGCGATACGGATCTGCCATTTGACAATATCCACGCCCGATACATACTCGCTAACCGGATGCTCCACCTGTAAGCGGGTATTCATTTCCATAAAGTAAAAATGGTTTTCGTCATCCAGCAAAAATTCCACTGTCCCCGCATTGGTGTAACCTGCGGCTTTGGCAGCTTTCGATGCCGCCTCGCACATTTTCTCCCGCAATTCCGGCGAGATCGCGGGGGAGGGCGCTTCTTCCAAAAGCTTTTGGTTCCGCTTTTGGATGGAGCACTCCCGTTCCCCCAGGCAGACTACATTGCCCCCCTCATCGGCCAGCAGCTGCACTTCAATATGCTTTACCGGGGACAGATATTTTTCCATATATACGCCGCTGTCGCCAAAGGCGCTCTTTGCCTCCTCTGAAGCGGTCAAAAATGCTTTTTCCATCTCATCAGGCCCTTTTACCAGACGGATGCCTTTTCCGCCGCCGCCCGCCCGGGCCTTGATCAGAACCGGATAACCGATCATCCCGGCGGCTTCTGCCGCCTGTTCGGGAGATGTCAGAAGGTCTGTACCGGGGACGGTTGGAACGCCGGCTTCTTTCATCATACGGCGCGCCGCGTCTTTGTCCCCCATCCGGGAAATGACATCTGCGCCGGGTCCGATGAACACCAGCCCATTTTTCTCACACAGGCGGGCAAAATCCGCATTTTCCGCCAAAAATCCATATCCAGGGTGGATCGCCTGAGCCCCGGTCAAAAGCGCCGCCGTAATAATATCCTTCTGACGCAGATAGCTCTCGCTGGGCAAAGCCTTGCCGATACAGACGCTTTCATCCGCCAGGGATACATGCAGCGATTCCTTGTCAGCTTGGGAATGTACCGCTACCGTGGCAATACCCATTTCTTTACAGGCGCGGATAATGCGAACCGCGATTTCTCCTCGGTTTGCAATTAAGATTTTCGAAAACAATGGCTCACTTCCTCATAACAGCAAAAGAAAAGTCCCCGCTGACGGCTAATTTTCCGTTCACATAACCTTTCCCACTGGCAAAATAAAACGGGCCTTTCGATTTGGTGATGACGCACTCGGTTTCCAGTGTATCGCCGGGGCGAACCGGATTTTTAAATTTCACTTTATCCAGGCTGGTAAAGTAGGGGGTAGCCCCTTCCGGCAAAGATTCAGCCAGCAACACACAAGTGGCCTGCGCCATCATTTCGCACAGGATTACTCCCGGCACCACCGGGTTCCCCGGGAAATGTCCCTGCAAAAACCACTCATCCCCTCGCACAGCATACTTTCCATGGGCCACGCCGTCAACGACCTGGGCCTGCTCCACCAAAAGCATGTTGTCCCGATGGGGCAGAATCTTCATAATTTCTTCTTTGTTCATTCCTCTTCCCTCACTAAAAACAGGCGTTGGCCCACTTCCACCAGCTGGCCGTTCCCCGCGTAAATCTGCAGGATCTGCCCATCGCAGTCAGCGGTGATCTCGTTCATGTTTTTCATCGCCTCAATGATACAAAGCACATCGCCTTTTTTCACATGGCTGCCGGTTTTCACAAAGGGTTCTTCACCGGGCGATGGGGAAGCGTAATACATTCCAACCATAGGGCTTTCAATCACCATCCCGTCCTGCGGCGCCTCTTCGTAACGCGGTTCGACCGATGCCATCACAGGGGCGGTTGCCGGTATGGCCGGCGCGGATCCGGCCGATGCAAAGGACGGCGCAGCAACCGGCGCTTCCCGCTCCATCCGGATGGTTTTGCCCTCCTCCACGATTTCCACCCGTGTCAGGCTATTTTCTTTCATCATCTCCGCCAAAGAGCGGATTGCTTTCATATCCATTCCGCTATTCCTCCATCCGTTTGAACGCAACACAGGCGTTATGTCCGCCAAATCCCAAGGAAGTGGACAGTGCTGTCTGCACCTGCACCTTTCTGGCCTGATTCGGCACATAGTCCAAATCGCACTCTGGATCCGGCTCGTGCAAATTGATAGTAGGCGGAACGATGCCGTCATGCAGCGCCAATACGGATACAATCGCTTCTACCGCGCCCGCCGCGCCCAGCATATGTCCGGTCATGGACTTGGTAGAGCTGACCAGAGTTTCCGCTGTCTTTTCCCCCAGCGCAGTCTTAATGGCCTGGGTCTCCGTTTTATCATTCAGCGGCGTTCCCGTACCGTGGGCATTGATATAGATTGGCCCCTCGGCCCCGCCAGATTCTTGCAGCGCCAACAGGATAGCCCGGGCTGCGCCTTCTCCGCCGGGGGCAGGTGCCGTCATGTGATATGCATCGCAGGTACAGCCGTAACCGGTCACCTCAGCATAGATCTGTGCGCCGCGCTTTTTGGCATGTTCGAATTCCTCCAAAATAAGCGCGCCCGCTCCCTCGCCCATGACGAAGCCGCTGCGGCGCTTATCAAAGGGCAGCGACGCCTCATCCGGATTTTCCGACAGGGAAAGCGCCATGCAGTTGGTAAAGCCCGCAACCCCAATGGGGGTGATGGCCGCTTCTGCACCGCCTGCCAAAATAGCATCCGCATATCCTTCACGAATGGCGTGGAAAGCTTCCCCCACCTCGTTCGTACTGGTTGCGCAGGCGGTGGTCACCGGCAGGCAGGGTCCCTTTGCCTCAAACCGGATTGCTATATTGCCTGCTGCCATATTGGCGATCATCATGGGAATAAAAAAGGGAGAAACCCGCTTTGGCCCCTTTTCCAGCAACTTTTGCAGTTCGGCCGACATTGTGATCAACCCGCCAATGCCGGATCCAAAATATACCCCGAACCGCTCTGGAGCCACCTTTCCAAAAATGCCGCTGTCCTCTACTGCCTGGCAGGCTGCGGCCATGGCATACTGGCAGAACAGATCGCTTTTGCGTATCTCGCCCTTTTCCATATATTGAAGCGGGTCAAAATCCTTGACCTGGGCCGCTACTTTTGCTTTGTATTCACCAGCGTCAAACCGGCTCAAAGGGCCAATCCCGTTTTTGCCGGCCAGCAGGTTTTCCCAAAAGGCAGGGATATCATTCCCCACTGGCGTTACCGCTCCTAAGCCGGTTACTACTACGCGTCTCATGCTATATCCTCCCTTTACATGGCCAGACCGCCATCGACCCGAATCACCTCGCCGGTGATATAATCAGCGCCGCTTCCGGCCAAAAACACCGCCAGATTCGCTACATCCTCCGGCCGTCCCATCCTTTTTAAAGGGATCATGCCAACCAGCTGGTTATCATCCTTGTCGATTTTTGCCGTCATATCCGTATCAATAAAGCCGGGGGCGATGGCGTTACAGCAAATCCCGCGGCCGGCCAATTCCCGGGCCACCGATTTGGTCAAGCCGATCAGCCCCGCTTTGGAAGCGGAATAATTGGCCTGGCCCCCATTTCCCATCAGTCCGGACACGGACGAAATGTTAATGATCTTGCCCGCGCGTTTTTTTACAAAAATCGGGTAGCAATGCTTGATCAAATGAAACGCGCCTTTTAGATTGGTGTCCAGCACCGCATCAAAGTCCGCTTCTTTCATGGTGTAAACCAATCCGTCCCGCGTGATGCCTGCATTGTTCACCAGGATGTCCACACCACCCAGATCTTTCTGCACAGCCTGAACGGTTTCTTTTACCTGGTCAAAATCTGCCACATCGCATTGATATGCCCGGGCCTGTACGCCATATTCCGCCGCCTGTGCACAGACATGCTGCGCCGCCTGCTGGCTACCCGCATAAATCACCGCCACATTGGCGCCTTCTCTTGCAAAAGCCAAAGCGATCGCCCGGCCAATTCCGCGGCTGGCGCCGGTAATCAGCCCCGTTTTCCCCTGCAGCGTCATCCTTTCAACACCGCCTTTACTGTTGTTTTCAAAGTTTCTTCGTCTTCTACATGATAAATCCCAGTTCCCGGCAACGTCTTGGCTGCAAGGCCGCTGAGCGTTTTGCCGGGCCCTACCTCGATGAAAGTATCAAATCCGTCCGCTGCCATGTTCCGCAGCGTTTGCTCCCAGTGGACAGGATGATTCATTTGCTGCGCCAAAAGGGACTTTGCGGCGCCGTCGGCATACGGCTTCGCCGTCAGATTGGCATAAACAGGAATTTTTCCGGATCGAAAATCGATTTCTGCCAGTTCTTTCGCAAAAGCCTCTGCCGCACCGTCCATAAACGGCGAATGGAAGCCTCCGCTGACCGCCAACGGAACCATACGGCCCCCAGCTTCTTTCACCAGCGGCCTCAGCGCCTCGATTTCATGCCGGAGCCCCGACACCACCAGCTGCCCAGGGCAGTTGTAGTTGACCGGATACAGATGTTCAAACCGGCGACACAGCGCTTCCACCGGCTCATTATCGAGCTTGAGCACCGCCGCCATGGCGCTGTCTACCTGTTTGGCCGACTCATCCATCAGCGCGGCCCGCCGGCAGACCAACGAAAACGCGGATTCACGATCCAATATTCCCGCAAAGGCCAAAGCAGCCATTTCCCCAAGGGAAAAGCCCGCTGCACCGTCGGCCTGAACGCCCGCCTCTTCCAGGGCCAGCGCCGCTGCCAGATCTACACAGAACAGGCAGGGCTGCGTGTTTTTGGTTTCGGTCAGCTCCTCTTGAGAGCCGGAAAAGCATTGGGCCGACGTACCCGGACGGATTTTATCGGCCAAAGCAAATAGCATCGCTGCCGCGGGGGATAATTTTGCCAGCTCCCGCCCCATTCCGCTGTATTGGGCTCCCTGCCCGGAAAAAAGAAACGCTATCTTACCCATTTTGTCGCTCCGTTCAAAACTTCTTCCGCTTCGGTAAAGATCTCCCGGATGATCTCCGCTGCCGGCTGTTCCTTCTTCACCATAGCGGCTATCTGCCCTGCGAGAAAGCAGCCGTGCTGTTCGTCGCCTTCTACCGCAGCTTTCCGCAGCGCGCCTGCACCGAAAGCTTCCAGTTCTTCGTCGGATACACTGCCATCATACTCTTTGCGGAAGTATTCTCGGGAATAAGGCGTTTTCAGGCAACGCACCGGATGCCCCAGCCGTTTTCCAGTAGCAATCGTGTCGATATCCTTCGCCTTCAGGATCTTGTTTTTATAGGTCTGATGTACGCCGCATTCTTCAGCGACCAGAAAGCGGGTCCCTAATTGAACGCCTACCGCTCCCAACATAAAGGCGGCCGCCACACCGCGCCCGTCGGCAATGCCGCCGGCGCCGATGACCGGCAGCGGCGTTGCATCGCATACCTGCGGTAACAGCGCCATGGTGGTCAGATCTCCCACATGTCCGCCAGATTCACCGCCCTCCGCGATAACCGCACAGGCTCCCTGACGCGTCACCAGCTTGGCCATGGCCACCGACGCCACTACCGGGATCACGCGGATACCGGATTCCTGCCACAGCTTCATATATTTGCCGGGATTCCCGGCGCCGGTCGTAATCACCGGTACCTTTTCTTCCGCCAGCAGCTTTGCCACTTCCTCCACATGAGGGCTCATGAGCATGACATTGACGCCGAAAGGCTTATTTGTCAGATTGCGGCAAATATCAATCTCTTTTTTCAAATAATCGGGGCCGGCGTTCATGGCGGAGATGATCCCCAGCCCGCCGCCCTCCGACACAGCGGCAGCCAGACGGCCGTCGGCAATCCAGGCCATGCCGCCCTGGAAAATCGGGTATTGGATTCCCAGCATGTCACAAATTGGTGTTTTGATCATCTTTTATTCCTTCTCGTTCATTTTTTCTTCCACCAGTTTTACCATTTCTCCCACGGTGGAAATTTTTTCGTCCAGCTCCAGCTCGATGCCCAGCTCTTCTTCCAACTCCATGACCATATCCACAGTATCCAGTGAATCCACACCCAACTCCTCAAAGGTGGTATCCATTGTGACCGAAGCGGGATCGCAGTCTACATGTTCCGCTAAAACAGCGGCTAATTTTTCAAAAATCATTCTGATTTCCTCCAAAACTTAAAGATATATGGAAAACCGGATATCCGGTCCTACCACCGAAGAATGCATGCGGCGCTGGAAAGTCCGCCGCCAAACGCGCAAAGAGCCAGCAAATCACCGCGTTTCAGCCTGCCAGAGCGGTTGAGCTCATCCACCATCATTGGGATGCTGGCGGCCGAAGTGTTTCCATACCGGTCGATATTGACACAAAAACGTTCTGGCGGGATACGCAGCCGCTTTTTCGCCGCATCGATAATTCGGATATTTGCCTGATGAGGCACTACCCAATCAATATCTTCCTCTGAAAAGCCCGCCTGAGCGATCAGATTTTTCAAATCGTGGGTCATGGCGGTAACTGCAAAGCGGAAGGTCTCCTGTCCCTTCATATGAATATAGGGGGTTTCCTGCTTTCTTTTATTGAAAGGGGATTTCCCCTCAAAAACCGGTGTACGAATCGTTTCGTCATCCCCCTTTGAAGACAACTGGGAAGCAAGGTAATTTTCTCCCCTGCCAAGCACCATAGCGCCTGCTCCATCGCCAAATATCACACAGGTGCTGCGGTCATCCCAATCCAGCAGGCGGCTGATCCGCTCCGCGCCGATCACCAGCATCTTTTCCACCCGGCCCCGGGCGAAAAAGCCCGCCGCAGTATCCAGCAAGAACAAAAATCCTGAGCAGGCCGCATTGATATCCATCGCCGGGCAGGAGGCGCCCAGTCTCTTTTGTATCACACAGGACATGGAAGGGGTGGCAAAATCCGAGCTGATAGTCGCACAGAGGATCATGTCCAGTTCCTCCGCCTTTACACCGCTTTGGTCCAGCGCGGCCAGCGCAGCCTGATACGCCAAATCACAGGCCGATTCCTCCACACAGACATGGCGCTCCCGGATGCCGGTGCGCTCCCGAATCCACTCGTCCGAAGTCACTAAAAAGGAGGCCAGATCATCATTGGTCACAACTTTCGGCGGGACATAGCTTCCCGTTCCCAATACGCAAAAACTCATTTTTTCTCTCCCAGACTTTCTTTTAAAAATTCATTCAGCTTTCGAATTCCTTTAAAGAGACTGTCCTTTTCCGCATCGGTCAGATTCTCTGCAATCTTTGTAACCATATTATAATGATACAGCCGGTGAAAATGGTCGATTCGTTTCCCGCTCCGGGTTAAAGTGACGCGAACCGTCCTGCCATCCTCGTTGCCGGGCTGTTTTTCCAGATAGCCCCTTTTCTCCAATTTATTAATTGCCACAGTAGCGGTCGGCCGGGTAATATTCATAGCGTCGGCAATTTCGCTGACAGTCCGTCCCTGTTCTCCTCCTTTTCCAACCGCTTCAATCAAATGCATTTCCTTGATGGAAAGGTGAATCCGACCGCTTTTTTTCAGCGCTTCCTCTTCCACCCGCAGGACATTATGGTAGGTATCCACCAGCACCTCGTTGAGAGCTATCGCAAAAGCATCCATCCCCAATCCTCCAAGAAAATTAGTTTGATAATCTAACTATTTGACTATACTGCTTTGCCTTTCTTTTGTCAATAGATATTGTATCGACCCACTGTGAATAAACTGTGAATAAGCCTTCGTAGTTTTCCGTATTTCCGCTCAAAAAAGAGACGGGGGGTACCGTCTCTTTTTTGGGGAAACATAGATAACGATTATACCTTAATGGTCTTCCACTTTCCAGCATTATAACGCAACCACACCAGAAAAGACCGGAGCAGCTGATCGGCTGCCAGAGCCACCCAAGCACCCGGCAGCCCCCAATGAAATACATAAATCATCAACATGGCCAGTCCGGGACGCACTAACAGTACGGTCATAAAAGTGATAACCGCCGTTGCGCGGGTATCACCGGCGCCGCGCAATACACCCGCCAAAATAAACTGGGAAGCCTGAAAGGGTTGGATAAATGCGATAAACATCAAAATCGTTCCGCCCAGGGACACGATTTCCGGCTCATCGTTATACAAAGCCACGATTTGGTGGGAGAAAAGCACAAAGCACGCAGCCAGGAAGAGAGACACGATCATGCCCACCCGGCGGGTACGGCGGCTGTATTCCTCCGCCATATCCGGGCGGCGCTTACCCAGGCACTGGCCCACCAATGAAGTGGCGGAAACGCCGAACGCCTGGCCGTTCATGAAGGACAGCGCCTGTATGTTCATGCATACCTGATGGGTTGCAAACGCAACCGTTCCCAGCGATGCCACCGTTTTGGAATAGATAATCATACCGGCACGCATAACCAACTGCTCTACCATAGCAGGGAACCCTACCTTAAAAACAGCCCCGATAGTTTCCTTATCCGGCCGGAACCCATCCCTCAGCTGTAGATGCAGATACCCGCTGTTATGGCGCATTACAGCATAAAAAGCCATGAGCATGGCCACAAACTGCCCCAAAATCGTCGCCAGAGAAGCGCCCGCAACGCCCATTGCCGGGAACCCCATGTGTCCATAGATCCAAAAGTAGTTGAAAATTACGTTAACCACATTGGCCACAATATTATAAATCATTGCCGTTCTGGAATCGCCCACTCCACGCAGGACGGCAGTGATAGCCGTCGTCAGGGCCATCGGCACAAATCCGATCATCTGGATCTGCAGGTAGATCGTACCGCCTGCCAGGCTTTCCGCATCGGTCGCGCCCATAAACTGAACCATCCACTCCGATGTGAAATATCCTATAAACGACATCACGACAGCGCCCCAAAAGGTCAACATCAGCGCCTGCCTCATGACAAGATTGGCCTTGTCCGGCCGTCCCGCCCCTTTGTAGCGCGCAACCATCGCCGTGGCGCCGACATTCATCGCCTGAAATACCGTCATAAACAAAAACTTTGGCTGAGTTGTCAGCCCTACAGAGGTAAGCGCCCAGGCACCCAGCTGCCCTACCATCATCAGGTCTACCATGGAGGCCAGCTGCGTCAGAAGAAGTTCCACCATAGACGGCCATGCAATCCGGATGACGTCCGAATACATCATTTTGTCGGTAACGCCCTCCGGTAGAGGATGCTTCTTCTTTTGCACCTTCTCTTCCCATAAGGACAGATCCTTTCCCTCTTCCACAAGGTCAAGGGCTAGTCCATGAATCTTTGATCGACTTTCATTCATTTCCACCTGCCTTCCGCCTCCGGCGTCCGGCAAATCTCACCACCTAAAACAGAATAATCGTTACATAACGTCATGAAAATATTATATAGTAATTCATACCTGGGGTCTATGATTTGTAAAGATTTTTTATTTTTTTCATCAAATTGATATAAAAAAGCGGTGCAAAACTGCACCGCTTTTTCCAAAAAATCGTTTTTTTTCCGAAATACTTTATTTTCTTGCTGAACTCTGCTTCGCTGCAAAATGAAACAAAACTAAGCCAATGAGAAAAATAACTGCCAAAACGGAAACGCCCCAATTCGTGCTTCCTGTCAATTGCGTGGACAATCCTACCAGCGCTGTTCCCATAAAAGAGGCGCCTTTTCCACAAATATCAAATAGCCCAAAGTATTCTCCCGCTTTCTCTGGGGGGATGATTTTAGCAAAATAGGAGCGGGAAAGCGCCTGGATACCGCCCTGGAACATCCCAACACAGCCGGCAAGCAGCCAAAACTCCCAAGCCTGATCCAGCTGAATGGCAAAAAGGGCAATTGCCGTATACGCTACAATGCAGACTTTAATTAATACATCGTTGCGATACTTCTTTGCTACTTTCCCAAAAAGCAGGGCAAAGGGGAAAGCCACTATCTGTGTCAGCAGCAGCGCCAGCAGCAGCATGGTAGAGTCAAAGCCCAGAGCGCTGCCGAATGCTGTCGCCATATCGATAACGGTATAAACTCCATCGATGAAGAAGAAGAAGGACAGCAGAAACAAAAAAATATGTTTTTGGCTTTTCATCTCCCGAAAAGTGCGATACAGTGTGCCAAATGCATCCCGCACTGCATGCTGCCGCTTGGGGGAATAATGAGTCTGCTTATAATGCCGCAGCAAAGGCAACGTTAAAACCAGCCACCAAGCCGCATTGAGGAAAAAGGAGATTCCCATTGCCACCGTCATGGAGATTCCCAGCGCCTCGTTTCCAAGAACGATTCCGAGGCTGGCAATAAACGGCACACAGCTTCCTATGTACCCCCAGGCATATCCTTGGGAGGACACCTCATCCATCCGTTCAGGCTCTGTCACATCAGACAGCATAGAATCATAAAAAATCAGACTGGTGGAAAAACCCACCTTCGCAATGACAAACACCGCCAAAAAGATCACCCAGGAAGTGGGAAAAGATAGCGCTGCACAGCCCAGTACACCAACCATCATGCTGATGGTAAAGATCGGCTTTTTATAATTTTTCATATCTGCCATTGTGCCGAAAACCGGCCCAATCAGCGCTACGACCAATGTCGCCACCGAAGCGGCATAGCCCCAATAGGCCAAATAATCCACTTCCGAAATACCTGCCGCCTCTGCCAGGCTATTAAAGTAAATGGGGACGATGGTCGTTACCAGCAAAATAAAAGCGGAATTGGCCACATCATATAAAATCCAGTATTTTTCCAGCTTCGTCAGTTTTCCTCTTGCCATGTTTTCTTTCCCTCACTCAAAATTCCGGTTTAGCCGCTCGTGAAAAGCCGTATTATCTGCCATTGCTTTTACAAACGCCTCTTCCTGCAAAACCGTCTGCGGAATGGTTCTCCGATACAGCGCCAGCAGGTGTTCGCAGGTGATCCGACACCGAAGGTCCGGCTGCGGTTTGATCACATGCTCGGTAACAGCGTTATACTGCCCCACCAGGCGAAGGCCCTTTTCCGCCGCTTGTCGCACCAGTCGGTTTGGCATCACCAGCAAATTTTTATAACGGCGCATTGCACGGATGCTCCTGCCCATATCCCGCACCGAGACTCCAGGATAAAAAGGTGCGATCCCCTCCGCCAAATCGTTATCTGTCGGCATGCAGTATCCAACTGGGAAAGAGACCGGGTCTTTTCCGTCTAAAAGCAGCAACAGCCGTTCGAATTCTGTTTCGATGGCAATATGCCCCACTCCGATCTTTTCAATCTGGCCATTGATGTACGGATGGCAGGCGCTGTCCAACATAAAGTGGCATAGAAAGCCCATTAAGTAAGCGAGTTGAGAGGGCTTTTCCCCACCAGCCTTCCAAATTTTCCGGGCATTTTCCAAGAAGGATAACGCCGTTTTTTTATGCAGGGATCTTCCTACATTGCCGATCGGGTGCTCTGCAAAAGGATTGTAAAAAAACAGTACGTCCGGCCCCTGCAGTCCCACCCGAAACATCTGGGGGTACTGTAAAATCGGCCGTTTTACCGAGAGCGGCAGCTTTGCCGCCACTTTTCTTCCAAAGGTATCATGCGCGTACATCGCAGGCATCCTATTCCTCCTACACGCCCCAGAAGGGACGGAAAAAATTCAGCAGCTTTTGCCGCTGTTATCCTAGCATTTATTGTTCCAACCCAAGTCAAATTCATATTTGTTTTTTGTAAAAACCAACGATTTTTTGCATGCCGGCGGGCATGTCGATATGTTACCCTCACTCAAAATGCGAAAAACCCGTTTTCTTTCCATTCGTCCGCTGCTTCCCAGTGCAGGCAACTGGATACGGGGGACTCTGCGACAGCATCATACCCGCTTTTCATCCGCACTGTTTTAAACTGCGCCGCCGAATCAACGTTCCTCCTGTTGCGCACAGAATAGACAACTGTCTGCCGGGAGACTGCCGGTTTGATTCCAGCAGAACCGGCCGCCATCTTTCCCCCTATGATTTCTCCTTTCTATTGGCGGAAGTCTCATTTTGCTGCGCCAGAAAAACGCCGAAACGTTCCAGCTCCTGCGACAGATTCCCAATCCGGCCCGCCATACTGCCCAGCTGCCGTTTGGCTTCAGACATTTCATCGCGCATCTGTTCCATTTGCCGTATTTTTTCCGTCTCCGCCTGCCGGAGGATCTCCGCCGCTTCCGTCCGGGCTTTTTGAAGAATTTCTGCTGATTGCCGCCGTGCGTTCTCCAGGATTTCCTCCTGTTCCCGACGAGCCGTGGCACGCAGCACATCCGCATCCTCTTGCGCCTGTGCCAGCAGATCCTGCGCGGCGCTTTTCTCTTTTAAAATCTGTGCGGCTTCCCGATCCAGCTCCTGGCGCCGGCGCCCCAGGGCGGATTCTCCTTCGTTGCCCGCTTCCTTCGCTTTATTAAGGATCGTCTGCCCTTCCAGCCTTGCCGCAGCGATAATGCGCTCGCTTTCCCGGCGCGCGGCCTGTTCCATCTGCCGGGCCTCCTCCATCCGGGATTTTATCTGACTTGCCAGAAGGCGGAGCTTTTCCAGATCCGGATCCTCCTGCGCCTTTGGAGCGGGCTGTCCGTTTTGCGCACCGAGCTCTGCGGCACGCGCTTTTTCCTTCTCCAGTTCCTGGCGCAGCCTAGCGTTTTCCCGACGAAGGGTCTCCATCGCTTCCGGGCTAATCCCTTCGTACTTTTTGTTCAATTCTTCTTTTTCCCTCTCATATTTTCGGATTAAATCATTTAAATACTGGGATACCTGATCTTTGTGAAATCCACGCAGTACAGTGGAAAACAAATCCCCTTTTGCCATTTTGTTTCTCCTTTCCCCCATCTTTCTCCTTTTTTGGGAAACTGTTTTTTTATTTTTCCCTATATTGCGGCCAAGGTTTCCGCCTGGCCGCCCATATCATATAAATAAAAATCATAAATCTGACTGTTTTTATCAGTATACCACAGAATCTGCCCCTATAAAAGCATTCTTTTTATCTGTATAGCAAAAGCGCCGGTATGGTTCCCCGGCGCTTTCGCAGCTTTTATATGATGATGCAGATAAGCCCTGTACATCCCTCGTTGATAATCCTCTCAATCGTCTCCTGCAGCTTAAGCCGGGCTTCCTGCGGCATTCGGTACAGCTTATTGTGCAGTCCTTCGTTGACCAGAGAATGCAGAGACTTACCGAATATATTCGATTCCCAGATTTTCTCCGGGCTGTCTTCAAACTCCTGCAGCAGGTACATCACCAACTCTTCCGACTGCTTTTCCGACCCGACAATTGGTGAAATTTCGGTGGTAATATCCGCTCGCATCATGTGGATAGAAGGGGCACTGGCCTTTAAGCGCACACCATAGCGATTACCCTGTTTCACAATTTCCGGCTCTTCCAGCTTTAGTTCTTCCAGCGTTGGCATCACGATTCCATAACCCACTGCTTCCACCTGATCCAGTGCGCCCTTGATCTTCTCATAATCCCGCTTCACCTGAGCCAGTTCCATCATGCAGGGCATCAATCCCGCTTCCGAATCGATATCCAAGCCGGTTCGCTCACTGATAATTTCGTACAACAGATTCCCTGGCACCTGCATCAGCAGCTTAACCCGGCCGCGGCCCAAATCAATCTCAGTGATGGAAGCACTTTCCACATGTTCCTGCTCGGTGGTTTTAGACATAGCCGCTTCCACGTCCCGGATGCGGACAATTTCCTGTGCGTGATCTAAAATGGAGCTGACCAGCTCCTGACGCAGCCAATGATCCTTTTCCAAAGAGAGAATCCAGCGCGGGAAATCCACACAGATTTCCTTAACCGGGAACTGGTACAGCACGGCGGACATGATGGCCCGAATATCGTTTTGGGTCAGTTCCAGGCAATTGACCGGCATAACCGGCACTCCATATTTTCCGCTCAGCTGCCGAGCCAAATCCTGTACCTTGGCTGAACCTGGTTCCGTAGCGTTTAGCAGCACCACAAACGGCTTTTCAATCTCTTTCAGCTCAGCAATGACCTTTTCTTCCGCCTGCTCATACTCTTCCCTGGGGATGTCACTGATTGAGCCGTCTGTCGTTACCACAAGGCCAATGGTAGAATGCTCCTGGATGACCTTGCGGGTCCCGATTTCTGCCGCCATATTAAAAGGCACTTCCTCCTCAAACCAGGGCGTTACAACCATCCTCGGCCCATCATTTTCCACATAGCCCAATGCGCTTGGCACTACATAACCCACACAGTCGATCAGTCGCACCCGAAAGGATGCCTGATCGTCTAAAAAGACCTCTACCGCCTCCTCGGGAATAAATTTGGGCTCGGTGGTCATGATCGTTTTTCCCGCGGCCGACTGCGGCAGTTCATCCACTGCCCGCTCCCGGCGGTAATCGCTGTCAATATTGGGAATGACCAGTGTTTCCATGAATTTTTTAATAAAGGTCGATTTTCCCGTACGGACCGGACCTACAAGCCCCAAGTAAATATCTCCGCCGGTCCGCATCGCAATGTCCTGATAAATGCTGCGGTTTTCCATTGATCTAGCCCTCCTTATTGATCGCTGCTTTTTGCGGGTATCCTATGTGAAGAACGGATTGGCTCGGCCCTGCCCGGGGAGCGCTTCGCTTGGTTGCAATCCATAAAACACCGTCCCCTTTGTGCGTTTTGCTACCACAACTATATGACCCTTTTGTCCAAAATAGTACCGATGTAAGACGGAAATTACAAAAGAAGCCCTCCCCGGGCTTTGGGGAGGGCTTTGGGAAAAGCAACTCTATTTTGCGAGAAAACCAACTTTTTTATAGATTTTTTCCAGTGTCCGGCCAGCAATGCGGGAGGCTTTCTCCGCACCGGCGCGGTAACAGCTTTCCAGGTAGGGCTTGTCGTTCATCAGCCGGTTATATTTTTCACGAATCGGGGCCAAATGATCTGCCACCGCCTGGCCAACGGCCATTTTAAAATCGCCATAGCCTTTGCCGGCAAACTCGGCCTCTATCTCCTCGTAGGACTTTCCCGTGACGCAGGAATAAATGGTCATCAGATTGTTAATTCCGTCTTTTCCTTCGCGATAGGCCACCTGAACCTCGGAATCGGTAACGGCGCTTTTGAACTTCTTGATAATGGTCTCTGGCGGGTCAAGAATATAAACGCAGCCTCTGGGGTTGGGATCGGATTTGCTCATCTTCTTGGCGGGGTCCTGCAAAGACATGATCTTTGCGCCCATTTTGGGGATATATCCGTCCGGCACCACAAAAGTGCTGCCATGCTGCCCGTTAAAGCGGATCGCCACATCTCTTGCCAGTTCCAAATGCTGTTTCTGGTCGATTCCCACCGGTACCAGGTCAGTCTGGTAAAGCAGGATATCGCCTGCCATCAACACCGGATAGGTAAACAGGCCGGCATTGATATTGTCCGGGTTTTTGGCGGATTTATCCTTAAACTGGGTCATGCGGTTCAACTCTCCGAACTGGGTATAACAGGCCAACACCCAGTTTGCCTCCGCATGTTCCTTTACATGGCTTTGAATAAACGCGATCGATTTTTCCGGATCAACGCCACAGGCCAGAATCAGCGCATAAGCCTCCAACGTCCTCTGCCGCAGCTGTATGGGATCCTGCCGAACGGTGATTGCATGCATGTTGACAATGCTGTAAATGCAATTATAGTCCTCCTGCAGCTGCACCCAGTTGCGAACCGCTCCCAGATAATTGCCCAGGGTAATCTGCCCGCTGGGCTGAATGCCGGAAAAAATAATTTTTTTGCGCGCAGGCGCTTGATTTTCCATCGACAACACCTTCTTACTTAGAACATTTTTTTGGTCAGATCCCCCAGACGGCTGATACCATCTACGATCTGCGCGTCTGTGGGGGTGGAGAAATTCAGGCGGACCGACTCGGAGGTTCCGTGATCATCGGTCAAAAAGGCGGAGCCCGGCACCATGGCGACCCCTCTGTCCACCGCGGCCTTACAGAACGCGAGCATATCGCTGCCCTTCGGGAGCGTGCACCAAAGGAACAGGCCGCCCTCCGGATTGGTATGCGTTACCGCCGGATGGAAATTCTGATCAATCTGGCGAATCATCAATGAGGACTTTTTGCGGTAGATTTCCCGCAGGCCGGCAATATGGGCATCAAAGTCATATTCCGCCAAAAAGCGCTCGCAAATCATCTGGGAAAGGATGGTGGTATGTACATCCGAAGACTGTTTTGCCACCGTCATTTTGGCAATGATCTCTTTGGGCGCCACCACATATCCCACCCGCAGGCCGGGAGACAGTACTTTAGAAAAGCTCCCGCAGTAAATGACGATCCCCTCCGTATCCATCGATTTGATGGTCGGCACATCATCACCGGCAAAGCGCAGTTCGCCGTAAGGGTTATCCTCCAAAATCAAAACGCCGTACTGCAGCGCCAGCCGGTATACTTCCTTTCTCTTTTCCAGGCTCATGGTAATACCGGTGGGATTCTGGAAATTGGGGATGGTATAGATAAATTTGGTATTGGGATTGGTTTTGAGCGCCTGTTCCAGCTTTTCCGTATCGATGCCGTCAGGCCCCATTTCCACGCCCACCAGTTGGGAGCGGAAAGAGCGAAAAGCGTTTAAAGAGCCAATGAAACTGGGGTTTTCGCTGATAACCTTGTCTCCATCATCCAGCAGGCAATGGGCGGCCAGGCAAATGCCCTGCTGTGCACCGGATACCACCAGGATCTGGTCAAAATCCCGGCCAATACCATAGCGCTCTTTCACCAGATGAACCAGGCGGTCCCGCAGGGGCTGATACCCTTCCGTAACCGAATACTGCAATGCCAAAATCGGATATTCCTCTAAAATCTCGTGGGTAATCTTCCGCACCGCTTCTACTGGGAACGCCTCCGGGGCAGGATTCCCTGCCGCGAAAGAAATGACCGAGGGATCGGCAGTGGCCTTTAAAATCTCCCGGATGGCAGAAGGCTGCAGGGAATCTATTTTTTGGGAAAACTGATAACGCATCGAAAAATCCTCCTCTACTGCTGATTTCAAAAATGTAAAACGCAACCCGGCGGCAGACCGCTTTTACGCGCCGGCACGGCTGATTTTTTAACAGTTCATTTTCTCATTACACAGCAATTATTTTTTAGTATAGCACAATAAAGCGCGAAAAAAAAGGAAGATGACGCAAAAAAAAGGAGGAATTTTGCCAAAACCGCAATAAAATAGGGCTGTTCACCGATTCAAAATCCGGTAGAATAGAAGGAGAATACTTTTTTCTGTTCGAAATGTAAAGGAAAGCAACGGGAGGGAAACAATATGGGTTCGGAAGAGAAACGGTTTCGGCATGGAGACGCAGCGGAAAAGCTGCGCCGGAACAAAACGGCTTCCCGCCTGATCAACGCCGCAACCATTTTGGGCCTTTTGCTTGCGGTCGGATTTGCCGTTTACGGTTTTTATACCGGTATTTTTACCAGCGAAGAAAATCTGGAACGGTTTATTTCCGATTCCGGTGTCACTGCGCCTTTGGTTTTCATTTTCATTCAGATCATCCAGGTTGTCGTTCCCATTATCCCCGGCGGTGTCAGCTGTCTGGCTTCAGTAGTGCTGTTTGGGCCGCTTCCGGGGTTTGTGTACAGTTATGCTGGAATTTGCATTGGCAGCACCATTGGTTTTTTCCTGGGCCGGTTTTATGGAAAACCTTTTATCCTAGCTGTAACCAAACCGGAAACTTATGAAAAGTACAGCAAGATCATTGATAAAGGAAAGCGTTTTGAGGTCTTTTTTCTGCTGGCAATGCTTTTTCCCGCTTTTCCAGACGATTTAATCTGTATGCTTGCAGGACTTACTAAAATGGAAAGCAAAAAATTCCTTCTCATTTTGCTGCTGGCCAAAATTCCGGCCATTGCTTTATACAGTCTGGTCTGGGCTTCGGCGGAGGACAGCTTCTGGCGGCTGTTCGCCTGATGCGGAACAAAGAATCCCCCCTTTTTCGAAAGGGGGGATTCTTCTCGATTTGAGGTATATCAGCCCTGAATTTTCAAAAAATATGATTTTACCCTTGACAAAATTCTGAAAAAGCGTTACGATACCACTACACCCCCCTGGGGTATTTAGGTTTCTAATCGCATTGATGAAGGAGAGGTGCGTTTCATGAAGCAAAAATTTAATGTGTCCGGGATGACATGCTCCGCCTGTTCTGCCCATGTGGAAAAAAGCGTGGCCAAAACGCCGGGAGTTCAATCGGTAGACGTAAGCCTTTTGACCAACAGCATGCAGGTCGTCTACGATGAAGCCCAAACAGATCCGTCTAAAATTATCCAGGCGGTGGAACAAAGCGGCTACGGTGCTTCCCTGCCCCAAAAAGGCTCCGTTCCTGTTCAACAGGGGGCTTCTGCACCGGGAGAAGCTGTGAAACAAATGAAGCGGCGGCTGATTTTGTCTTTCTGCTTTTTAATTCCTCTTTTTTACCTGTCCATGGGCCATATGATGGGGCTTCCGATCCCACACTTTTTTCATGGCACAGAAAACGCGCTGACCTTTGCCTTTACCCAGCTGCTTTTGACCCTGCCAGTCGCATATCTCAACCGCAGCTATTTCCAGATCGGCTTTAAAACGCTGTTCCGCGGTTCGCCGAACATGGACTCATTGGTGGCCATTGGCTCTGCAGCATCCATTATTTATGGCATCTTTGCCATCTATCAAATGAGCTATGGGTTGGGTCACGGTGATCTGGACCGGGTGCGGCAGTATGCCATGGACCTGTATTTCGAAGGCGCTTCCATGATCCTGACCCTGATTACGCTGGGCAAATATCTGGAGACCAGATCTAAGGGCAAAACCTCCGAAGCGATCACCCGGCTAATGGATTTAGCGCCCAAATCCGCTACTGTGCTGCGGGATGGGCAGGAGCTGCAAATCCCGGTGGAACAGGTCGTGGTAGGCGACACGGTGATTGTCCGTCCCGGGCAAAGCGTCCCGGTGGACGGCATCGTGCTGGAAGGGGCCTCTTTTATCGATGAATCCGCCATCACCGGAGAAAGCATTCCGGTAGAAAAAATCGCAGGAGACACTGTTACTGCCGCCACAATGAACAAAACCGGCGCTTTCCGGTTCCGCGCCACCAAAATCGGCGACGATACAACTCTTTCTCAAATTATCGCGCTGATGGAAGAAGCCAGCGCCTCCAAAGCGCCGATTTCCAAACTGGCAGATAAAGTTGCCGGAATTTTTGTCCCGGTCGTTATCAGCATTGCGATTCTCGCCACTGTTGTCTGGCTTTTGCTGGGCCAGACCTTTTCCTTCGCTTTGTCCATCGGCATCGCGGTACTGGTCATCTCCTGCCCCTGCGCGCTTGGCCTGGCTACTCCTGTAGCCATCATGGTCGGTACTGGCAAGGGCGCGGAAAACGGCATCCTGATCAAATCTGCCGAAGCGCTGGAAACGGCCCATACGGTCAACACTGTCGTTCTGGACAAAACCGGCACGATTACGGAAGGTCATCCAAAAGTTACCGGGCTTTATCCTGCTTCCGGTGTGACGGAAGAAAAGCTGCTGCAAATTGCCGCTTCGCTGGAGAGCCTTTCTGAACATCCGCTGGCGCAGGCCATCGTCTCATTGGCCAAACAGCGCGATCTTTCTCTGCTCGATCCCTGTGATTTTCAGGCCCTTTCCGGGCTGGGCCTTTCTGCCTCGTTAGAGGGGATTTCCTATTTTGCCGGCAACGAACGGCTGATGGAGGAACGGGGCGTCCACTTGGATGAACTGCGCACCACCGCTGCCGAGCTGGCGCAGGAAGGCAAAACGCCGTTGTATTTTGCACAGGACCAAACGTTGCTGGGGATTATTTCGGTATCGGATGTGGCAAAGCCTACCAGCGCCCAGGCCATTGAGGAGATGAAGCAACTTGGGCTGGAAGTAGTCATGCTCACCGGTGACAATCAGAAGACAGCCGATGCCATTGGCCGCCAGCTGGGAGTTTCTCAGGTTATCGCGCAGGTGCTGCCCCAGGATAAAGAGCAAAAAATCCGCCAGCTGCAGGAGAGCGGCAAAAAAGTCGCCATGGTAGGCGACGGCATCAACGATGCGCCTGCTCTGGCCCGTGCCGACGTAGGCATCGCCATCGGCGCCGGAACCGACATCGCGTTGGAGGCAGCGGATATCGTACTGATGAAAAACGATCTGCTCGACGCTGTTACCGCCATCCACTTGAGCCGTGCGGTGATCCGCAACGTAAAAGAAAACCTGTTCTGGGCCTTTTTATACAATAGCATTGGCATTCCCATCGCGGCTGGCGTTTTCTATTCCCTGTGGGGATGGAAGCTGGATCCTATGTTCGCCGCTGCAGCCATGAGCCTGAGTTCGGTCTGCGTGGTATCCAACGCCCTGCGGCTGCGCTTCTTTAAACCGCATCGCAGCCGCCAGGCCAACCCGCAGCCCGTTTTGGAAAAAGTACGGGCAAATGACCCAATCACTGAAAAAGGAGAAAAAAGTATGAAAAAAACATTGAAAATTGACGGAATGATGTGTTCTCACTGCACCGGCCGCGTTTCACAGGCACTCAACGCCATTGACGGCGTTTCTGCCGAAGTTTCGCTGGAGGACAAGGCGGCGTATGTGACCCTGTCCGCCGACGTGGCTGATGACGTTTTGATCCAAGCCGTTACCGACGCCGGATACACTGTTACTGAGGTGCTGTAACATGATGGCGGACAAACAAAAGGTCTCACGCCTTTTAAAAACCGCTCGAGGCCAGATTGACGGGATTTTGAAAATGATTGACGAGGACCGATACTGCATTGATATTTCCAATCAGATCATGGCGTCCCAGTCCATTTTGAAAAAAGCCAATGGCGAAGTGCTGAAAGCGCACCTGGAACATTGTGTCAAAGAGGCAGTAACCGATGGCGATGCGACGGAAAAGCTGCTGGAAATTGAATCCATTATTGCAAAGCTGCTGTAGTCTTTTCTCCGGAGCATTCGTTTTCTGAACGCAGGTAAAAATACCTGCGTTCTTTTGTTGCAAAAGGCTAGCTTCTCCACGCTTTTTATGGTAAGCTGGATTTGTTTGCCTGAACCGATTCCGGCCCAAGCGAAAAACCGCGTTACATCATAAACAAGGGGGATCTTTTTATGGAAAAGAATCAGCGCTATCAAAAAATCAACCGGGGCTTTATGGTTTTGTACCTGCTGGTCTGCCTGTGGGGCATTATCGACAGTTTTCTGCACTCAACGCCCTATTACATGGGGCTTTCTCTGCTTTCCCCCCTGTTTTTGCTGATTCCTCCGCTATTTTGGAAGATCACCCGGCTCAAACCTGCGTATCTGATTTCTCTGACGATCAATTTGTTCAGTTTTTTGGCTTTTGTGATTGGAATTGCCTTTCGCGGATACGGCCGCTTCCCCTTTTACGATAAAGTGGTGCATACCCTTTCCGGCGTAGTATTCGGCCTTTTAGGCGTCATTTTTTATTACCTCATGAAAAAGGACCGTAGCATCGTCCCCCGAGACGGTATTTTTGCCGGTTATTTCGCTGTTTCTTTTGCCTGCACCATCGGGATGCTGTGGGAAGTATGGGAATATTCTATGGACTTTATCTTTCATTCCGACCCCCAGCATGCACTGACCACCGGCGTCCACGACACGATGCAGGATATGATCGTCTGCCTGATCGGATCCCTCTTTGTTTTGTTTTCCGTATGGCGCTATTACCACAAAGGCAAGGCAGGGCCGATGATGCGTATTTTCCTGGATTTTTACGAATTGAACTTAAAATGAAACGTAACATTGGGCCTCTCCAAAGGCCAAATGCTTTCCTGTTTGAAAAAGCCGTCCGGCGCTTATTTTTCGGGCGGCTTTTTGCAATTTCCGTTTTGTATTCTATTCTTTCCGACACGTACTGGCAAACGCCAAAAACAGCTTCGCCTGCTGTTTCGGAATCATAATCAATCTCAGGATGCCAATGCATTCCGAAAGAAAGTTGCAGACAATACCTGATCAAAAGTTTTTTCCTTTTAGGACCAAACCGTCCTCTTGCGCCTATGTTTTTATTTTGCCGTTTTTCTTCCCAGTACTACTCGGTCATTGCCGCCGTAATCCTGAACCGTCCGGATACAGTCAAAACCCGAATCCCACATTAGCGCTGAAACGGATCGCGCCTGATCAAAACCAACCTCAAAGGCCAACAGGCCGCCCGGCTTTAGCGCCCTCCGCCAGCGAAGAGGAATTTCACGGTAAAAACGCAGCCCATCGTCTGATCCGTCCAGCGCCATAGCAGGCTCCCATTGCACCTCCCGCTGCAGCCCAGACAGGTCACCCGATGGAATATACGGCGGGTTGGAAAGAACAGCGTCCAGATTTGCCAAACCCGCGGTACTTTTCAGCACATCGGCCTGAATCAAACGGCACCTAGGCGCTAAGGCGCGGATGTTGCTTGCACAGTATTCCCCGGCTTCCGGCGAAAGCTCTACCAAAGCCACCTCTGCATCCGGCCGCTCACAGGCAATCGTCAAACCGACACAGCCGCTTCCAGCGCACAGATCCGCTACCTGCGGCGACGGGACGCCCTCCAGCTGCTTCAATACCTGCTCCACTAAGGTCTCCGTATCTGCCCGGGGAATCAGTACGCCGGGGCCTACGGCGAAACGACGGCCGTAAAATTCCCACCATCCCAGCAAATATTGAAGCGGCTCTCCCGCTTCCCGCCGGACAAGCCAGCCCTGCATCCGCGCCACTTCTTCCGGGGTTAGTTCCCGCTCCGGATGTGCCAGCCGCTGCGCTTTGGAAATGGCAAAGCCTTCTTCCAACATAAGATCCAGCTCAAAACCGGCGGAGACAATCCCCGCCTGCTGCAGGCGGCGCAGCCATACCGGATAGCAGGCGCCGACAGCGATCACCAGCGATCGCTGCCCTCCACAGAAGGCAGCACCGGTTTCAAAGAGGCAATGGCCACTTCAATCATATCGTCTTCCGGTTCCTGGGTGGTAATATGCTGCAGCCACATCCCCGGCGCGGAGATCATGCGCGTGCACAAATTGGTATATCGTCCCGCCAGCTTGATGATTTCGTAAGAAATTCCCACAACGACAGGCAGTAAAAGAATCTTCAGCACCACTCTGAGCCACGGATTGCTCCAAGTGACAAAAGAAGTCACCAGCACGCTGACAATTACGACAATCAGCAAAAAGCTGGTGCCGCAGCGGGGGTGAAACCGTCTTTGCCGGCGCACGTTCTCCACTGTCAACTCCTCGCCCGCCTCGTAACAAAAAATAGTTTTATGCTCGGCGCCGTGATACTGAAACATCCGGTGGATGTCCTTCATACGGCTTACTGCCGCCATATAACCGACTAAAATAGCAATTTTGATAAGCCCTTCTATCAAGCTGGCAAAACCACCTAACGGCAGCAGCATGTCCAGCCCTTTCACCGCAAAGGTAGGAAGGATCAAAAACATCAAAACAGCGGCAACTACTGCGATAACCGAAGCAAATCCCGTAAGAACGGCAGTCGCCTTTTCCCCAAAATGCCGGTTGAGCCACAGATCAATCTTATCCGGCTCTCCTTCGTCGAAGCCCGCCTTATCCGCTGATTTCATCAGGCACTTGTACCCCAGGCGCATGGTATCCACAAAATTAAATATTCCGCGGACAAATGGCGTTTTTTTGTACCATGCCGTAATTTTGGGGTTCTCCCAAGTCTCCACATCAAGGCTGCCGTTGGGCAGCCGTACAGCCAGAGACGTTTTTTCCGGCCCGCGCATCATGATTCCCTCTATGACCGCCTGGCCTCCGATCGATGTTTTATGCTGTTTGCTCATTGTCCCTTACCCTTCTATTTCCGAAAATTCCGCTTCTGATTTCTTTCCTGCCAACGGCAGCGTTATCGTAACGGTCGTACCCCTTTGATAGATACTCCCAATTTCCAGCCGCCCGCCATGCCGGGTAACAATTTCATCCGCCACCGCAAGACCGATACCGGAACCCCGCTTGGTCGAATCCCCCTTATAAAATTTGGTCTTGACCTGCGGCAGATCCTCCGGCTTGATTCCTTCGCCGGTATCTGCAATGGTAACCGTCACTTCCTCGGCAGTGCGCTGTACGCTGACAGTGACCACTCCCCCGCCAGGCGTATGCTTGAGAGCATTATCCAGAATATTGACAAAAACCTGCTTGAGCCGGTTGTGATCCCCCATAACAATAATAAAATCCTCTGGTTCTTCATAACGGATTTCAATATTTTCCCGCGCCGCTCGCTGGTCAAACATCAGTACCGCATCATCCAGCTCCGCTACCAAATCCATGCGATCCATCACCATGGACATCCGGCCGCTCTGCATTCGCGAAAAATCCAAAAGCTCCTCTACCATGCCGGACAGTCGTTCGGCTTCTTTGCCGATTACCTCCATGCCTTTATGAAGCGTTTGAGGATCCGGCCGCTCCTCATTGGCCAGAGTTTCCGCCCAGCCTTTGATTGCCGTCAAAGGCGTGCGCAGCTCATGGGATACAGACGAAATAAAATCGTTTTTCAGCTGTTCCGCTTTGGAAAGCTCTCCCGCCATATAATTGATTACGTCGCATAATTCGCCGATCTCATCGTCATTTTCCTTTTCCAGCCGGATACTGAAATCTCCCTGGGCAATTTTTCGGGCAGTCTGCCCCACCTTTCCCAGCGGAACAACAATGGAATTCATAAAATACGTACTGGAAAACACCACAAAAAAGATGATTGCCACTCCAAAAACGGTAATAATCGCCACCAAAGAGATGATCTGCCGGTCAATCCGCACCAGCGAGGTAACATAGCGAATGGCAAAAATCTCCTCATCGCTGACCTGGGAAATCCTGGTCAACGCCAGAATATTTTCCCCATACAGCGTACCTTGAAAATATCCTTCCCCGGTCTCTGTCTCCAGGGCTTCTTGAAAATCCGGCATATACAGCTTTTGGTTCGCTTCAAACCCGCTGGATGACAACAGCACGTTTCCGTCCATATCCAGCGCCATAATCTCCATTTTGTCCTTATCCTCAAAATTTTCAATCAAGCCGCGCACCTCAGTGGCATAATCGGTAGAAGCATCCTGCGCGTACTGCCTCAAAAGGCCATCCACTAAATCCGCCCGTGATACTACGATTTGCCTGACGCCGTTATAATAATAGCTTTTCAGGCCATAGGCTGAGAGGATTTCAATGGCAATCAAAATCAAAAGGATAATGCCGAAGCTGTTGAGCAGCCATCGTTTTGTAATCCTCCTTTTCGCCATTCCATCCTCCCCTCTCTCCCACGCGTCCAGGCAACGTTAAACCACCCACTTATATCCAAATCCCCACACAGTTTGCAAATACCGGGGATTGGAAGGCTCTTCTTCAATTTTCATCCGCAGGCGCCGGATGTTGACATCTACAATTTTCACATCGCCAAAATAATTGCTTCCCCAAACCTCATCCAATATTGCAGAGCGTTCCAAAGCCGTGTTGGGATTCCTCATAAAAAATTCAAGGATCTGAAACTCCACCTGGGTCAGATCAACGGCCTTCCCGCTTTTGGTCAGCGTTCTGCTTTTGCTGTTGAGCACAAAGGGACCGGAAACAATCTCGCCGCTTTGCTGCGCAACATCCTTTGCCAAAGACACGCGCCGGTAAATCGCGTCTACCCGGGCCACCAGCTCGGACGGGCTGAACGGCTTGGTGATATAATCATCGGCGCCTGTCATCAGGCCGCGCACCTTATCCATTTCCTGGGATTTGGCGGACAGCATAATGATACCGATTGTATTGCTGGCCGCACGGATCTTTTCGCACACGCCAAAACCATCGATTCCCGGCATCATAATATCCAGCACTACCACGTCAAAGTCGCCGCCGCTCTGCTCAAATACCTGGAGAGCCTGTTCTCCGTCAGGCACATCCACAACATCGTACCCCGCCCTTTTTAAATTGATGACAATAAAGTCTCGAATGACATCCTCATCTTCAGCAATCAAAATTCGTTTCAAACTAGCACCTTCTTTCTCTAGGATTTCACAATGGAAAAACGCTCCCGTATCTCCTCCATGCTCAACTGCATCTGCTCCGGCACAGCCGATGATTTGACCGGCGCTGCATAATATTCGTAAACACCCCGTTTTTCCAGCTGCTCATATACAAGGTTATCAAAAACATCCCGCGGTTCATCCTGCCCATAAACGCGGATGCGGAGGAGAGCCGGCGGTTCAGCTGCCTCCGTACGAAGGGTAAATACCCATTCGTTCCGATCGGACTCTTTGACTACATTCACCTGTCCAATCCATTCTTCCGGGAACTGGAACCGGAACCCGTAATCCAAATTGACAAACCCAGTCCATACGGGGGAAAAAGTAAACGTAACAGACCCAGCCTGAGAATTTTCCGCTGAATCCGCCTCCCCCAGCCTTTCCAACTCTTCCGGATTCGACAGGCACAGGTACTGGAGAAGATTTTTCCGGTTATCCTCTTCCCGTTCTTCTTCGCTATATTCAACCAAAGACACTGGAATTTCCAAAATGCCGTCTCCGTTGATATCCTCACAACGCACCGGCACCTCTCGCAGTAACGGACGATCCAACCCGCCGTAATGGCTGCTGAGGGAGCGAAGTTTTCCATCATCTGTATACACCATGATCTCTGTGACAATCTGCGTACTGCTGGTATAAGCGTCCACAAACACAGCTATCTGATTTTGGGCAAGCCAGCCGATTTCAATTCCCAAAAAGCCCGTAATCGTGCTGTCCATCACAACGCGTGATGCCGACTGAAGGCCATCTTCCGTATCATTGATCAGCCGGATAGCCCCCGTTTTCGAGGAAGCCTTAAAGATGCCCAACAGGATTTCTTTTGTTCCATCCTGGTCAAGATCTTCAATCAGCATCTGGGAATATTCGCTTTCGTATAGAACCCTCAGCTGGCCTCCAGTATAATCGTAAACAGAAATACTGGTATTCTCGCTGGTCCCCTGCTCCCAGCCGATGAGCACGCAGTGCCGCCCTGAAGCAGTCAAGACCTGAAAATCCACCTCCGTAACATCGGTGCCTTCTCCTACCGCATCATAAACTGACACCCACTCGTCCTGCTGATGATCCAGCACCATAATGCGGACGTTCCCGCCCCAGCTGGGCATATTGTAAAAAACCAGCGCTTCGTCCTCCCCGTCTGCATCCAAATCAAACATAACGAAAGCAGAACGGTAATCCCCGCTTTTGGGGTACTTCAGCTGAACGTCGGAAACATCCGCCGCATTGGTCAGGGCTTCGTAAATTTCCGCCTGTTCCTCGGTCAGCTTGGGAGACTGCATCAGATCAGTCAGGTTCGGCTGAAACGAAGAACAGGCGCTTAACAGCAGGCAACACACCGCCAGAAAAGCGATTTTGAAAAAGCGCACAGCCGATCCTCCCTTTCAAAATGATGAAAAAAGCCGGGACCTCACGGCTCCGGCACACAAATCTTTTGTAAAAACAGCCTTTTTTGCCCTTTTTCATAGTATAACAACCGCTCCATTCTGTCAATGGAAAAGCTGTCCCGCAGTACGGTTGTTCACAATAAATTCACTGCTTTTCCGAAAGAGGAAAATGCGGGGTTCAAAATCCGAAAACGGATGGATGAACGCGGGTTTTCGCCCGCATGATGCTTTCTTTATTATGGAAAAACTCTTTTTGCCGCTTCGCCCCAATAGCAAAGCAATTTTATGCAAGCTTTTTCCTCTGCAGATTTTTCACCAAAAAAGCAGCCGGAAAATCCCTGCTGCTTTTTAAAGGCGCTTCTGTCCGTCATGCTTCTTTGCCGTTTTGAAGAACCTTTTCCTCTTCCTGATCCATTCCCTTTTCCCGGTTTTCATCTCCGAGCCGGGAAAGATTCGCAAAATATGCTTTTCTTTTGCCAACAGAAATGATAAAATAAAATCGACTCTATTTTTCTTTCGTGATCTTAGATTCGCTGTTTTGAATCAGATTCATCAAAGAAGAAGCGAACATCGGATAAGTCTGGTTGAGCGATTCAGAGGTAATGGCTAAAGACTCCACTTCTTTCAGCGGCTCCTGCCCCTCTAAAGCGTCACCGGAAGCAACTGCCGCCGCATTCGCCTCGGACACCGCCATGGCTGCAGCCGCATAATGGGAAGCTACCTGCTTCGGCACGGTAAATAACCCGTTTTGATTTTTGGGATTGGCCGAATAGACAATGCGGAATACCCGGTACACCGCCAGCATTAAAAAGGAAGAAACCTCCTGGATTAGCGCTTTGTTTTTGCTTTTCTGGAGCAGGTCGAACAGAATGTTCATCGAATTGGCAATGAGTTTTTTATTTAAAACCGGCAAAATGCTGCCGTGCATCACATTTTCTTTGCCCACCGCATCCGGCTCAGGAATATCTTCTACCGTCAGGGTCGTGCCGTTGCGGTCCGGAGAGCGGCCTAAAAGGTAGTCGCAGGAAACGCCGTAATAATTTGCCGTCCGCACAAGGAAATCCAGTCCGCATTCCCGAATGCCTTTTTCATAATGGGAAAGTAAAGCCTGCGAGATTCCCAAATGACTCGCTGCCGTTTTTTGACTGATTCCTTTTTCTTTTCTCAGGAGCGTTAAGATCCTTGGAAAATCGGCGTTCATTCTCATTCCTCCGCTTAGGCTTTACATATTGTAGATTATATTATAAAATACAAGGGTTGTAAAGTGGCATCTGTAAAATTTTTAGAAGATCCGTCGAAACTGGTCGAAAGGGGCTGCATTTTTCGTTGATAACCTATAAAATCCATCTGATCCGGCATGGAAGGACTGCAGAATCGGCAGAAGGCCTCTATCTGGGGCGCACTGACCTGCCGTTGAGTGCCGCCGGAAAGCGGGAATTGCTGGACAAAGCCGCACAATTTACCTATCCGCCCGCTCAGATCGTATATACAGGCCCTCTGCAGCGCTGCGTGCAGACAGCCAAGCTTTTATACCCCAACCGGATGGCTGTTCCCCTGGATGCATTTAACGAATGCGACTTTGGTTCTTTTACCGGCAAGTCCTTTGCACAATTAAAAGGGGTGTCCGCTTATCAAAAATGGATAGAAGGCGGTTTTGAGGCGGCTCCACCCGGCGGGGAAAGCGGCGTGGGACTTTTGTCCCGGGTGCTGGGAGGAGTGCAGCAAATCTTTTCCCGCATGATGGCCGAACACCTGACCGACATCGCCGTAGTGACCCATGGCGGCGTGATCATGTCCCTGCTGGCCGCCTGCGGTTTCCCCAAGCGGGAGATGCGTCAATGGGTCACGGACTTCGGCGGCGGGTTCACGATCTTATTAACGCCGCAAATGTGGATGCGGGACCGGGCGTTCGAAATCTACGCTGAAATTCCCTGGCGCGGCGTAGACAATAAATTTACCGACGACTTTGATATTCTGGACGGTACCTTTTATGAAGGGAACCGGCCCTGAAAAGCAGTTTCTCTTTCCGTTTGGAAACTGTCCGCCAAAGGAGAATCCGACATGAAAATTTGTATTCTTTCCGCCCCAGGCATTGCCGATGTGATGGTAAAACATGCCAAAACAGTTTTGGAAGCTGTTTGCAAAAGCAGCTATCTGTCTTTGGAGTTCTGTCATGGACAGCCGGAGGAATCTGAGCTGCAAAGCGGCGTTCCCTCCCGGGAAACCATTGATTTGTGCCGCACCTCAGACGCGGTGCTGTTCTGTTTGCAGCAAACCGGCGTTTATACCCGCGGTTATCTGGATATTCTCCGTTCCAAATTGGGGCTTTTCGGCTCCATGCGTTCCGTTCGCATCTTCCCGGCGCTGGCTCCCTGCGCCGTCGTGAAGGATTCCGTTGCTGCCGGCATGGACTGCCTGATTGTGCAGGAGACATGGTCGGACGGTATGCTGCCGGAACAGGGGGAAAAAGTCATTGACGGCGATTTGTGTGGATATGACGTGTTGCTGGCCAATAGCCAGACAGCACAGCTGACTGCTCGTGCAGCATTCCGTGCCGCTGCCCAACGCAGCAAGAAGATCGTTTTTACCGACCTGTGTGATAAAATGACCTCTGCTGCCCTTCGCCGCAGAGTTACTAATCTGGCTGCATCCGAATTTCCGGAAATTGCGCTTTCCCACCTGCCAGCGGCAGAGGCTGCAGCAAGGTTGATCCGCAGCCCCGGCTCGATGGATGTGTTGCTGACCGATCCTCTGTTCGGCGATCTTCTGTTTGCTCAGGGCATTGCCATGACCGGCACGCCCAACTTGCAGTGCGCCGCATACTTTGGCTACGGAAAGCAGGGGGTCTTTTATAATGCCTGCGCGCTTCCTGAATCTGATGACAAAGAAGATGCAGTTTGTCCTGTGGCAGTAATTTTATCCACGGCGATGGCCCTGCGGCACAGCATGGGCCTGGAATGGGAAGCCCGCTGTATCGAAAAGGCTGTGGCAAAAGTGCTTTCGCTGGGCCGGACCGCCGACCTTCACCAGCCTTCCCTTCCAACCGTTTCCTCTTCTGTATTTACCGCATATATTGCGCAAACTGCGGCAGAATATATATCATCATCTGCCGAATAAAGCCCTTTCCGCCTTATCGGCAAAATGTCGGAGGCGCTTATGGAATTTTCCATCCAAAAAGTAAAGCGATGCGGTAAATCCGTCCTGTGCCCACACCGGCGCGAGGCGGCCCGCGTCGTTTTTTTTACCGTTTTTCTTCCTTTTCTGCTTCTGCTGCTTTGGGGAATCTTTTTGTATCATTCTCCACGCTTTTTTTCGGTCAAACTGATGGGGCAAACGGTTTTTGTTTCTGTATTCGCCGTGGGAACTGCCGCAGCGGCCATCTTTTTCCTCTTTTTTTACCTTCCTCTCTGGCTGGGTGCAAAATACTGGTATTTGGAAATCTGCCGTCCGGGCAAGCTGCGCGTCCCGTCTGTTTTTTATTATTTTTCCTCTTTCCGCCTTTACGGCAAGGCGGTTTTTACCGGATTTCAACTCGTTTTCTGCCGGGCTGTTCTTATTCTGCTGGGACTGCTGCCATCCGGCATTGCCGCAGTTGTCTCAGCTGTCATTTATCGCCAATCCACCAATGATCTTGGCAGGTCTCTGTCCCTTTTATGCCTGATCGCAAGTACCGGCCTGCTGTTATGTGGAATGGCAGGAGCAAAGTATGCCGGCCGCCGGTATTTCTGGGTTCCCTGGCTGCTGGCGGCGGACCCCTCCATGACATCGCGTCGCCTTTTTGAAGGATCTGTGCGGCTTTGCCATGAAAAAAGGGCAGTTTGGGAAGGCGTTTATCGGCGCTTATGGGGAAAACGGCTGCTGTCTTTCGGAATCCTCCCATCTTTTTGGGCGCTGCCGATTGTGAATTGCACATTGGCTTTATGGTTATCCGGACAGCTCCCGATTTATGAAAAAAACAACTTTCCTGCCCCCTTTCGGCAGCGTAAGATTAGACATCTTCCCGTCAGGAAAAAATTTTTCCCGGCATAGTGGAAATATTTCCCCTTTTTAGAAATGCAACATGCTCTGCGCAGGTTATAAAAAATGGATCTGCCGCTAATTTTCGACAAAAATTTTAGATTTATTCACATTCTTTTTTTCTTCTGCTTTATTTTACCCTTTATAATAGAAAAGGATTTGTTCGTATGCGAGAAGAAAAATTTTTCTTGCACTTTTTTCGGTAAAAGAGTATAATGCAGCAGTCAAAAAATGAAGAAAATCACTCTGCCAATCCAATCGGCATTGGACGGGATGCCGTTTGGGACAAAGGGATTCCTTTGTATGGCATAGCAAAAAGGATGGTTTGGGATGTCAAAAAAAAATTTTAAACCGAATAATGGCCGAAGTGCAAAAAAGACGATTATTGTCGTCTGTTCCGTGTTGCTGGGCGTTACTCTATGCGTATTGGGCACCGCCGCCTTGTATATTAACCATATGCTGGATAAAATCGATTACGAGAATACGCCTGGCCAGGAAGACGGCCAGTCTGTAGTAGAAATCTATGACGACCAGAATCTGTGGAACGACGACGTTCTCAACGTTCTTCTGCTTGGAACCGACGAACGTTCAGAAGAATACAGCGACAATGCCCGTTCCGACTGCATGATGATTCTTTCCCTGAATCGGAAAACGCACAAAATACGCTTAACCAGCCTGGAGCGGGGAATCGGTGTTCCTATTGAAGGGCAGGAGGATGACTGGCTGACTCATACTTTCGCTTATGGCGGAGCGGCGTTGACTCTTAAAACGATTCAGGAATGCTTTGATTTGGATGTAGACCGGTATGTACGGGTTAACTTCAATGCCTTTGAACAGATTATCGACGCGATTGGAGGCGTGGATATCGAACTGACCGCGTTGGAGGCGCAGGGGCTGAATGGCGAAATTTATACCAACGCCATTACCAGGAACGAGGTACATGAAGGCTGGAATCATCTGGACGGCTATGACGCGCTGCAATATGCCCGTCAGCGTTTTATCGACAGCGACTGGCAGCGAATCGAACGGCAACGCAACGTAATATCCGCCGCGTTTGAAAAGGTTAAAACCATGAGTGTATTCGAATGGAACAATCTTCTGGATACAGCGCTGCCGCTGGTAAAAACAAACTTTACCAAGTCGGAGATTACTTCTCTGCTAATGGATGCGCCCGGCTTTACCAACAGCGAAATCGAGCAGATGACCATTCCTGCAGATGGCACTTATGGCAGCAAAACCACTTCCGACGGACGTAGCCTGCTGGACCTGGACTGGGAAACCAATATTCAAATCCTCAAAAACTTCATTTATTCATAACTTTGTGCGTGGCAAATCGAATCGGAACCGGCTTTTTGTTTTTGATTTTTCCATTTGCTGCGGACCATAACCAGAGCCCGGCTATCTGTCTGGATAGCCGGGCTCTTATTTTGCGCTGTCCCCATATCAGCTCAGTGATACGATTTCTTCCCGTGGAATGAGTGTGATCTGCATATTCTCCTCGTATCCGAGATCGGCTGGAGAGAAGGGAAGCATCTCTTCCGTTTGGCTGTTATAGAGATAACCGATATATTGATTGGGATGATCCGCCGGAAGGAAGTCAGCACCGTATGTCTCTATCGCCTTTGTAAAATCCGGATTGGGGTACAAAATCATGGTTTGAACGTTCGTAATGGGATAGAAAAAGAATTCCTGGTCGGATGTAAAAATGGGATCCAGCTGACCTGAATGGATAAAAAGCCGATACAGGGTTTTATCATAGACGAAATAAATCACGGTTCTGTCAAAGAAATAGGCGTCGTCCATCGGCCAGCGGTTGCGGTAAATTTCGACCGGTCCCTCTAGCGTTCGGATCAAAAAGGAACAGTGATTCCCTCCCCATTCCAGGCTGCCGGTCCCCATACCTGATAAGCTTTCTATGTACCTTTCCTTGGAGAAATATTCCTCATAGTCCTTATCGCCGGATCCATATCCGCTTACGATAAACCGGTACACAGTCGATTCATCTCCCTCAATTAGGAGGTGCTCCGGATCCTTTTGCTCTTCCGGTTCAGAATCCTGCTGATCATCAGGCCAGGAGGATACAGTTTCGCCGGGCACAGATGAGACGTTTTCTTCCTGCTCGGACAATCCAGCAGATTCTCCTCCGGCACATCCTGCCAAAAAAAGGATCAGAAAAACAAACAGATAATAGAACGCGGCTTTTCTCATTTCCCGTCAACTCCTTGGATCCTGAACATGTTGTACGACCTTATAGCGGTCAAAAAAATCTGATTTGGAAAATCTTGTAACGGCAACCGTTCCATTGCTGGGCCAATTCGCATGATAAACTTCAATATACCCGCTATATACTTTTGTTATGATCATTGACATGACCGCCTCCATCGACCAGCCAAATATAACGATCCGGATCATCGATCCGCTCGCTTCTTTATTGACAAGCGGCGTAAAGGCGTTAATCATCATATTCAAATACTGCTTTGATTTTGTCACTGTATCAAAATAGAAACCACGCTCATTTTTACAAGATTCGTCATAGGAAAGCGTTTTATCTTCCGGTATGGATTTTTCCGCCTTTGGGTTTTCTCCATCCCCATTATATATTAACTTTTTGGGAATGTAAACAGAAATTGGGATAAATCCTTTTTGCTGCCGGCCCAAAAAGCAGGATCATCCGCTTCCTTTTCCAGAACCACCGGATAAAATCAAACAAAAAGCTGCCTTGCGTAATACAAGGCAGCTTTTGTCAGTTTTCGTCCCGTTTTATATGAAAAAACAGGCGCAGCAATGGTGAAAGGATTCTGGGGCATTTCATGACGACGACTTTCATTCTTACCGCCCTTTCAAATGGGATTTGCTTCATTATATACAATGGCAACCAGGTTGGTGAAAGCAGATTTACCTCCGCCTGTCCTTGGAAAGGACGACGACCAGGGTTCCCTTTTCCACTGCGATCTGTGCGGTTTCTGCCAGGATCTCATTGCTCAGCCCCAGCGTCGTCCAGTTTGTCAGCCGCGCCTTCTGTAGCGGGTATTTTACCCCCGTCAGCGTAACTCCCTCACAGCAGGGCGTATAGGAAAAAACGGAAAGATAATAGCCCTCCATCCGCGGCATAGAAACAGATCCGTCCCGCAGCATGGTAATCATGTTGTCCCGGTCGGCGATCATAACAAAAACGCCCTGCTCCAGCCCGTAGGCAACCGTTTGCAGGTTCGCCAGCGTATGGTCAAAGCGCCCGCCGGTGGCGCCCAGCAGCACAAAATCTTCGTAGCCGCGGGCAATCCCCTCTTTCACCGCCAGCATCATGTCCGAATCATCTTTTTCCGGACGGCAGGTCAGCGCGGGGATTCCTTTGGGAAAACCCTCAACAAAGGAATCCTGGTCTCCTATCAACAAATCCGGATGGATCCCCGCCCGCTGCGCATGGTACAGGCCTCCATCCGCGCAGATAATATAATCATTTTCATGCCAAGGAAAATTTTCCAAAAAATTTGAATCCAGCTCACCGGCTCCAACAATCACACAGCGCGCCATAAAACCATCCCTTCATTTTTTCTGTAATTCCCATTCCCTGATGTTTTTTGCCGCCTCATATAAGGTGCAGTAGCTGGCATGGCGGGAAGGGGAAATTTCGCCTTTTTCCAATGCTGCCAACAACGCGCAACCGCTTTCTTTGGTGTGCGAGCATCCGGTAAACCGGCATTGATTCCAATAAGGTTCAAATTCACGGAAACAGTACTGCAGCTGATCTTTTAAAATCACCTCGTAACGCTCCAAATCCAGAGAAGAAAAGCCAGGGGTATCCGCGATATAGCCTCCATTCGAAACGGGATACAGCTGGATGTGCCGGGTCGTATGGCGGCCACGCCCAAGTTTTTGGCTGATTTGTGCTGTAGACAAGTCCAGCCGGCTGTCAAGCCGGTTTAAAAGGCTGGATTTTCCCACTCCGGAATTACCGCAGAAGGCGCTGATCTTCCCTTCCATCGCCCGGCGCAGCGGTTCCAGATCACTGTCAGAATCCAAACCGGTACAAAAAACTTGAAATCCCGCTTTTTGATAAAGCGAGGCAAGGGATTCCCATTCCCCCAAATCGGTCTTTGTAACGATTAACAACGGTTCGATCTTTTTGTATTCCGCAATCGCGATCAGCTTGTCCAGCACCAGCAAATTGGGCTGCGGATCCGCCACTGAAACGACCAGAAACAACTGATCCAAGTTGGCCAGCGGAGGGCGTATCAGGCTGTTTTTCCGGTTCAGGATTTGGGTTATATACCCCTTCTCTCCGGCACTTTCTTCGATTTCTACCCAATCCCCCACCAATGGAGAGACCCCGTTTTTACGAAACAGCCCCCGGGCACGGCACTCATACAGTACCGCGCCCGAAAGCACATAATAAAACCCCCCTGTTGCCTTTAAAATCCTGCCCTGCAAACCTGTTTCCTCCCAGCTGAAACGCGCTCTTTGATCAAAGGGCTTCCCCATTGGGAAGCCCTTTCACTTACTGAAAATCCTGTGAATAGTCAGAATCGATTTCATGAATGCCTTCGTCAAAATCTACGATATATTCCATATAAATTTCGTCGTCAATATAAATTTTTACCCGGCCAATTCCTTCTCCGGAGAAAGACGGCCTCCAGGAAGTCGTATTCTTGGGGTTGATCGTCTCCCGCCGAACCTCCATATCGTCCAGATAAGCGGATACCGTCACATCGCGGTCGATGGAAGACGGCATAGGCACCGTGATCGTCAGGCGATTGATCACCGAATCCCCTTGGCTGACCGTCAGATTCACAAAGGATCCGGTAGCCACCATATTGCCGTCGCCGGGATCCTGAGACAAGACAGTGCCATAAGGCTCGTCGCTGGTTTCATCCAGATTCACCGTACCAACCTTCAGTCCATAGCTTTCCAAAATCCTTTTGGCGTCATCCACATTGATCCCAGTTACATCCGGCACCTGCTTCATCACTGTCTGAGCGCCCAGGCTGACATAAACGGTCACCGTTGTTCCCGCCTTTACCTCGCTGCCCTTCGTCGGTTCTGTCCTGATGACATAGCCGCTGGCAATCGACGGATGATTCATGCGGGACTCGGTATATTCCAGCCCCAGGTTCTTCAGCTCCGCATAGACCTGCGTCGCCTCCTGATTGGAGAAATCCGGGATGGTGATCTTCTGCGCGCCGCTGGAGACCTTAATTTTCACCTCTGAACCCTTTTTTACGGTTTTGGGGTATTTGGGCTTCTGCTCGCAGATTACGCCTTTTTCATACTCATCACTGTATACCGTTTCCTCCACGACAATGTTAAAATCAGAATATTTACTGGAGTTCAGCACGCTTTCGTACTGAATTCCTACAAAGTTCGGCAATTCCACTTCATCTACCGAAACAAAGGGATTATTAAAATAAAACATCAGAAAAATAAACAGGCAGGTAACCAGCACAAATGCCGCGGAAATCCCCCCCAGCATAGCCAGGTACGGCGTTTTCACCACAACTTCTACATCTGCCGGCGCATCCTCCGAAACAGTCTTGTTTTTTCTGTTTGTTTTTTTTGTGCCGCCTGCTTTCGCATTGGTTTGCGCATGCTTTTTTTCCGCGAGCTGCGCTTCTTCCTCTTCTGCGGAAAGATACTTATAGGCAAATGCAATAGACGGGTTGCGTTTAAATTCATCAATATCCCGCAGCATTTCTGCCGCGGACTGATAGCGCTTTGCCGGATCCTTCTGCATGGCTTTCATGGTAATCTGCTCCAGACCTTCCGGGATCGAAGGGTTTAATTCCCTCGGCCGCTTTGGTTTGGACTGGATTTGCTGAATCGCCACCGAGACTGCGGAGTCCGCCGTAAACGGCAGCTTACCCGTCAACATTTCAAACAGCATCACGCCTACCGAATACAGGTCGGTCTTTTCATCCGTTTTCTCTCCCCTGGCCTGCTCGGGGCTGATATAATGCACCGAACCGATTGCTTTGTCCGTAATTGTCGCCATCTGGCTGCGCGCAAAACGGGCGATGCCGAAATCCATCACCTTAATAGTGCCGTCCTGCAGAAGCATAATGTTCTGGGGCTTAATGTCCCGATGGACGATCCCTTTGTCGTGGGCGTGCTGCAGCGCACGCAGGATCTGTACAGTAAAATGCACCGCTTCTTTCCAGCGGATAATTTTCTGCTGGTCAATATAGTCTTTTAAAGTTATGCCGTCGATATACTCCATCACAATCGACTGCATTTTATCCGAAAAGCTGACATCGTATACTTTTACAATATTGGGATGGTTCAGCGCCGCGATTGCCTTGGATTCGTTTTTGAACCGGCGCACAAACTCTTCATTGGAAGCGTATTCCTCCCGCAGAATTTTGACCGCCACCAGACGCTCGTCGATCACATCCCGGGCCTTATATACATTCGCCATGCCTCCAACACCGATGAGCTGCAAAATTTCATATCGCCCATCCAGTTTTTTGCCTATCAAATTATCCATCGTCTGCCTCCTGGTCTTGCAGTATTGGGCAAGATCTATCTTGCAATCAGAACCGCCGTAATGTTGTCCGCGCCGCCCATGGCGTTGGCCTGGCCAATCAGCTGGTTCACCGCCGAAAACGCGTCGCTATCCCAGATCAGGCGGTGTAAATCCTCCTGATCCAGGTAATTGGAAAGCCCGTCGGAACAAAGGAGCACGGCGCCCTTCTCCGGCATTTCCTCTTCCAGATAATCGATATCCAGCGTTCCTCCTACGCCAAGCGCTCGGGTAATATAATGCTTTTCCGGATGATATTGCGCTTCCTCCGCCGAAATTTCACCCCGATCCACCATCATCTGAACCATGCTGTGATCTCGGGTCAGCTGCCGCACGCTGTTTTCGTCTATCAGATAAACCCGGCTGTCCCCGGCATACGCAATATGTATAATAGACCCCCGAACCACCGCTAAAATTACAGTGGTGCCCATCCCTTTGAGGGAATCGTTTTTTTCTGCGATGGAAAAAACCTGTGCATTGGCAGCAGAAATTGCAGAAAGCATCATATTTTTTACCGAATTCTCGTTAAAATCATCCCGGTAACTGTCCTCTACTATCTTTCGAATCTGCTCTACGGCGCAGGAACTGGCCACATGCCCGCCATTTTCCCCGCCCATTCCGTCGCAGACCACAGCATAGGCCGCGTCCGAAGAAAGCTTCGCCACAAAAAAGCCGTCCTCATTGGCCGCCCGCTTTTTCCCGACATCTGTTTTTCCCGCTATCCTCAGCATGATCTTCCTCCTTTGTCATCCCTTCTCAGCTGCCCACAAGCGGCATTGATGTCGCCGCCCAATTCCCGGCGCACAGTTGCGGTGATACGGTTTCGTTCCAGGATCTGTTGAAACTGCTGAATCCTGTCACGGGAGCTTCTGCGGTAACCGCGCTCCTTCACCGGATTGACCGGAATCAAATTCACATGGGCACCCATGCCCTTAAGCTTCTGGCTCAGCTGCTGCGCGCACTCCGGGGTGTCGTTTACCCCTTCGATTAGCGCATATTCAAAGGATATTCGCCGCCCCGTCTGCCGGAAATATTCCCGGCAGGCCCTGAGCAGCTCATCCATGGGATACTTACGGTTTATCGGCATCGTTTGGGAACGGATCTCGTCGTTGGGGGCGTGCAGAGAAATGGACAAGGTCAGCTGCAGCTTTTTTTCCATCAACCGATAAATACCGTCCACTAAGCCGCAGGTGGAAAGAGAAACGTGTCGCAGACTCAAGTTTAGCCCCTGCGGCGAAGACAGAATTTCCAAAAAGTCCATCACGTTATCAAAATTGTCCAGAGGCTCTCCAATCCCCATTAAAACAACAGAAGAAATCTTTTTCCCGCTGTCCTTGCCGGCCATGTAAACTTCATCCAGCATTTCTGCCGGAGTCAGGGAGCGTTCCAGCCCCAACAGAGTGGAGGCGCAGAAGCGGCAACCCATCCGGCAACCTACCTGAGTGGAAATACAAAGGCTGTACCCGTGCCGATACTGCATCAGCACGCTTTCCACCGTCTCCCCATCCCCAAATTCATACAGGTATTTGATTGTCCCATCGATTTGAGAAACCAGCTTGCGCCGGATGGAAATACCGGAGATCCGGCAGGTTTCCGACAGTGTTTTTCGAAGCTCTGCAGGAAGATTTGTCATCTGTTCAAAGGAATCCACCTGTTTTTGGTGCATCCACTGAAAAATCTGCCCGGCGCGGAATTTTGCCAGTCCCTGCCCGGTACAGAATTCCTCCAGCTTTGACAGCGTCATTGATTTGATATCCACCTTTTCCATCTATCCTGCCTCCCCTCTGCACAAAAATTCACCCGTCATCCTCTGCGGGAAAAAAGTGCAAAGAAAAAACCGTCCGTGCCGTTTCGATGCGGCATCAGCGTAGCGCTGAACCCGTCGTCCAAATCGAGGAAGCGCAGCGTCTCCTTCGGAAAAACAGCCGGCATAAACGCCGGATGTTCCTTCAAAAACCGCTGGACAACATCATCGTTTTCATTCCGGTTCAGCGTGCAGGTGGAGTAGAGCAGTTGGCCGCCCTCCTTCACATATTGTGCTGCGGTTTCCAAAATTTTATACTGAACAGAGGGTAAATCCCGCAAGGTATCCAAATTTTTGTAGCGGATCTCCGGTTTGCGCCGGATAATGCCAAATCCGGAACATGGCACATCGCATAAAACCCGGTCAAACAAACCCAACGCAGGCGAATAGACGCCGGCGTCCGCCGCAATCGCACGGATGCAGGAAAGGCCCAGCCGTTTTGCCCCTTTGCCAATCAGGGCAGCTTTTTTCGGATACAGGTCTCCGGCCACCAGTTCTCCCTCATTCTCCATCCGCTGCGCCAACGTAAAGGATTTCCCGCCCGGTGCAGCACAGCAGTCCAAGACCCTCATTCCCGGCTGAACGCCCAATGCGGACACACAAACCTGCCCGGACAAATCCTGTACATGGAACAGGCCTTGCTGAAACGCCTCTAATCGCTCCAATGCTCCCGTATGGCGTAATATAACACAATTGGGAAAATCAGAATAAATCTGCGCTTCCACCCCTTCATCCCTTAGCTGGATGCACAGGTCCCGCGCATTTATCCGACGAGTATTCACCCGGGCAAACAGCGGCGCATGCCCCGTTATCCCTTGCAAAAGCTGCTCTAAATCCTCCTGGGGATATTGGATTTGCCAAAGCTGAATCAACGGCCGGGGGACCGAGTAAGCCAAGGAAAGCCATTCAGCCTGGTCCCGATCCGGCTCCGGCAGACATATTTTGCCGCCTGCCCGCAAAAAGGAGCGCAACACGCCGTTAATAAACCCGGCGGCGCGCCCCTTCCCCATTTCTTTTGCCAGACTGACTGATTCGTTAACAGCAGCCGACTCCGGCACACTGTCCATACAGGCAATCTGATAAAGAGCCAGACGCAAGAGCTGGCGGACCAGTGGATCCATTTTTTCCAAAGGCAGACGGGCATACTGCGAAATGACATAATCCAGCGTAATTTTTTTTTCTAAAACGCCATAAAAAAGCGCACTGGCAAAAGCCCTGTCTCGAGCTGAAAGTCCGCTGGACTGAAGCTGTTGATCCAGCACAATATTGGAATAGCTGCCAGCGGTTTCTACCCGCAAAAGGGCTTGAACCGCTACCCGTCTACCACTGTTCACCTGCGTCACCTAAAATCGTTTTTTAATCATCTCGGCGGCGGCCGCCAAAAATCAAAATCAAGCGCAAAAGCTGTGCCAAAGCGGTCAGCAGGGCCGCCACATAGGTCATTGCCGCTGCCCGCAGCACCCTCGCCGCCCCGGTCAGCTCATCTCCTGTCAACATCTCGGACTGTTCCAGCACTTTCATTGCACGGGAACTGGCATTGAATTCTACCGGCAGCGTGACCAGCTGAAACAGCGCGGCTGTTGCATAAAACAGGATCCCCGCAAAAACTAGCGGCTGAAATTGAAACAAAAATCCCAACAGAATCAGCGGAATTGACAGCTGAGACCCGATCTGAGTGATAGGGATAATCGCCGAACGAATCCGAATCGGCACATAACCGGTGGCGTGCTGTACCGCATGCCCCGCTTCGTGAGCGGCAACGCCTACTGCAGCTACGGAAGCCGAGCCGTAAACCGAGTCGGACAAACGAATCACCTCGTCCTTCGGATCATAATGGTCGGTCAGATTGCCGTGCACCCTCTCAATGCGCACATGATAAAGCCCATTACTGTCTAAAATCATACGTGCCGCATCAGCGCCAGTATAACCACGCTGATTATATACCGCAGAATATTTTTTAAAATTGGTAGAGACCATCATCTGCGCCAAAACTGCCAGCAGAAGGGAGGGCACAATCAAAATCCAGTAATATGGGTCAAACAAACTATAAAACATACACACGCTTCCTTTATCAGAAAATCATAACCACTCTTTTTAGCCGCTCGTCCTTAGATTTTGCTTTCGCAAAAAGCGTTTTTCTTTATTATAGCGGTTAATTATGTCGTTCTGATGGGCAGGATGTGAATTTTTTCTCCGCATGGGGGCGGCGTCCCCTCAAAAAATCCTCTCCGCGCATCCGTTTGCCCCCTTCCGGCTGCACCTCCAAAAGCTCTAACGAACCCTCGCCGCAGCCAACGATCAGCCGTTTGCCATCCTGAATCACACCCGGTTCGCCAGCCTGATCCGATAATGGCGCCGCTTTGTGTATTTTGAGCCGCTTGCCGTCCAAATAGGCATAAGCGGACGGCCAGGGAGATACCCCGCGGATTCGGTCATACAGCTTTTGAGCCGATTGCGAAAAATCCAGCGCGCCGTCAGATTTTTGAAGCATCGGCGCGTAGGTCGCCAGCGACTCATCCTGTACTGTCCGAATCGCTTTTCCCGATTCCAGCAGCTCCAGGGTGTGCAAAAGCAGTTGCGCGCCAATTTCCGCCAGGCGCCCCATCAGCTCTCCAGCGGTCTCCTCCGGGCCAATCGGCGTCTGCACCTGTTCCAGGATGTCCCCGGTATCCAGTCCTTCGCCCATAAACATAGTAGTCACGCCAGTGGCCTTTTCCCCGTTTATCACGCTCCACTGCACCGGCCCGGCTCCCCGGTACCGGGGAAGCAGAGAGGCGTGGACATTGATGCACCCGTACGCCGGCAGTTCCAGAATCTCCTTAGGCAAAAGCCTCCCATAAGCCGCCACCACAATCACGTCGGGCCGCAGCTGCTTTAAAATCGCCAATGCAGTACCATCCCGCATCTTCACTGGCTGATACACTGGCACTCCATGCGCCAGCGCCAATTCTTTCACCGGAGGCGGCATCAGCTTATAGCCGCGGCCCTTGGGCCGATCCGGCTGGGAAAATACGCCCACCACCTGGTGGGTGCTATCCAGCAGTGCCTGAAGCGTAGGAACGGCAAAATCCGGCGTTCCCATATACACAATACGCATTATTTCACCTTGCCTATCATGACTATTTCCAATTCCCGTTTTCGTCCTGGCGCAGCATCCGGATGGCGATATCCTTAAATAGCCGCCCATCCAAATGGTCGCATTCATGGCAGATCGCCCGGGCCAGCAGGTGATCTCCCTCCAGTACGAACTCCTTGCCATGGCGGTCTTTTGCCCGAACGGCCACTTTCTCCGGACGGCGCACCAAAGCATATTCTCCAGGGCTGGACAGACAGCCCTCCGCCTCGTCCAAAGCGCCCGCCTGAGCAATAATCTCCGGGTTGATCAACTCATACAGCCGATCGCCACAGTCAATCACCACTACCCGGCGCAGCACCCCGACCTGAGGAGCGGCAAGCCCCACGCCGTTGCCTTCATACATGGTCTCGGCCATGTCATCCAGCAGGATGGCCAGACGCTCGTCAAACTTTTCCACCGGTCGGCAGACCTTCCGCAGACAGTCATTCCCCTCTTTTACAATTTCCCGAATAGCCAAAAACATTCCCTCCTTACATGGAACCGTCATAATACAGATCGCCAAATACCACGACCTGCTTATTCTGCGGGTCTTTGCCGGACCGAATCAGAAGATCTGCGATCATCCGGCGAAAATCCGCGGTATTTTTGCATTTAATCAATATTTTATAGCGGTATTTTCCGCTTATTTTTACAATCATATTCGCCGTAGGCCCCAAAACCCGAAGCGGAAGGGAGGGGTATTGTGCCGCCGCTGTCTGTTTTAAATCCCTTAAAAAACGTTTTGCGGCGCCTACCACCTGCGATTCTAAAGGCCCGGAAAAACCGATGGCGCAGATGCTGCAAAAAGGCGGATAGAGCATGATCCTACGGCTTAAGATCTCTTCCTTAAAAAAACCTTCATAATCCTGGCAGGATGCCTGTTCGATTACTTTGTTATCCGGTACGTAGGTCTGAATGATGGCCCGGCCGTGCTTTTCCCCCCGGCCACTGCGCCCGATCACCTGCGTGATCAAACTGAAGGTTCTTTCCTGACACTTAAAGTCGTCTCCAAACAGCGAAGCATCCGCCGCCAGCACTCCTACCAGCGTGACCCGGGGGAAATTCAGCCCTTTGGCCACCATCTGAGTCCCTACCATAATATCATACGCGCCATCGGCAAAAGCCTTGAATTTTTTGCTGTGCGCATTCTTATTCATGGTTGTATCCGCATCCATCCGCAGTACGCGTGCGTCTGGAAACAGCTCGTGGAGTTCTTCTTCCAGTTTTTGGGTCCCAATGCCCTGGTACCGCAGATATCGGCCTCCGCAGACTGGGCAGCGCTCATCCGCCGGACGGGAGTACCCGCAGTAGTGGCACATCAGCCTCCCGTTAGCCGCGTGGTAAGTCATGGCAATGCTGCAGTTAGGGCAGGATGCCGCTGTATTGCAGCCAGTGCAGATGGCTCTGGTATGATACCCCCTCCGGTTTAAAAGCAAAATAGTCTGCTCCTGGTTTTTCAAATTTTCTTTCATTTCGGCCAGCAGCTCCCGGCTCAACTGCGAATCGTTTCCATCCTGCAGCTCCCGGCCCATATCCACAATTCCTACCTTCGGCATCAGCGCACCGCCAAAACGCTTTTTCAGGCAAACCAGATGATAAGCGCCCTTTTGAGCATAATAGTAGCTTTCCACAGAGGGCGTAGCCGAAGCCAGCACTAACAGGCAGTTGTTCTGGGCACTGCGGAATTTTGCCACATCCCTGGCATGAAAGCGGGGGCTCGCTTCTGACTTATAGGTATGCTCCTGCTCTTCGTCGAGGACGATAAGGCCCAGATTCGTAAAAGGGGCAAAAATCGCCGATCGGGTTCCCACAGCGATGGAAACCTGTCCGGCGCGAATTTTTTTCCATTGATCCATACGCTCACCCAGCGAAAGTCCGCTGTGCTGGATCGCCACCCTCCCTCCGAAAACGGCGGTAAACGCAGCGATAGCCTGCGGCGTCAGCGAAATTTCAGGCACCAGTACAATCGCCTGACGGCCTTCTTCCACCGCTTTTGCAATGAGCTTTAAATAAACTTGAGTCTTTCCGCTCCCCGTCACGCCGTATAAAAGGGCGGTAGAAGCTTCTTTTTTTTCATAATCCCGCAAAAGGCTCTGATATGCGGCCTCCTGGTCCGGCGTCAAAGAAGGCAGCTCTTTTTGAGCGGCCTCCTGATCCGGTGCCTGCCGGAAAATTTCTGCGTCATAGTAATACAAAAGCCCTTTATTCTGCAGGGTGCGGAATACCGCCTCGGTCACGCCGGTAAAATAGACCGTTTCCCGGACAGAAGCCGTTTCCACCGTTTGCAGAAAATTCAGCACTTCTTTTTGTTTTGGGGTCAGGCGTATCCCTTCCAGCCCTTTTTCCGGCAAAGACAGCGCCAGCATCCGCACCGTTTCATCTTTCATTCGCCGTTTTGCCGTTTCCTCCCGTACCAGAATCCCTTTTTGCAGCATCTGGCCCAGCAATGTGCTCTCTGCCGACAGGCCCAACAGCCCCAGCAGTTTTTCTTCCGGCACCATGCCCTTTTTATTTTCCAGGTAGGATACAAGCTTCCGCTCGTCCTCCTCTAACGGTTTCTCCTCTCCGTTCCATAACGGTGACAGGCCGTAATCATACCGCATCCGATAGCCAATGCCGCCGGGCAGGATTGCTTTGACCGCATCGAAATAGGAACAGAAGGTGGTCTCTTTTAAAAAAGAAACCAGCCGGAGCAGCTCCGGCGAGAGGACCGGCTCGCTGTCCAGTATCGAGACCAACGGCTTGAGTTTTTCCAGGCTTTGAACCGGTTTTCGGCCGAGCACGATGCCCTGCCGCTTGCGGTTGCCGCCGCCAAAGGGCACCAGCACCCGCATTCCCGGCCGCAAAGTTGCCGCGAATTCCACCGGGATGGCATAACTATACAGCTTATCAAAATGGTAAGCTGCCTTATCCACTGCCACACAGGCCGCCTCATAAGGTAGAATCGGAATCCTCTCCTTTATTTTTCCGGGGTATCGCCGATATGCTCCGGCTCGACAATCTTATATTTGCCGGCAGCCAGCTCATTCACTGCAATTTTGACCGGCTTTTCGGTCAAAACGATGTGTTCTTCTTCCGCCTCCTGGGCAATCTGGCGCGCCCGCTTGGCCACAGCGATCACCAGGCTGTAATAGCTCTGGCCATCCTTTAAAATCTCACTTACAGCAGGTCTCAGCATCATATTCCACCTCATCAATAAATTCTCTTAAATATTTTGCAGTGTGTTTCGCCGCGCATACGATCTGTTCCAGTTGATCGACCGCATCCTCCACCGTTTGGTTGACCACGATATAATCATAATGCTTGGCGGCTTCCATTTCCCTGGCCGCATTGGAAAGGCGGCGCCCTACGGCCGCCGCATCCTCGGTGCCGCGGCCCGCCAGCCGGCGGCACAATTCCTCAAAGGAAGGCGGCATAACAAAAACGAGCAGTGCATCGGGACATTTCTCCTTCACCTGCAAAGCGCCCTGTACTTCGATTTCCAGCACAACGTCAATTCCCTTTTCCAGGTTTTGTTCTACCGCTTCTCTGGGCGTTCCGTAGAAATTTCCCGCAAACTGCGCGTATTCCAACAGTCCGCCGTTTTCTACCAGCAGGTCAAACTCCTCCCGGCTCAGAAAAAAGTAATGCCGGCCGTGGATTTCCCCTTCCCGGGGCTTTCTGGTCGTTGCCGAAACAGAAAAAACCGTATTGGGGTGTTTGTCCAGATATTCTTTGAGAACGGTTCCTTTCCCAACGCCGGATGGGCCGGAAAACACAAGCAAAAGTCCTTTTCTATTCATTGCCTTCCAACTCCTCATCCTCTTCGTCGGACAGGCGGTTTGCTACTGTCTCCGGCTGCACCGCTGACAGTACCACATGATCCGAATCCGTGATAATCACCGCTCGGGTCCGCCGCCCATAAGTTGCGTCGATCAGCGTCCCCCGCTCCCGGGCATCTTGGATGATTCGTTTGATAGGGGCGGATTCCGGGCTGACAATCGCCACCAGGCGGTTTGCCGAAACCATATTGCCGAATCCAATATTAATCAGTTTCATCCTTGTCCATCCTTTTCGATCTATTCGATGTTTTGAATCTGCTCGCGGATTTTCTCAATTTCACTTTTTATATCCACCACAATCCGGGCAATTTCAATATCCTGTGCCTTGGAACCAATCGTATTTGTCTCACGGTTACATTCCTGGATCAAGAAGTCCAACTTGCGGCCCACAGGCCCGCCTTGCGCCAGAATGGTGCGGAACTGGCCGACATGGCTGCGCAGGCGCACCGTTTCCTCTGATACTGCAATTTTTTCGGCATAGAGGGCAGCCTCAGTCAGGATGCGCTGCTCGTCAATCTGCGTATTGCCCAGCACCTCACTCATTTTATTATACAAGCGAGCACGGTATTCTTCCACTGTTTTGGGAGAACGCGCTTCCACTTGTTCCACCGCCTGCAGGATAAAATCCAGCCGGCTCTCCACATCCTCTTTCATCTTCGCGCCTTCCGTCTCACGCATCTGGACAAACCGGCCGGTCGCTTCATCAGCCACCTGAAGTACATCCGCCCATATGGCGTCTTCATCCTCTGTCTCTTTGTTGACGGTAAAGATATCCGAAAAGCGGGAAATCACGCTTAATGAAAGATCGTCACGCAGCCCCAGCGGTTCTTCCAATGCCCGCAGTGCCTGCACATAAGACGCTGCCAGCTCCCGGTTTACCTGCACGCTAGCGCTTGAGCCCTCGACAGTCTGAATACTGACGTTCACATCCACCTTTCCACGGGAAAGCTTGCCCTGTAGATAGGTTTTCAGCCGGCTTTCCAAAAAACCGTAAGCCCGGGGAGACCGGCAGGAAAATTCAAAATACCGGTGGTTCACCGAACGGATCTCCACAAGAATATTGCGCCCATTCACCAAAACCTCAGCCCGGCCATAGCCGGTCATACTTCTAATCATACTACAAAACCTCAGTCAAATAATCTGTACCGGTTTGGCTGCCCCACTGAAAAAAGGATCTGCAAACCCAGTATTTTATCATTTTACTATTTTTTTACGGTTTTTGCAATGATTCCGGAAAAAGAAAAGACGGGGGCCTCCCAGCAAGGCCTCCCCATTCCTTAAAACTGGCTGTGGCTCTCCAACAACCGCTGTTTGATTTCCCAGAGTTTCGGGGAAAGATCCACATAAAACTTATGCGGATTTTCAAACCGCTTGACCTCGTCCCACAAATGGTCTACCTGATCTTTGCAGTAAGCGCGGATCTCCTCCAGAGAGGGGCGGCTATAAACACATTTTCCCTTTTCAAACACCTGCACCAGGATTTTTTTCGCTGTGACGTTGGTCAGCGTTTTCTTTTTCCAGGTCGCATCCGGGTCAAAGATCGTCACCGGATGATCGGTATCCACCGTTTCGTCAAATAGGGTGACATAATCCGCCACCGCTTCGCCGTCAGCCTTGTTGTAAAAGCGGTAAAGGGTTTTGAAATCCGGGTTGGTGATCTTTTCAATGGTCTCGCTGATCTTGATTTTCGGGATCAGCCGGCCATTTTCTTCCGCTGCGGCCAGCTTATAGACGCCGCCGAACACCGGATCTGATTTAGATGTAATCAGGTTTTCTCCCACGCCAAAGGAATTGATCTGGGCCCCCTGTAACAACAGGTCCCGGATCAGATACTCATCCAGCGAATTAGAAGCCACGATAGGGCAATCCGGATAGCCCGCTTCATCCAGCATTTTCCGCGCTTTTTTAGACAGGTATGCAATATCTCCACTGTCAATACGCACCCCCTTCGGACGAAGACCCAACGGCGCCAGTACCTCGTCAAACGCGCGAATCGCGTTGGGGATGCCGGATTTGAGCACATTGTAGGTATCTACCAAGAGCACACAATTATCCGGATAAAGTTCCGCGTATTTTTGGAACGCTTCGTATTCATCACCGAACATCTGAACCCAACTGTGAGCCATTGTTCCCACTGCCGGAATCCGGTAGTCCCGGTCGGCGATCGCGCAGGCCGTTGCATCGCACCCGGCGATATACGCGGCCCGTGCGCCTAAAATGGCGGCGTCGTAGCTTTGGGCCCGGCGCGATCCAAATTCCATAATGGAGCGTCCCTGTGCCGCGCGGACAATCCGGTTGGATTTGGTAGCGATCAGAGATTGGTGATTGATGGTTAAAAGTACCATTGTTTCCACCAGCTGCGCCTGAATAATCGGCCCCTTTACGATCAGCACCGGTTCGTTGGGGAAAATCGGGGTCCCTTCCGGCACAGCCCAGACATCGCATTCAAAGTGAAAGTTGGCCAGGTAATCCAAAAAGTCCTCGTCAAACATCCCACGGCCCCGCAGGTATTCGATATCCTCTTTTGTGAAATGCAGGTTTTCGAAATAATCGATCAGCTGCTCCAGCCCCGCGCAGATCGCAAAACCCGCCTGATCCGGTATCTTCCGGAAAAACATATCAAATACCGCCGTTTGATTTCCGACTCCCAGTTTAAAATAGCCGTTTGCCATGGTCAGTTCATAAAAGTCAAGCAGCATGGTCAGATTTTTTTCTTGCTTCCAACGATTTTCCATCATTTTTCACCTATTCCCATGTAAGTCGCCACGCATCGTGGCGCAAAACCATATGTCTGTATTATAGTCCCTCGATGGGAAAAAAAGCAAGAAAAAACACAAGATTCCCTCAAAAGGAACCTCATGTTCTCTTTAAAAAATCATAAAACTGTTCCGAACTGGATCTCATTTGCCATACCGGCCCAACCAAACTGTCCGACCAGCCCACTCCTCCGCGTTAAGCGGTTTTTTCCTTTGCCGCACACTGAGGGCAAATCCCGGAAAAAATCACAGAATGTTCTTTAATCTGAAATCCGGTGACCTCCTGTGCTTTTTCATCCATCTGCGCGTCATAGGACAAAAAAACGTCTTCCAGCCGGCCGCACTCCCGGCACTGTACGTGGGAGTGCGGTTCCATATTGCCGTCAAACCGGTCGGCATCCCCTTGAGCTCCAATTTTTCGAATCAGTCCCTGTTCTGCTAAAATACCCAGGTTACGGTATACGGTGCCCAGGCTGAGCGAAGGATGCCGGGGCTTTAAATGCTCGTAAACATATTCTGCGGTTGGATGAACCGGATGGCTCACCACCGTCTCGTAAATCGCCTGCCGTATTTTGGATTGCCTGCGTACAACCATCGTCTCTCGCCCCTTTATCAGAATTTCCGCAAAACAGCGGTTTGGAAAGCAAGCCAAAAGCCTGTTTCCGCCCGCAAATCAGCCTGCGGTTTTGCAGACCCCGTTTATTTTGTTATTATACCAGATAAGTATATATTCTGCAAGTTTTTTACCGCTGAACGGTAATGGTGATGTTTTCCTCCAGGATTCCAATTGGTTCCAGCGAATCCATATCGAACAACTCGATGCGGCATACGCCGCCATACTCTCCCCGGGACAGCTGTTGATCCAGCCCGGCGCGGTGAATATGGCTGTCTGGAGGGATCATCTCCGATTGATATACTTTTTCTCCGCTGTCCAGCTGATAGGAAATTCGAACAAAATGCCGGTTTCCCCTGTTATTTTGAAAGCAAACCGTTCCTTTGGCGTCGCAGTCCGCAAACCAGGGCGCGGCATTCAGCTGGTAACGCAGAGAGCCATATTCCATTGGTGTATCATCGTCCATATTCTGCTCTAATGGCCCTGATTCACAGTTTTCATCCAGTACAATACCGTAATCGGCCCATTTTTCCGCAAGGTCATCTGTTGCATCCCCGCTCATCCAGGCCATCAGCACCCCTATCACGCCAAACAGCATAATCGACCCGGCGCTGACCAAAAGCGTCATTCTGCCTTTTCGTTTTTTTCTTGTATGCATCTTTTGTTCCATCCTTACTGCAGTCTGCGGAAATGTTTCCATTTGAGTCAGGCCGCCTTATGCACTCCCCGGTCCTATCAACGCCCCGCAGCATGTTTGATCAAAAAAGCTGCCGGGAGCGCTCTATTTTATTATAATAGGAAAAAACGGGAACACAACTATATGCGCTTTCCTTTTTCTGTGCTAAAATAAAAAAAACAATTTCTGAGGGGGGTTTTCTCATGAGCACCCTGCTTTTGGCGCTGAACGCCAAATATATTCATTCCAACATCGCTGTCCGTTACCTTCAAAAATATGCGGCCCCCTTTCTTTCCCAGCCGCCGCAGATACTGGAACTGACTATCAATAACCGCATGGATTTTATTCTGGACGAGATTTTTCGCCGTTCGCCGGATCTGTTGTTGTTTTCCACCTATATCTGGAACGTTGACCTGGTGCGCCGCCTGGCGGCAGAATACCGGAAACTGCGGCCCGATGCCCTCATCGGCGGCGGTGGACCGGAAGTCAGCTATGAGTCCGAAGCTTTTCTAAGACAAAATCCGGCATTTGACCTGATCGTCCGCGGGGAGGGCGAAGAAACCGTCCGCCATCTGCTTGCCGCCAGAGAATCCGGCCTTGATTGGACAATTCTTCCTGGCCTGACCGTGCGGTCTGGTCAGGCGGTTCGAACCAACCCGCCCCGGTCTGCGCTGGACCTGGCATCCCTTCCCTTTCCCTACGAGGCGGACCTTTCTGACACGGTGGAACAGATCAAATACTACGAATCTTCCCGCGGCTGCCCGTTTCAGTGTCAGTATTGCCTGTCCTCTATCGAAAAAGGAGTGCGTGCCGCTCCACTGGATAAGGTCTTCGCCGATCTTGAGATTTTTTTGCGGGCCAAGGCCCGGCAGGTCAAATTTGTGGACCGCACCTTTAATTACGACGCACAGCGCGCCCTGGCCATCTGGCGTTTTCTGCACGACCATGACAACGGCATTACCAATTTTCATTTTGAAATCACCGCCGAACTACTGAACCGGGAAACATTGGATTTTCTCCGCACGGTCCGGCCCGGGCAGTTCCAATTTGAAATCGGCGTTCAGTCTACGAACCCGCAAACGCTCGGCGCCATCCGCCGGCAAAATAACTGGCCGCTCCTCTGCGCCACCGTGCGGGAAATCAAGTCTTTCCACAATATCCATCAGCACCTGGATCTCATCGCGGGGCTGCCATACGAAAATTATGAGTCTTTCCACCGCTCCTTCAACGATGTTTATACGCTGGAGCCAGAGCAGCTTCAACTGGGATTTCTGAAAATCCTCAAAGGAGCCGGGCTGTTTTATGACCAGCAAAAATATGGTCTTGTCAGCCGTGACGATCCGCCGTTTGAAGTACTGTTCACCCCGGACCTTCCCTATCAGGACACTCTTCGACTGAAGGCCGTGGAGGAAATGGTGGAACAGTATTATAACAGCGGCCGATTTGTCCACACCCTCCATTGGCTTTTTTCCCAGCTGGAAGATCCCTTCTTATTCTACCAGTCCCTTGGGGATCGTTTTATCGGGGAAGGGCGCCAGTACGAAAGCCAGTCGTTGGAACAGCGCTACAGCTTTTTTCATCGCTTCTGCGTACAGATTCCCGGCATCGACGCCTCGCTTCTGTCCCAATATCTGAAGCTGGACTACTGCCTGCACCAGCGCCCCAAACGGCACCCAGACTGGTTCCCCGGCCCCGACGCCGCCCCTCTTCGACAACGTGCGCTACTATTTTTGGATCAGGAAGAAAACCGCGCCCGTTACCTGCCGGAAGATCCGGGAACCGATTCGAAGCTGTTATACAAGCTGGTGCATTTTGAACCTTTTTCTGTCGATGTCCTGAACGGATCGACAATACCGGTGGTCCTGCTGTTCGACTACCGGCGGAAGGATCTTCTGGGGAACGCGAAAGTCCAATCGGTTACACTGCCGGAACAAAAATAGCCTTTTTTCTCAGCGCTTCCATTCTTTTACAAAAAACATTCTTTTTGTCCGCCCCCTTTTTCCTCTTTTCCAGAATCTTTCAAAAAACCGAAAAAGGGTGAAAAGCTGCTTTGCAGGCCGTATTTTACTTAAATTTTACGTAAAGCGCCGGATGTACTTTACCTTTTTATTACATAATAGGGTTGTGAAAAAAACAAACAGGAATCCTGTCAACGAAGACGTTTTCCAAGCTTGTTGGCATTAGGGAAAACCGGTGATCTGTCACGGCCAACAGCAAAACCTGCATCCTGCGCCTGTAGGTTGTTGCGGCGGCTTTGATACACGCAAAGACCTCATTTTCAGATAAGATGGAATATGGCGGCACGTCCGAAAAACGGTATCACCACTGCAAGGTATCAGAAGACGAATCGTTTATTTTGTCATTTTGCATCACGAAAGGATGATATATATGATTTATATTGTAGAAGATGACCTGAATATCCGCCAGATGGAAAGCTATGCTTTGAAAAACAGCGGATATCTCACCGAGGAATTTGACGACGGCGTTTCTTTTTTCGCCGCCTGTGAAAAAAAGCTGCCGGACCTTATTTTGCTGGATATTATGCTGCCTGGAGACGACGGGCTTAAAATCCTGCAAACGCTCAAGGCCAATCAGCGGACCCGCTTTATTCCAGTCATCCTGATCACCGCCAAAACGACAGAACTGGACACGGTCAAAGGGCTGGATCTGGGTGCAGATGACTACATAGCCAAGCCGTTCGGCATCATGGAATTCATCTCCCGGGTCAAAGCCGTCCTGCGGCGAACCAGCTCCTCCGGAGATGGCGTGCTGGCTCTGGGACAGATCCAGATGGACGACCAGAAACGGCAGGTCTGGTCAGAAAGCAGGTTGTGTGAGCTGACCTACAAAGAATATGAGCTGCTTAAATTTTTCCTGCAGAATCCCGGCATTGTCCTTTCCCGGGAAAAATTAATTAACCGCGTTTGGGGCATCGATTATGAAGGAGAAAGCCGCACCGTCGATATGCACGTCAAAACGCTGCGCCAGAAATTAGGCAGCCAGGGTGCCCTGATCAAAACCGTTAGAAACGTAGGGTATAAAATTGAGGTGTAAGGAAAATACAATATGAAAGAAAAAATTAATTTTCGTTTTCTTTTTATCGGCCTGCTTTCTATCCTGCTAACGGCTGTTTCCTTTACGCTGGTTTTTTACAGTGCGTTTCAGGAGCAGACCAAGGAGGATTTGCAGAACAGCGCCGGCATTATCGCCAAAAATGACGATTTTCTCACCGACCCAAACCGGCTTGCGATCTATGGCAGTGATCAAATGCGCATCACGCTGATTTCTCCTGACGGGCAGATCCAATACGAAAGCCGCGCTGATGAATCCCGCATGGACAACCACCTTTCCCGGCCCGAAATCCAATCAGCCTTACAAAACGGTTCCGGTGAAGCGATGCGGCAGTCCAGCACATTAGGATACGATACCTATTATTATGCGCTTCGCCTGCAAAACGGCAGTATCCTACGGGTTTCCATGGAAATCCGTAACATGTATTCCATTTTTGAAAAAGCCTTGCCGATGGTCATTGTCATCGGGTTTCTGATTCTTCTGATCTCGATTGTCCTTTCCTCCCTTCTCACCAAGCAGCTGATCAAGCCGATCGAAGCGATGGCGCAGCATATGGACACCATGGAGGAAAACACCCCTTATAAAGAATTAATCCCCTTTGTCCGGACGATAAAGGAACAGCAGAAAAAGAAGATGGAAACGGCCAAAATGCGGCAAGAATTTACCGCAAACGTCTCTCATGAGCTGAAAACGCCGCTGACCTCCATTTCCGGCTATGCGGAAATGATCGAAACCGGCCTTGCCAAACCGGAAGACATCCCCGTCTTTGCGGAAAAAATTCACTCCGAATCTCAGCGTCTGCTGGAACTGATCGGGGATATCATGAAATTGTCCGAATTGGATGAGGGCAAAAAAGATCTCTTTTTCGAGCGGATCGATCTGGCCCAGGTCGTGCAGGAGACCAAGGCACGCCTACAGCTGCAGTCGCAAAAGGCTCAAGTCTCTATTGTAACGGAGGGGGAAACTGCCCCGGTAAACGGCAATTTGAAACTTCTGAATGAACTGGCCTTCAACCTCTGTGACAACGCTATCCGTTATAACCATCCGGGCGGCACTGTAACGATGCGAACTGCCTGTCAGGAGGGTCGTGTCCTGCTAGTTGTTTCCGATACCGGCATTGGCATTGCGCCAGACCATCAGGATCGAGTATTCGAACGCTTTTACCGAGTGGATAAGAGCCGCTCAAAAGAAACCGGTGGAACCGGCTTAGGGCTTGCTATCGTCAAGCATATTGCGATCCAGCATCAGGCGTTGCTGTCCATGGACAGCAAACCGGGGATAGGAACCACAATCACGGTTTCTTTCCCGCTTTTTCACGATCCGAAAGAACAGGCTGTACCATAAAAGAAGCCAGACGCTTGGTGTAATCTTGCCGTACCCGCTCGCTTTATGTCAGCAGCTGTCGAAACATTTTTCATCCTTTCGAAAATCGCCTTTTAAATGAAAAAGACACCCCTAAGGGAGAGGCTTCGTAAGGAAGTTCTCTCCCTTCGGTTTTTGTAGTCAGCCGGAATGATTGGATTTGCAGGAAAAACAATCAT